>JAUWOY010000095.1 GCA_030611885.1 Chloroflexota bacterium | reverse complement strand
GAGGAAAGAGGAAGGGGGAGGATGGAAGGGCGAAGGGGGAAAGGGGAAGATGGAAGACGGAAGGGGGAAAAGGGCGAACTGAGCAGGGGAGCAACGGAGCAGGGGAGTAGAGGGGAGGGAGAAAACGGGGGAGGGAAGGGGGAAGGTCATCCATTCTCCATTTTTCTGATAGGCGAACAGGAGGTGCTATAGATGCACAATACAAAGGCTATCCTAATCTCGTTGGTCGTGGAGGCAAATGACAGCGGTTACTTGGCTCGCGGCCCCGGCATCCAGGGTGCTTTTGCTGAAGGGGATACTATCGAGGAAGCCATCTTTAACTGCGTGGATGTGATCAAAATGATCGCTGTCTACCGGGCCGAGCGAGGCGAAAGCCTGGGTTTTCAAGAGGTGGAGCTCACCCCTGAGACCCAGATGACGGTCTCTGTTCCAGTGGGAGTTGGCTGATGAGCAAGCTCCGGGAGCTGAGCTACCAGGAGGTCACTAAACGATTGCGCAAGTTGGGCTTCAGGTTCTATCGCCAGGGCAAGGGATCCCATGAACTCTGGGTGCGTGATACCGACGGCCGGGTGATCCCAGTGCCCCGCTACAAAGGCAAGAAGATCCGAAAGGGAACAGTCAGGGCCATTATACGGGAAGCGGGCGTGAGTGTAGAGGAGTTCATGGAAGTGTAACACTCCATCTTGAGGTAGTGATGAACCAATGACGGAACAGATCCCCATGTCTTCACCCGACATCAGCGCTGCCGAGATCGAGGCAGTGAACCAGGTGCTCCAAACCCGGTATCTGAGCCTCGGCCCCCATATCGCCGAGTTCGAGGAGCGCTTCGCTGCCTACGTCGGGGCACGCCACGCCGTAGGCGTCTCCAGCGGCACAACAGGTCTCCACCTCTGCGTCATCGCCGCTGGCGTAGGAGAAGGCGACCTGGTCATCACCACTCCCTTCTCCTTCGTCTCCTCGGCCAACGTCATCCTCTACGAGCGTGCCATCCCCGTCTTCGTGGACATTGACCCGAAGACCCTGAACATAGACCCGGCCCTCGTCGCCCAAGCCGCCCACAAGCTGACAAGGGGACAAGGGGACAAGGAGAGGGGGAGACAAGGAGAGGGGGAGACAAGGGGACAGTTGAAGGCGATTTTGCCGGTGCATGCGTTTGGGCAGCCTGCCGACATGGATTCACTTCTCGACGTGGCAAGGGAGTACGACTTGGCGGTGATCGAAGACGCCTGCGAGGCCCTCGGCGCCGAATACAAAGGCCGCCGCATCGGCACGCAACCTGAAACTTGCAACCTGAAACTTGCAACGGTTTTTGCATTTTATCCCAACAAGCAGATCACCACCGGCGAGGGAGGCATGATCGTCACCGACCAGGACGACTGGGACACCCTCTTCCGCTCCCTGCGCAACCAGGGGCGGGACGTCTTCGACGCCTGGCTCAACCACACCCGCCTGGGCTACAACTACCGCCTGGATGAGATGAGCGCGGCCCTGGGCCTGGCTCAACTAGGCCGCATCGAGGAACTGCTGGCCAAACGGGAGCGGGTGGCCCAATGGTACAACGAGCGGCTGAAGGATGTAGACGGTGTGCAGATCCCCTACGTTGCGCCGACGACCACTCGCATGTCCTGGTTCGTCTACGTCATCCGCCTGGCTCCAGAGATAGACCGCAACGCAGTCATGGCCGCGCTGGAGGAGCGGGGTATCCCCTCACGCCCCTACTTCACCCCCATCCACCTGCAGCCCTTCTACCGCGAGCGCTTCGGCTACCGCGAAGGCGACTTCCCGGTCACCGAAGCCGTGGCCCGCTCCACGCTGGCCCTGCCCTTCTCCAGCGTTATGGCCGAGGAGCAGGTGGAGTACGTGTGTGAGCAGCTTGTTACCGTCTTGCGACAGCAACTGCAAACCCGGTGACTTCCCCATAGCCTATCGGGAGTACCAGCGCATCGTTTCGCTGCCGCTTTACCCAAGAATGACGGATCAAGATGTAAACGATGTGATTGAGGCGGTTCTTGATGTAGTGAGAAAGTATAAAAGGTAGGACGGGAGAAAAGGGGAAGAGTGAAAAAGGAGGGTGGGCCAGGGGTCGCCAAGATGTATTATGGCTTTCTGGACGAGTCTGGCGGCGCTGACCCTTTCTCGGGTAGCTACTTTCTCGTGGTCGCGGTGCTCAGCACGAATGTCCCTCGGCCGATTGAGCTTCACGTGAAGCGGGCACGTAGGAGTCTACGGCGGAAGGCTCGACCAGATGAAATGCTTGTACTGAGCTTGTCGAAGTGAAAGCGACGGTTCTCGAGGAACGGGTCATTGAGCGGCTGCTACGGAGCATTGTCGAGGAAGACGTTGAGATTGTGACCGTTATCGTAGATAAGCGAGCCATCCTTCGTCCGCCCGAAGACCCGGAGGACATCTATCGAGAGGCTGTCACCAAAGCGGTAGTCCACTGCGTGGAAAGGTGGCCTCGTATTGAGTTCTTTCTCGACAAGCGATATACCAAGAGGTCACTCAGACTCGAACTTGAGAGGGTGATTCGCGAGGGGATCGCCGGGTTGCCGCAAGAGGTGGTATTGATCCGGCAAGAGGATTCACGTAACCGGCTTGTACTGAGCTTGTCGAAGTGAAAGAGCTGCAGGCGGTGGATCACGTGGCCTGGGCAATTTTCCAGAAATATGAAGCTGGAAACGATCACTTCTACAACATTCTCAAAGACAAGATCGTTATGGAAGAGGTGATCAGGCATCACCTGTGGTGAAAAGAAGAAAAGCGGCTCCCCCTGGGCCCCGATCTCAGTCTGTCCCCCCGGAGTTTCACCGGGAGCTAGGCACCTTCTACGAAGGTCCAGGGTCACCAGGACTTACGATACCGCTTTCTGGTTGATATTATACACCCAGTGCCGAACTTTGTCAAGTTGTTTTTTAACGCGGGAGAAAGGGAGGAACGCCATGCTCAAACGCATCTTCGACGTCATCATTTCAACCTTTTTCCTTTTTGCCTTTTCCCCTTTTTTCCTGCTTATAGCCATGTTCATAAAGTTAGACTCGGAGGGTCCGGTATTGCACCGCGCTCGGCGCATCGGCAAGGGAGGCAAACCGTTCACCCTCTACAAGTTCCGCACCATGGTGGCCGACGCATCGAACCAAGGCCCCGGGATCACCCGTGACGCCGATCCCCGCATCACCCGCGTCGGGCGTTTCCTGCGCAAGATGAAGATTGACGAGATGCCCCAACTCATCAACGTCCTCAAGGGCGAGATGAGCATCGTGGGTCCGCGGCCAGAGGATCCCCGCTACGTGGCCCACTACACGCCAGAGCAGCGCCGCGTGCTCAGCGTACGGCCAGGCATGGCCAGCCCTGCCTTCAACAAGTACCGCCATGAGGAAGAGCTCCTGGCCGCTGCGGGCGATGACCTGGAGCGCGTCTACCTTACCCAGATTCTACCCGACAAGCTCCGCCTGGACCTGGAGTACATCGAGCAGCAGTCATTCCCATACGACCTGGCCGTCCTGGCTCAGGCGGCCCTTTCCCTCTTCGAGCGCAACGAAGCACCAACTGGAGAACATCAATGAGCAAACGTCGTTTCCGTTTTCCATTTTCCCTCTTCCACCATCCACCTTCCATCCTCCATCCTCCAATCTCCATCTTCCATACGATCCGCCGCTACGTCCCCTGGGGCGTCGTTGACGCCCTGATCGTCACCGCCAGCCTGCTCCTGGCCTGGGCGGCGCGCGCCGTCACCACCAACCTGGACATCCGCCCCATGCTCCTCTTCGGCCTGGTGGCTGTCGGCGTCTGCTGCACCGTCAACCACCTCTGCAGCCTCTACCACCGCCTATGGCGCTACGCCTCGGCTGGCGAGATCGTCGTCATCGCCACCGCCGTCGGCGTCAGCACTGCCCTGTTGACCTTGGTCGACATCTTCTGGCCCGGTAGACGCCCGGTCCCTCTCAGCGTCGTCTGGATGACGGGCCTGTTCGCCTTCGTCGGCTTCGTCAGCGTGCGCTACCGGCGTCGGGTGTGGACCGGCTTCCACTGGCGCTGGCAGGCGTTGCGCGGCCAGTTCCCCTCGACCCGCACCCGCCTGCTCATCGTCGGCGCTGGCGAGGCTGGGCAGTTGCTGGCCTGGCGCTTCCTGAATCAGAAAGAGGGCGAGGGCTATGAACTGGTCGGCTTCGTGGACGACGACTCGGACAAGCAGGGAATGCGCGTCCACGGCATTCAGATCCTGGGCGACCGCCACGCCATCCCCCAGCTCGTGGCCCGCCACCAGGTAGACCTCATCGTCATCGCCATCTACAGCATCTCTGGGGACGACTTCCGGGCCATTCTGGACATCTGCGAGCAGACCCCGGCCATCATCAAGGTGCTTCCCAGCGTTTTCGACTTCATCCAGAGTGTCAACGGCTCGTCCCCCATGCGCGACGTCACCGCCGAGGACCTGCTGGGCCGCAAGCCGGTGAAGATTGACCGCGAGGCCTGCCGTAACCTGCTGGAGGGCAAGACCGTCCTGGTCACCGGCGCTGCTGGCTCCATCGGCTCCGAGCTCTGCCGCCAGATCATCAACTTCGGCCCCCGCCAGCTTCTCATGCTGGACAACAACGAGAGCGGCCTACACGATTTGGGATTTCAGATTTGTAAATTCGCAATTCAAAATTCACAATTCACAATTCACAATTCACGAGTGGTTCCCATCATTGCAGATATCACCAATCAGGCTAAGATGCGTGTTGTCTTGGAGACACACCATCCGCAGATCGTTTTCCACGCCGCTGCTTACAAACACGTCCCCCTCATGGAAGCTCATCCTGATGAAGCCGTGTGGGTCAACGTCGCCGGCACCCTCATCGTCAGCGACCTGGCCCGCCAGAGCGGCGTGGAGCGTTTCGTGCTGGTCTCCACCGACAAAGCGGTGAATCCGTGCAACGTCATGGGCGCCACCAAGCGGCTGTGCGAGATGATGATCGCCACAGACGGGTTTCAGGTTGAAAGTTCAAGGTTGCAGGCTGGGGATGAACGTGAAACGTGGAACGTGAAACCTGAAACCCTCTTCACCGCCGTCCGTTTTGGAAATGTGCTCGGCTCTCGCGGCAGCGTGGTGCCGATGTTTGAGCGCCAGATCGAGCAGGGTGGACCGGTCACCGTCACTCACCGCGACATGACCCGCTACTTCATGAGCCTCTCCGAGGCCGTGAGCCTCATCATCCAGGCCGCCGCCCTCACCGAAGGAGGCGACATTTTCCTACTGGACATGGGCCAGCAGATTCGCATTGATGACCTGGCCCGCCGCCTCATCCGCCTGCGCGGCCTGCGCCCTGAGGTGGACATCCCCATCGTCTACACCGGAGTGCGCCCGGGCGAGAAGATGCACGAGGAGCTGGTCGGAGAGGGGGAGATTCGGGAGCCCACCTCACATTCGCATATCTTCCGTATCCACCCCGAGGAAGGGGGAAGGGGGAAAATGGAACGTAGAGCGTTGGAGGAGCTGATTGCGCTGGCGGGGGCGCAGCGGAACGGGGAGCTGGTGGAGAAGCTGTATGGATTGATGGGGTGATGGTGGGGTGGAAGGGGGAGGAGGAGAGGGGGAAGGGGGAGGAGGGAAGGGGGAAGGGGGAAAGGGGAAGATGGAAGGGGAGCAGAGGAGCAGGGGAACACCCCTGCTCCTTGTTATTTCAGTACCTCTGCACTCAAGCCACTACGTAAGCGTTCAGGTGTCATTGCGAGGCACGGTTTTTTGCGACGAAGCAATCTCCTTGCTGAACAAAGGTGGGGATTGCTTCGCAAAAAGCGCTCGCAATGACATCGTATCGGGAAGTTATTCTTTAACGAACCCTAAGTACTTGCGTACGACCTTGTCCAAGATGGTCACAAAGTCCACCCGTGGAATATCCAGGGGTAAAGCCTCGTCGGAGCCTTTGGCAGGCCTCTGCCCCTTATGAGTGTGGTGGGGATAGGTGGACAGTTCCGGGTGATGGGGGGCATCATCATACTGGAAAACACGGTTCCCCTCAGCATCTAAGTAGACGTAGGCGTAATCGTGCTCCCTGACTTCCGCTGTGGCATCTAACCAGGAGTGAACGATCAGGTGAGAGCCATCCTTGAAGACCAGGCTGGCGTGCAGAGCAGCAGTGTACTCCACCTCGTCTTCGGAGGGAAAGCTGTAGTCGGGATGAGCGGTATCCAAGAGGTCGGCGGTTTCAGCCAGCGCGGTGAAGACCTCCCAGTAGTAAGCTCGCAGCTTCCCATCAGACATTCGCTACCTCTGTCTCCGAGAAGCCGAAGCGTTCTTTCATGGTCAGGAAACTCTTGTAGCGAACTCGCCACTCCCAATAATCGGCCGGGCCTTCCTGGAGAGCGTCTTCCTGGAACTGGCGATAGAACTCGGCCGAGGTCATGCCATGCTTCTGCTCCAAGCGGTGTAGAACGCGCACAGTCTCGGCAAAGTATTCGGCCGGCGTCTTGGAAGGGCGGGTGGACAAAGCTTTCCTGGCCTGGATGGCCGAAGTCACGAAGCTGTAGTCCTCACCGGGCAGGAGGATTAGTATACCCTCCAGCCGAGGAATCTGGAAACCCACAGTCTGACCTCTGAATCGAGTCACCAGTTCGGCCAGGGTGACATCAGTTTTTTGTAGTTTGATAATCGGAATTGCATTCTCGTTCTGTCCCATAGGGCATTATCCTTTCCGCGTCCTGCATATTGTAGCATAAGTTCTGCTCTTGGTCAACCTGGCCGCGCTGGTAGGGATAGCAAGCTTTACTTTAGCACCTCTGCACCCCTGCACAAGAACGAGGCGATCAAGCTGGTTTTCTACTGGGCCAAGCATGGAATCGTGCCTGTTGGATGAGGGTGGAAGGGTCTGCCAGCCAGGGGCGTTTTTCCAGTGCGTGTCGCCAACGTTCCGCTGTCATGTACACGGTGTTGCCGTATCTGTCCTGTACCGTCCATTGGTGAGGATGATGTTTCATTAGGGTAGCCTAGGCTGTACGTATGGTATAATATAGTCGTGAAGCCGTGGTTTGTCAAATGCAAAGAAGCGGCCACGGACCGGCGCAACTCTTGTACTGAACGTAGCCGAAGTAACCGCGTCTCCTTCGCCAAAAGGGGATCATCATCAGGCCAACCCTTTTCTATCTCTTTGGCCTGTATCGGCGGATGTGGGGGTATGCCAGCGTCAACACCAAAAGGCTTTTTGCCACGAATTACACGAATTTTCACTAATTTTTTTCTTTTTCGTGTTAATTCGTGAAACCTGTCCTGAGCCTAGTCGAAGGGTTCGTGGCAGATAAAATGTGCATTCATACCAGGGCGTCCTGGTGATGCGCAACGTGGGCCGGACCCATCTCTTCAGGCTCAACAATGACTATTTTATCTCTCGCTTTGGAAATGTGCTCTCGCCTATTATCCTCTCCATGGCCGAGTTTCGCCAACGATACCGTGGGGGCGACGGCCTCCTGCGCGAGATTGTTGACACAGGGCGCGTGATCCACGGTAAATTGATCTCAGAAAGACCCGGCAATGTTAAATTGTATCTTCTCAATATTTGGGGGGGAAAGGGGTGCACATGGGCATAGCGAGCATCCGCCGGTTGAGTAGACCTTCAGGTCGTATCGAAACCCAGGATGCGAACGGGTCTACCGGCAACCCGCTTGGCCTCGATACGTCGCTA
>JAUWOY010000046.1 GCA_030611885.1 Chloroflexota bacterium | reverse complement strand
GGCCGGGTCGAAGCCCTCCTCGGGGCGGAAGGTGTAAATCGAGGTGTTGAGCCACTGGCCCTCGCCCGTCATCGGCGGGATGAAGGTCAGGGGTTGGGGCAGGCCCGCCTGCTCCGCGATGGCGGTGAGAGGCACCACCGGGCGGTTGAACATCACCGTGACCAGAGCATCGGTGGCCACCTCGGCAGTGTCGGGGGCAGGCTGCACCTCTGTGACCTCCAGGTGCCCCACCGTGCTGAAGCGAAAGCTGAAGGGCTCCCTCAGGGCCAGGCCCTCCGCGCTCCTGGCCTCCTCAGCCACGCTCACCTTGTAGCTCTCCCCCCGCCCGAAGGGCGCCGTCGGAGCAAAAGCCAGGGTCGTGTCGTTGGGCCAGTTGAAGCTCCCTGCCACAACTGGCTGGATCACGAACGCCCCCTCCGTCGAGGGCCGATCCATGGGCTGGTCGAAGACGACGAGCAGCGGCGCAGCCAGACTCTGTTCTTCGCCTGGGGCCGGTACCCGCTCCAGCACCTGCGGTGATACGGGAGGCAAGGGCGTGGGAGTAGGCCCGGGAGTGAAAGTGGGTTCAGGAGTGAATGTAGGCTCAGGAGCATGGGTGGGCGCAGGCATAGCGGTAGCCGTAGCCATCGGTGTAGGCGTTTCCCTGGCGCATGCGCTCAAGAATCCGCCAATCACCAGGGCGCAGATAATCAAGGTAGCGATAGGGGTGTAATACTTTTTCATATCGGAACCTCCTCAGTGGGATGTTGGATATTAGATATTGGATATTGGGGCGTTAGCGTACACATCCATTATACCCCACTTCGCCTTCCCTGGCAACTAGCCAATACCGAATATCCAATATCTTTCAGCTTCCAGATGTTGTCGTGGATGTCTGAGAGCACAGCGATGATCATTTATCAGACTCCTTCCTGTCTTTTGCCAGGCAGCCCGAAATCTGCTATACTAACCATTGCCGAGGGGAGAGAACGCGGAATAAACGAAAGAGGAGGGGGAAAATGAAGTTCAAAGCTCAAAGTTCAAAGTTCAAAAATCTAATATCATGTGCAGTTGTGCTTCTGTTCATTGTGGCGAGTACGATAATTGGCTCGGCCCAACTGTCACAAAACCAGGCCGAGTGCCCTTACAACCTGCTGGTGAATCCCGGCTTCGAAGATGGGTACAGCTACAGGCTAGACCCCTACGAACCCTGGAAGGGGCCTCAGGGCGAATTGGAGGTAGCCAATGATTGGAAGCTATGGTATGATAATGAGCCAGGCACAAATTGTTATAACTACCGGCCCGAATACAAGCTTGAGGATGGTTACGCCCACCCCGATCCCCTGCGCGTTCGATCGGGCCAGTACGCTCAGAAGATGTTTACTTTGTTCTCCACCCACACGGCGGGCCTCTATCAGCAAGTGGCAGTGCCTGAGGGGATCGAGATGGAGTTCTCCATTTGGGTGGTAGTGTGGTCCAGCTCGGAGTCCGACCCCCACCACTCAACTCTTCCCGGAAAATACTGGCTCTCGGTGGGCATAGACCCTTATGGTGGCACAGACCCCTTCTCAGACCGGATCATCTGGAGCGACGAGACCGAGCACTACGACGAGCACGCGCAGCTTTCGATTACGTCTGTGGCTCAAGCTAACCACGTCACCGTGTTCACCAAAGCAGCCCCGGAATGGTGCGTTAAGCACAACGACTCCTACTGGGACGACGCCTGTCTCGACATTGACCTCCCGTTCAAAGTTTTCCTGCCCCTGGTGTTGAAGAACTACGGCACGCCCATCCCAACCGCGACTCCAACTTCTACCAGCACAAGCACACCGACGCCAACCTACACCCCCACCAGCACCCTAACGCCATCGCCAACAGCTACAGAGACGCCCACACTGACGGCCACACCTACGCCTACGGCGACGCCCACGGTCACACCAACACCCACCCCTACGCCCGGCGGGTGAGGATCATGTTAGAGGTGGTTCACCTCTTTCAGCTTCGCCGCCTCTTGATCAACTTGGCCCAGGTGGAGGCAAAGTGGATCAAGGGAGTGGTCAAGCGCCCCACGATCTGTCCCTGGGCCAGGCTGCGCAGGAACTCGTCTTTGTCATTAAAGGCGGGCATCTCCACGTAGGCGTGGCCGATCTCCCAGGCGATGTGGGCGTCGCTGCCCGCGCTCATCAAGAGTCCTCGCTCGCGGGCCAGATCCAGCGCGCGGCGGTTGTCGGAGGGGAATGTGGTACGGGCGTTGAAAACCTCCAGCGCGTCCACCTGCTCGATGATGCTGAGCAAATGGGTCAGGCCCATGGCCTCGCGGCGCAGCCGGTCCAAAGGATGGGGGACGCCGACTACGCCACCCTGCTCGCGCACGCGGGCAATAGCCTCCCGAACAGGAAGTCCCTTGGGCACCTCCTCTTTCAAGAAGTAAGCGATGATTTCCCCCACATCGGTCTTGATCTCCTCTCCCACGATAACCAAATCGGGGGCCATCTCCAAAAGAGCCAAGGCCCCCGCCATGGTATTATGATCGGTGATGGCCACTTTATCAAGGCCCCGCCTCCGACAAGCCTTGATCACCTCCTCCAGGGACGTGAGCGAATCTCCAGAGTAGCAAGTGTGGACGTGGAAGTCAACTTTCATCTTTCCACCCCCTCATCAGCCGCCACAATCCCCACAGGAGCCCACCAGCCAAGAGAGCCGCGCCGCCCAGGGCGATGGCGGCCGTCTGCGGCTCGATGCCCGGCATCACTACCTCCCCATCACCGTAGCTCTCGAAGAGCTGCCCCCACTTGGTCTCCAGAGCCGCTTCCACCCGCTTGCGTCCCACGAAGGGATACCAGTAGACGTTGTGATATAAGTTAGAGGCCAGGTATGACCAGGGCACCAGCGGCGAGCGCAGCAAGAGCGGCTCCAGCGGGTGCAGCCAGCCGTGGTAGATGAGTTTTTGCCCCCGGCTGGCGAAGGTGTCCTCCTGGATAAAGTCCCAGTCCTCGGCCGAGATATCGTATCCCACTATCTCAATGTCTTTGGGATCGCCCACCCCCAGCCCCATCTCGTGCGCGATGCGGATAAACGGGATGGAGAGGGGGTCGAAGCCCTGCAGTTTAGCGGAGACGGCATCAATCGCCACCTGGTCGGCGGAGGCCAGGATGATGTCCTTCTCGTGCCAGCGCATGGCTCGTGGACCCGGCCCGTCGCCGGCGAAGGTGCCGTCCATCACGGCGAAGAGGCCCGGGTGGATGTCCTGCTGGATCATCAGCAGGTCCACCAGAGTCTCGTGGATGACCCCGTGAGTCCAGTGTCTCTTCGTGCCCAGGAGGCCTCCGAAGGCGTTCTTCATCGCGCCGGTGATGGTGGTGAAGACGTGCGTTTTCACCGTCGGCATCTGAATGATGTTCCGTCCGATGAGAATTTCGGGGATGTACACCCCCTCAGGGTAGACCTTATCCAGCACGAGGAAGGGCTGCTTGGGCTCGTAGCGCACCCATTTATACTGCGGCTCGTAGAGGTGGACGTTCCTCACGCCGTATTGATCCACGATGATCTTCTGCTTGTTGTTGCGCTCGGCCACGTAGGCGTCCACGACGACGGTGTTGTTCTGGCCACCGATGAGGTTCTGGTAGCCGTCGTCCTGCAGGGTCTTGATCACGCCCTCCAACTGCCAGGGCACGGTGGAGCAGGCCGGGTACCAGGTCTGCCAGGAGACGTTGATCTTGAGGATGGTCTCCACATCCTTGGGCAGAGCTTGCTGATAGCCCGCCAGATGCATTAACTGGCGATAGTCTTCTAGCACCGTATCAGGGGTAGTCTTGAGCACGGCCACCTTGCCCCTGCCGGGGAAATCCTTGATAGTCATTGAAGTCCTCCTTTCACCTCGTAGACTCGTAGATTCGTAGACTCGTAGATTCGTAGATTCGTAGATTCGTAGACTCGTTGCCTCGTTGCCTTATTGACCTTCAAGCCCGCAGCTCGGCCCCTAACTCCTCGGCCAGGCGCCGCACGATGCGCTCCTGCACCTTGGCCACTTCGTCATCGGTTAGAGTCCGATCATCGGCCTGGTAGGTCAGGGAATAGGCCAGGCTTTTCTTGCCGGGCGCGATCTGCTCGCCCCGGTACAGGTCGAACAACCGGGCGTCCTGCAACAACTGGCCGCCGAAGGCGAGGATCGCCTGCCGCACCTCCTCAGCCGACAGGTTCTCGTCCACGACCAGGGCCACATCCTGCACTACGGCCGGGAAGCGGGAGATGGGCTGCATGGTGCGCACCTTGCCCACCTGGGCCAGCAAAACCTCCAGGTCGAACTCCAGCGCGCAGACGGGCTGCTCCGGCAGGTCGAACGCCTCTCGCACCAGCGGGTGCAGCTCTCCCATCACGCCCACCACCTTGTCTCCAACGCTCACCTGCGCACAGCGGCCTGGGTGGAAGGCGGGGTACTCGCCAAGCTCGAACGTCCCCTCCAGCCCCAACCCAGCCAGCAGCGTCTCCACCACCCCCTTGAGATCGTAGAAGTCCAGCGGCGTGCTGTCCTGCCCCGCCAGCCACGAGCGGGCCTCGCGCGGGCCGGTCATCACCATGCCCAGCCGGAGCGGCTCGTTGGGCAGGATCTGCCCCTCCACCGGCAGGTAAACCGCGCCGATCTCGAAGATGGTTACCCGGTCGAGGAAGCGCAGGTTCTCGCGGGTGGTGTGGAGCAGGGAGGGGAGCAGCGTCTGCCGCAGGTAGGCCCGCTCGGCGGAGAGGGGATTGAGCACGCGCAGCCCCCCCTCTGTCCCCCCCGAAATCAGGGGGGAGGAAGCTGAACCCTGGGGGCGGAGTTTCCCCTCGTCTTCGACGTTCACCAGTGAGTAGGTGATGACCTCATCCAGCCCGCAGCCGATCAGGAGATCGCGCACGCGCTCGGCCCCTTCCAGGCGGGGGTTGGCCCGCTGCGGCGGCAGCTCGTCGCGCAAGAGCGTCGTCGGGAAACGGTCGTAGCCCCAGATGCGGCCTACTTCCTCGACCAGATCTATGGGGCGCGTGACGTCGAGGCGGTGGGAGGGGACGGTTACCTGGTAGATTGGTAGATTCGTAGATTCGTAGATTCGTAAATTCGTAGGTTGGACCTGGAATTCAAGGGAGGTGAGGATGCGCTCGATTTCGTCGGTTGGGATTTCGATGCCCAGGACGCGAGCAGCATAGGCCGGATCGAACTCGAGCACTCGCTGCGGCTGGCAGCCGGGGTACAGGTCGCCGATGACGGGGACCACGGCGCCGCCGCCCAGTTCCGCCATCAAGTGGGCCGCCCGCGCGGCGGCCTTCACCGTCAACTCCGGGTCCACCCGCCGCCCAAACCGCTGGCTGGCATCGCTGGCCAGTCCCAGCAGGCGGGAGGTGCGGCGGACATTGAGGAAGTGGAAGTTCGCCGCTTCCAAGAGGACGTCGGTCGTGGCCTCAGTGACCTCGCTCTCCAGCCCACCCATCACGCCAGCCACCGCCACGGGGCCGCCGCCGTCGGTAATGAGCAGCATCTCGTCGTCGAAGGTGCGCAACTCCCCGTCGAGGGTTGCCATCTGCTCGCCGGGGCGGGCGCGGCGCACGATGATGGCCGGCCGGTCGTCGCCAGGCCTGGATCGCAGGACGTGGTAGTCGAAGGCGTGCAGCGGTTGCCCCGACTCCAGCATCACGTAGTTGGTGATGTCCACGACGTTGTTGATGGGGCGCATCCCGGCGCGGCGCAGTCGCAGTTGCATCCAGAAGGGCGAAGGCTCCACTTTCACCCCCCGAATGAAGGCCGCTGAGTAGCGCGGGCACAGATCGGGATCGGCGATTTCCAGGGCGATAAAATCGGGTGTGGGTGTCAGTTCGGCCGGATGTCGCTCCAGCGCCTCAAGCACGTCCCTCCTGAGCGGCAGGTGCAGCAGCGCGGCCACCTCGCGGGCGATGCCCAAGATAGAGTACAGGTGGCCGAATGGCCCTTTGATGTCCAACTCCAGCACCGCGTCGCCCAGGTAGTCGGCCAGCGGCGTGCCGACGGGCGCGTCGTCGGGCAGGTAGATGATCTCGTCGTGATCGTCGGAGAGGCCCAGTTCCTTTTCCGAGCAGACCATGGCCCGCGATGAGACGCCGCGGATGTTGACCTTCTTCAGCTTTTTGATATGCGGCTCCTCGGCGTAGGGGTCCCAGAGACGAGCGCCCTCCATCGCAAAGGCTACCTTGAGGTGCAGATTGCTCTGGCCCCGGAGCGGCAGCAGGCTGGGAGGCCCCGAAACGACGACTTCAGGCTCCGGGCCGCCGTATTCGACCTCGGCCAGCACCAGCCGGTCGGCGTTGGGATGGTAATGGACAGCGCGGAGCTCGCCCACCACGATTTTCTCCGGGTCCCAGGGCAGCGCGGCCTCCGGCAGGCCGATGTACTCGATAGTCTCCACCTCCAGCCCGGCCAGCGTCAGCCGCTCGGCCAGTTCGGCGAGGGGGATGGTGATGTCAACGTAATCTTTCAACCAGGACAAGGGTACTTTCATTGGCTTATCTCCATTGTTATGCTCCCAGAAACCAGGTTTTTTGAAAAAACCTGGTTTCTATTTTAGAATTGCCTCAGGAACCGAAGATCGTTCCCGTAGAACAGGCGAATGTCGTCAATGCTGTACTTGACCATCGCTGGCCGCTCGACACCGAAGCCGAAGGCGAATCCGCTCCACTCGTCGGGATCGTAGCCGCCGTTTCGCAGCACCACCGGATGCACCATCCCGGCCCCGCACACCTCCAGCCAGCCGCTGTATCGGCAAACCCGGCACCCTTCGCCACCGCACAGGATGCAGTCCATGTCGGCCTCAATGCTGGGCTCGGTGAAGGGGAAGTAGGAGCCGCGGATGCGAATGCGGCGATCCGGCCCGTAGAAGCGCCGCGCGAACTCGGACAGCGTGCCGATCAGGTCGGTCATGGTGATGGCGTGCCCCACCGCCAGCCCCTCCACCTGGTAGAACTGGTGCTCGGAGCGGGCGGTGATCTGCTCGTAGCGGTAACACTTGCCAGGCAGGATGACGCGGATGGGCTCAGGGTAGCGCTCGCGCATCACCCGGATCTGCCCCGGCGAGGTGTGGGTGCGCAGCAGCACTTCGTCGCTGATCCAGAAGGTATCCCACATATCGCGGGCCGGGTGATGGGGCGGCATGTTCAGCAGGCCGAAGTTCAGCTCGTCGGTCTCCACGTCGGGGGACTCGTAGACCTGGAAGCCCATGGCGCCGAAGATGGCATAGATCTCTCGCAGGGTTTGAGTGCTGAGGTGCAGCCGCCCCACGCTGACGGGCCTGCCGGGCAGAGTCACATCGCTCCGCTGCTCCCTCAGCGCCCGCTCCAGCTCTTGGCGTTTGAGGGCTTCGGCCTTATCGTCGTAAGCAACTTCCAGGGCCAGCTTGACCTGGTTGGCCAGCCGCCCCACAGCGGGCCGCTCTTCGGGGATCAGTTGTCCCACGTTGCGCAGGATACTATTCAACTCGCTCTTCCTGCCCAGATGCCCGACGCGCCAGCCGTCCAGTTCATCGGAATCAGAGACCATCTCCAGGGCCTGGAGTGCCTTTTCTTTCAGCTCGTGTAGCTTTTGCAGCATCTTCTTCGCTCCTTCACTATGGGATGATACAAGTCTACTTGCAAGCGCTCGGCAAGCAGCATGTTTACCCTTCCCTAGAGTTGAGGGAGGGGCTGAGGGGCCTGATGTAGCCCTCTCCCCCCTAACCCCCCTCTCCCAACCCTGGGCGAGGGGGGAAGCGGACTCCCCTCCCCCAGAGTTGGGGGAGGGGCTGGGGGTGGGGGCCTGCGACGCATCGGATTCCCAACAATCGCCAGGCCATGGTTGCCTCCAATGAGAAACGGTTGCCTGCTTCGTCAGGGACGAAGCTGCAACCGTGATGCTCCGCGGTACCACCCTGTTTGGCCCATGATAACAGGCCCTCTCAGCACCGGTGGCCACCCTTGCCTGGCAGGTGGCTTACCAGTTGCCCCGCTAACGGTGGGGCTCCGGAACGAACTACTCTGGCAGATAGCTGATGGCTTATAGCAAATGGCGGACAGTAGAAGCTATTGGTTATTAGATATTGGCTATTTGCTATTGGCTATTTGCCATTTCCCTCGTCGGCTCAGGAGCGAACTTCAGCGGGCTTCCTCCGAGCGGGGCTTTCAGTCCACGGCCCCGCCTCCCTGGCGGTCTCCCTCCGCCTACTCCTCTCCGTCACAGCCTTTCGCAGAAAGTGGTGTTCGATTGTCTGGTACAGATTATAGCACCTAAAGCTGGATTCTGACCTCCGCTACGGCGTCAGCATCCGATCCACGATCCAGGCGAAAACACCCGTCATTGTCAGCATGGCCCCGATGACGATGCCGATGATCCAACGGAGCTGTACGCCCATCTCCCGGCGTAGCTTGTCGATCTTGGCGTCCAGTCGTGCGAAGCCGCCATCCATCTTGGCGTCCAGCCCATCGGTCCTGGCATCTATTTTGGCGTCCAGCCGATCCAGGCCGCCATCAATCTTCTCGTCCAGCCGATCCAGGCCGCCATCGAGCTTCTCATCCAGGCGTTGGACGCTTCGCCGTACCTCCCGCACCTCGTTCCGCAAGTCCTGGATGTCCTCCCGCAGGTAGGCCACCACCCACGGCACCTCGGCTTCCCAAACCGGCCTGACCTCTCTGACCTCTCTGCTCTCCTCGGCCATCGTCATGCTCCTCGTCGAATTGTAGCTCCATTATACCACTCCCGCCCCGAAGAGGATCACTTTATCTCAAAGGGCATCACCACTTGAATGTCTGACATAGGATAATGCCGTGTATTCCTGGTAATCAAGGTGGACTGGTGAACAAGAGTGGTGGCAGCGATCAGCGCATCAGGTAAGGCCATCCCATGAATCCGCCCATATAAGGCGCGATACTCGCCCGCCTTTCTGGCTATGACGCCGTTGACATTCAGCCTGGTAAGGGCCTCAAATAGGGCCAGTGTCCTGGCCTCCGCGCCTGGCTGCACATTGGAATAGATCTCAGCCTCGCTGACTACCGAAAACCACACCTCTGCCCCATCAAGGATAAGGGAATCAATGAAATCTAATGCGCCTCTATATCCTCTCAAATGGTCAATAAGTACATCGGAATCAATGACGTAGCTACTCGATTCCCAGTCTCGCTGTTCGCTCATCCCACTCCTCACGAAGCTTGTTCACCACGTCAACGCTATCCCCTCCCAGGTCATCCCTGCTCTTCCAGACGCCGAAGCTCTGGTGAAGCAGCCGTCTTGCTTCCGCCATCCTCCGCACCTCCGAAAGATACCTACTTAGAGCCTTCTGCAACAAGCTTTCGGGGGGGACGCCTTCTCGTGCGCTTAACTCGACCAACTCCCGCCACTCCGTATCGGGGACGGAGACCTGTTGAATGGCTGCCCTGCTCATTTGCTGTCTCCTTTCACGTTTATACAATTATACCACCCCCATCCCCATTTGGCAAATAGAGATGCCACGCTCCTGCATCCGCTTATCCGCTGTATATCTGTTACCGTAATAAAAAAGCCACCAGGGGTTTCCCCCCCGGTGGCTCCTCCGAGACATATCTTCACTATTCAATGTCAAATAGCTCTATCTCCGTAATCATCTCAAAGTGCCGTCTATTGAAAGTGGCCAGCTTCACATTCAGGATTTGAGCAGTGCCAGCGATTATAGCGTCTGGCGTCTCCAGCTTGCGCGCCCTGTATTTGTAGCGCAGTTTACCGCTGACCACTGCTACGTTGCCATCCACGTCCACACGCGTCAGAAAGGAGAGCAACGCGGCTATCCGGGCATCCTCGCGCTCATTCCGACTGCCCGAATATAGCTCCGTCTCGGTGATGGTCGAGAAATAGGCCTTTACGTCGCCATTCCTTATCTCGTCAATCAGACGGCGAACCACAGGGGAGCCACGAAGGTATTCTATCAAGACGTCGGTATCAATTAAGATCTCAGTGCGGGCCTGTTCTTCATCGCCTCTCTCAGGCATCTATGATCTCCATTCGCCCCTTCCACTCGGCCCGAAGCCTGCGGACATGTTCTACGCCGCCCTTTATGTCCTCACGGTCGGCCCACATCCCGAAGGCTTCCTTGGCCAGGACAGAGCGGGAATCAACTTGTTTCCTCAAGATCAGATAGCCCCCAGGACTCGCCTCGGCCTGCAGCATTTCCCCCTCTGTCAGGGATAGACTTTTCCGCAACCCCAGTGGTATCAATATTCGAAATCCCTTTCCCACCGTTACCACGTCAATCATAGTTCTTCCTCCCCAAGATATTTTGGAACTTGATTAGATTATACTACCATCGTCTCGTTTTAGCAAACCCCTACCGGAGCAACACCGCCCATCCGCTTACCCGCTGTATATCAGCTGCTGTAATAAAAAAGCCACCAGGGGTTTCCCCCTGGTGGCTTTCGTACTCGTAGTCGTAGCGCGCGCCAAAGGCGCAGCGATACTAGAACACGATGTTCGCTAGCTGTACTTCACTGCACTGCACGCCGAGGTCGCCATCAGCATCACAGGTGTACAGAGCCGACTCATTAACCAGCACGCCGTTAGGCGCGTATGTGCGGAGGTAGAACTTCCCGCTTTCACCCGTGGCCGTGCACTCCGCTATGCTGCCGCTGAGGGCGTAGTTGCCCGAGCAGCAGGTGTCGCTCATGCCAGAGCCCAACACGGTGCCGGTGTTCTCCGTCTCAGCCTGCACGGTGTAGCCATTGTGCGGGTTGTCCGCCGCATCCTTGACCACGCCGTAGATGCTGAAGTAACCGCACAGCTCAATCTCGTCTTCCGCAACTGTGCCCGGACAGTTGTAGAAGTCGTCGAGGGCGAATACCGTGTCGGTTTCCTTTACAGTCTTCGTATCGTAGCCGTCTTTCATGACCACGACTGTCACATGTTCACCTAACTTAGTTTGCAGCGCAGCCTCACCATCAAGCAAAGCATCACTGAACGTCGCGATGCCATCGCTGTTGGTCATGTCGTTGATGGATTTTTCATCTACGCACGCATCGGTTGTCAAGGTGACTGTCACGTCGGCACCGTAGACAGGATTAGCGCCGTCCTCCTGGGTCACGAGGATGGTCCAGGTGATGTCCTGGCAACGGAGCTCGGGATTCCAGTAGACCTGGTCGTTGCAGGGGACATCCACTGCCCCGGTGCAGGTCGCGAAGCCAGACTTGGAGGCCGTGATGCTAACATCGAGGCCTTCCGCCAAGCCTTCGATCCGGTACCAGCCAGTGGAGTCGGTCGTGTCGGTCTGGGTATCAATCTCTACCACCGCACCGTCCAGAGGGAACTTCTGATTCGGGTCCGCGGTGGCACCCAGATCGGAGTAGACGTTGCCCTTGACGTCGCCGTAGCAGGTGAAGATGTAGTCGTAGAACGGGGTGGCCTCGTAGACTCTGGTCACGTCGCCGCCGATCTGCGTCCACGGCCCTGCGCCCGACCCGATGGGCAGCTCGGTCGCGTAGCCGTAGTTCAGCACCACGACGGAGGGCATGATAGGCGTCCAATCAGTAACCCCGTCCCAAGGATCCACATCGCAGAGCTGCTCCACATCGTCGACCCAGAAGTAAGCCGCCCCAACGAAGCCCCTAGCTATCTGCCCAAAGTAGGCCAGATCTATGACCTTCATGTGCTTGGGATGCAGCCAGGGCACGGGGATCTGGGTCACGGTCGTCCCGGTCTCGTCAACGATCTCGATGTAGCCCTTGATCTTGTTGCAGTTGGCGTTGTTGCGGATGGCGATGCGGGAGGTCACACCAAGCTGCTCCTTGGCGATGTAGGGCATGGCCCAACCCTCGGCGTCCACCTTCTGCCAATACGGATGGGCGTTATATGACCCAGCCTGGGTCTCGCCAGCGACGGTGTGTCTCCAGAAGCCAGTCGTGTCGTCGTACACCTTGGTCTTCTTGATGTCCACCACGGCGAAGATAGGCTCACCGTCAGGGTGCGTCTCGCCAGGGTAGTCCACCTGACCGTGGGACATGATCTCGGCCGCCCCAACGTACCCGAAGGGGAAGCTGACGCCCAGGTCAATGATGGCCGGCAGGTAGAAGGTCTTGGCGCCGTTCCTGCAGATCCAGTCGCCCACGAAGAGGATGGAATCGCCACTCTGGTCGAAGAACTCCACGGTGACAAAGGTGGGCAGGGACCACTGGGTCAGGTTCTGCACCTGGATGCTGGACTGCCAGCCGCTGATCTCCCGATACAGCAAGTCGGCATACCAGATCTCTGGGAACACACCCAGGAAGTTCTCCCCAAGGTATGGCATCCCACGCATGGACAGCAGCGTGCCTAGGTTCAACGAGGGCGCGAAGCTCAACTGGTCCACGATGATGGCCAGGGGCACGTTGGCCGTGATGTAGGCCGAACCCAACCAGGGAGCATCAATCTCCGGCGTCGGGTACGGCATGTCTGCGTCAGGGCCATTGCCGATGACGATTCTCTCACCTGGCGCTATCTGCTCGACGTGCTGCGCCTTCATGAACTCGCAGTTGCCCTGCTCCTTGTAGTGGATCCAGATGGAGGCGCAGATCTCGCCGGAGTTCTGGATGGTGATGGTGGCGTCCAAGTTGTGGTAACTGTTCATGACGTAGGGCGCGAAGTACTCAAACGGGGCGCCAAAGTCGTTTGGATCGGTCATGAAGGGATCGGAGATGCCTGTATAGCTAGCGGAGAGCTCGAACCCATCTCCGTAGGCGTCAGGACCCCAGCGATCCACCGTCACTGCCAGAGGCGAATCGGACCAGATGAAGGCCGACTCGGCGCCAGCGGGAATCGCGTTGTGCAGAGTCCAGACAGCACCCGCAGGCATCCACATCTCGACGTCGTAGAAGGGACCATCCTCGTTAGGCGGGCACAAGTACGGATTGCCTCCGTAGAACTCCGCATACACCATGGCGTCAGCGCCCAGGTTCATGATCTGAATCTGGGTGTCCCAGTCACCCGTCCCGAACACGTCGCCCACGTCAATGCGCGGGATCTCGATGAAAGTGCCGGGCGTCGGATCTGCCGATACGGTGCTGCCGGTCAACAGGCCACCGAAGAGCCCTGTTACCAGCACTAAAACCATTAGTAGTCTAAACTTCTTACTCATTTGTTACTAACCTCCTTAGTTTTTGTTGTTGTTTGGTCAATACTTGGGTTGCCGGCCCTGACGAGCCGCCAACTATCGGATAATCCAGCCTTTGTCCTATCGCCTCACCCCCTTTCAAGTAAGAAAAAATGTACTCCTTATCTAATATATATAACGTAAAAACCTCGATTTAGATACGGGTACCGGCGACCAATTTTGAATATTTTAAGGTTTCTTATGTTATTTGGATATTGGATATTAGATATTGGATAGCCCTACCCGCCGGGCTCAGCGACGTCCCAGATTACCTTGATCACCCCCCCGCCCTGGTAGATGTTGACCAGGTAGCGGCCAGCAGTGAAGCCCCCTTCGCCTGCCGGGACGGGAATGGACACCGTATCATCCCCAGATAGGGTCCTGACCTCTTCGAGCAGAACGTGGCCGATATTGTCAGTGACCTTTATCCCCACCTCTTCGCCCGCCATGTAAACATAGTCGAACACTACGTAGACCTTCCCGGTGCCAGCGGGGAACTCGAGCACCTCCTCCCCCTCAGGAGCATCGCTCACCCGGCAGTGCGTGACCGAGGAAGCAGGCAGGGGCTGGAAAGGCACCGCCGCCTGAGGCGTCGGCGCGATTGTGGGCTCCGCTGTCGGCATCGGGGTAGGAGTAGGCGTGGGCGTAAGCGTGGGCGTTGGAGTAGGTGTGGCCGTGGGCGTTGGGGTGGCCGTCGCTTCCACCACCGGCGTGAAGATCACATCCGCCTGAGGCGTCTCCGTGGCCATAGGCTCCACCGTCGGCTCGAAAGTCACCTCCGCCTGAGGCGTCTCCATGGCCGTGGGCGCCACCGTCGGCGTTGGAACGGGCGTGGACGTGGGCGGCACTGGAGTCGCCGTGGGCACAGGGATCGGCGTAAAAGTGGGCGGCACTGGAGTCGGCGTAGGCACTGGGATCGGCGTGAAAGTGGGCGCTCGAGTCGGCGTGGGCGCTGGAGCAACCGGGAAGCTGGAGTCCACTGGAGCCGCCGTATCCGTCGGCGGCACCGGGCTGGGCGGGAACTTTGTCATGGCCTCCGTCGCTACCCGCTGATGTTCTTCAGCAGCTTTGCGAGCTTCTTCGAGGGCCACCTGGTCGGAAGACGGAATCCCTGGCTTCATCTCCATCTTCTCCAGGAGCACCTGCTGCCTCGCCGTTAGATGGGTGAAGTCGTCCAGCAGGTTGAGCCTCTCTTCCTCAGATACCCGGCTGATGGCCATCAGAGCGCCGCTGTTCTCACTCTCCATAGCCTGTAGAGTCGCTTCATTCAAGCCCTTGCCCGCTTCCCACAGAGCCTGGGTCTCATCCCATCGTCTCTCGGAGTAGCTCATGTGCAACCTGGCCTGGCTCGCCGCCGTGGTGGTGAAAGCCCGTTGAACCCGCTCGGCAGTGCGTTTGATGGGATAAAGAGGGCTATCGGGCAAGCTGTCCGCAGTCACCCCCACCGTCCCCGCGCCGATGAGGGAAACGACAACGAGCAGTGCGGCTATGGCTTGCGCCAGTCTCAGGGGTTGTCTCTGAGGCTGTACCAAGGGCTGCACCAGGGCAGCCGCGCTTTGCCCCAGACGGCGCAGCAGGCCAGGCTGAGCCAGGGCCTTCTCCCGCCTCTTCTTGGCCACCGCCGCGAGCAGTCGCCGCCGCCCCGCGGCCTTGGCCTCCGCCGAGGGCACCACCTGCGGCACCTGGCGAACCAGCATCGCCATTCGCAGCAAGGGACGAAGCTCAGCCTCGTGCTCAGGATAACGCGCGAGCACCTCCTCCAGGCCAAACTCACCAGTATTCAATTGAGAGAGACACTCATCGAGAGCGCGTTCAAGTCCCCGCCTCATTGTCTCAGTCTCCTCTCAACCCCCATCAAAATCCTAGAAACCAGGTTTTTTTTCTACTCGAATAGTCGAGCTCTTACCTTTGGAACTCTTCGCAGTGTAAAAAGCCACGTGCTTCAGTCAAAAACCTGGTTTCTTTCAGGAAAGACATCCTCCAGAACACGGTTCAACGAACTCAGGGCTCGATATTGTAACGATTTAATCGCCCCTTCGGACTTACCCAGTACCTGTGCCACGTCAGTGTTAGAGAGTCTATCCACAAACCTGAGAATAACCACCTGCTGCTGATCCTCGGTCAAATTACTGAGGGCTTGTGCCAGCTGCTGTTGGGTAAGCTCCCTTTCGAAAACATCGCTGGGGGCCTCCTCGGCGAGAAGTACCCCTGCCTCTAAAGGCAGCTCAACTGGCTCTGGATGGCTGCGGTAGTAATCAATCATCAGGTTCCTGGCGATGCGGAAGAGCCACGACGAGAAGGGGAACCCTCGGAAGGTGAAGGAGTCAATGGACTCCAGCACTTTTATAAAAACTTCCGATGTCATGTCCTCAGCCAGAGAGGCATCAGGTACCCGGTAGTAGATATAATTATAAATGTCCTGATAGTAATGCTCATAGAGCCTGGCGAAGGCAGATGAATCGCACTCCTTCGCCCGCTTGATCAGTTCCCGTTCTTCCTGTTTAGATATTATTTTCTTTCTCATATATTATAACGTAAAAATGCCAAAAAAGATACGGCCTGTGAAGACCAATTTTGAAAATTCGTCAAAATTCGTCGAGATTCGTTGCCTTTGTTGTGCTAATATGATATAATCTAATGACTAATTTGTCAAGGCACGCCTGTGTCATTGCGAGCGGTTTGTGCGAAGCAATTTCCTCCGATGTATGCGGGGGATTGCTCCGTCGCAAAAAGCGCTCCTACTAAGAAACAAACCGTCGTGTGCAAAACCCGGGGAGCGAGCGCCGATTGAGTAGCAGAGCGTATCGAAATCAAGCGAGCGGCTCTCCGGGTAACCCGCTTGGCCTTGATACGTCGCTTGTTTCGACAAGCTCAACACAAGTCGCTCCTACTCGGCCGGCGCTGGCGGGTTTCTTGCACAATGAGTAGCACGACAGCGGCATGGAGCAACTCGCAATGACACCTTATATGCCTACATCAAGGAAGCGGCTATGATTAATCGCCAGACGATATCGCTGTTCATGAAAACCGCGGGGCCCAGGTCGGTGGCCACAAAAGGGCAGCAGCAGCTCGCCAAGTTGCTGAGACACAGCACGCCGAGGAAACTGGCCAACTGGCTGTTGGCGAAAGCTCAGCGGCGTTTCAGAAGGACGAAGGTGGGGGGATACCCCTACCACTACGTCGTTGACCCCATCAACATCTGCATCCTGCGCTGTCCCCTTTGCCCCACGGGCCGGGGCACCCTCAAACGCCCCCAGGGCAAGATGGCCTTCGACGATTTCAAAAAGCTGATTGACGAGATAGCAGAATACGCCTACTTCCTCGATCTGTACAACTGGGGCGAACCGTTTCTGCACCCCCAGATCTTCGACATGATTGACTACGCCAACACCAGAAACATCAGCACCAAGGTCAGCACCAGCCTCAATTATTTTGATGCGGGGATGGCCGAGCAGGCCATCGTTTCGGGGTTGGAGGAACTGGTCATCTCCCTGGACGGAGCAGATCAGGAGACGTACGAAACGTACCGAGTGGGGGGAAGCCTCGACCAGGTCACCGAAGGCATAAGATCATTGGTTAGACAAAGAGAGATACACCAGAGCCCTTTTCCGCTCCTCACCATCCGGGTTCTGTTGAACAGGTATAACGAAAATCAGATCCCCGCCATCAGGCGACTAGGAAAACAGCTTGGGGTAGACAACGTGGTGGTGGCCCCCATAATGGTGAACACGGACAGCCGAGAAGACATGAAAAGATGGCTGCCCGTGAGCGAAATACACAGCTTCTATGATTATAAAACACGCCAGGATAGGACCCTGCAAAAGGTCAAAGTATGCCCCTATCTCTGGGAGACTTGCGTGATCAGTTGGGAGGGGGCGGTATCACCCTGCTGTTGGTACGATGATCCGGCCAACGATTTTGGAAACGCCTTCGCCGAGCCCCTCAAGGACATCTGGAACAACGACTTCTACATCGCTTCCCGCCAAGTGTTTCGGGGAGAGAAAGTGAGGCGTGAGACCGTGTGTACTCGCTGCAAAGGTCGGCCGCACTATTACTACTGATCACCATCGAGTCGCCACGGCCGCCCAAAGCACCTCGGCGAGGATCAACCAAATGCGGAATAAAATGGCTGTGGCAGTCACGGCCGGCACGGGCAGGTACTGTCCAAGCAGAAGGATCATCGCCCCCTCTCGCACGCCCAATCCGCTCGGCGCAGGGGTCAAAAAACCAGCGATCCAAGATGCCGCGTAGATGGCAGCTACAGTGGGCAGCCAGGTGAGGGGAAGAGGATGGACAGCGTTCAGCAGAACGAAGAAGGCCACTCCCACGAAACCCCAGATGAGAAGATAGCCCGCCAGAAGCCCCATCATGACAGAGTATCTGAGCGGGGGATGTACTTCTCGTTTACTTCGGCAGAGCTCAGTACAGGTCGGGCCGGGCAAGAGGCGACCCAAAAGGGCCAATAAGATCTTCATTGGAGCAGGATGAAGAGCTGCCAGACCAAAGATGAGGACGGCTATCCCCAGATACAGGCCCTTCGCCCCTAAGATAGGCGAGAGCAGGGGCAAAGCAAAAGTAGCCATCAATGCGCTGGAGGTAAGCGATAACACCATTTCCATCAGCACGCTGGTGGAAATCACCCCCACCGAAACCCCCTCTCGTTGGCCGAGGTAAGCCCTTCCCACCGCGAACCAGACCTTGCCTGGCACATACCACCCCAGGTTAGAGAGGAAGTAGATTTTCATGCCCTTGCGCAGGGCCATTTGCCCCCCCAAACACCGCACCATCAAATTCCACCCCACGCCGGTCAGGAACCAGAAGGCCAGGGCCAGGGCGAAGGAGACGATCAAAGGCCAGGGGCGAACGTCCCACTGAAAACGGCTGGCGCGATGCCAGCCGTAGTAGATGTTGAGCCCGAGGAAGAATAAAACGACTCCGACTAACAATACTTTGGCTGCTTTTCTCCAGAACATTCTGTCTGCCACCCTTGCTTTGCGGAAGAAACCAGGTTTTTCCCTATCTGAGCAAGCAGATCGTTGCTTTTGGGATCTCCTGGGGCACGCAACGGTACCTCATCAATCAAAAACCTGGTTTCTGATCCCCACGTCTCAACGATCCACATACCCGATCATCTGCCCCTCGGCATTGAAGTATCCACAGGGACACTGGGACAGGTCGGGGGATTTGGACAACGCCGGCAAGTATATAGTGTGCGTCTCGGGAGAGCCGCTCGCTGCCATTCCGGCTGGCGGCGTCAGATTTTCCTCAGCCGGCTCCCAATAAGGCCCAGCGAACTTGAGCGGGATCAGTTCACAGCCCGCGGTCGGCGCTGAGACCGACAGGTAGACCAGGGTGATCGGCGCGTGGGTGTTGTAGATCGTGGTGAGCACATCGTTCGAACAGGTGCCGAAGATAAAACAGTCGTCGTAGAGCACACCTGGCGGGATCACGAACTCAGGCGCGGTGAACTTGGACGGGTTGCGCTGCGCCGGCAGGTAGGGCGCGCTGCTCGAGGTAAGATCGGCGTCCTGCCAGGTGATCTGCAATGGAAAAGCCCCGAAGTTAGCCAGGTCGCCCGACAGATTCAACGCCCTCAGCCGCGTGGTCCCAGCCGACGGCAGCGAGCGGTTGGGATCGCTGGCATCGTAGGGCTGCCCCGTATAATCTCCAGGCATGGGCTGGTACACGGCGAAAACGTAGTTGGCATCAGGGGGAATAGACATGCCGATATACGTATGTCGCTCTGGATAACGTGCCTGCATCTGGGCCATCAGCGGCCGGAAGCGGCCCACCTCCCCGATGCCGATGTATGACCAATATGTAGCTGACTGGGTGCTGACCACATCCACGGCCGGCACCGCCGCGGGACGCGGCAGGGTGAACACGCCGCTCAATTCGGTGTAACTGCCGCTCAGGTGCAGGTCGCAGCCGACGTTGGCCGGCAACTCTAGACCCTGGTCGGACTGGCTGATCGTCAGCGGTAAAGAATCGTAACGCCCCTGCCAGGTCGCCGTCCCCGCCAGCGGCTGGGTCAGCGTCGCCGACCAATAGTTGCCACCCGTGATCTGGGACGTCACCTCCGTGCCCCCCGGCGTGTAAACCCTCAGATACGACTGCGGCACAGCGCTGCCCATCTCATCCGAGCGCGGAACCTGCCCCAGGCAGCCCAGCGTCGTTCCCCAATAGTGCAACCGCCCGTGGATCGTGGTGGTGATCACCATGGTGTCCCCAGACAGCGAACTCGACTCAAACAGGACGATCCCATCCCAGGGATAGGAGGAGATGATCACCCCCTTCAGCAAGTCGTCAGGAACCTGCCCGACCAGGTTGGTGATGTTCAACGAACGTGGTTCGATCCAGGCTGGATATTGGAGATTGGAAATTGGAGGTTGGAGGTTGGAGGCGTGAAGCGTGAGGTTGGAAGTTAAAAGAAGGAAAGCTAGAACGACTCCCACCAGAAGTTTAAGGTTTAAGGTTTGAAGTTTAAAGTTTAAGCTTCGCATTTATTACCTCGGTCAAGTGGTTTTTTACCGTCGCTCCGATGACCTGCGACGAGAACTTGTTTTGAAACGATAGGTAGCCCTGTTTAGCGATCTTCTCCCGCAGCGGACGATCTCGCTTCAGGAGGAGAATCGCCTGGGCCAGGGCACGGGGGTTGGCCATCTCGCACAGGATGGCGTCCGTCCCGTGGATCAGCATCTCTCTGGCCGCGGGCGAGTCCCCCGTGATGACCGGCTTGCCCAGGGCCAGGGCTACGAAGACCTTGATGGGCACCACCCGCCGGGCCTTGGGGCTGTCGCCGAAAACGCCCAGGCACACGTCGGCCGGAATGATGTGCTCGGCGATCAAGTCCTCAGGCGAGAGCCACGTGCGGCGGAAGGTTACGTTCTGCGCCTGGAGCCTCTCGGCCAGGGATGCGGCCTCCGGGTAAGTCTGCCCATCCCCCACCAATTCAAAGCGGATGTCCGAGTGCTCCTCCAGAAGCTTGGCGGCCTCTACGATGTAGTTGACCCCGTGCAGCGGTATGTACTGGCCGAAGTAGACCACCCTGAAAGGGTCACTTTCTCCAACCGGCGAGGGGCCCCGGCAATAGACCTCATCGGCGCCGACAGGCACCCAGCGCAGCTTGCCCGGCCTCACGCCCAAGTCCCGCTGGAAGTGCCGGACGTGGGCCTCGGTATCCAGGAGCACCAGGTCCGCCAGGCGGCAGGCATACTTATCCACCAGGTAAACCAAACGAGCTAAAAGCGACCCCCGCTGGGCCAACCCCCGATCCTCGACCACGGTCTCGGTGAGGGAGAGAAGAGCGTCGAAGACCAGCGGTTTCCTCGAAAAGCAGGTCAACAGCTTGGCCAGAAACAGGTCAAAGTGCCCCGCGTAGCCCACCACCATGACGTCATAATCGCCGATCCTGGTGTAGCGCCTGATGAGCCTGAGGTAACTGCCCAAAGCCCGGCCCAACAGGACGGGATTGAACAGGCCGCCTCTCACACTCCGAATTTTATCAGCCGTATCATACCACAATCTGGCGTGACACTCAACCACATCCACACCGTTTTGCCGCAGGCCCTGGATAATCACGTTGTTCCGTGATTGCTCCACATCGTAAGTACCGAAATAGCAAACTTTCATTTTGCTTTTTGCCACGAATTACACGAATTTCACTAATTCTTAATCAATCACGCCACCACCCGCCACGTGGCGAACATGGCGGTGAACAGGGCCAGCAGCGTGGTCGAGAAAGCGACCACAGCCCAATGCAGGGCCTTGTTTTTCACCATCGTCCCCAGCACCATGAAACCAGGGAACAACACCAGGACGTATCTGGGCAGGGCCGCTATCGGGTAGGGAGGGCGGAAGCTCTGCGTCAAGGCCACGAACAGAACGCTGACCATGTACAGGCCATAGCTCAGGCGCAAGCGGCGCAGGGAAACGAGAGACAGAAGGACGAATAAGCCCACACATGCTAAATCGAAGGAGTTGTAGAATATCCGCCGCACGAGGGTGTCCTCTAGGTTGAGTGGAGGAAACCTCACAGTATCAAAGATGGCCATCAAGCTGTCGAAGATATTGTTCCACGGCCAGGAAGCATGTACTCCCCACTCTGTCCGATAAGTTTCAACGATCCAAAGGACATCGCCGACACAGAAATGCCTAAACAGCAGAAAGGCTAGCGTGCCCATGGGTATGAGAAAAACAAATAGAACATTGCATCGAACCGAAGAAAGCTTGAATTCCCTTTCCACCATGTATTCGTAAAGCAAGGGAAAGAAGAGAAGTAAACCAAATTGCTTGGTTAACGCAGCTATAAGCCCCATAATGCTGGCCACTAACCACTTTCCTCTCCTGGCATAATAAAAGGACGAGACTGCAAAAAGCAAGAAAAGCGATTCTGTATATGCGCTTAAGAAGAAAAAGGCGGTGGGAAAAACAGATAGGTAAACAACGGCGCGAGCGGCAACCTGGGAATCGAACTCCAACTGGGTCAGTTTGTAAAGAGCGATCAGGGTTAAGAAATAGGCCACGTTGGAAACGATAATACCACCCAGTAAGTAATTGCCCAAGAACACTTTTCCGGCTAGTCTCATCAAGATAGGATAGAGGGGGAAAAATACGGTCGTGCCGTCCCCCTGAGCGTAACCCCGCATAGCTATTTTGGTGTACCAGATGGTGTCACCCCGCTGCCAGACCCCCAGCAGCGCATTGGCGATTCCAGGAGGAACTGGCGGGACATCGTGATAGTACGGAGTGGGATACAGGGGAAACTGGAAAAGCGCCAGAGCCGCGATCAGCGACAGCGAGATCCTCATGGTGACGAAAATCACCACGGCCCACCTCAAGGCGGGGATAGCCCTTTGAAGTTTGAAGTTTGAAGTTTGAAGTTCAAACATATCTACCTCTGGTGATAAAGCTTTGGAAGCGCTCGTATCTCTTCAACATGGTGACGGGGTCTACCAGGGGACTGAACCAGGGAAACTCCGATGACGTTCGCTCTCTCTGGATCTCCCTGCGCTTTCTCAACATCTCAGACAATAAGCCCAGGCTGGCCAGCCTCCCCCGTAAGGGACTTGCATCCTGCCTCTTAAACAAGCTGTAAAAGGCCGATGCCAAATCATAGAATGTGATGAGGGGCAAAGAGAGAAAGATTTGAGGAGACGGATAGTTTTTGACCATCGTCCAGATCTTGTTCCTACCCAAGAGGCGATTTTTGAAGGCCGAGCCCTCCATACCCGTCCCTGAGTGGACGTGATAGACGACCGCTCGCGGGTTGTACATACACCTCCACCCCCTGGAACGAGCACGCCAGGCAAGATCCACGTCCTCGTGATAGCAAAAGAAATCCTCGTCGAAAAGACCGACCTCGTCTAACATCTCCCGACGATACAGGGCCGCGCCAGCGCAGGGGCCGAATATCTCTAACGGTTCGCGCTCCAGGCCATCGTCCCGCTCCCCGCCCCGCCGGTCCCAGGCGATGCCCGCTACGTCTAGATTGATGCCGGTCGAGTTGAGAACGCCGGTGTGGTAATAAAAGAGCATCTTGGAAGCGCACATCCCTATCTTCGGATCGGTCTCCACGACCTTGACCAATTCTTCCAGCCAATTTGGCTCCGCTCGCGTGTCGTTGTTCAGGGTGACGATGTAATCCCCCCTCGCCACTCTGATAGCCACGTTGTTGCCCGCCGCAAAGCCCAGGTTCTCGCTGTTCTCGATTATCTTAACTTCCGGGAACCTCTCGGCGACGAAGTCCACCGAGCCGTCGCGGGAGCCGTTGTCCACCAGGATGATCTCGTAAGGTGAATAGGTCTGGGTCAAAAGGGCAGATAGACACTCTTCAAGATACCTCTTGCCATTCCAATTTACGACGATGATTGATGCTTTTCGATTCATGGTGTCTTAGCTTGGAGGTTAGAAATTAGAGGTTGGAGGTTGGAAGGTCTAACGATCCAACTTCCAACCCTTCGGCTAGGCTCAGGGCAGGCTTCTAACTTCTAACTCAAGTTCTATGCGGTCAAGGATGACGCCCAGTTCTCGGACGTCTCCCAGCCCCGCCTCAGCGGGGATCCAGGTGTTGGTCTCCAGGCGAAGGCAGGCCGTCTTGGCCTGAGGACCAGTTATCGAATCGGGAGGCACTACAATGGTCAGCGTCTTAAACTCATTACCCAAGTCGAACCTGTCGAGAAGAAGCTCGTTCAAATAAAGGGACACCTTGGCTGGTTCAACCCCTGCAGGGCGCTGGCTGCCCAACGTAAGCGAGAGAAGGAGGCTCTTCCCCGCTGGAGCCCACGGCACCAGTATCTCAGCTGTTTCTCCTGTCCACCTGTACCACCCACCGGAGCTACCCTCCCTGGCATAGAAACCGCTCATCAGGTAGCCATAGTCGAATCTGCCCACGTCGAGGGAGAAGGGATAGGTGGCTTCCTCCCTCTTCCACGCCGGCTCTATCTTGTAGATCTCCAGATCGTAAGTATGATGCACCATCCCTTGCGGCAGGTGGTCGAAGGATGTCTCCGGCAGTGGTATATCCAGGGCGACCTCGCCTACAGGGGAGAAAAAGTAATCGTCTGAGCGAACCCTCGTCGAGCCGTCGTAGGCGATGTAGAAAACCTCTCTCCCGCGATCGCGCCATCTCTCCACCAGGTCGGAAAAAGGCTCATTATCCAACCCCTGTCCCTGCAAGACAAAGGCATCCTTATTATAAAGATAAGTCAAAGGTAAAGCAAACTGATCTCCTATCAACGGGCTTTCGAAGATCACCGCCGCCCTGTCGCTGAGCTGCTCAGCCAGGCGGCTCACTTGCCAGACTGCCCCCTGATAAGGCATCTGACTGCCCAAAGCCAGGCTGGTCTGAAGAAAAGAGGCGGCTAAAGCAATTCCCAAGATGATGGGCAGAGTGCCTCGCAAAGAGGTTGATATTTGAAATTGGAGATTGGAGATTGGAGATTGGAGATTGGAGATTTGATAGAGACCGTAGCTTATGAACAGCATGATGGAGGGTATGACCACGGTTATATAACGTCTGATCCAATAGATGTGAAGGGGATTGACCAGAGCCGAGTGAATGAACACAAAGCCGTACAGCATGGCGACGCCCAGGAAGAATATCACGCCCTCGTCGGTTTCTTTGAGGATCATGGCAACTAGCCCACCGAGCGCCAGAAGCAACCCCAGCGGGGTGACGTACCAGCCCAGTCTGACGAGATTCTCCTCGTTGTACGTTCTGATCGTCCCGCCCGCAGGATGATAATACACCATTTGAGGATCGGCGGTGCTGGGCCTGATGAAGTAGGCATAAAGAGCCAGCAGGAAGATCAGGAAAGCTACGGCTGGACGCAGCCATTTTCCAAAGTTCGCACGTCGAACCAGAGCGCGTAACTGCTTGAGCCGTCGGATCTGGCGATCAGACGGGAGCAGGAGGGCGAGGATCAACAAGGCGGCGATCAACACGGCGCCTCCGATGGCCAGGGGAACGAGGGAGCTGAAATGGGGAAGAGCTCTGCTTATGGCCGAGAACTGCGTCCGCGAGAAAAGGAGGGAGTGAATTAACCAGTGAAGGAGAAGAACGGCGAAGGGGACGAAGAAATACAGATGTTGTGAACGCAGCTTGCGAGTGAAGCGAAGGTAGACGAAATAGAGCGCCACCGGCACGATCAGAAATATGCCGTCCGCCCTCGAAAGCACCGCCAGCCCCAGGCCAAACCCCGCCAGCAATCCAAAGCAGCGCTGCTGCCCACCTCGCTCGGCCTGGATTTGGCAATCCAGGCCAGGCCGCCGGATATGGCGATCCGGCGGGAGCAGGTGAGTAGTTACGCGATGAGCTGTTTTCACGTACAAGGCAAAGCAGTAAAGCGCGCCGAGCACCAGGAATTGGGTCAGGGCCTCGGACATGGCCCACCTGGAAAACCACATCTGGACGATGTTGATGGCCAACAGGAACGAAGCCAGCAAACCGATTCTCTCATCGAACAAGGCTTTTCCAACAAAATAGAGAGCGATCACCCCCAGCAGTCCAAACAGGGGGGTGGCGTATAACAACATCGGCGTGCTGGAAAAATGGCCCAAAATCCCCAGCAAATCCAGGGGGGCAAAGGGATTAATCCCCACCCTCATCCCGAAGATCGAGTAGAAGATGGCGATCCAGACCTGGTAGAGATGGTTCTGCTGGGAGAAGAACATTCCCTGTTCCATGTCCCAGATGCGGACTCCGTCGCCGAAGAATCTCATCAACTCGGAACCGGAGGGAAATCTGTAGGAGTAGAGGAGGGCTTTCCCGATGCTGCCAGTCAGATCAGTGAGCAGTGGGTCACGAGCTCGGATCGCCCCCGTCCTGGCAATGTTCACCCCCATCCCCAGATAAACGCCCGCATCCGTGGTGCCGAGAATGGACTCGAAGGGGCGGAAGAAAAGCAGGCCAGCGACAACAATAATAACCAATAACAAATACCCAATATCCAGTCGCGGCCTGGGGATACCACCCCAAGTGGGCCTGACCTTGAACACAACGGCCATACCCACGGAATAGATGAGAAGTAGAAGCAACAGAGACCAAAGCGAAAAGAGCGCTAGCTCCGCCAGCAGCAATCCTAACCAGGAGGTAAGGAGGATGCTGGAGAAGACCGATAGGAACAAGCCCTCTGGCCAGCCAAGCCCTTTCACTTTCAGAGCCCGGAGGGTGATATAGCCCGGGAGGAAGAACAACAACAAACAGAAGGTCGTTGTTCTTAGTATAGCCGCGATTATCAAGTCCCCATCCTCCAGTTAGGGTCGGAGAGACTCGTCAGCAATGAAAAACCCATCAATGTTCACTCCGCCATCATCAATCAGTGACACGAACCTTATGCTGTACTTGCCTGCCTCCATTGACCCCAGGAGCAACTTCTTATACGCCCACTCATCGGCCTTGTAGCCCCACCCACCGGTTGGCTTAAGAAGTATGCTGGGGCTGGAACCTATCAGCTTTCCGCCAGCGTAGACGTCCACCTCAGCGGCCCACCGCCCCTCGCGGGCGTAGCGAAGGTACAAAACAGCCCGAGGCAGGTTGAAAGGGAGGTCCACCTCGTATTCAACGAAATCGCCT
>JAUWOY010000039.1 GCA_030611885.1 Chloroflexota bacterium | reverse complement strand
AATGGTTCAGCCATGGAAGCGCCGACAATCAAGATGACATCAGCGAGGCATTCGTCTGTATCTTGAAATGACATAACCATCGTCAAATCACCCCACTCGCGGAGTCAATTTCGATCTGATGCCCATGTGTCAAACTTGGGTATCATATCTCTATCCTCCGGTATGTGCTTAGGTAGTTTGGTGACCTAACCTATATCATACCAGAGGACATTTTGTCAGTCAACTGGAACTAGCATAAGGCCCTACTAATACAACTGCAATCTGGAAATGTGCCCGATTTGGTGATATTCTACGATGGTGTGAATGATGTCTATAGTGCTTATCAATCAGGTCAAGCGGGCGTCCATCAAAATCTCAGTCAAATTGCCGCCAAGTTCGAGGGCTCTGAGGCTCAGCAACACCACCCATTAGTCGAATGGCTGGAAATGTCAAGTTCATTCTCGCTACTCAAACGCGCAGCCGCCAAGATTAAGACCAAAGAGCCAGAAGCTAGCGAAAGAACCTACCAGACCATGGGGATTGACACTGACAGTTTGGCAGACTCGGTCGCACAGATTTATCTAAACAACTACAAGATCGTGGGGACACTTGCGCAGGAGTATGGGTTCGAGCATTTCTTCTTCTGGCAGCCTGTTATTTCGATTGGTGAGAAGCAACTGACAACAGAGGAGCAAGAAATGAGATCCGGAGTGGACCAAGCCCGTGTTGACCTCTGTGATGCAGTTTATCGAAATATAGAACTAGCCGCTCCTGAGTATGAGAACCTCTACCACATCACTGATGTCTTTGACGAGCAGGATGCACAGATTTGGATCGATTGGGCTCATGTGACACCGGTAGGGAATCAACTGATTGCTCAGGAGATGTTGGACGTGATGAAGAATCAGTTGGCTGGGGAATGATCGTTTCGCGGAGTGCCGATTCCATATTCGGAAGCATCGGACAGATTTGGTAGTTTTTGACAGCAGAAGTGTGTTATACTTTCCATGGTTGAAGCCCGTAATGGGCTTTTTTTGTGACCTCGCACCGAAAGGAACAGATGAACAAATCCTCCCGTCTGCCGGGGTTCTACAAACTTGGCCTGGAAGACCGAGCAGCTATTATCGCCGAGCGGGCCGGACTGACCGCTAGCGAGAAGGCTATCCTGATGGGTGAGGGCCTGAGTCCAGCCCAAGCCGATCAAATGATCGAGAACGTGGTGGGCATCCACGCCCTGCCCCTGGGGATAGCCGTCAATTTCCTCATCAACGGCCAGGACTATCTCATCCCCATGGCCATCGAAGAGCCCTCCGTGGTAGCCGGGGCCAGCTTCGCCGCCCGCTTGGTGCGCGAGGGCGGTGGATTTGCCGCCAGCAGCGACGAGCCGGTGATGATCGGCCAGATACAGGTGCTGGACGTCGCCGATCCCCAGGCCGCCCGCTCCGAGCTCCTGGCCCAGAAAAGCCGCCTGCTCCAGTTGGCTGACCAGACCGATTCCCTGCTCGTCAGCCTGGGCGGCGGGGCCCGCGACCTGATCGTCCGCGTGATCAAGGACAGCATCGTTGGCCCGATGGTAGTCGTTCACCTGCTGTTCGACTGCCGCGACGCCATGGGAGCCAACACGGTGAACACCGCCTGCGAGGCCCTGGCCCCAGAAGTGGAAAACATCACCGGCGGACGGGTGGTGCTGCGCATCCTCTCCAACCTCGCCGACCGACGCCTGGCGCGCGCCAGATGTTCCATTCCACCAGACGTATTGGCCTTCGAGGCGTTCGACGGCCAGACGGTATCGAAGCGCATCGTCGAGGCCTACGCCCTGGCTGCCAACGACCCCTATCGAGCCGCCACCCACAACAAGGGCATCATGAACGGCATTGACGCCGTGGCTGTAGCCACAGGCCAGGACTGGCGCGCTCTGGAGGCAGGAGCCCACGCTTACGCCGCCCGCAGCGGGCGCTACACTTCGCTCTCCCACTGGAGCGTGGACGCCGACGGTAACCTGGTGGGCACACTGGAATTGCCCCTGGCCGTGGGCATCGTTGGTGGGGCCAGTCGCGTGCATCCCACGGCCAAGGTAGCGCTGAAGATCCTGGGCGTGACGACGGCGCGGGAACTGGCCGAGGTCATGGCCGCCGTGGGGCTGGCCCAAAACCTGGCCGCCCTGCGGGCCCTGGCCACCGAAGGAATACAGCGCGGCCACATGGAACTGCACGCTCGCCAGGTGGCCATCGCCGCCGGGGCCACTGGCGATCTGGAGGTTGGAAGTTGGAGATTGGAAGTTGGAGGTTAGAGATTGGAGATTGGATATTGGATATTAGAGATTGGATATTGGATATTGGACATTAGAGATTGGATATTGGAGGCTTAGTATTTGACCGCAGATTCCCTTTTGCTTAGACCGGACCGTGAGGTCGGCATCATCGGCTACGGGGCTTACGTGCCCCGCTACAGGCTGCCCGCTTCTGAGGTGGCCAGGGTTTGGAAAGAGGGCCAGGACGCCCTGCCCATCGAGGAAAAAGCCGTGCCCGGCCTCGATGAGGACGTGGTCACCATGTCCATCGAGGCGGCTCGCAATGCTCTGAAGCGGGCGGGGATAGAGCCTGGGCTGATCCGCGCCGTCTGGGTGGGCAGCGAGTCCCACCCCTATGCCGTCAAGCCCACTTCGACCATCGTGGCCGAGGCCATTGGAGCTGTACCCCATACCCAGGCAGCGGACTGGGAGTTCGCCTGCAAGGCCGGCACCGAGGCCATCCAGGCCGCCATCGGCTTTGTCGGCTCTGGCATGGCGCGCTACGCCCTCTGCATTGGCATGGACTCCTCCCAGGGGCGGCCGGGCGATCCTTTGGAGTACACCACGGGAGCCGGCGGCGCGGCCTACCTCATCGGCCCCAGAGATCAAAGCCTGGCCTACATAGAAGCGTCCTATTCTTATGTCACCGACACGCCCGACTTTTTCCGTCGGCCTGGCCAGCACTATCCCCAGCACGGGTACCGATTCACTGGCGAGCCTGCCTACTTCAAACACGTTCTGGCTGCGGGACGATGCCTGATGGAGGAGCTGGGCTACGAAGCGGGAGATTTCGCCTACGCCGTGTTCCACCAACCCAATGCCAAGTTCCCCCTCAAAGCAGGCCAGGCCCTGGGTTTCAGCATGGAACAGATAGAGGCGGGGCTGCTGGTGCCCGTGACGGGCAACACTTATGCAGGCTCTTCCCTGCTGGGTCTGACGAGCGTTCTCGACCAAGCCACTCCGGGTGATAGGGTGCTCCTGGTCTCCTTCGGCTCTGGCGCTGGCAGCGATGCCTTCTCCCTGGTCGTCACTGACCTCATCGAGGAGAGGAGGAACAGAGCGCCCCTCACTAGCGACTACATCGCCCGCAAGAAATACATTGACTATGCCATTTACACCAGATTCAAGAGAAAGCTGGAGATGCATTAGTGGTCTCGTAGTGGTCTCGTAGTGGTCTCGTAGTAGCGACTTCAGTCGCTATTGCCGCCTGGCAAACGACTAAAGTCGTTACTACCAAATTGCAAGAAGAAGGAGGAAGATAGCGTGAGAGATGTAAGCATCGTTGGAATCGGACAGACCAAAGTAGGCGAGCACTGGGAGAAATCGCTGCGCGATCTGGCTGTGGAGTCCCTGTGGGCAGCTATGGCTGACGCAGGGGTCGAGGAGGCTGACGCCCTCTACGTGGGCAACATGCTGGGGGGACAGTTCGTGGGGCAGGAGCACCTGGGAACGCTGGTTGCCGATTTCGCGGGGTTGCGAGGCACCGAGGCTTTCAGGGTCGAGGCCGCCTGCTGCTCCGGGGCCGCAGCGTTGCGCCAGGGCTATCTCGCGGTAGCCAGCGGTCTCCACGACGTCGTGGCCGTCACCGGGGTGGAGAAGATGACCGATGCCCTGGGCTGCATCACCGCCGCTGGCCTGGCCCTGGCCGCCGATGGAGACTACGAAGCCAGCCAGGGCCTCTCGCTGGTGGCCGTCCACGCCCTCCTGATGCGGCGCTACATGCACGAGTACGGCGCTACCAACGCCGACTTTGCCATGTTCGCCGTCAACGCCCATCGGAACGCAGTGGGCAATCCCTACGCCATGTTCCGCCGGCCCATCTCCAAAGATGCCTTCAAAAAGGCTCGCATGATCGCCGACCCCATTAACCTGCTGGATTCCGCGCCCACTGCCGACGGCGCAGCCACGCTGGTGCTCTGTCCAGCGGAGCGAGCGCGGGAGTTCAACGAACAACCCATCAGGGTGGCTGCCTCAGCAGCAGCCACTGACTCCATCGCCCTGCACGACCGGCGCGATCCCCTCTTCCTGGAATCGGCCTACCTGTCGGCACAGAGGGCCTATCAACAGGCCGGGGTCAGCCCCGCCGATATTGACGTGTTCGAATTGCACGACGCTTTCACCATCATGAGCGCCCTCTCGTTGGAAGCCTGTGGCTTTGCCGAACGGGGAGAGGGTTACAAACTGGGTCAGAACGGCAACATTTCCCTCGAAGGCCCTACTCCCATTTGCACCATGGGCGGCCTGAAGGCGCGGGGCAATCCGGTGGGGGCCACTGGTGTCTACCAAGTGGTGGAGGTGGTCGAGCAGTTGCGCGGCCAGGCGGGCCCCAATCAGGTGAAAGAGCCACGCCTGGGCATGGCCCAGAACGTCGGTGGCAGCGGGGCCACGGCCATCACGCACATCCTGGAGGTGCAACGCACTTTCTGAAGTGCGTTGCACCTTGACTTGGATAGGAGAAGAACCATGGACATGCCGCGACACTGGCGACTGAAGGAACAGCGATACAATTTAGTGGGCACAGAGTGCCTCGCCTGCGGGGCTAAGCAGTTTCCACCTCGTCCCGTATGCCCCGACTGCAATTCCAAACAAGTGCAGCCCTTCACCTTCAGCGGCCAGGGCGAGATCTACTCCTACTCGACCCTCTTCCAGGCCCCGCTTGGCTACGAGGGATTCATTCCTTACACTGTAGCATTGGTCAAGCTGAGAGAAGGGCCTCTGGTGACAGCCCAGTTGACAGACATGGATAACGACGAAGCCCAAGTAGGCATAAAGGTCGAGATGGTCACGCGGAAGCTCAGAGAGTACGGCGAGGATGGGGTGATCGTTTATGGGTATAAGTTCCGTCAAATTGTCGGCGATTCTCCCGAGACAGAGGATGACTAGACCCCTCTCCGTAGTGATAAGTACCCCGAAGAACTCCCCGAAGCTTAACCCTCCCTCTTTGACCGCCACGTAAAATTGGGGGTTGACAAACCGCCTGGTTTTTGGTATAATCTATTGAGAGCGCTCCCAACAAGTAGCTTCAAACACCCTCTTTGGCACGAATTTCGGCTTTTTTCTGGGATTTTGTTGGGAGCGCTTCCAGGAGCAGCCGATGTCCCCTACACTCGAAGAAGTCGCCCGATTGGCCGGCGTTTCTCGCTCCACTGTCTCCCGGGTCATCAACGATCAGCCCAACGTCCGCCCCGAGGTGCGGGAGCGGGTCTGGCAGATCGCCCGAGAGGTAGGCTATCAACCCCATGCCGCCGCTCGCAGCCTGGTCACCAGTCGTACCCATGTCATTGGCATGCTCATCCCCGAAGCGGTGACCACGCTTTTTTCTGATCCCTTCTTCTCCCTCTTGCTGCGCGGCGCCACTGATGCCTGTAACTCTCACCAATATCAATTGATGCTCTCCCTACTTACTGCCAACGCTGACCGGCAAGAGATATATCAACGCATCCTGCGCAGCGGCTACCTGGACGGGGCCATCGTGGCTTCGGCCTCGCTAGACGATCCGCTCATCTCCGATTTGTTGCGCGATCGAATTCCCTTCGTCTCCGTAGGGCGGCATCCCAACAAGCCAGTCCACTACGTGGACGCTGACAACGTCAACGGGGCGCGGATGGCGGTGGAGCACTTGACCCGTCTGGGACACCGGCGCATCGCCACCATCACCGGCCCACTGGACATGATCGCCGGCCAGGACCGTCTGACCGGCTACCGTCAAGCGTTGGAGGCGCGCGGTATTCCCGTGGAGGAGGAGCTGATCGTGGAAGGGGATTTTACCGAGGCCAGCGGTACGGTGGGCATGCAACGGTTGCTACCTGCTTCGCCCAGCGCGGTCTTCGTTGCCAGCGACATGATGGCTATCGGCGCTCTGAAAGCACTCCGTCAAGCGGACCGGCAAGTTCCCCAGGACATCGCTCTGGTCAGCTTCGATGACATACCCATCGCCTCGGCGATTGAGCCAGCGCTGACGACCGTTCGCCAGCCGATTGAGCGCATGGGGTCAATGGCGGTAGAGGTACTGCTGAGCGTGCTGGAAGATTCATCGGGAGAAGAAGCTCTTGCTCAGAGGATTGTCTTGCCCACGGAGTTGGTGATCAGGGCCTCTTGCGGCTCTGCCTTGAGTCGGTCATGAAGAAAGAAGGAAACCCACGTTCCTCACTGGTGAAAACGCGCTCTGGGGGTTTCCGAGAAACATCGAGAAGGAAAGAAGGTGATGACGCGGACTTTTGGATAGAAGCTGATCTCTACGAGAGGGTGATCTTTCTCTTCTCGTAGCGGGACGCCGCACCCGCGCCTTGTCCATCGAAAGCCAATCTCGGCAATTTATGCCGAGGAACAAAACAAACAAAATTAAGGAGGAAGAAATGTTTGCGCGTAAGAAATGGACGAGTCTGTTTGCTCTGGTGATCATCGCCAGCATGGTGCTCTCGGCGTGTGCCGTACCGACGCCGGAGATCATCGAGAAGGAGGTGGTCGTCGAGAAGAAAGTGATCGAGACCGTGATCGTCGAGAAGGAAGTGGTGGTCGAGAAGAAGGTCGTTGAGACGGTGGTGGTCGAGAAAGAGGTCATCGTCGAGGTCACACCGGAGCCCGTCGTGGTTGCTTACCCCCGGAACGAAACCCTGTACTTCAATGGGCAACAGTGGGGTCCGGTTGTCGGCTGGAATCCGTACTCCTCCAGCAACAATAATGCGATGGCTATTGCCCAAAACGACAGCTCCCGCGTCATCATGTTCGAAACCCCGTATTTGTACAACATGCTCGATGGTCAGCAGTATCCTCTGTTGGCTGATGGGCCTTATACGTGGAACGACGCGCGTACCGAGATCACCTTCAAGATCAAGGCTGCCGCAAAGTGGAGCGATGGCACCCCGCTGACCGCTGATGATGTCGCTTATACCTGGGCCACCCATGTCAAGTACAATACCGCTACCGGCGCTGGCAACAAAGATTACATTGACACCATCGAAGCGGTTGATGCCCAGACGGTTGTGGTCAAGGCCAAACTGGATGCGGACGGCAAAGCGCTCAATCCTCTGCTGGTCGCTGCTTACGTGAGCCAATACTATGTCATCCAGAAAGCCTGGACCGAAACACTGGAAGAGCGCGCTGGCGGGGATGCCACCAAGTTGTTGGCTGATACCGCGGAGGACGTGGTTTACTCCGGTCCCTATCACAAATTCTTCACGGACGATACGAAGGTTGTCTACATTCGTGATGACAACTACTGGGGCCAGGATGCCTCCATGTGGGGCAAGCTGCCTGTTCCAAAGTACCTGGCGCATACGATCTTCAAGGATAACGCCGCCGGTTCTGTTGCTTTGGCAAAAGGTGAAGTGGATGTCAGCCAGCAGTTCAATTCCAATATTCAACTTTTGTGGCTCAACTATGGGCTGCCCATCTCCACCTACCTTCCCGATGCTCCCTATGGCATTGGCGCCAGCCTCCCAACCGCCTTCTACAACCTGAAGTCCTATGGTTTGGACCAGCTTGCGGTTCGCAAGGCCATTGCCATTGCCGTTGACTATCCCACCATCATCGCCAACGCTATGACCAACCAATCGGCTACCTTCGATCAGGTTCCGCGCTCGCTCATGAACCCGACCCCCGGTGAGCAGGCCATGTACGATCATGATGCCGTCAAGCACCTGCAGTGGGCTGGCAACGACATCGAAGGCGCCAAGAAACTGCTCGATGACGCCGGGATCACCGATACCGATGGCGATGGCTGGCGTGAATACAACGGTCAAAAGCTTAGCTATGTAGCCACCTGCCCCAATGGCTGGTCCGACTGGCAGGCTGCGATTGAAGTAGTTGCTGCCGCCGGCAAAGAGATCGGTATTGAGATCTCGAGCAACTACCCTGAATGGTCCGTGTATCAGACCGTCGTCACCAAATCGGATGCCCCCCTCCCCGAAGGCTATGACATCTTCATGATGTGGAGCGCCGGCGCCGGCCCCACCATGCCCTGGGGACGTATCCGCAATCTGCTGAGCTCGGAAATGGGTTGGTATGGCGAGCAACTGGAGCGGCAACTGGGGTCAGTATAGCAATCCTGACGTTGATGCCTTGATCCAGGCGATCCCCGGTGAAACCGACCCCGCCAAACTGAAGGAAATGTACACGGAATTGGTCAAGATGTACCTGACCGATATTCCTTCCTTCACGCTCATGTACCGTCCCCAATCGTTCCATGCTGTGAACGAGACGGTTTGGACAAACTTCCCACACCAGGATGATGGTACCGACCCGCCCGTCCCGCCGATGGACTGTACTGACGGTTGGGGTGTCGCATGTCTCTATAATGTGACGCTGGTTAACCCGTAAACAGGTATCTCTAAAAACAGCCATGTCCCACGAACACCGGAACATGGCTGTTTCTTACAAAGTAGCTTAAGCTGTACAGGTGCAGCGCACAGACGGGTGTACTTTACCCGCAAGTGCGTTGCACCTATCCGTAAAATAATGATTCATCAATCGAGGAGGTATTGCGTTGAAAGGATACCGAAAGTATTTCCTTAACAAGCTACTTTGGTTCTTGGTCACTTTTGTTTTTGCCTTCATACTGAATTTCATCCTGCCCCGCTTGATGCCAGGGGATCCCGTGGCGGCCATCGTATCCAGGTTTGCCCAAGGCATGAGCGATGCGACCGGGGTCCAGGCAATTTATCAGCAATACGTTGACCTGTTTGGCACCAACAGACCCATGCTCGAACAATTTTTTATCTACATAAAAAATGTGGCGCGGGGTGATTTTGGTTTCTCGTTCAGCCAATATCCCAGAACGGTGGCAGACGCTCTCAAATCTTCCATCTGGTGGACGATATGTCTGCAGTTCCCGGCAATCATCGTTGGCTGGCTGATCGGGAACACACTGGGCGCGTTGGCGGCTTATCTTAAAGGGGGATTTGATAAAGTGCTCATGCCCGTCAGTATTTTTGTCAGCAATTTCCCGGCATTTGGCATGGCAGTCATTTTGATGGTTATTTTTGGAGTCACATTAGAATGGTTCCCAACCTCGGGCGGTTATGGGTTTGACCTGATTCCCAACTTTAGCTGGGGATTTATTTGGTCTGTGATCGTCCACTACCAACTGCCGTTCTGGTCGATCGTGTTGATCGCCATCGGCGGTCAGGCGATTGGCATGCGCTCCATGTCCATCTATGAGCTGAATGCGGATTATGTAAGGTACGCCCGTTTCATGGGAATCAAAGACCGCAAGATCGTCGGTTATGTATTTCGGAATGCCATGCTTCCGCAGGTGACCGGTCTGGCATTATCGATCGGTACCATGGTCAGCGGCGCGCTGGTGGCGGAGATCATTTTTAGTTATCCGGGGCTTGGTTTCATGCTCTATAACGGTGTAATGGGACAGGATTATCCGCTGATCTCAGCATCCGCATTGATCATCACGGTGATGGTGCTGAGTGCGAACTTTATCATCGAAATCCTTTACGGCATCATTGACCCTCGCATTAAAGCAGCGCAGGCTGATTAAGGAAAGATGCTGTTATGAAACATACCATTCAACAAGTTTTTCACTCTGGTAAATTTGTGGTTGGTTTTTCCATTTTTGTGGCAATTCTGCTGATCGTGATCGTTTATCCGCTGATAATAACATATCCGCCATTAGAAATCATCGGCCAGGGTACTTTCTTCCCACCGGGAATCTATGTGAATGTTTATGACAGCATTGGTTCCACCCAGCATACACTTATGCTGGATGATGCCGCTGCTAATCGAATTGCCAGCAAGTTGAGTAATGATGATCGCCTTGCCATGAAGGATTGGCTTGTGGTAGCCGGGATTCCTGAAAACGAGATTGATATCGACAATACCAAAGTACTCCTGGATCAGTGGGAGAAAAATTATGACCCCGCGCAGAAGATCGCTGGGATGACCAATGCGAAGCGAAATTACTTTATTCGGCTCAATAACTCGCTCAAGGGACTTTTGTCAACCGAGGGAGTAAGCATTGCAGTAAAAAACGCGGAAACGGGTGTCCTGGAGGAGACAGGTGTTGTCGCACAATCCGATTACGTGAATATCAACCAGGTCCCGAACGTACGGATGTTGCCGCTTGGAACTGATAACTTTGGTAGGGATGTGCTGACGGAGCTGGTTAAGGCCACCGGCGTATCGCTGCAGATCGGTTTTGTCGCCGGTATCATTGCAACCTTGATCGGTTTGACCCTGGGATTGCTCGCGGGGTATATCGGTGGATTAGTGGATGACGGCATTATGTTCATCACGAATCTCTTTACCGTAATCCCCCCCATTGTGTTGTTGATGTTGATTTCATTCAGTATCGGGCAGGAACAACGCGGTGCCTTTACCATTGCAGTGGTGATCGGGTTTACTTCCTGGGTATGGACTGCCAGGGCAGTGCGCGCGCAAGTGGTTTCACTGCGTAATCGCGACCATGTCAATTTGTCGAAACTATCCGGGCACTCGATCGTTCACATCATTCTCACAGATATTCTGCCATACATCGCTTCTTATGTTGTTATGGCTTTTATTTTGCAGATTTCCTCGGGTATCCTGGCGGAGGCCGGGTTGTCGATCCTTGGGTTGGGACCAAAAACAACGGAAGTACCAACCTTGGGGCTGATGATGAACTGGGCAATGATCTACCAGGCGCAAATCCTGGGAAAATGGTGGGCATACTTCCCCGTAATCATAACCATCGCTCTGATTACGTTCTCGATGAATCTGATGAATACAGGTCTCGACCAAATCTTCAATCCGGCATTGAGGGAGTAGGTGATGAGATGCCAAGAGTAATGTTAGAGGTCAAGGATCTGACAACAAAATATATCACTCGGTTTAAGGAAGATGTTTACGCTGTCGACCACGTTTCTCTGAAGGTCGAAGAAGGGAAAACGCTGGGAATTTCGGGAGAATCCGGCTGCGGAAAGTCAACGCTGGCGCTCAGCCTGATGGGATATTACTTCGCTCCACTGCACTATACGAGTGGAGAGATCATCATTGACGGGCGTAATATTACCGGGATGGACCCTGATGACGTTCGTAAATCGATATTGGGGACGGAGATCTCTTATATCCCTCAATCGGCGATGAACGCGCTCAACCCCACCCAGAAGATCATCCACTTTATTGAGGATGTGATTCAAGCACATGATCCAAAAGCTACCAGGAAAGAGATTTATGAACTTGCCAAAGAACGTTTTGAGATCTTGGGGCTTCCAGCGGAGGTACTGCAAAAATACCCTGTTGAACTTTCGGGCGGCATGAAACAGCGTACGGTGATCGCGACTTCTGTGATCCTTTCTCCAAAAGTGCTGATCGCTGATGAGCCTTCCTCCGCACTCGATGTCACTTCACAGAAGATGGTCATCAAGATGCTAAAGAACTTGATGGAAAAGGGTTACATCAAATCACTGATCTTCATCACTCATGAGCTTCCGCTGCTTTACAACGTGGCCGATGATATTATGGTCATGTACGCAGGGCAGATCGTGGAAAAGGCTACCGCAAAAGAAGCCGTGTTTGATCCACTCCACCCATATTCCAAGGGTCTCATGGGCTCGATCATCGTGCCTGAAAAAGGTCTGCGGGATGTCAAACTGACTGCCATTCCTGGGGTGCCGCCGAACCTGAAAAAACCACCTGCTGGATGCCAGTTTGCCGAACGCTGCAAATACGTTCGGCCAGAATGTAAGGTGATTTCTGTTGATCTTCGCGACGTGTATGGCGGCCGCGCTTACCGCTGCATCCTATCGGAAAAAGAATTGAGGGACGCTTATCTGAGGGAGGCCAAAAAAGATGCCAGATGAAAAAAAAGTATGCCTGAGCGGGTCAGGGCTTACCAAGGTGTTTGGGTTTGGCCGCCAGAAAACTGTAGCAGTTAATCATGTGGATTTTAATTTCTACGAGGGCGAAGTCATCTCGATCGTTGGCGAATCGGGCAGCGGAAAGACCACTTTAGCGAAGATGCTTTTGGGATTGCTCAAGCCTACTGAGGGTGAGGTTTACTTCCAAGGGAAGAAGCGTGATATCAGTACGCATAAGAAGAAAAAGGAATACTGGAAAAGCATTCAGGCGATCTTTCAGGATCCGTACTCTTCATACAATATCTTTCGTAAGATTGACGCCGTGCTTTTAGACTGCATTAACATGCGCGGCGGTCGACATCTTCCACATGCAAAAAAAGTAGAGATGATGGCTGAGGCGTGCGGCTTTGTCAACTTGAAGTTCGAGGAATTAACCAACAAGTATCCATTTGAGCTTTCCGGCGGACAGATGCAACGTTTAATGATTGCCCGTATCTTCCTCCTGAACCCAAAGATCTTGCTGGCTGATGAGCCAACCTCGATGATCGATGCCTGTTCACGCGCGACCATCTTGGATATGCTGATGCAATTACGTAAAGAAATCGGGATGACGATTGTTTTCATCACCCATGATATCGGCCTGGCGTATTATGTTTCTGACAGCGTATACATTATGGAGCGTGGGAAATTTGTCGAAAGTGGATCTGCCGATGAGGTGATTCTGCATCCGAAAGAGGCCTACACCCAACGCCTGATCAGTGATGTACCAAAAATTTACGAAGAGTGGGATCTTTCAACTGCGTGATCCTATGACCGACATTGTTATAATATGCGGAGCAGGTAATGTCAGAGGCGAGGATTATCGGTCCCAAACTGCCCAACATCCCGTGGGAGGAGCGCCCTCCCGGGTGCAACGACGTGGTCTGGCGCTACTCGCAGAACCCCGTCATCCCGCGGGATCTGATCCCCTCGTCCAACAGCATCTTCAACTCGGCGGTGGTGCCGTATCAGGGTGAGTTCCGCGGAGTCTTTCGCTGCGACGACAAACGCCGAATCATGCAGCTTCACGCCGGGCGCAGCAAGGACGCGCTGAATTGGGAGATTGACAACGAACGCATCCGGTTCCGGCCCGCCGAAGGCGTAGAACCGATGGAGTGGGGCTATGGTTACGATCCGCGCGTCTGCTGGATCGAGGATCGCTACTACGTCACCTGGTGCAACAACTTCGCGGGCTGGCCGACCATCGGGGTAGCTTACACTTACGATTTCGCGACTTTCTATCAGATGGAGAACGCCTTCCTGCCCTTCAACCGAAACGGTGTCCTGTTCCCCCGCAGAATCAATGGGAATTTCGCCATGCTCAGCCGCCCCAGCGATCGTGGACACACACCGTTTGGAGAAATCTATTATTCTGAAAGCCCCGATATGACCTACTGGGGCAAGCACCGCCTGGTCATGCGACCCGCCGGCGGCTGGCAGAGCACCAAGATCGGCGCCGGCCCCATCCCCATTGAAACCACCGAGGGCTGGCTGATGTTCTACCATGGGGTGCTGACCTCCTGTAATGGCTTCGTCTACTCGATGGGCGCCGCGCTGCTGGATATCCACCGGCCCTGGAAGGTGCTCTACCGCACCGAGCCGTATCTGCTGCACCCCAGGGAAATCTATGAGCAGGTTGGCGACGTGCCCAACGTGGTCTTCCCCTGCGCCGCCCTGACCGATGCCGCCACCGGTCGGATTGCCATCTACTACGGCGGGGCCGACACGGTGACATGTCTGGCTTATGCGGAACTTGATGAACTGATTGATTTCATCAAAGAGAATTCTCTCTGAAGCATCAATGCGAAGGTCTGTCGCCTCGATGCCGGGCATCTGGCGGAGGGCAGTAGTCCTGAGCACGCCAATGATGGCGAGTGTGGTATCTTCCACACTCGCTTTTTCGCAGCAGTGTGGCCATCTCTGAGCCAAGCGGAGGCGCGAAGTGAGTGGACTGAAGATCTGTGTCATCGGTGGGGGCAGCACCTATACCCCGGAGCTCATCGAAGGTTTCATCGAAAGAAAAGATGAATTGCCAGTGGCCGCCATCACCCTGATGGACATTGATGAAAATAAATTGCGCGTGGTGGGCGGACTGGCGGAGCGCATGTTGCGGGCAGCCGAAGCCGACATCGAACTGATGCTTACGACTCAGCAGCGAGAAGCGCTCGAAGGCGCCGACTACGTCATTACCCAGATTCGAGTAGGGGGACTGGCCTGCCGGATCCAAGACGAGAAGATCCCCCTTCAATTTGGGATGGTGGGCCAGGAGACCACGGGCCCCGGCGGCTTTGCCAAGGCCCTGCGCACCATTCCCATGCTCCTGGACATTGCCCACGACATGGTCGAGGTTGCGCCAGGGGCCCACCTCATCAATTTCACCAACCCCTCAGGCATCATCACAGAAGCCCTGCTCAAGTACACCGCTATCCCCACCGTTGGCCTGTGCAACTCGCCCTTTGGGTTCCAGCGGGGCATCGCCCAGCAGTTGGGTGTTGCCCCTGAGCGTATCCAGTTGGACTACGTTGGGCTGAACCACCTGAGTTGGATTCGCGGCGTGAGGCTAGACGGCGAGGACGTCTTCGACCAGGTGCTGGAAGGCGCCATTGGCCTGGCCAGGGCAGGCGAGTCCACCTTTTCCCCAGAGCTTCTCGAGACGCTGAGGATGCTCCCCAGCTACTACCTGACCTATTACTACAATCACGATCAGGTGGTGGCCGAGCAGCGCCGGGCGGAGAAAACCAGGGGCGAGGTCGTCCAGGAGATCGAAGCCGGCCTGCTGGAGCTCTACGCTGACCCCAACCTCAGGCACAAACCCAAGCTGCTGGAGAAGCGGGGCGGCGCCCACTATTCCACTGTAGCTGTGGCCGTCATCAGCGCTATCCATCATGACAAGGGCGAGGTGCACATCGTCAACACGCGCAGTAACGGCGCCCTGCCCGATCTCCCGCCGGAATGCGTGGTGGAGCTGCCCTCAGTGATCAATGGGGGCGGCGCCCGAGCGATCCCCGTGGCCCCCATGCCTCCGGCGATACGGGGGCTGACCCAGGCTGTCAAGGCCTACGAGGAGCTGACGGTGCTGGCCGGAGTGGAGGGGGACGAGCAAGCGGCCTTGCAAGCTCTTCTAGCTCATCCGTTGGTACCCTCCTTTGCCGTAGCCCAAGGGCTTTGGGAGGCCATCAAGGAGGCCAACCGGGCTTACCTATCGCAGTTCGGAGGGAAGACATGAGTCTCATTAGATCCAATCTTGCTCGGCCTGGATCGTCAGATCCAGGCCAAAAGCGGGGATTTGACAATCCCCTCAGAGCAATTATGTATCCACTGAGTCTCGTTCTGGGCGTAGACGCTGGCGCAACTAAGACCTTCGCTCTGGTCGCCGACGAAGATGGCCATATCCTGGGGTTTGGCCGAGGTGGGCCGGGCAACCACCAGGTGGCCGGGCTGGAGCCGGCCCTGGCGGAGATCAGACGATCCTCCGAGGAAGCTCTGGTTCAGGCTGGCGCGTCTCCTCCTGTGGACCTCGGTTTCTTCGGCCTGGCCGGAGCTGATCTGCCCGTGGATTACGCCCTCCTGACCCCGGCCGTCGAGGGAATGGGCATCGCCCGGCGGGTACGTATCAAGAACGATACCATGGTCGCCCTGCGGGCTGGCCTCAAGCGCAGTTGGGGTGTGGCCGTCATAAGCGGCGCCGGCTTCAATGCGGGTGGCATCGGACCAGACGGACAGGAGATCCAACTGCCGGGCCTGGGGGCGCTGTCGGGCGATTGGGGCGGGGGCGGCGACATCGCCCAGGAGATGATTCGTCTCATCTGCCGGGCCTGGGACGGGCGGGGCCAGCCCACCGTGCTGACGGAGATGGTTCTCACTGCCCTGGGGCTCCCTTCGGTAGAGGAGCTGATCTCCCAGCTCTACCAGAGCCAATTCGACTACTATCCCGGCCAGTTTGACCAACTCCGCCTGCTTGCCTTGGCGCCTCTCCTCTTCGAGGCAGCCTATGGCGGGGACCAGGTGGCCCAGGAGCTTGTGGTGCGGGTAGGGACCGAGGTAGGAACCACAGCCAACGCGATCATCAAGCGGCTAGGGCTGGAGACCACCGACGTGGAGGTGGTGCTCGGTGGCAGCGTGTTCAAGGGCAGAGGTCCGCTCCTAGTTGACACGATTACCCAGGTGGTGCACAGGATAGCTCCCCAGGCCGCCATCGGTCTCCCGGAGTTCGAGCCGGTTGTGGGGGCGGTTTTTCTGGCCCTGGAGAGTCTGGGAGTGGAGGTCAACGAGGCTGCCTACGCCAACATACGGGCCAGCCTGCCGGACGAACTGAGGCCGAAACAGGAGGTAAGCCATGTCTGAACCCATCACCCTGAATCTGAATGGAATATGGAAGTTAAGGGACTTCGTGCCGGGTCAGGGGCTGGCGGCAGGCGCGCAACTGCCTGACCATGATGATACAAGTTGGCGCCCGGCTTCTGTGCCTGGAGACGTGCACACGGCATTGGTGGAGATCAAACGCCTGTCGCCGCCCTTCTACAACATGAATGTGGAAACTTGCCAATGGGTGGAGCGCCAGGAGTGGTGGTACCGCACGACGTTCGAGTCGCCCGTGGCCAAAGACGACACTGTAACTCGGTATCTGCTGCGCTTCGATGGCCTGGACACCTTCGCCACCGTCTACCTGAACGGGGTCGAGATCGGCAGTCACCAGAACATGTTCACCGCGGCCACTTTTGACGTGACGGAGCAGTTGCGCCGGGGTGAGCGCAACACTCTGGCCGTGCGCTTCGATCCTGTCACGGCGACGATCGGCGACCGCCCGTGGATTGACGACGAGTGGATGCTCGGCAACCCCGTTCGCGTTTGGGTGCGTAAGGCGCAATGCAACTTCGGTTGGGACTGGGGGCCCCAGTTGATCAGTGTGGGCATCTGGCAGGGGGTGACCCTGCGCCGATACAGGGGCGCACGCCTGACCAGCGTCTTCTTCAGGACGCTTGAGCTCACACCGCAGGTCGCCAGGGTCGCCGTTCAGATCGAAGCGGAGCGATGGAACGACCTGCCGGATCTGGCCGCTCACGTCCGCCTGGAGCGAGATGGCCAGTCTGTCGTCGGCATAGCGCCACTGGCGACGGAGCGGGGCGAGATTGAGCTGGAGGCACCGGAACCTACGCTATGGTGGACGCACGACCTGGGGGAACCGGCGCTGTATGACCTGACCGTGGAGCTGCGAGCCGGGGGTGAGCTTCTGGACACCCACCGGGAGCGGGTCGGCATCCGCACGATCACGGTGGATCAATCGCCTGACCCTGAGGAGCCGGGGACGAAGTTCTTCACCTTTGTGCTGAACGGGGTCAAAATCTTCGCCAAAGGCGCCAACTGGATCCCGGTCGATTCCTTCGTCAGCCAGGTGGACAAGTGCCGATACCGGGAGCTTCTGGAACTGGCTGTGGCGGCCAACATGAACATGCTGCGGGTGTGGGGCGGCGGCATCTACGAGAAGGACGCCTTCTACCGGCTCTGCGACGAGCTGGGTGTTCTCGTCTGGCAGGATTTCATGTTCGCCTGTGCTCCCTATCCGGATCACGATCCCGGTTTCATGGCTGAGGTGGAGCGGGAGGCGGTGGCCATCGTGCGGCGATTGCGCAACCACCCCTGCATCGCCCTCTGGTGCGGCAATAACGAGAACGACTGGATCGCCGATCAAGTCCACTGGCGCCAGCCCGGCTACCGGTTCCCAGGCTGGCGGATCAATCACGAGTTGCTGCCCTCCATCGTCGAGCGCATGGATGGCACCCGCCTCTACTGGCCCTCCAGTCCCTACGGAGGAAACGACCACAACGACGAACGGGAGGGGAACCGACACAACTGGCAGGTGTGGCATGGCCTGGTCTTTCCTCGGCGCTTTGGTCAGTGCCCAGAGCGCCGCTTCACCCCGGAGGGCGTCTCCTTCCGGCACTATGCCGAGGACATGGCCCGCTTCGTGAGTGAGTTCGGCATGCACGCCGCGCCGGTGCTGGAGACGCTACGGCGCAACATCCCTGCCCCGGGTCTGCGTCTGGGCGGTCCGGAGCTTCTCTATCGCAACAAGGACAATCCCAAAGACAAGGGCGATTGCTTGATGGCCTCGTGCATCGGCCTGCCGACAACCCTGGAGCAATACGTGGACTTCTCCATGATTGCTCAGGCCGAGGGGCTGAAGCTCGGTATCGAGCACTATCGGCGGCGGAAGTTTCACTGCAGCGGGACCCTCTTCTGGCAGTTGAACGACTGCTGGCCGGGCCTCAGTTGGAGCGTGCTGGACTACTACCTCTTCCCCAAGGCCGGCTACTTCTATGTTAAAAGGGCCTACGCGCCCATTTTGGCTTCCTTCAAAAAGGAGGAAGAGGAGGTGGATGGCGTCTCGCTATGGATCACCAACGATACCCTGGAGGAGTTCAGCGACACAGTGACCGTCTTCCACGGCGACTTCTCTAGCCGCAAGCTGTACGAGGAAATGCTGGAGGTTCGGGTGCCGGCCAATGCCTCCCTCAAAGTCAAGCACTTCCCTTTCGATGAGCTGGGTATTGAAGACCCGCGACGAGAGTATCTGGCCGTGTGTTCCCAAAGCAGCAGGTTTTATAGCAACCGCCACTTCTTCGTGGAGGTCAAGGACCTGGTCAGGCCAAAGCCTGACTTGAAAGTGGAAATCGCCGCAGGGAGCGACGGGAAGTACGAGGTCAGAGTGGCCACCGATGTCTACGCCTATTTCGTCAAGCTGGTCGCGCCCATAGAGGGCGCCAGGTTCAGCGACAATTACTTCGACCTCTTTCCCGGCCAGGAGCGGGTCATAGAGGTCTGGAACGAGGCAGGCCGACGGCTGGAAGAGAACGATATAGCAGTGGGCTGTCTCTAGCAAAGGTTAAGGGAGATCAATAACATAGAAAAGGAGAATACCATGGAAAAGCGAATTAAAGAACTTCTGAAGCAGATGACGCTTGAGGAGAAAGTGTCCATGCTGGCCGGTTCGGACGCCTGGCATACCCAAAGCGTTGAACGCCTGGGTATCCCGGCTATCAAGGTGACCGATGGCCCTCATGGGGCTAGAGGAACCATTGCCAAGGGCGGACCGCCCTCGGTGAGTTTTCCTGTGGGCACAGCGATGGCATCCACCTGGAACACTGAGTTGATAGGTCGCGTGGGCGCGGCCCTGGGAGAAGAGACCAAGGCAAAGAGCGCGCATATCCTATTGGGGCCAACGGTAAACATTCACCGCTCTCCTTTGGCAGGCAGAAACTTTGAATGTTATTCCGAGGATCCTCACCTGACTTCAGGAATTGCCATCGCGTTCATAAACGGCGTTCAGAGTCAAAACGTGGGGGCATGCATCAAACACTATGTCTGCAACGATTCGGAATTTGAGCGCATGTCAATTAGCTCAGAAGTGGGAGAGAGAGCGCTTCGAGAGATATACCTATCTCCATTCAGAGTGGCTGTCAAAGAAGCAGAGCCCTGGGCAGTCATGGCGGCCTACAACAAAGTAAATGGAACTTTCGCCAGCGAGAACAAGTATACCCTGACGGATATACTGAAGGAAGAGTGGGGTTTCAAGGGGTTTGTTGTTTCCGATTGGGGGGGCACCAGAAACACGATTCCCACTGCCAATGGCGGACTTGACCTGGAAATGCCTGGGCCAGCCCGAGTCATGGGAGACGAGCTGCTCAAAGCCGTGAACGAAGGCCACGTCAGCGAGCAAGTGATTGACGACAAAGTCCGGCGTATCCTCAGAATCATCATCAAATCAGGAGCGTTTGAAAACCCTGAGGAAGCTCCGGAAAAAGCGATTGATAAACCCGAACATCGCAGGTTGGCGCGTGAGACTGCCGCCGAAGGCATCGTGCTATTGAAAAACGAGCGTAATGTATTGCCCCTGGACGAACAGAGGATGAAGTCTCTTGCCGTCATCGGGCCAAACGCAAAGGCGGCCAGGATCATGGGCGGAGGGAGCTCTCAGGTAAATCCTCATTACGCTGTAACTCCGCTGGAGGGCATCACCAGGAGATGTGGCGGCGCTATCAAAGTGTCTTACCAGCAGGGCTGCACAAACCACAAGAGGATCCCGGTTCTCGGCGAAGAGTGGCTGATCCCCTCTGGAGGCCAGGAGGATCGCGGTCTTACCGGAGAGTATTTCAACGACCTGGATCTTGCCGGGGAACCCGTTCTTACAGAGGTGTGTCAAAAACTTGACTTTGTCTGGTCTGGTGAGTTCTCCCCTCTGGTGGACAAAGATGAATTCTCTGCCAGATGGACAGGGAAATTCGTTGCGCCCGAAACAGGCACATACATGTTCAGTCTAATCAGTGTTGGCCTTAGTCGCCTTTACATTGATGACGAGCTGATTATTGATAACTGGACAGAGCAGGTCCGTGGGGAAGCCTACTATGGTACGGGAACCAAAGAAATGGTTGCCCAAGTTGACATGACCGCCGGCCAGTCCCATGGCATCAGAATAGATTATAGTAAAAAGGATACCCGGTTTTTTGCCGCGCTTAGACTGGGATGCTTGCCCCCCGTTCCCGCTGATTCCATAGAGCGTGCCGCTACACTTGCGGCTGAATCGGATGCGGCCCTGGTTTTTGTGGGCACAAGCGGTGAATGGGAAAGCGAGGGCTACGATAGAGCAGACATGGAACTGCCCGGAGATCAGGTCGAGCTGGTCAAGAAAGTGGCTGCCGCAAACAAGAACACCATCGTTGTCCTGAATACGGGTTCCCCGGTAACGATGAGCCAATGGATTGACCAGGTGCCCAGCGTCGTCGAAGCCTGGTTCCCAGGTCAGGAATGTGGCAATGCCATCGCTGATATTCTGTTCGGAGACGTCAATCCCTCAGGAAAACTCCCTACGACGTTTCCGAAACGACTTGAGGATACTCCAGCATACATAAACTACCCCGGCGAAAACGGCCAGGTTCTCTACGGTGAGGGTATCTTCGTCGGGTATCGTTACTATGACAAGAAGAAAATCGAACCCCTGTTTCCCTTTGGTCATGGGCTTTCGTATACCAGTTTTGAATACAGTGATCTTGAGATCGGCTCAACTGAATACGAAATAGAAGACAGCATGGAGGTTACAGTTGACGTCAAGAACATTGGAGACAGAGAAGGCAAAGAAGTGGTGCAGCTTTATGTCCGTGACGTTGAATCTAGCCTGGTCAGGCCTGGAAAAGAGTTGAAGGCCTTCAAAAAGGTCGCTCTCAGACCAGGAGAAACGAAAACGGTTCACTTCACTCTCAATAAGGATGCTCTGTCATTCTATGATCCACAGCGAAAGCAATGGATCGCCGAAGCCGGGGAGTTTGAGATCATGATCGGCAGTTCCTCGCGGGATATTCGGGCAAAAGGATCTTTCTCATTGAAAGCTCCCCCAGAGGCCGCGCGAGGGAGGGGTGATACGCCCCTGAGTACCGACAGCACGTTGCGGGAGATTCTGGACGACCAGGCGGGAAAGGGCGTCCTGGAAAAACACCTTGGGGATATATTGCAGGTTCCCCAGATCGACATGGCAATGGGGTTTTCCCTGAATCAGTTGGCGCAATTCGCGCCGGATGTCTTGACGCCTGAAAAGCTTCAGGAAATTGACGATGATTTAGGAAATCTATGATGATGCCCTCAAACCCCTTTTTCATTCTTGACGGAATGGGCTAGTTGTGGTATGATTTACCTAGCTTAATCGCCGTTGCTCTTTTCAAAGGAGGAGGCTACCATGAAGAAGAAGAATGCGCTTGCCCTGGTCGCTTTGGCCCTGCTTCTCGTCGCTCCGATGGCTGGCTGCAGACGAGCCAAACCCGCTGTCGTCTCCGATGTGGAGGTAACGCCGGCAACAGCGGCCACTGTTGCAACGGGACGCACAGTTGTCCCTGTTGCCTCGCCCACCCCAACCCCTGAGGGCACTCCAGAAACCACGCCCACGCCCAGTCCCGAAGCCGCTACCCCAACACCCACCACCGCAGCGGACACTACCCCTACCGTCGCTCCTACCTCAACACCCGTCCCGACGACCGCCCCAACAGCAGTCCCAACGGCGGCTCCAACGACGGCGCCTTCAGGCGAGAGAACTCACGTGGTGCAGCCGGGGGAGAATCTGTTCCGCATCTCCTTGCATTACGGAATGAGCTATGAAAGCGTCGCCGTCGCCAACGGAATCATCAACCCCGACCTCATCAACATCGGCCAGAGGCTGATCATTCCCGCCGAAGGAACGGCCCCGACCGTACCAACAGGAGCTCACGTGGTGCAGCCAGGGGATAACCTGTTCCGCATTGCCCTCAAGTACGGCGTCACGGTAGAGGCCCTCGCGGTAGCTAACGACATCAGCAATGTCAACCTTATCTACCCAGGGCAGAGGTTGGTCATCCCCTGAGAGGTCTGGATGCAGGAGGCAGATTTGGGCACGGAAGCGACTGTGGCCAGCCAACGAGTGTACGAAGGACGGCTTGTCAACCTGCGCGTGGACACCGTCCGCCTGGAGAATGGCAGGCTGACCAGGCGGGAGATTGTCGAGCACCCAGGAGCGGTGGCTGTGGTTGCTTTGGATGAGGACGATAACGTCATTTTGGTGCGCCAGTTCCGCAAGGCGGCGGAAAAGGAGCTACTGGAGATTCCCGCCGGCACGCTGGAAGCTGGCGAGGAGCCGGTCGCTTGCGCTCGACGCGAGCTAATAGAGGAAACTGGTTATCGGGCCGAGTGCCTGGAGCAAATAGGCGGCCTTTATCCAAGCCCTGGCTTTTGCACCGAATATATTCATCTTTATCTGGCAACCGGCTTGCAAAAGGGCCACCCAGCCCCTGAGGACGATGAGGCCATTGAGACCATCAAGGTCGCGCTATCTGACATATCGGCCCTGGTCAACCAGGGCGGGATCTGCGATGGCAAGAGCATTGCCGGTCTGCTCAGCGTTCTGCTTCTTCGCCTGGACTTGAGCGCAACTGAGGGCTAAGAGGCTTTGGCACCGCAGTCATTTGACTTTTTGGCCCATTACCTTTAAAATAAGAAGCCTGAAAGAACAGATCTGAACCTTTTACCTCCCCTGCTTGTGTATAAGCAGGAGAGGTCATCACCTGCTACCGCACTAATTGGGAGAGCACGTTATGTCGCTCAGTGAAGACGGCCGATTGATCTCTCAGATTCGCCAGGGGAACATCCTGGCCCTGAAAGCCCTGTACGAGAAACACAAAGTACCAGTGTATCGAACGGCCCTGGCCATCACTCACGATCGGGCGGCTGCGGAAGACATCCTCCAAGACTGCTTTTTGAAAGTCTATACCCACATTGACAGACTCGATGGCTCCCTCCCCTTGTCCCCGTGGCTGCATCGGGTGACCGTGAACCTGAGTTACAACTGGGCCAACAAAAGGCGCCGTTGGCTGAAGCCTTTTGAAGATGTAATTGACCATCTGGCGGCAGGCCCACGCACCTTGCCTGAGTCCATCCTAGAGAGGAGAGAGGTGCAACGTGTTATCCAGAAAGCCATTGCTTCCTTAAGATTCAAACATAGAGTTGTGATCGTTTTGTTCTACCTGAATGGTTTTAGCCTGAATGAGATAGCCTATATCTTGGATTGCCCAGTGGGTACAGTGAAGTCTCGTCTACATTATGCTCGTCGGAATCTGCGTCGCAAGCTGGAAAGGGATAGGCGTCTGTCGCCGGAGGTGGCCTATGAATTCTCATAGAATCCAGCCCAAAATGATGGAGCAACCCCTGGATGGACTCGACGAGTTGATCCGCTGGGCCCTTCTGGACGAAGTGGCTGGCGAAGAGCCCTCGCCCCAGGTCTGGCAGAATATTCAGACCAGGCTAATGATGCGCTCCCAGGCCATGCCCAGCCAACCGGGAACGGAGCTGCCCTGGCGACGGTTCACTTCTGCCCTGCAAGCTTGGGCATTGGGCATTACCGCCCCGCTGAATGTGAGTTGGGACTCCAGGCTCACTCCACGGGAACGCGCGTATCTCATCTGGAGAGAGAATCTCTTGCTATCAATGATGCCTATGGCAGCGGTGACAATCTGCTGAGGCCAAGCGGTGTCTACAGGAGGATGAGTGCCTAGAAAGAGATGGATTTGGATACCCCTGACTATAGCAGTCGTGGCCTGCTTGCTGATGGCCTGCGGCAGCAGTATCCTCTTTTTATGGTATCAGCAGGGTGAAGGACTGGAACTCCTGGAGAGGCTCGCTCCGTCCAGCAAGTCCTTGCCAGGCATCAGGGCAACACTTGAGGCCAAGCCGCCGACTCAACTCGGCGCCACGCTTAACTTGCCGGGAGGCGCTCCCCCCACCCTGGACCCCGCCCTCACCCAGGATTCCACCTCAGCATCATACATAGTAGAGATTTTCAGCGGCCTGGTAACCCTGAACCAGGACTTGGAGGTAGTGCCCGACATCGCTGAGAGCTGGGAATTGAGCGATGACGGTACAACCTATACCTTCCACCTTCACGATGACGTCAGGTTCCACGATGGCAAGCCAGTCACGGCCCAGGACTTCAAGTACTCCATTGAACGGGCCTGTGATCCGGCTACCAGATCGGTGGTGGCCGATACCTACTTAGGCGATATCATCGGAGCCCAGGCCAAGCTGCGCGGCGAGGCCGACGAGGTTTCAGGTGTGCTGGTGGTTGACGATCACACCCTGGAGATCACCATTGATTCCCCCAAGGCCTATTTCCTCTCCAAGCTGACTTACCCCACCGCCTTTGTCGTAGATCGAGAGAACGTGGAAGACCCTGTTCAGCCCTGGACAGACCAGCCCAACGGCACCGGCCCCTTTCGCCTGGCCGAGTACCAGTTGGACTTCAGAATCGTGCTGGAGCGGAACGAGGCGTACTATGGCACCCCCAAGCCCGCCCTGGAACGGGTGAACTTCTTGCTGGCCACAGGCTCGCCGATGACCATGTACGAGACCGGCGAATTGGATGCTGTACCCGTGAGCCTGGCCGACATTGAGCGAGTCTCAGATCCATCCAACCCACTGAACAAAGAGCTCTCGACCACCCCCGTTCTGAGCATCTCCTACATTGGGTTCAATGTCCAGAAGCCTCCTTTCGACGACCAGAAGGTGCGTCAGGCCTTTAACTATGCGATTGACAAAGACAAATACGTGGAAGTGGTATTGAAGAACATGCAGGCCCAGGCGAAGGGCATCCTCCCTCCCGGCATGCCAGGATACAACGAGAATCTAAAAGGCTATCCCTACGATCCGGAGAGGGCCCGCCGGCTCATCGCCGAATCCCGATATGGCGATGTCAGCAATCTACCGGAGATAACGCTCAACATCTCCGGCGGAGGTGGGGCGGCAGCCGGGCAGGTAGCAACTATCGTAGAGATGTACAAACAGAACCTGGGAGTGGACATCGCCGTCCAGCAAACCGAATGGGCGACCTATCTCTGGGATTTGAGGGCGCACCGTTACCAGATGTTCGGCCTGACTGCAGGCTGGATAGCCGATTATCCTGACCCCCAGGATTTTCTGGACATCCTGTTTCACAGCGAGAGCCGCAACAATGATACAGGGTACTCCAACCCCAAAGTTGACAGTCTCCTGGAGGAGGCTCGGGGAGAGCAGGATTTTGACAAGCGCATGGAGCTTTACCAACAGGCTGAAGAGATGATCCTGGATGACGCCCCGATAGTGCCGCTGACCCACAATGCAGATTACTGGCTGACTAAACCATACGTAGAGGGGATGATCTACCCAGCGGTCATCATCCCCAAGCTGAAGTACATCTCGATCAGCAAATAGCTATAAACTAGAGGAGGAGGAATAAAAATGGCGTTATTAGAAGTAAAGGGCCTGAAAACCCGCTTTTTCACCGAAGACGGGGTGGTCCACGCCGTCAACGGCATCTCCTACGACCTCGAGGAGGGAGATGCACTGGGGATCGTGGGCGAATCGGGGTGCGGCAAAAGCGTGAGCGTCCTTTCTATCATGCGCCTCATCCCTGAGCCCCCAGGCAAGATCGTCGGAGGTGAGGTGCTGTTCGAGGGGCGGGACATACTGAAGATGGACCCGAACGATGTGCGTAAGGTGAGAGGGAACAAGATCGCCATGGTGTTCCAGGACCCCATGACTTCACTCAACCCCGTTCTGACCATTGGACGGCAGATTGATGAGGCCCTGGAGCTGCACATGGGCATGGACAAACATCAAGCCCGCCAGCGCACCATCGAGCTTCTAGAGACGGTGGGCATCCCCGAAGCAGCAGACCGCGCCGACGATTATCCCCACCAGTTCTCTGGTGGAATGCGCCAGAGGGTGATGATCGCCATGGGCCTCTCTTGCAACCCTCGCATCCTCATCGCCGACGAGCCCACCACCGCCCTGGACGTCACCATCCAGGCTCAGATCGTTGAGCTCGTGAAGAGGCTCAAGGACGACATTGGCATGGCCGTCATTTGGATCACCCACGACCTGGGGGTAGTCGCCGGATTGGCCGAAAAGCTCATCGTCATGTATGCTGGCTACATCGTGGAGCGAGCCAACGTCAAGGATGTCTATGCCGACCCACGGCACCCCTACACCATCGGCCTGCTGGGGTCGCTGCCACGCCTGGACGAGGTTCGCGAGAGACTGTTCTCCATGAGGGGGATGCCACCCGACCTGATTGATCCGCAGCCCGGCTGTCCCTTCGCGCCCCGGTGCGACTACGTCGTTGATCGCTGCTGGGAGGAGACGCCACCCCTGGAGCCTATCACCATTGGCCATGAAATAGCCTGTTGGGTAGACGTGAAAAGTTCGCAGCCTAACAAGCCTGCAAATTAGGAGGCACAAATGACAACTGAAAACGAGATTTTGGTCAGAGTGGAGAATCTAAAGAAGTATTTCCCTATCACACGGGGTATATTTCAAAGGCACGCAGGTGACATTAAGGCCGTGGACGGTGTCAGCTTCTTCGTCCGACGGAGCGAGACCTTGGGCCTGGTTGGGGAAAGCGGCTGCGGCAAGACCACCACAGGCCGCACCATCTTGCAGCTCTACCGGCCTACCGAGGGGCAGGTCTATTTCGAGGGACAAGACCTTAGCACAATGAAGGGAGAGCCGCTTAGGCGTATGCGCCGCAGAATGCAGATGATCTTTCAGGACCCTTACGCCTCTCTTAACCCCCGCATGACCATCGGCAGCATCGTCGGCGAGCCCCTGGAGGTGCACAACATCGCCAAAGGCAAGGAGAAAAGGGAGCGAGTCCAAGAGTTGCTTCGTTTGGTGGGCTTGAACCCCTATTTCATCAATCGCTATCCTCACGAGTTCTCTGGCGGGCAACGGCAGCGCATAGGTGTGGCTCGAGCCTTGGCTCTAAATCCCTCGTTCATAGTTTGCGACGAACCGGTCTCATCGGTGGACGTCTCCATCCAGGCTCAGATCGTTAACCTATTGGAGGACCTGCAGGCCCAGTTCAACATGGCCTATCTCTTCATCGCTCACGACCTGAGTATGGTGCGCCATATCAGCAGCCGGGTGGCGGTGATGTACCTGGGAAAGATCGTGGAGCTCACCGGCCGCCACGAGCTTTACAGCAACCCTCTTCATCCCTACACCCAGGCCCTGCTCTCGGCTGTGCCGATCCCCGACCCCGTGGTGGAGGAGAGGCGACAGCGCACCATTCTGGAGGGCGACGTGCCCAGTCCGGCCAATCCGCCCGAGGGCTGCAACTTCAACCCTCGCTGCCCGGTAGTAATGGATATCTGCAAAAAAGAAGAGCCAGAGTTCAAGGAAGTAAGCAGCGAACACTGGGTGGCCTGTCACCGGGTGGGGTGAAGGGCCTGTTTGTTTGTTGAAGTACCGCCACTGTTTCAAGAGTGTACCTTTGGCCCATCTTATGGTATAATATAGGCGGAACAGCGTCTCCAAGTTGGAGAGAACGGTTATCTCCAACCAGTAAGCACTGATCTCTCTCGGAAAGTCTGGAATTTTGATATAAGCTCCAAGGCCCGTCCTCGGGCCGCCAAAAACGCACCCGGGGACGGGTGCTAGAGCCTTTTATCAAAACTTCAGAGGAAAGTGCTCGGAGCCTCGTCCGCAGGGCGGATCTTGTGGCTCGACCCTTCGGCAGGCTCAGGACACCGCTTCGCCAGCGACACCCCCGGGGATGGGGGCTGGGAGCGGTTTCAAAGACTTTCCGGGAGCTCTACACCAGGAGAGGAGGTGATGAAGCGGGAGCAGAAAGGTAGAGGAGGGGGCTTCTGCCCCCAGGTTGATTCGCATTTTGCAACACTAAGCTAACTAAAAAAAGGAGGAAGAAATGTTTAACAAGAAGTGGACGAGCTTGATCGCCTTGGCAGCGATGGCTGCCATGATACTCTCGGCCTGCGCTCCGCCGGCCCCTGTGGTGGTCGAGAAGGAAGTGCCGGTCGAGGTCGAGGTGATCAAGCAAATAGAGGTCGTGAAAGAGGTGCCCGTAGAGGTCGAGAAGGAAGTGGTCATCGAGAGAGACGTGGTCCGGACCGTAGTGGTCGAGAAGGAAGTGGTTAAGGAAGTGGAGGTGATTAAGGAGGTAGAGGTAATCGTCGAGGCTACGCCTGTACCAGTGACTCGCACTGGCGCGTGGTTGGACATGGTGGTTTTCGTTGAAGAGCCGAATTCCGACGCCGCCGTCACCCGCCTCGAAGTCGGTGACCTCGACGTATATGCCTACAACATTTCCGAACCGGACATCGCCGCGAGAATCTTCGATTCCGAGGTGCTGGTGTATGAAACAGCGTACGGTAACTACAATGAGATCACCTTCGCACCCTCTGCTGGTCCTGAGTTCGCGGAGACGGGCGCGCTCAACCCGTTCTTCTCGGACAAGATCCGCGAGGCGATGAACTGGCTGATAGATCGCGACTACATCTGCCAGGAGATCACTGGCGGCCTGGCTGTGCCGCGCTTCGTGCCCATCAACTATGCCTCCAAGGACTCTGCCGTTCTGGCCGACGTCATCGCGGGGATTGCGCTGAAGTACGCGCATAACCCGGACAAGGCGGTCGAAGTCATCACCGCCGAGATGGAGGCCCTGGGCGCCGAAATGGTGGACGGCAAGTGGAACTACAATGGCGAGCCGGTGGTGCTCATCGCGCTCATCCGCATAGAGGACGAGCGGCTTGAGATCGGCGATTACGTCTCCAACCTGCTCGAGGACATCGGTTTCACCGTTCAGCGCGACTATAAGACGTCGGCCGAAGCCTCCCCCTGTTGGCTCCGTGGCGACCCGGAGAGTGGCTGCGCGCACTTCTACACTGGCGGCTGGGTCTCAACTGCGATCAGCCGTGACGCGGCTACCAACTTCAGCTTCTTCTACACCCCGGATGGCTTGCCCTTCCCGCCGTGGCTGGCCTACACGCCCTCGGATGAGTTCTACGAGGTTGCCACCAAGCTGAACAACAGCGACTTTGCAACCATGGATGAGCGCCGTGACTTGATGGCCCAGGCGCTTGAGCTGGCGCTGCTGGACTCGCAGCGTATATGGCTGAAGGACGACACAGGCGTTGCGCCGCACGCGGCGAACGTCGCTCTGGCCAGCGACCTATCCGGCTCCATCTACGGCTCACGGCTGTGGGCCCAAACGCTGCGCTTTACTGACAGGATCGGCGGCTCGATGACCGTCGCCATGCCCAGCATGATGACCGAGCCCTGGAACCCGATCGGCGGCTCCAACTGGGTCTACGACATGATGCCCATCCGAGGCATGCAGACAGCAGCCACGGTACCCGACCCCTTCACCGGGCTGGCCCTGCCGCTCCGCGTCGAGCGGGCCGATGTCTTCGTCCAGGCAGGCCTGCCGGTCGAGCAGAACCTTGACTGGGCCACCCTGGAATTCGTGGACGAGATCGTTGTGCCCGATGACGCCTGGGCGGACTGGGATGCCGAGAACCAGGTCTTCATCACCGCTGCTGAGCGCGCTGCTGCAGACGAAACCTTTGAGCTGACGACCCTCAGCAAGGTGGTCATGTACTACGAGGAAGATTACTTCGATAAGATGAAGTGGCACGATGGCAGCCCCGTCACCCTCGCAGACCATGTGATGTTCATGATCATGCAGTTCGACTTTGCGAAGGAAGCGAGCGCCATCTATGACGAGGCGCAGGTGCCCAGCGTTGAGACGTGGATGGCGGCCTTCAAGGGCTGGCGCATCACGTCAGAAGACCCGCTCGTGATCGAGTACTACACCGATGCCTATGGGCTGGACGCCGAGAATAACGTGTCGAACTTCAGAGCTGCGAACCCATCAGGTTACTTCAATGGGGTGGAGGCCAGTTGGCATGCCCTGGCGCCGGGGTGGCTCGTCGATGCCGCCGGCGAGGCGGCCTTCTCGGCCGACAAGGCTGATGCGCTCGAGGTCGAGTGGATGAGCTACATCGCCGGGCCGACCCTTGAGCTGCTGAAGGCGAAGCTGGACGAGGCTGAGGCGGAGGGCTTTATCCCCTACGAGCCGACTCTGGGCGCGTACATCACGGCCGAGGAAGCCACGGCCCGTTACGCGAGCCTCCAGGAGTGGTACCGCCGCTACGGTCACTTCTGGGTCAACACCGGGCCCTACTACCTGCAGAAGGCCTTCCCCGTCGAGGGTACGCTTATCTTGAAGTACAATCCGGACTACCCCGACCTGGCGACCAAGTGGGGTCGCTTCGCTGCGGCGCCCATCCCTGAGGTTATGGTGGATGGGCCGGGCAACGTCAACATTGGAGACGAGGCCACGTATGACATCTTCGTTGACTTCGCTGGCGAGCCCTATGCCGTTGACGACGTCATGCTGGCCAAGTACCTGGTGTTCGATGCCACCGGCGAGCTTGCCTACGTCGGTGAGGCTGAGGCCGTCGCGGATGGCCACTGGCAGGCTGTGCTCAGCGCGGACGTGACAGGCACCCTCAAGTCTGGTGCGAACCAGTTGGCGGTAATTGTCGTGTCCAAGCGCGCGCTTCTGCCCGTGAAAGACACCGTGCAGTTTGTGACTCAGTAAGAAACCAGGTTTTTTCCAAAAACCTGGTTTCTCCAAACTCACGAAAGACACTATGGGGGCGAGGGCCACCTCGCCCCCATAGTGCGCTGTCAAGTACCATCCCAAGTGTCATTGCGAGGCGTGCTGTTTGCGCCGAAGCAATCCCCTGGCACGCCTGGAGATTGCTTCGCTCCGCTACTAAGAAACAAACGGTTGTGTGCAAAACCCGGGGAGCGAGCGCTGATTGAGTAGCAGAGCGTATCGAAATCAAGCGAGCGGCTCTCCGGGTAACCCGCTTGGCCTCGATACGTCGCTGG
>JAUWOY010000076.1 GCA_030611885.1 Chloroflexota bacterium | reverse complement strand
CACGCCCCCCCGCAGGCCCCCCCAACCCTGGGGGGGAAGTCGCCAGAGCAATCCGGAGAGGCGAGTCAGTAGATACAGGCCAGCGCTGGCAGGGACAAGATGGAGCAGGGACCGGGCAGGCAGCCTGGCTTCAACACCGATAGGAATCCAGAGATGAAGGGGGTAGAGGCCCACCCGCATTAGGGCGGCCAGCAAAATGAGGCCGAAAACAGGTACGGAGATGTAACCTGACCTGAGAGAGAGGCCATCGTCACTTTGGCCCAAGAGCAAGGCTGCCGCCAGCAGGCTCAGGCAAGCCAGGCCACTGAGGTTCAGGACGCGGGGGATTATCCTTATCGGCCGCCCCCCCTCAGTCCCCCCCAACCTTGGGGGGGAAGTCGCCCTTGATGCACCGTGGTCGCTGGCGGCGAGGGCCCAGAGGAAAGCCAGATCAAAGATGACCCAACTTGCACCCAGGGTGACCAAGTTGGCCGAGAAGACGAAACTGAAGCCAGCGGCCAGGAGGGCCAGTAAGGCAGCATAGGATGACCCTTCTGGATATTCGGAGCGGCCTAACCCCGGAGCAATGCTAGCCAGTCCCACCAGGGCCATCAGGGCAGCGAAGAGGAAGGCTAACCCATCAACGTGGTAAGCCAGCTCGCTCCCCAAGAAGGGACGCCAACGGGAGATAGTGCCGCTGACTGGTAAGTCCCTGGCGATAAAAAGTAAAACCAGGAAAGCGCCGCCGATTATCAACAGAACCAGGGGACTTCGATTCCGAGGCCCGGCAGCCCTGTTCAAGAGCAAAAGTGCCAGTGCCCCGGCTAAGGGCACGATTATGGGTATGGCAACTAAACCAGACATTGTTCTCCGTGACTGCTCACCTGCTCCCGCTGGACCCTAGTCCGCTGCGAGCAAGGTGAATAGATTCTCCCAGGGTTGAGGACTGATTTGCTATTCTATCACAAAAGGGCAAGGGAGGCAAAATAGACAGAGAGTATCCTTCGTGCTATAATTAAGCCAGTTAAGACTTCCGAAGTCTAGGGCTCAACTCTGCCCAACAGAATATGTTCAAAAACGGTCAACTGGCCCTCATCTACGAAGCTCTGTGGAGACTTCGGAAGTCTGGGGAGATCGCACGATGGACCTTTTCGAGCACAGCCGCCTGGACCAAATCAGCAGAGAAGCGCCTCTGGCAGCCCGCATGCGCCCGCGTAGCCTGGAAGAGTTCGTGGGACAGGGGGAGATTGTGGGGCCGGGAAGGCTGCTGAGACGATCTATCGAGGGCGACCAACTATCGTCCCTCATCCTCTGGGGCCCGCCAGGGACAGGCAAGACCACTCTGGCCATGATCATCGCCAACACCACCAAATCCCACTTCGAGACCCTCAGCGCTGTCATGGCTGGCGTGGCCGACATCCGCAGGGTCGTTGCCGAGGCAAAGGAGAGGCGAAACTTCTACGGTCAGCGGACCATCCTCCTGGTTGACGAGATCCACCGTTTCAACAAAGCCCAACAGGATGCCCTTCTGCCCCACGTCGAGGTTGGCGCCATCATCTTCATCGGTGCGACTACCGAGAACCCCTACTTCGAGGTCATCCCGCCCCTGGTCTCCCGCTCGCGGGTCTTCCAGCTCAAACCGCTGAGCGAGGAGGAGCTGGCCGTCATCCTGCACCAGGCCCTGGCCGATGAGGAGCGAGGGTATGGGAAGCTTGAGGTCGAGGTTGACGACGAGGCGATGGCCCACCTGGTGAGAGTAGCCGGGGGAGACGCTCGCATCGCCCTTAACGCCCTGGAGCTGGCCGTCGAGACGACAGAGTCTGACGAGGGGGTGATCCACATTGGCCTGGCCGTGGCCGAGGACTCCATCCAGCGCCGGGCTCTGGTCTACGATCGGGAAGCTCACTATAACACCATCTCCGCCTTCATCAAGAGCCTGCGAGGAAGCGATCCTGACGCCGCGCTGTACTGGTTGGCCAAGATGGTTTACGCCGGTGAGGATCCCCGCTTCATCGCCCGGCGGATGATCATCTTCGCTTCGGAGGACGTGGGCAACGCCGACCCCCAGGCCCTCGTCGTCGCCACCTCGGCCGCCAATGCCCTGGAGTGGGTGGGCCTGCCCGAGGCCCAGTACAACCTGGCCCAGGCAGCCATCTACCTGGCTACTGCCCCCAAGAGCAACTCGACAGGAGCCTACTTCAAAGCTCTGGGAGATGTGGAACGGGAGGGCAAAGTTGAGGTGCCCGACCACCTCAAGGACGCCAGCCGGGACGGCAAGGCCCTGGGCCACGGCGCGGGCTACAAGTATCCCCACGATTACGCCGGGCACCACGTTCCCCAGCAATATCTGCCCGATGAGCTCGCGGGCCGCCGCTACTATGAGCCTGGTGATCAAGGGCATGAGAAGGTCATCAAAGAACGATTAGCTCATTGGCGGAGAAACAGCAAGCTCTAGGGCAGTGCGACCCGCAGCGCTCCCGTCGGGCAGACCGAGGCGCACAGGCCGCACGAACGGCATGCTGCTTCGTCCAGCAACATTTGGCCGTCGGGCGACAGATCACGCGCCCTGTAAGCGCAGACGGTAACGCAGCGGTCACATTGGGTGCACAATTCCACGTCAAAGGCGAAGGTCAGTGGAGTGTGGGAGGCTGGCTCTTGCAGGTGAGGCAAAGCCAGGCCACGCAGGTCGCTCAGGTAGGCGTGGCTGTGCTCATCCAGCCAGCCTTCCAGCCGGGCCAGCGTCTTGCCAAACCAGCCCAGCCCTTGCAGCAGCGGCGCAGTGTGGACACCCACCGCCGCCGCGCCGGCCATCACCATCTCCACCACGTCCTCGGCCCGACCTACCCCACCTGTGCCCACCACTGGTACATTATGACGCAAACAGATCTCGGCCACGATCCGCAGGGCAAGGGGCCGGATCGCCGCGCCAGACAGCCAGGCAAAGGAACCCAGCAGCGGCCGCCCCGTCTCCACGTCCACCCGCAGCGCCGGGCCGATGGAATCAATGGCCGTGATGCCATCGGCCCCGGCTCGCAGGCAGGCTTCCACCACTTCCAGGAGTTCGGGCCAGTTGGCACTGACTTTGACCAGCACGGGCACAGAGACCGCCCGCTTTGCCGCTGCCACCATCGGGGCAGCATCTTCCGCCTGGTAGGAGACGAGCTCCAGCATGTCAGCTCCCGCCTCCGCCAGCGGCCTGGCCAATCGCACCACCTCGGCGGGGGTATGCCCCAGGCTGGCGATGAGCACGCAGTCCCGGTCGGCCGGGGCAGGTAGTTCCCGTTTGATCCACTGCTTCGCCGGCAGGTCGGACCAGCCCTCGGTGTTGAGCAGGCTGCCTCGCCCCAGCGCGGCGATGTGGGGCGCCGGGTTGACGGTGGCCTGAGGGCGGATGGTCTTGGTGACCACCGCCGCCGCGCCAGCGGCAAAAGCCGCGCGGGTGCCCGCAGCGCTCCAGGAAAGGGGACCGGAGGCGAGGATGAGGGGGTTCTTCAGTTCGATGCCACAAAGAGTGACGGTCAAATCAGGCATGGTGCTACCTCAATATAGAAACCAGGTTTTTCTGAAAAACCTGGTTTCTTGAAACTACTTCTGCCAGAGACGCGCCGCCGCCTCACAGATCCGCGCCTGCACTTCTTCCTCGTCCACACCAACGATCTCCCCAGTGCGCAGCAGCCAGCGTCCGGCGCACATCACGCCGCGCAGATGCTGGGGGTTACGCCAGAGGAGTAGTTGATCCGCTAGATTATGGGAAGCCAGAGGTGTGGGCAGGTCGGCGGCGATGAGCAGCAGGTCGGCCGGGTGACCGGGAGCCAGCGTGCCCAGATTGTTGAAGCCCAGCGCCCGCGCTCCGTTCTGCGTGGCCATCGTCCACACGGCGTCGGCGGGCATCACGCCGGGGTCGAGAAGCCGGGCCTTGGGCATCAGCGCGGCGGCGCGCATCACTTCCAAGAAGTTGTTGACGTAGCCGTCGCTGCCCAGAGCCACGTTGATGCCGGCTTCTAGCATCTCCGGCACCGGGGCAAAGCCGCCGCCCACCTCGCAATTGGACAGCGGTTGGTGAGAGACGTGCACGCCGCGCCGGGCCAGGATGGCGATTTCATCGGCGTCCACCTGCACGCACTGAGAGACCAGCACGTGAGGGCCCAGGACGCCCAGGCGGTCGTAATAGACCACAGGACGCACGCCGAAGTGAGCCAGGCAATATTCCGTCTCGTAGGTTCCCTCGGAGAGGTGCAGGTGGACTTTCGCGCCGCGTTCGGCGGCCAGGGTGAAGGCGCGGCGGATGAAGTCGGCGGAGCAGGTGAAGGTGGTGTGGAAACAGATCAGCCCGGAGACCAGGCCACCTCGCGCCTGGCAGGTATCAATGAAAGCAACGTTCTCGCGCAGGCCCGCCTCGCCGTTTTCCGCACTCACCCGTTCGGTGGCTTCAAAAGAGAGCACCCCGCGCAGCCCCCAGCGGCGCACCACCTCGGCCTCCACCTCTAACGCACCGGGGATAGCGTAGGGGGCTTCCAGGCAATCGTAAAAGGTGGTGATACCAGAGCGCACCATCTCCAGGCAGGCCCAGTCGGCCGCAGCGGCGATCAGTTCGTGGGTCAGCCGGTCCTCGACGCGAGGCCACCAGAATTCCTCCAGGAAGGGCCAGAAGCCGGCCGGGGCCTCCTCCTCCAGCGGGATGCCGTGGGCCAGGACGCCGTACGTATGGTGGTGGGCGTTGACGAAGGCCGGGGTGATGACGCAATCGGTGGCTTCGACGAGGGTGGCTGTGGGGAAACGGGCGCGCAGGTCGGCGTGGGGGGCTGTGGCGACCACGCGGTCGCCCTCCACTGCCGCTCCCCAGTCCGGTAGGGGCGGCTGCGTCGTATCAGCCCAGAGCATTTGTCCCAGAATTAGCGTGACGGACATCGGTATCTCCTTTTCGCGGAGTCCTCAACTTGTTGAGGTATACTCAGCGCACTTGAAAAGTGTGAAATCGCGTGTGTTGGGGAAGAGTACCTCGGATAGAAGAAATACACGATAGTCGCATCTTCAGAGGTCAAAAGGGCACGGTGTGTCCCGGCTCGTGGTCGAACATCGTGTATTTCCACCATCCGTGGTACTCTTTCCGCCACCGCCAAAATTCGCAAAATCAAAATGCGCTCAATATATTCCCGTTGCAGCGTGGATTGCTGGAATACGAAGACCACTCTGGCAACGCCCGAACAAGACTTCGGCGAGCTCAGTCGAGCCGTTCGGGAGTCCGATTGACTTTACCCATGGCCTATCCACCAGCGACGGCGGGGAAAAGCATCAGTTCTTCGCCATCGGCCAGAGGGGCGTCGTGCTGGCCGTGGCGCGCCAGTTGGCGGTTGCAAAAGATGGCCAGGTGCAACGAAATGCCCCCATCGGGCTCAAATAGCATCTCCTGGAGCGGGGGCCCGTGGCGCTGCGCCAGGTGCTCCAGCGCGTCGCGCAACGAGGCGACTACGGGCAAAGTGTTTTTTTCCTCCTTGACGCCGGTCATGCGGCGCAGCAGGTTGTGGTAGCGCACGGTCACGGTGATCATGGCAGATTCAGCCGTTCGGCCGCCTCATCCAATCCCAGTTCGCGCAGTTTCTCCGCCGTGGGCCAGCCGGTGGCCAAGTCCCAGCCCCGCAGTTGATAGTATTCGTCCAGCATCGGCTCCAGGTCAATGACTTGCCCCCGCGCGTTCCCGGACGGCGAGGGCTCGTCGGAGAAGCGGCGGGGGAGGCGGTCGTCGGTGCGGCCGATGCCGTGCCAAACGTTGTAGCAGCGCTGCAGGTTGTAGATGCGCTCGCCGATGCGCTTCAGTCGCTCGACGGGCATCTCCATACCGGTGGCTGCCTCCAACGCGGCGGCAATGTCGGGCCAGTAGAGCTCGGCCATGACGAAGGTGCCACCCGACTTGCACACTCCCACCGAATCCACCACCGCGCCGAAGTCCTCGCCGTCCTTGACCAGCATCGGCTTGTGCTTCGTCGCCAGCGGATCCACGATCTCCGGCAGGTATTGCTCCCCATAGCGGCGGCGGCCTTCCTCTGGGTAGCCGGTCTCGTCAATGGTGGGGAAGGCCTTGAGGTGATCAGCCCCCCGGCTGGAGGTGGCGTGCGCCAGGCCCATGGATTTCTGGGCGCGCCCATCCTGGGCGGGGATTTCCATCCCCTTGACGTGCATGGCGTACTGTTCCGCGCCCCGTCCGATGGCCTGGGCGGCGTGGCGCGTGCCTTCGGCCAACAGGTCGCCAAAGCCTCGGCGATAGGCAATCATCTCCAGCAGCCGCAGCACCAGCGCCGTGTCACCCCAGCGCAGCACCAGCCCTCCCGTGTCGTCCAGGTTGAGGATCTCCTCTTCCCACAACTCCATAGCGAAACTGATGGCCCGCCCCGCCGAAATCGTGTCCATGCCCAGTTCATCGCACAAGCGGTTGGCGGCCAGGATGCTGTCCAGGTCGGCGTTCCAGATGCCAGAACCCAGGGCGCTGATGGTCTCGTACTCGACGCTGCTCAGGGCGATGCCGGCGTGAGGGCCGTCGGGGAGGCGGTAGAGTTTATCGCACCCGACGGGGCAGCCGAAGCAGGCCAGATGACGGACGAAGGCGCGCGCCTCCAGCGCCTCGGCACTGATGTCATCTACCTCCGGGAAGCTGCCCATCTGAAAGTTCCGGGTGGGGAAGCGGCCCAGCGTGTCCATCAGGGTGACGATGCCGGGAGTGCCGTGGGCGGAGACGGCGGGGAAGAGCGGATTGGCGCGGATGCGGCGGTGGAGGTCAACTGCCAGGTCGTGGAAGCGGGCCGGATCGGCCACGCGCACGGGGCCGTGGCCGCGCACGGCGACGGCTTTGAGCCGCTTGCTGCCCATCACCGCGCCCAGCCCGCAGCGAGCGGCGGAGCGCTGGGGGGTGATCTGGATGGCGGCGAAATGCACCCGGTTCTCACCGGCCGGGCCGATGGTGGCCGTTTTGACCTGCGGGTCGCCCCAGGCGCGGCGGATGGCTGCTTCGGTCTGAGAGGTGGTGAGACCCCACAGGTCGTGGGCGTCGCGCAGTTCCACCCGCTCGTCGGCGATGGCCAGGTAGACCGGATGCGGGGCCTGTCCGGTGACGACGACGGCGTCCCAACCGGCGAACTTGAGTTCGGGGCCGAAGAATCCGCCGGCGTTGGCGTCGCCGTAGATGCCGGTGAGGGGCGATTTGGCGATGACCTCCATCCGGCCAGAGTTGGGCACCAGCGTGCCGCACAGGGGGCCAGTGGCGAAGATGAGCAGACTTTCGGGAGCCAGAGGGTCCACCTCCGGCCCGACCTGTTCCCACAGCAGGCGAGTCCCGAAACCGTTGCCTCCCAGGTATCCTTCGGCTAACGCCGCGTCATGCTCGCGCGGCTCGATCCGTCCTGTGGTCAGGTTCACGTGCAGCCATTTGCCGGCGTAACCCTTGTAGGGGAACATTCGTCTAGCTCCTTACGACACCAACTGAAGCGCGCCGGTAGGGCACATCGCCACGCACTCCGGTTCCCCGCCGCACAAATCACACTTGAGGGGCACTCCCAGTTCCTCGTCAAAAACAATTCCCCCAAAAGAGCAGGCCTCCACGCAGTCGCTGCAGCCGATGCACTCCTCCACGTCCACGATCCAGGCTCCGGTGTGCTCGTTGAGGGTAATCGCTCCCATTGGACAGGCGGCAGCGCAGGGCGCATCGTCGCATTGGCGACAGACAGTGGGGATAAAAGGGGCCGTCGTCGTTTTGAGCAACGATGGTGATGCGTGACCGCGCTGGCCATACGGCCCCCTCGTGGTGGAAGGAGCAGAAGTTCTCACAGATGCGGCAGCCGGTGCATTCTTCGGCGTGGATCTCCAGGTGCATCTTCATCCCTGTTCTCGCAGCACGAAGCGTCCCCACCCCTGCTCTCCGACGAACTCCCCATCGCACACGATGACCCGCCCCCGGCTGAGCACGTCGCGGGGCCAGCCCTGGACAGTCATCCCTTCGTAGGGCGACCAGTCTACCTGCTCGTGGAGTGTCCTCCCAGCCTGGATGGTCACCCAGCGGGCCGGATCGAAGAGCACCAGGTCGGCGTCGAAGCCGGGCGCGATTTGCCCCTTGCGGCGCAGGCCGAAGATGCGGGCCGGGTTGGTGCAGCAGACCTCGACCCAGCGCTCCAGCGTCATCCAGTGGCGCTGGCCAAAGTGGTAGGCCAGGCTCAGGCGTGCTTCGATGGAAGGGAGCCCGCCGGGGATAGTGGTGAAATCGGCATGGCCGCTCTTCTCGGCGGCGGTGAAAGGACAATGGTCGGTTGCCAGCACGTCCAGGTCCTCGAAGGCCAGTCCGCCCCACAAGGCCTCGTTGTCTTCTTCCGTCCGCAAGGGTGGTGAGCAGACCAGTCGCTCCCCGTCAGGCAGGTCCAACGCCATCCCGTTCAACAGCAGGTACTGGGGACAGGTCTCGCCGTAGACCGGCTCCCCTCGCACACGGGCAGCCTGGATGCGCAACATGCTTTCCTCACACGAGACGTGTACGACGTAGAGGGGACTCCCAGCCAGCGCGGCGAGGTCAATGGCGCGGCTCACTGCCTCCGCCTCCTGTCGGGGCGGGCGGGTGAGGGCGTGATAGATGGGAGTGGTGTTGCCCTGGGCCACCGCCTGGGCACGCAGCGTTTCGCATAAGGGGCCGTTTTCGCAGTGGATGATGGGCAGGCCGCCGACGCCCGCGATGGCCTTCATCACGCGGTAGAGCTGTGGGTCGTCCAGCCGGAGGCCCTCGTAGGCCAGGTAGAGTTTGAAACTAGGCACGCCTGCTGCCACGACTTCCGACAGCGTGTCCAGAGCCTCCGGGTGGGCGGCGTGCCAGGTGGGGATGGTCATGTGCAGGCCGTAGTCCACCGCCACGCGGCCGTCGGCCTCGGCGCGGCGCTTCTCCAGCGCGTCCAGCAGCGGCTCTCCTGGCTCCGGCTCGACGAAGTCAATCACCGTCGTCGTGCCGCCCAGCGCCGCCGCGACGGTGCCGCTGGCGAAATCGTCGCTGCTGACGTAGTTCCCCACCGGCATCTGCAGGTGGACGTGGGGGTCTATCCCGCCGGGCAGCACGTAGCAGCCCGTGGCGTCGAGTTCCATCTTGCCATGCAATTCCTCGCCCAGGACGACGATGCGCTCTCCGACGATGCCCACGTCAGCAGAGAAGATGCCGCCTAGGGTGATCAGCGTGCCGTTGCGGATCACTATGTCCATTCGTCCAACTCCAATCTTCGCAGCGTCTCCGGGGTAGGGGCGCCGTTGTCGTCCCAGCCCCGCAGACGATAATAGCGGCTCAGCATGGCCTCGAAGTCGCGCAGAATGCCAGTGTGTACCGGCTCCGTCTCTGCCCCATCGCGGGTGAAGGCGTAGATATCCAGCGGCTCGGTGGTGAAACGAGCCGGCAGCCGGTCGTCGGCCCGCGATAGTCCCAGGCGCGTGTTGTACAGCCGCTCCAGGTTGACGATGCGCTCACCTGCCGTCAACAGCCCCTCGCCGCTGATCTCCCGTCCCCACAGCGCGCTCAGCCCCACTGCCAGGTCGTCCGGGAAGAGGGCGTAGGTCTCGGCGGTGGTGAACTTGCAGACCCCCAGGGCGTCGGAGAGGGCGCAGTAGTGCTCGCTAAAGACCACCAGGTCAGGCTTGTAGGTCTCGTCGTCGGTGTCCATCAGAGCGGGGACGATCTCTGGGGGGAAGAGACGTTCGGCGGCGTCCCACGCTCCGGCCAGGTCTATCGTCGGCAGGGCGTAGAGGTGGTCGGCCCCACGGTTGGAGGTGGCGTGTCCCAGACCGAACCCCTTGGCGATGCGTGGCTCCTGGCGGGGGAGTTCCATCCCTTTGACGTGCATGGCATAGCGCGGCACGTCGCCACCGATGGCCTGCGCGGCGCGACGAGTGCCATCGGCCAGCAGATCGCCCAACCCGCGCCGGTGGGCGATACGCTCGATGAGACCCAGAACGGCCTCGGCGTTGCCCCACGCCAGCGAGAGGTCGGGATCGTCGAGCAGGCCGCGCTGGTGGCACTCCAGGGCGAAGGCGATGGTCGTACCAGTGGAGATGGTATCCAGCCCCAGGTCGTTGCACAGCCGGTTGGCGTGAATGATGACTTCGGGGTCATCAATTCCGCACATCGGCCCCAGGGCGTCGAGGGTCTCGTATTCTGGGCCTTCCAGATCACCGGCATAAGGGCCGTTTTCAACGCGGGTGACGCGGCTGCAGCGGATGGGGCAGGCGAAGCAGCCTTTGGTCTTGCGCGTGTAATGGGCTATGGCGCGGGCGTCCACCTGGTCCGCCCAGGGCACCTGGCCAAGTTGGTGGTTGTGGGCCGGCAGGTCGCCGACGCGGTTCTTGATGGCCACCAGGTGGACGGTGCCCCACTCGCGCAGGCCGGCCACGGACGGATGATCGCGCACTTGCGCGAAAGCGCGGCGAGCCTGGTCAAGGAAGGCGGGGGGCAGGTTCAAGGGACGACGGCCGCGCACGACGATGGCCTTGAGGTTCTTGCTGCCCATTACCGCGCCGCCGCCGCAGCGGGCCGCCGCCCGGCCTCCGTCGTTGATGATGGCAGCAAAGCGGACGCCGTTCTCGCCGGCTGGGCCGATGCAGGCCACGCGAGCCTTGCCGGTCGCCAGGGCATCGTGAGTGTCCCCGGTGCCCAGTCCCCACAGGTGGTCGGCCGGCCGGATGGCTACGCCCTCCGGCGTGATTTCCAAGTAGACGGGGCGGTCGGCGCGGCCGGTGATGACGAGCGCGTCATAGCCGGCGCGGCGCAGGGCCGGGCCAAAGAAACCGCCAGCGTTAGCGTAGCCGTAGATGCCCGTGAGCGGGGAGTGGAAGGTGACGTGATAGCGAGCCCCGGCCGGCCAGGGCGTGCCGGTCAGCGGGCCGATGGTGAAGATCAGAGGGTTTTTGGGAGAGAGGGGGTCGGTGGGATCAGCCAAGTGGCGGAACATGAACGCGGCCCCCAGGCCTCGCCCGCCCACGAACCGGGCGTCCAGATCGGCATCTGCGGGCTGGAGGCGGATGGCGCCAGTGGAGAGGTCAATCCAGGCTGTGTTTTGCATCGTCATTCTTGAAAAGCACCCTCCCCGAGGCGGAGCCTGCGAGGAGGGTACTTCATCATCAGCCTTTACAGATTACTTGATCTGCACTTCGGCCACCCACCACATCCACTGGTCGTCAACGTAGGTTTCTCCCGCTTCGGCGGGGAAGACCAGCTTGACGGGACCACCCAGGTCTTTGATGAGGTCTTGGCCATCCACCTGGTAGGTCAGCATGATGGGCCACTCCATCAGGTCTGCGGCAGCGACCTCGACCGTCATGCCGTCCTCAGCCACCATGATCATGGCTCCAGCATCGTCCGAAGCACCGCACAGTCTCCAGACCGTGTTCAGCGTCAGGCCACGGTAGTCCAGGCCGTCACCCATCCACGGATCGTCGAGCTCTTGCGTGCTGGTTGAAGAGGTCAGCGTCGAAGTGGCATTCTTCGCCCACGTTGGGCTGAGTGAGGTCGCCAGTGACCCTCAGGATCACGTCGCCGGTGGAGGCGGCTTCGGGGTGGGGGTGGGCAATATCTCGATTTCAGTAGGCATCGTGGCAGCCGGGCTGGGCTCAGCCTCTGGAGAAGGCTTAGCACCTCCCCCGCAGCCAGCGATCAAAACCACCAACACCAGCATCAAGATCCAGGAAAGTTTCTTCATCAATAGCACTCTTTTCAGTCAGTATTTTATGCTCTTCTCGCAGACACTATTATATACTCCTACTTTCGCCTTGTCAAATGCACAAAACCAAAATCAGGTCTTTCTTGGATAGTTGGGTGAAGGTCTCTGAGCGAGCCCTGTTCCGCCTCGGTCAGAGAC
>JAUWOY010000093.1 GCA_030611885.1 Chloroflexota bacterium | reverse complement strand
CCAGCGCAAACTTGAGCAGCTGCGTCGCTTCGGCTTCCTCGTCAAAGACAACGTGCGCGAAAACCCCATCGAGCGCATCATCAGCTACCTGGACAGCGGCAACAACGTAATCCTGGAGTTTGGACGCTACGGCAATGCTTTGGTGGCCTACATCCTGGTGGCCAACTACATCACGCGCCGCATTCACAGGAAGTACGTAGAACGCAAGGAGGAATTCCTCGGCGGGCAGGGAAGTGAGCCACGACCACTGATCATCACCATTGAGGAGGCCCACAAGTTCCTCAATCCCACGGTGGCCAGGCAGACCATCTTCGGCCAGATCGCCCGCGAGATGCGCAAGTACAACGTCACGCTCATGGTCATTGACCAGCGGCCCAGCGGCATTGATCCTGAGGTGATGAGCCAGCTCGGCACCCGCGTCTCTGGCAAGCTGACCGAGGAGCGGGACATTGATGCCGTGCTGACCGGTGTGGCAGGCCGCAGCGCCCTGCGGAGCGCCCTGGCGAGCCTGGACACCCGCGAGCAAGTTCTCCTCATGGGCCACGCCGTGCCCATGCCCATCCAGGTGCGCACCCGCAAGTACGATGAGGAATTCTACCGGGCGATGGGAGCAGGGGAGGTGCGCAGCGCGGTGCAGGACATTGCGGAGTTGTTTGGGGAGTGAGGAGGAACAACGGACAGGTAGGATTGAACGGACTCGCCGCCTCGTCCCTTGATAAACGCTTCGTAGGGGCAGGGTTGCCCTGCCCAATGGGCGAGACAACCTCGCCCCTACAAATCGTTTTGAACATATCCTTATCAAAACACAAAGGAGGTCAGAAAATGAGTTTAATTGGTAAGAACGTAGCAATCCTGGCGGAGAACAACTACCAGGAACTGGAGCTTTGGTATCCCCTCTTGCGGCTGCGAGAGGCAGGAGCCGAGGTCGTGGTCATCGGCACGGGCAGCGCGGAGACCTACACCAGCAAGCACGGCTATCCCGTGACAGTGGACGCCGCCGCCGACGAGGTCGAGGCCGCCGACTTCGACGCCGTCATCGTGCCCGGCGGCTACGCCCCGGACCTTTTGCGGCGCTACGAGTCCGTCCTCAACCTGGTTCGGGAGGCTAACGAGCAGGGCAAGGTGGTGGCCGCCATCTGTCACGCCGGCTGGGTGCTGGTCTCGGCGGGCATCCTGAAGGGCCGCCAGGTCACTTGTGTCAGCGCTATCAAGGACGACGTCATCAACGCTGGTGCAACCTATCTGGACCAGGAGGTGGTACAGGACGGCAACCTGATCACCTCTCGCGTCCCCAGTGACCTGCCCGCCTTCTGCCGGACTATCATCGCGGCTCTTGAGGACTGAGGAGTCGTAACCATGACAAAAGACGCAACTGCCCACCACGGCGAGGCCGTGGCGCAGCCCTACCCGTCCAGTTGGGTTGACCGCTTCGCTGATTGGGTCAAGCGGCTGCCAGGCCCGAGCTGGCTGTTCTACCTGGTGCTGTGGCTCGCCCTCTTCCTGATGGCGAACGCGATCAAATGGCTGGACGGGTCACAGCCACTGGGCACCATTGATCTACTCTCTACGATTAGTGCCTCAGACGGCGTCTATTTCCTGGCTCTGGTGCACTATTTGAAGGGAGCGGCAGGCGTAGCGCTCCACACGTTTCGCCCGGCGTTGGCCGTGAGCGAGGCAGAGTACAACAGGCTGCATTATCAGCTCACGACCCTGCCGGCGCGCCGCACTGTGTTGGTCAGTGTCATCGCTGCGGCGCTGGCTGGTCTGCAGGTTCTGTTCAATCCAGACGTACCTAGCGCCGGCTACACCTCCTCGCTCCTGGCGACTGTCTTTGGCAGCAGTATTGCTATCTTCTCCTTAACGGTTATGGCAGCCCTCGTCTATCAAACCGTCCATCAACTCACGACGGTGAACCGCACCCACGCCACAGCCACGCGCATCAACCTGTTCCTGCCCGACCCTCTCTACGCCTTCTCAGGCCTGACAGCGCGCACTGCCATGGGCTACCTGATACTGGCAGATACTGCGCTCTTGGCCATGTATGAGTTCATGAGCGAAACGGATCCCCTGGCCGTTGGCATAATGGTCTTCATGATACTTCTGGCGGCAGTGACCTTTGTTCTGCCTCTGCTGGGCATGCACCGGCGCATGGTCGAGGAGAAGGGGCGTCTGGAATCTGAGGCCAACCGGTGCCTGGAAGCCACCATCGCCGAACTGCACCGCCGCTTGGATGCCGGTGATCTTACAGAGATTGATGGGCTGAACAGTGCGATGGAGAGCCTGGAAATCGAGAGAAACGTATTAGCCAAAATCTCAACCTGGCCCTGGCAGCCTGGAACGCTACGCATCGCTATCTCGCCAGTGCTGTTGCCGGTGGCGGTGTGGATCATCCAGCGGCTCCTGGAGCGCTTGGGCGGCTTTTAGAAGTTGGCTATGAGAATCATTACGATGGCCGAAGGTGATCAAGACACTGACAAAATAAAATCAGGAGGAAACGAATGGCAGAAGAACTGCCCGTTGACAAGCTCTGCAGGATCTGCGATCCCCAGATGCTGGGCTACGAGACGACCGAGGAGGTGGAGCCCCTCGAAACCATCATCGGCCAGGAGAGGGCGGTCAAAGCCCTGGAGTTCGGGCTGGGGATCAAGGAGTTGGGGTTCAACATCTACGTGGCCGGCCCCCCTGGCACGGGCAAGACCACGGCCGTCCAGCGATTCCTGGAGGAAGTGGCCAGGGACAAGGCTGTGCCCCCCGATTGGTGCTACGTGAACAACTTTCGTGATCCCTATCGCCCCAACGCCCTCCGCCTGCCGCCGGGCAAAGGGCGGAAATTCCAAAAGGACGTGAAGAACCTGGTGGATGGGGCGCGGCGTGAGATCCCCAGAGTCTTCGAGAGCGATGAATATGCCGCCCAAAAGGAGGAGTCCATTCAGGGTTTTCAAAAACAGAAGCAGGAGTTCCTCTCTCAAATGGGCGAGAAGGCTCAGGAGGAGGGATTCCTTCTACAACTGAGCCCTATGGGCCTGTTGATCGTTCCTGTGAAAGAGGGAAAGCCTCTCAGCGAAGAGGAATTCAGGGCTCTGAGCCCGGAAGTCAAAGAGGAACTGCTGCAAAAGCGGGAGGGCCTGCAAGAGGAGCTGAAGAAAGCTATGAGGCAGATGAGGGGCCTGGACAAGAAAGCCAACGAAGCGCTGCAGGAGCTGGATCAGGAGGTAGCGCTCTTCGCTGTAGGCCCCGCGGTTGATGAATTGGTGGAGAAGTACAGAGACCTTCCGGCGGTCGTGGCCTACCTGGAGAAGGTGCGGGATGACATCGTGGAGAACCTTTCTCTGTTCAGGGAGGGAGCTGAGGCCCAGCCCACTTCTCCCTTTCCCGTGCCTGGTGCTGGTGAGTCGCCCTTCAGGAAATACGAGGTGAACGTGGTGGTGGACAACTCCGAGCTCGAGGGGTCGCCAGTGGTCATGGAGATCAATCCCACCTACAACAACCTCTTTGGCCGCATAGAGAAGGAGGCTCAGTTCGGGACCCTGGTCACCGACTTCACCATGATCAGAGAAGGCTCTCTCCACCGGGCCAACGGCGGTTACCTGGTGCTCCCCGCCGAAGAGGTGCTGCGCAACATCTTCTCCTGGGACAGCTTGAAGCGAGCCCTCAGGAATAAAAAGATCGCCGTGGAGGAGGCCGGGGAGAGGTTGGGCTTCGTCACTACCAAGAGCCTGCGGCCCGAACCCATCCCCTTGGATGCCAAAGTGGTTCTCATCGGGCAGCCCGCGTCTTATTATCTCCTCTACACCTGGGATGAGGACTTCAGCGAGCTGTTCAAGGTCAAAAGCGATTTCGACACCCGCATGGATCGCACGGACGGGAACATAAGAGACTACGCCGCCTTTGTCCGCGCCCTTTGTGGTGAGGAGGGCTTGAAGCACCTCGACGCCTCGGCGCTGGCCAAGCTCATTGAGCACAGCTCCCGACTGGCCGAGGATCAGGAGAAGCTCTCCGCCCGGTTCGGCGAGATCTCTGACATCATCCGGGAGGCCAGCTTCTACGCGACCCGGGACGATTTGGCCTACGTGACTGCCGCTCACGTGCAGAAGGCCGTCGTCGAGAAGTTCTACCGCTCCAACCTCGTTCAGGAGAAGGTCAACGAGATGATCGAGCGGGGTACTATCATGATTGATGCGGTGGGGGAGGAAGTGGGCCAGGTGAACAGTCTCGTTGTTTACAGCCTGGGGGACATCGCCTTCGGCCAGCCTTCGCGGATTACGGCCAGTACAGGCCTGGGTCGGTCAGGGGTCATAGACATCGAACGGGAGGCCAAGCTGGGCGGCCCCATCCACACCAAGGGGGTGATGATCCTGAGCGGCTATCTGGTCGAGAAGTATGCTCAGGACAAGCCTATCAGCCTGTCGGCCCGGCTGGTCTTCGAGCAAAGCTACTCAGAGATAGAGGGGGACAGCGCGTCCAGCACGGAGCTTTACGCTCTCCTCTCCAGCCTCTCTGGCCTGCCCATCAAGCAGGGCATCGCCGTCACCGGCTCTATCAACCAGAAGGGGGAGGTGCAGGCCATCGGCGGGGTGAACGAGAAGATCGAGGGCTTCTTCGAGATCTGCCAGGCCAGGGGGCTGACCGGCGAGCAGGGGGTGCTCATCCCCGCCAGCAACGTGCAGAACCTGATGCTCAAGGAAGAAGTGGTGGAGGCGGTCAGGGAAGGCAAGTTCCACATCTGGCCCGTGGAGACCGTTGACGAGGGGATCGAGGTTCTGACGGGAGTCGAGGCCGGGGCAAGAAAAGAAGACGGGACCTTCGAAGAGGATTCGGTGAACGACCGAGTGGACAAGCGTCTGCGGGAACTGGCGGAGAAGATCATGGATTTCGCCAAGAAGGACGAAGGGGGAGATGGGGAAGGGGAAGCCCAAAGTCCAGCCTGTTCTTCGAGATGCTACACCGAGTTCCCGCTTCCGACCATAATCTACAATCTGGTCACGCTGGGCGGGGCGTTGGTCGCTGGCGGGGTCATCGTGACCCAGTTTGGGCTCTGGGCGACGGCTGGCTATCTGATGCTCCTGGCGCTCGCGGGGGTCGGGTTGCTGACCCTGGTCTGCGCCCGTTGTGGCTATTACGGCCACCGCTGCCCGCTGGGGCTGGGGAAGGTGGCGGCCCTGGCCTTCAAGAAGAGGCAAGAAGAGGAGTTCTTCCGCACGGGACCGCAGCGCGTCGTCCTGTTGCTGCTGGTGCTTGCGTTCCTCCTGCCCATCGCCGGCGGCATCGCCCTGCTGATCGAGGGTTTCAGCACGTGGCGACTGGCGCTGTTGGCGGCCCAGGTGGGGCTGCTGCTGGCCGGCCTGGTGCCGCACCCCTGGCTCGTCTGCCGCCACTGTTGCCAGGGTGAGCGGGGAGCCTGCCCGATTGGCAAGACCCTAAAGGTTTCAAAACAAAACCTTTAGGGTCTCGCCCCGCGAAATCCCAGAGAGCCCCAACCAGGAGGAAGATTGGACAATAAAGTTTTCGTCGTCAGGTGTCCCGACTACGAACAGGCTGGGGAAAAGATCGCCGAACTGTTGGCTATGATGGGCGGGATGGGCCAATTCGTCGCCCCCGGCGAGAAGATCGTGCTGAAAGCCAATCTCCTTCAGGCGGCAGAGCCGGCCCAGGCCGTAACCACTCACCCGGCGGTAGTGGCCGCCGTGGGACGGATGGCCAAAGAAGAGGGCGCTATACCCGTCATCGCTGACAGCCCTGGCTCTGGATACAGATACCAAGAAAAGTCGCTGGACAAGCTTTATCGAACGTGTGGGATGTACCAGGCCGCCGAAGAAGCCGGCATCGAGGTCAATCTCGACCCAACTTACCAGGCTGTCTCTTTCCCAGAGGGCAAATTGGTGAAGCGCTTCGAGATCATCAACGCGGTGCTCGAGGCGGACGGCGTGTTCAACCTGTGCAAGCTGAAGACGCACACTTTTATGAGCATGACGGGGGCCATCAAAAACAACTTTGGCGTCATTCCTGGGCTCGCCAAACCGGGCCATCACGCCAAACTTCCCGCCAAGAGCCAGTTTGCAGACATGCTTCTCGATTTGGCGGAGTATGTTTCTCCCCGCCTATCCATCATGGACGCCGTGGTGGGAATGGAGGGAGAGGGCCCTGGCGCCGCAGGCATCCCTCGTCGTGTCGGTTTGCTGCTGGCGGCCAGAAGCCAACTGGCCCTGGACGTCGTGGCCAGCGAGATAATGGGCCTCAGCCGAGAGAACAATCCCGTGTTGATTGAGGCGGAAAAACGTGGTCTCTCTCCCACCCGCCTTGAGCAGGTGCAGGTCATAGGCGTGGACAAATCGGGCTTGCGCATCTCCGATTACCAGCTTCCTGCCACTATTTACGATGGAACCGGTGAGGGGGCTCTGCCGTGGTGGCAGAGGGCGATAGTGCCGCTGTTTAAGAGCGGATTGACTCTCAAACCGCTGGTGATGAAAGACAAATGTAACGCCTGCGGCACCTGCTCTGACGCCTGTCCGATGCAGGCTATCACCATTGTTGACGGCAGTTACGCTCAGATAGACGACCAGGACTGCATTCGCTGCTACTGCTGTCACGAGATGTGCCCCCACGAGGCGATCGAACTCCGCGCAAGCTGGCTGTATCGCCTCGTGAAGCGATAAAGGTAGCTGCTCACCTACTCCCGCTGGACTAGGGTCCGCTGCGAGCTAAGGTGAGTGAAACCCAAAGAAGGAGGAAGACCATGCAGCTTCAGAACGTACTGGCCGTTGTGCTCGGCGGCGGGCGGGGAGCCCGCCTCTACCCGCTGACCAAATTGCGGGCCAAGCCGGCCGTGCCCCTCGCCAGCAAATACCGTCTGATTGACATCCCCATCAGCAATTGCATCAACTCTGGCGTCACCCGCATCTTCGTCCTCACCCAGTTCCTCTCGGCTTCCCTGCATCGTCACGTCTACCGCACCTACAAGTTCGATGTTTTCTCCGGTGGCTTCGTCGAGATTTTGCCTGCCGAGCAGACGTTGACCAGAGCCGACTGGTACCAGGGGACGGCGGACGCGGTTCGCCAACAGTTGCAGCGCTTCCTGAGCCGGGGCCCGGAGGACGTACTGATCCTGTCCGGCGACCATCTCTACCGCATGGACTACAGCCAGTTCATCCGTTTTCATCGGGAAAGCCGGGCCGACGTCACCATCGCTGTTCTCCCCGTTTCGGCGGCGGATGCGCCTCGCTTCGGTATCCTCCACACTAACGACGAGGGGCGCATCGTCGCCTTTCGGGAGAAACCGCAAGGGGCCGAGGCTCTGGAGGGGCTGGAGAGCCGCCACGGAGACGAGCGACCCTATCTGGCCTCGATGGGAGTCTACGTATTCAGGATGGACGTGCTGGTTCGCCTGCTGGAAGAGATCAGCGGCGACGACTTTGGCCTGCACGTCATCCCCGCCGCCATCGAATCGGTGCGGGTTTATGCTTTCCCCTTCGATGGCTACTGGGAGGACATCGGCACCATCTCCGCTTTCTATGAGGCCAATCTGGCCCTCACTCGGCAAGACCCGCCTTTTGACTTCTACGACCCTCACCGGCCCATCTACACCCGTTCCCGCTTCCTGCCGCCCTCGCGGATAGATGGCTGCCGGCTGGAGCGGGTAGTGGTGGCGGAAGGCTGCTGGCTTTACGACGCGGAAATCGAGGAATGTATCATCGGCTTGCGTAGCGTGGTGCGGCCAGGAGCACGGCTGCGCCAGGTGGTGATGATGGGCGCCGACTTTTACGAGGACGACGACGAAAAAGCGGAAAACCGTCGCCTGGGGCGGCCTCACGTGGGAATTGGCCAGGGTGCTCACATCGAACGGGCGATCATTGACAAGAACGCCTGCCTCGGGCAGGGGGTCGTCATCCGCTCCCACGAGGGAGAGCCGGACCGGGAAGAAGAACACTACGTCATCCGAGATGGGATCGTCGTCATCCCCAAGAACGCCGTCATACCAGAGGGGACGACCATTTGAAAGAAAATAAATGGCTCTTTGGGATTTCGCAGGGTCACAGTATCGGAGTCCCCAACTCGTTGGGGGTGCGGCGCGGCAAACCTCAACAAGTTGAGGACTCCAGCCTGCTATTCACGCCAATTCCCAAAGACCCAAATAAATTAGTGAAAATTC
>JAUWOY010000071.1 GCA_030611885.1 Chloroflexota bacterium | reverse complement strand
GCAGCGGTTTAGGCGCCCAAATGAGCTTTTTGGGCTTGCCACTGGCCAAAAACGGGCTGGTTGGCTGTTTCAAGTTGCCCAGTTTTTCTATTGTTAAGGTGTCTTATGTACAACTTCACAATCTTTAGCGGAAACTAAAGTTCATTGATTTCATACAAATCCGACTCTTTTATCCAACCTGTTGTGACCCCTTGACTGCCATGATATTCACCCCTTACCCAATCTCCCTCCAGCTCAAAAATCCTTAAGACATCCCCTTTGACTATGTACGATTTTCCCTGCTCTTTCTCATCTGGACTATTGTAGAAGTAAGCATTCTCATTTGACACAATCCTTATAGACTTCCATTCTTTTCCTTCTGTCAGTTCAAAGATCACCCCTTCTTCGTCAAAGCCAGGTTCGACGTTCCAACACCCTCCCGGCGCTTCTTCTAGATTGATCTTTATTTTATCTTCTCCTAACACTTCGATTGTCCCCTTGGTATGTGAACTCGCAATTTCTATTTCAGAGCCTTCTATCCGACCAACAAAGAAAAACAGGCAACTAAAGCGCGGGGCCTGCAGTTTCTCATCCCAACCCGTATAATTCTCATAGAAGCCTGTTACCACGTCATCGTTTACAGCTATGGATAGTAGCCCGTCATCGTAACTCCCTGCTTGTAATGCAATTGGGGTCGGTGTTGGAGTTGAAGTAATGGTTGGTGTTGGGGGCGGTGTTCTCGTCGGCGTTGGCGTTGACGTCGGGATTGGGGGCGATGTTCTTGTCGGCGATGGCGTCGGGGTTGAAGTAACAGATGGCGTTGGTGAGATTTCAGTGGTTGGTTCTGGCGTTGAGGCAACCACGGCCAATTCTGGCGATGGCGTAACGCTGGATGTTGGCTGAGGGGCGCAGGACACCAAAGTCAATCCCAGAAAAAACACGGTAGCCCCAATCTTACTGTTTGTGATGAACACCAATTTCCTCCGGTCTAGCACGGTCGGCTGCATCGAGTTGCCTCTACCACCCAGATCAATGGTGTGCAAGTCTCCTGATAGCTTTCCTCATTCGGGTACAATACCACAAATGGCATATTATTGCAATGTATCTCAGTAAGCGTTCAGGTGTCATTGCGAGGCACGGTTTTTTGTGCCGCCTGCCCTGAGCCTGTCGAAGGGAAGCAATCCCCAACTCACCGATTCGGAGATCGCTTCGCAACGATTGTTCCCAACGACGATGGGGATTGCTTCGCAAAAACCGCTCGCAATGACACTGGACTAAGCGGTTACGTATCTCACACACGCTGCCGCTGTTCCCAGATCGCCCTCCACCGAGGTTCGTCCTCGATCTGCACCTCGTTCAAGCGTCTGTAAAGCCCATCGCGGGCCATTAATTCCTCGTGCGTCCCCATCTCGATGATCTGGCTGCCTTCCAGGACGACGATGACATCTGCACCTCGGATGGTGGATAGGCGATGCGCGATGACGATGGCCGTCCTGCCTTCCATCAGCCGTTCCAGCGCTTGTTGGATCAGCAACTCCGTCTCGGTATCTACCGAGGAGGTCGCCTCGTCCAGGATCAGGATTGGCGCATCCTTGAGCACCGCACGGGCGATGGCCATGCGTTGCCTCTGCCCGCCAGACAGCTTGACGCCGCGCTCGCCGATCATCGTGTCGTAGCCATTGGATAACTGGGTGACGAACTCGTGCGCGTTGGCGATTTTGGCCGCCGTGATCATTTCCTCTTCAGTAGCCCCTGGCCGGCCAAACAGGATGTTTTCGCGCGCCGTTCCGTGAAAGAGGAACACGTCCTGCAACACGATGCTGATCTGCTGGCGCAGGCTCTTGAGCGCCAGGTCGCGGATGTCGTGTCCGTCCAGCGTGATCGAACCCTCGCACACGTCGTAAAACCGTGGGATGAGGCCGGCCAACGTCGTCTTGCCCACACCCGTCGGCCCCACCAGTGCGACGGCGGTGCCCGGTGCGATATCGAGATCAACGTGCTCCAGCACTGTGTCCCCCATAGCATAGCGAAAGCCCACGTCGCGTAAGGCAATCGCGCCCTGGGCTCTATCAATCAGTTCGATGGCATCAGCGCGCTCGACCACGTCGGGCTGTTCGTCCAAAAGCTCTTTCACGCGCTCCGCGCCTGCCAGGGCCTGTTGAACGCTTTCCCACACCCCGCTCAGAGCGCGTACGGGTTCGTAGAGCATCGCAAGGTAAAGGAAAAAAGCCACCAGGTCCTCAATGGGCATGACCTGGTTTAACATGAGCCGTCCACCAAAGTAGATGATCACGATCGTGCCCAGAGATGAGGAGAACTCTATAAACGGGCGGAATGTCGCCATCAGACGCAATGCGCGGAGCAGCGAATCGCGATACCTGCCGATATGGTCGCCGATGCGGGCTGCCTCAACTTCCTCCCTCGTGAAGGCTTTGATTTCACGGATCCCCAAGAGATTGTCGCTAAGGGCTGCGTTGAGCTCACCCAACTCGGCCTGACGCTGGCGAAACGCCGGCCGCACGTACTTGGCAAAGCCTCGCATGGCCAACACGATCAAAGGAATCGGGATCATGCTCAATAGCGTAAGCTGCAGATTCATGTTGATCAGCACTGCGGTAACGCCGATCAGCATAAGCACATTCACTATCACGTCCGGTATCGCATGCGCGATCAAATGCTCGATCAAGTCCGAATCGTTGATCGTGCGCGACATCAACTGGCCTGTTTGCTTGTCCTCGTAGAAACCAAGCGACAGACGCTGCAGATGGTCATAGACATCCGACCGAACGTCTGCCACAACGTTCCAGCCCGCCACGTGAGCCATGTAGCTTCTGAGAAATCGCAAGCCGGCGCGCGCTACATAGGCAGCCAGCGCCAACAATGCCAGCCGAGCGATGGAACCCATCGCCTCTGGCCCCGCCGTCGGATCGGTCACAGTTGCGACCATAGTCTTGACAATCCACGGGGTCAGCAATTGCACGCCTACGAGCAAGAGCATGCTCACCACCGTCAACGCTAACGGCCCAACGTACCTGGGAGTATATTTGAACACAAACTTGAGAGACTTCACCGCATTATCCTCCAGTTGCCAATTGCCCCACAGCCCTCGTACATAGCCCGGCGCGGTTTTCCCGCACCGGGCTTTTCACTCGCTCTTGCCTGCCATCCGGCTTCACGCCAGCACTCGCATCAGGTTCTCCGGCGTCAGAAGGGCGGGGTCAGCACTCGGCTCCAGGAACGGGCGCACGTCGGCAACGACTCGATCCCATCGGACGGCTTCCAGTCGCCGATGCACCGCGTCCCGCCAGTTGGCTTCGGTCAGCGGTTCGTCGCGCCAACCCGTCTGCCGCAAGGCATTGTTGAGCAGGACCAGGTTCGGTGCCGGCCAATCGGGATCGCTGAGAAACCACAACAGGTCGTAGAGGTCTCTTCCCTTAACGTAAGGACGCTGAAGGATGGCATGGAGTTTGCCGGCCAGGAGCGATGCCCTATCGTGGTGTTGCAGTTGGAGAGTCACGTGGCGACGGACGAGGCTCGTGGTCAGCACCGCGCCGGCAGGTGGGTTGGTGTCCACCTCGATCTTAACCGAAAGCACTTCGTTCCGGTGGGGCGACAGACCCAACTCATAGAGCAGGCCAGGAAAGCGGATGAACGCGCTGTGAACCACTTTCCGGTCATTCACCTTGAGTTCCACGGCATAGCCCTCGGCAGTGAACTCGGCCTGAATCACGCGCAAGTAGGCCCGAAAGTCGTATTGGTCTCTGGCTCTTTCCAGAGCAAAGTCCAGGTCTTCGGAATAGCGAGCGCTGGCGAAGAGGAAACGGAGCGCTGTGCCGCCATGGAAGGCAAGCGGGATCATCGCTCCGGCGCGCTGGAGCGCTCCCAAAATCCGCGCCTGCAGGTATTCGCGCGTGACGTTGCGCGCCTGGGCAGGCGTCGGGCTGGTGCGGATAAGGTCGGCCAGGTACTCTTTCACAGCGCTTCGTACTCCTGCATCTCAGTGCACCTCAGTCCCACGACGAACTCGGCGGCTCGCCGCAGCTTGGGACTGCCGGTGCGGTCAGCCTGGCGCCGGAGTTCCTCCGCATCCAGGCGATCCAGATTCTGCAGACGGAGCTCCCGCAGGTAGTCCGGCGAGTCCCCGCCGGCTTGCAGGTAGACCAGGTCCAGCAAAGCCTTCTCAGGCGTGGCGACGAAGGCTTTCTGGCCTCCGTCCAGGTCGGTCAGTTGATAGCCGAACAGAAGGCCAGTCTTGACGTGACGAAATTCATAGACACCGAGCGGCGTCTCCCAGCGGCCGGGCCGCGCGGTGGTGACGCTGGTGACCACGGGCACGTACTCTGGGATCAGGCCATAGTAAGCCAGCGCCGCCTGGAGGCTGACGTAGGAAGCACGCACCATACGATTGGCGATGAGGAAGGGGTGGGGTTTGACTTTCTGGAACGGTGGCGCCAGGGCGTAGAGCCCGCGCCGCAACTGATAGAGACGGCCCGCCTTTGTCCACCTCGACAACTGTCGGCGCGTGTTGGCCGGGTCCACATCGCCGGCCAAGAGCAGACTAGTCTCAAAGATCGGTTCATCGCCGACAATCTCAAGCAATCGTTCAAATTCCATACGAGTATTATACCATAAATGGCATATTATTGCAACAAATCATCTTCCGCTGCCTTGCCAGGCATCATTCAGAATTGCACTGACCATCAGAGCCAATCACGTACCGCATCATCGGCCTCGTTTCCGAGCGGCAGGCGACCTCTTTGAATCCTGCGCTTCGGAACATGGAGGCCAGGCCGTGGTAGGCTAAGAGGTCGGGTATGCCGCGCCCTGCGATTCCCCTCGCCTTTCTGGGCATCGAATTCCCTTCCTGTCAACCGCCACCACATGCACCAGCAACCACCAACAGCACTGCGCGGGCCGAAGAGCTCCTCGAAGTCAGCCCATCTCTCCGGCGTCAGCCTGTGGAATTCCCAAGAACCCTCTTCCATACTCATGATTCATGATCTGTAAGAATATCACACGCAAAAGTAGCTCCGCATAGTTGTCTTGCTCGCGGAAGTAAATGTGAAGTCGGTTGAAACCTGGGATTGAGGGGATACCAGCCTGTTCCCTCAGTTTCGAAAATGGTGTCTGAGAAACAATGTAGGAGTGAAGGGCGATGTCGTTGCGGCCTGCTTGATCGTTTAGCCTCCGCTCATAATCCTTGATGTCCTTGTAGAACTGGACTTTAGGGTTGAATTCGAGATTCCCCCCCAGGATCAGACCGTGTGGATCAATGAACACGATGTCCTGCCGGTCAGGTCCCTTCAACCACAGGATGAAATCGGGGAAGAACCGCTCGTCGTTGATCAGAAACCCGACGCCCCGCCCACGAGCTTGATTGCGCAGGATAAATAGCTCACAGTCATGCGCTTCCAGAAGAGCCTGGCCTTCATCTGTCTCGAAATATGCACGTAGGCTCTTCACGAAATGATGCTCGCCAACATTGAGCCCAGGAGGGGAGTATTTGACCACTTGCGCAGCACTCATGTCTTCCAGGAGCAGCGGAAGATAGAGATGGCGGTCGAAGTGAACTCTATCAGGTAGACCATCATCTCCCGCATAAAGAGCCGGATCGTCGCACATCTCGCGGAGTGTTTGGAGAAAGTCTGTGGCCGAACGCTTCACATGGGCTTCGTAGGCCCCAATGAGGTTTTCGTCGTTCTCGTCCAGTGTTTGGTAAATCAACTGATCTCGCTCCCACAGCCGATGGGCACGGGTGTAGTACCGCTCGACGTACTTGCGCAGGATCATCAGCGCGATCTCTTCTAGCCGATTCACGTCCGCAAACGAGCGAACTTCCAGCATGGCTGGCGGGCACTGTAACTGGTAGTACGTCTCCTCCAAGACACAGCACAGCACACGCCGATCCAACACCAGGTTGCGGTAGCCGCGCGCGGTGGAGAAGCGCCAGACCTCTTGGTAGAGCCGATTCCAATCGAATAGCCCCAGTACCTCCGCTGACAGTGTTTGTGCATCTCGCGGCAAGTGGAATTCTGGTTTCTCCCGCACGAGGCCCTCGGATACCAACACTTGCGCTCGCGGCGTCAGGTCTATGGTCGGCTGGCAAGCCTCGTCCAATCGCAGCGCTAAACGCACCGCGTCCTCGAACGCCGTCTCAATCTTTGGCCGAATGACCAGCAGCCCCTTACCCTTGAAATCCGCGCCCGGACCCGTCGGGATGACAACCGTCTCTCGCTCCTCGGTGTCAATGCCCTCTTCAGCCAGGTAATCACGGAACTGGGCCATGTACTTGGCCCGCACACCGAAGATGTTGAGAGTCTCCAACCAGGGAAGGTTGTCGGGATGATCACCATCCAGAGCCTCGGAACGCTTGAGGGAGCGGTCTTTACCCAGCAGGCGCACGCCGCGCCCGAATAGTTGGATGATCTGCGGCCCTTCGCCGCGTCCGATGTTCATCAGGCCCATGGTCGAGACGCGCCAGGAATCCCAGCCCTCGATAAACTTCTTGGCGCCAAGCAGAACGTTGATGGGCGAATCCTGCTGGTTGATGGCCTGGAAGAGCGAGCCGCTGAACTGTTCCTCTTCGATAGCGATCTGTGGAGTCTTTTCCTTGGCCAGCCGGAGGAAGTTGGCGTCGTCGCCTATGTTGATCAGCCCAAAGAGGCGATCAGCAACACCGGCACGAAGCCCAATCTCGCCCTCAGCGGATTTGAGGTTGACCAGGTGCAGGCCCGCCGACGTGGTCACGTGGAAGATGTGCCGCAGCATGTCGGCATAGATCGTCGCCCCGTCCAGATGATCCTTGCGGAGCGTGCGAAAGGCATCGGCGAATAGGTCACTGCCGTCCTTGCGTTCCAGGCCAGCTTTGCCGGCGAGAATATCGTCAATGGCCGCCGGCACCCAACCGCCTTCGTTTCGCAGCACCCGATGCAAGAAAAGCACCAGTTCCTGCACGTCGGATAGGCTGCGCCTGTCAGTTTGTCCCAAACCTGACCAGGTTTTGCCGGCTGTCACAGTGTGGCCGATGAAGACCAACAGCGGTGGCTCGACGTTGTACGTGTCGTAGAAAGTCCGCTGGTTCGCCGCGTAGCAGCGCCCCTGCTCGTAGAAGGTGAGTAGGTTGGCTAGCAGGTAGCGATTGGTCAGGTCTGGATCGAGGTCATGCTCCAGGTTGAGGATGCGGTAGTCCTTGCCATAGCCGTCCTCGTAGAAGCGCGGGTAAGAGTAGTCGAAGAGGATCGCTCTGCCATACTCCTCTTCAATGCTGGCACCCGCGCCGCCAACGCCCTGGCCGAAGGTGGCACTGTACTCGAAGGTGAAGCCTTGCTCAGCCAGCGCGGCCCGCCGGTTCCGCCAGGCCTGTGCCACGCTGCCAGCTCCCTTATGCCCCTCGTCCACGAAGACCAGATTTCGTCCTTCAAGGTGTGAAACCTTGACGCTCTTGCCACCGCCCGTTTTCTCCTCGACCAGCTTGTGGATCTCGATGACCTTGACCGTTCGGGGATTGTCGCTGAAGAGATCGTTGGCGGTAGCGTCGAATCGCCGACAGGGGACACCGCTCTTCTCCATCTCGGCCATGTGCTGCTCCGACATGCCCTCGCTGGTGGTGACCAGCAGGATGTTCTCTGGTGTATCCGGCCGGTAGTGCAGGTACTGGTAGTAATTGAGGTGCATCAGTAGCGTCTTGCCACTGCCGGTGGCCATCCAGAGAGCCAGTTTGTTGAGATCATCGGATGTGAAGCTGGGGAAAGTGACGCGGCCGCCGCGCACCTTGTTTTGTTCGACCACGAAGGCGTTGAGGTCGGCGAGGAAAGCCTCTGAATCGTGGGTCGCGCGATCTAGATAGTGTTCCGTCATCAACGCGGCCAAGATCTGGAAGTACTTGAGTGTGATCGGCTCAGCGCGGCGGCGGTTGAGCGCGTCGGTGTGACGCCTAACGTTGGCGTCGTAGCGTAGCAGATTGGCTGACTTGATGCCGCGCACGCGGGTCCTGAGGATGCCGTAAACGTAGCTACGGCCTTCGGCATCGTAGCCCTCTTGGTCCTTAAGGAAGTCATAGAACCGGTGCACGGACTGCGGGTCGTGGACGTCTTCAACGCCGAAGACATGGCGAAAGTAGGCCACCAGGGCCAGGCGACGCTGGAAGTGCTCCAAAGCACTACGCGCCATGGGCGCCTCCTTCCAGCCGAGTGCGGAAGGTGATCTCTAGCGGTTCAGCTTTGTTGATGAAACTGGGGCCGTTGACGTAGACGCGATCCACCAACTCGGTGAGCAGCGCTTCGTTAGCCCAATCAGCCTCTTGCTCCAGGTCAAGTCCCTTGGTGTCGCGCCAGATGACGACGACCTTCTCGATGCCGCGCTCGGTGCGCACCTTGCCTCGGCTGACGACGTAGGGGCGATTCTGGTGTTCGTGTTGCTCCAACCGTTGCACGTGCAGGCCGATCAGGTAATGGAAGGTCTCCACCAGGTCCACGATGGTATCTTCAGGGCTTTCGTGGCCCTGCTGAATCTTGAGCGTGTAGTCGAAGGGAGTTTCAAATGCTTCCTGGGTGAGCAAGGTGGGGCTATCGCGAGTCTCGAAATCGAGCATGTAGTGGAGCTGGTAGTCGTCGAACTCGTCGTAGAGCAAGCGGCGCTGTGCGTCTTTCGGCTGGCGGACGCGGATGTTGTTGAGCGCGTCCTCGTAGGACTCAATTCGCTGGTACTTGAACATGTGACTCATGCCGTCCCAATCTTGCGGCACGCCGTTCTTCCAGTTGGCAGAGAAGGCCACCTTCTGAATGCGCGGCTTGAGCACAGTGTCAAAGTAATCGGCCATCTCCACCAGTATGTACTTGCGCTCCCCGCCGTCCTCGCGGTTGAGGTTCATCACGGCGTGGGCCGTGGTGCCGGAGCCGGCGAAAAAGTCACATACCAAGCTAGAGGAATCTACAACAGGCTCAATCAAGTCTTTGGCAACCTCAAGAGGCTTTAGAGAAGGATCATCATAAGACAAGCCAAGACCACTTATCAGAGCATCATCACTCCCACCATAGTATAGCAACGAAGACACGTTTTCCTCTAAGTTCTCATCAAGATAGTACTTTCGTCGGGGTATCGTAGTGTGATCGTCACCAAACAGCACTTCGTCTTTCTCTACCAGTTCCTGCATAGTCTCCGGTGGGTATCGCCATCCCCTCTCTGGAACAGCACAAGGTTGCTTTGTGGTTGGATGGATAAGAGGCACGAAATACTCAGGTGGGGCCGTTTTCCTATTAGGCCATCCCATCGACACTGATTGCAATACCCTACCTTCTGTGTCTATCTGATTGTATGCCTTCTCACCGCCTGAGAAACTTCGCTTTCTGAGCCAAGCTCGGAACTCCGTGTTGGCGTCTTCCAATGATAAGTCGCCTTGCTGCACCCGACTCCACAGACTCTCTGCCTTAGCAAGGATCTTCTGTGCGTTCTTCTTTCGCCGTTGAAAGCTGCTGTCAGCTTTGAATTTTAACGCATCTTTTGCCCATACGAAGATGTATTCATGCTGATAAGCAACTCCAGTTGCATCACCTTTAGGATTGCGCTTATCCCAGACAATAGCCCCTAAGTTGTTGCCACCATCGGACGGGCTACTACCCCCATCCCCGCACAGATCTGCCAATAGCCAACGCAGTCGGTGCCATTCGTGTTCATCAATGTGAATAGTTGTGAGTCCATCACCTGCAAGCAATGTACGTCCTAGTCTTAGACGATCTCCCATCATCGTCAACCAGGACGAGTGCTGATAATTATCCTTGTATAGGAACTCATCCTTGCCCGTGTTATACGGCGGGTCAATGTAGATACACTTCACTTGCCCCCCGTACTTCGCCATTAGCAAATTGAGCGCCTGGAAGTTCTCGCCGTGGATCAGCAGGCCGTCGGTGGCTGCATTCAGGTCGTCGAAAGTGGCCAGCAGCCGGGCCTTGAAGTCGGCATCGAAGAAGGCTGTGTCCAGCATCAGGTAGGGATGGCTCTGTAGGAAGGCTTTGTCGAACGCGCCCTGCCAAAAAAGATCCTCGTCCCAGGCATCCATGCTGTAAAGCTGCCGCCACTCATACAACTGGGCCCCGTTGGCCAGGATCTCCGGATAGAACGCCTCCGGCACGCGGTCTAGCGTGACACAGTAATCGGTCTGCACCACGAACTTCCGCTTCTCGAAGAGCCGCTTCTGGAAATCCTCGATCTGGGCCAGGAAGGCGATGATGTTATGCGCGATCTGGCGCACCACGCGCATGCGGGTGACCACGTACTGCATCACCTCTCCGGACTCGTCGCTGATCACGTCGTCCAGGCGCAGCACCTCATTCTTGAGGAAGAAGTCGAGTTCGCGGCATAGAAACTTGCCCAGGTTCTTGTGGACGAAGTAGTCCATCGTGTTGCGGGCGGTGTAGCGGTTGAGGTGCTGGCCTAGCCTCGAGGATCCCTTACCCTCCGGCACGGCGGCGAGGTGGGCCTTCAGGTCCGGGGCATCGAGACCGTTCAGAATCTCAGATCCCAACGCCACACACAGTACGGAGCGATCCAGCGTCTTGCGGCGGTCACTCTTGGTCTGCCGGGCATTGTAGATGCCCAGCAAATGTGCCTCTTCCTCCTCAGTAATGGGCCGGTACTCAAAGTAGATGGCCAGTGTCCTGGTCTCGGCATCGTAAGCCAGCGAGTCCCCATCGCGCAGCACGAAGTAACGCTTGTCGCCCTTGATGTTATTCTGAGGTGCCTCGGCACGCTGCAACCGGAACCAGACGGTGTACGCGCCAGCGGTGAAGCGGTAATCGCTGAATCGCTCGCTGGTCTTGACGTAGTACTGATCGCGGTTGGCCCAATGGAGCAGCACCTCCTCGCCGTTGTAGGGCACGCAAAACTTGGCATCCCGCGAGGAGATGCGGCGCTCGGTGAGAAAGTCGCCGTTGTCGTAGTAGCGGGAGAAGAATCTCCAGAGGTCGTTGAAAATGCGAGCCTCGGTCTCCTCAGCGACGTCCAATCGCCGCAACTGCCGCCGTAACTCCGTGTAATCTTGAGCTATTTTGATCCTCCGAAATTCCTTACGCACTGCGCCTGTATCATCAAATGCTGCTGGCCCTAGCTGTTCACGTTTTTCGGAGAGTTGCGCCTCCAATTCCTCGCGCTCGGCCGCCTGGAAGTGGGCCAGTCCCTGTTCCACTGCATCGAGTAAGTCTTCCTCAATGAACCGCTCAATCTCCACGCGCTTCTGGTTCATGAAGCGATAGATGCCAAAGTCCAGATCTGCGGAGTCAAACTGGAAGAGTTGACGTAGACAGGTTTGTAGCTTCTTGCGATTTTGGACTCTCTTATCTGCCATGGTGCTCCCCCCTATTCTGTTTCGAAATCCCAGCCGCTCCCCACTTGCCCAGGAGGCAGCTTTGTGCTATCACATCCTCAAGCCTGTCTCCTGGACCACCACAAGTATAGTATATCAGATTTCGGCTACTTTGGCAACAAAGAGCCACCTGTGCTGGCTGCGCAGGCGGCTTCTTGGATAGTGCCTTTATGCTCTATTCGGCGGCCATCACCATGAACTTCCCCCCGTCGCTGCGGCCAAAGACCTCGGGGAAATACATCGCGTAGGCGTTGGCGGGCATGACCAGGAACTGGCCGGGTACGCTGGCCCGCATCTCCATTTATGGGCGAGTTATCCGGAGTTTTTCCGATAAATGGGCGGTTTATGGGCACTGTGTGCTCGCTATGGGCGTCCTAACAACAATTTATGCTCGCTTTATGCTCGTTATGCGCGCTTTTATGCGCTATATGGGCAATTCATACCGCGTACCCTTACCGGTGCCCGCCTGTTGGACTTGACCGGTGTCCACTAGCTTGCCAAGCAGCCTGGTAACCCGATGGCGACTTTCAATTCCCAGAAGTTCCCGACATTCCAAGTTGGTGATCGAGCCATGCTCCTGCACATAGGCCAGAATCTTCTCCTCATCGCTCATCGCCAAAGGTAGAGGCGGCTGCATCTGAGCGGGCACCTGTTCGCTCAGGGTGTAGTACGCCCAGCGACGGGTGCCGTGCATTTCCACCAGGCCGGTACCCACCAATCCCCGCAGCTCCCGCGTGGCCTCCACGGTCTCCACTGTGCCGTGATGCAACCGCCGATAGTCGGCGTTGGTCATCTGTACGTTCATTCGCAGATGGGCCAGCGCCAATCGCTGCCGGTCGCCGAGGGGATAACTGGCAAACTGGTTCAGCCAGGCCAGTGTCTCCTCGTCCAGCAGGGTGTGGTTCTTGAGCGTGACGACGAAGTAGGTTCCTGCATCCTTGAAGTATGGCGGCTCCAGGTTGGCCTGGCGCATCTCGGCAATCATGCGCCGAATGCCAGTGCCCCGCTGCTCGACGTAACCCAGGTCTTGCAACACGCGCATGATGTTTGGGTTGCGGGTCGAAGGCGGCGCTTCGTCCAATGTCTCCACCGTCAGGTCGCCGAAGAGGCCGCCGGGATTGCGTACCTCCAGCCGGTCGGCGAAGAGACGCACGTCAATGTGACTGCCGCGCGCGGTGTAGTCCCGGTGGGCCACAGTGTTGCGGATCGCCTCGCGAATGGCGAATTCTGGATACTCTGGCACTTCCCGTCGGGTCAGGCCATCAAAGTAGGCACGGCGCTTGATCAGCCCCAATGCTGTCCGTTCGGCCTTGTCAATCATGGCCGGAATAGGACCCTGCGCCTCGGCATCGAAGAGGTAAGGACGACCGTGGATGATCTCTTGCCCCACCTCGGTGCCTGTGTACTGCGTGATAGTGATGATGAAGCGCGGGCAATAGTACCGGGGGTTGCGGCCGAAGAGGAGCAGGCCGGCCAGCGTTGGCCGCAGCACGTCGCCGTCACGCGCCAGACAGTGAACGCCCAACAGCAATTGCTCGGGTGTCTGCTCGGCGGCCGCCGATTCAGGGTCACGACGAAGCACCTGGGCGCGATAGGACTCCACCCGCCGCCAATCCAGGTCCTCAAGAGAAGCGTCCGGTACCACCTCGGCGTCCACGTCATCGCGATACGAGGCCCACAGGCGTCGGATCTCGTTGACCGTCATCCGCCGATTGGTGGTGCCCACGCGCACGTAGGCCCCTTCTTCCAGGCGACTTCTTCCCCAGTAGCAAGGCTTCTGGTCTGGCGGACATTCGGGCACCGTCACCGCCACCACTCTTTGCCCTTCGATCTCACAGACGTCGGAATCCAATCGCAGCGGGGGACGCATCTCCGAGGCGACGGATGCCAATTCCTGTTGCAGGCGAGCCACGTCCGGCACGCCCACCACGGCAAACCGCTGTTCCTCGTCCACACCGAATAGGATGACGCCCCCGCCCCGGCGGTTGCTCAAGGCCGAGAGGGAACGATAGATACGCGCCGGCAGGCCGCCCTGCGCTGTCTTGGCTTCCACATCGTCCAGTTCACTGCCCAAGTGTCTGATTTCATCAAGAAGGGCAACGACATCTTCACAATCCATCTACGCTATCCTCGTCTTATAGTCATCACCGGCACCAGGCACTCCTGACTAGTAAGCGTTCAGCCCCAGTGCGATCACGCCGGTTGAGTAGACCGTAGGTCGTATCGAAACCAAGTGATCGCACGAGGGGGCGGCAAAATCGCGCCAGCGGTGGACCAAACGTGGTTTCGATACGCCCTTTCAGGGCTACT
>JAUWOY010000083.1 GCA_030611885.1 Chloroflexota bacterium | reverse complement strand
ACCGACTTCGGTACTATTGTTTTACCACCTGACGCCTTTTTACGCAACTTGCTCCCTATGGAGTTGTTTCAAGGTGTTCACAATTCGTTTGTTAAAGTACCCTGTGTAGACATTCACACACTTTAGCGGAAACTAAAGATAACTTGATAGGAGGTTTCTCGTGAAGGCTCAAAGACGGCGACGCCTGCGCCAAATCGCTCGAAGATGGATACGCCTGCGCCAACTTGTCCAGTACTTAGCCCTGGCTCTGTTCCTGTACCTATTCGTCAGCACGGCGCAAGAGGGGGGATCGCCGATTCCCGTCAACCTCTTCTCCCGCCTCGACCCGCTCCTGGCCCTGAGCTCGATGTTGGCCACGCGGCGGGTCATCCTCGCTTTCGCCCCTGCTCTCGTCCTCACCCTGGCCACTCTGGCTTTGGGGAGGTTCTGGTGCGGCTGGCTATGCCCCCTGGGGACGATCCTTGACCTCTTCGGCCCCCTCAAGCGTGATCTCCCCCAGTGGCTTCGCCAGGCCAAGCATTTCCTGCTCTTCATCGTCCTCTTCGCCGCACTCCTCGCCAACCTCACCCTGATCTTCTTAGACCCGATAACCATCTTCCTGCGCGCCTTAGCAGGCGTGATATACCCTGGCATCAAGTCGGCGCTCGAAGAGGGGAGCCAACTCCCCATCCAACCGATCCTCATCCTCCCCTTCGTGGTCATCCTGGCCCTGAACCTCGTCGTCAAACGCTTCTGGTGCCGATACCTCTGCCCCTTAGGAGCGCTCCTGGGGCTGGTCTCTAAGGTCGCCTGGATCAAGCGGCGTGTGAGTGAGGACTGTGTCAACTGCCGCCTATGCCCCCCGGTGTGCCCCATGGGAGCCATAGACGAGGAGGATTATACCAGCGACCCGGGCGAGTGCATCCAGTGCATGAATTGCCTGGCCCCCTGCCCGGTGGGGGCTATAAAGTTCGTCAGGAAGCCGGGGGTGAGCTGGGGTTACGAGTACGATCCCTCTCGCCGCCAGCTCCTGGCCTCGCTTGCGACCGGCGTGGTGGGGGTCGGCCTCCTGCGTACAGGCTTGCTCAGGAGGAAGATTCCCCACCTACTTCGCCCCCCAGGGGCCAGGCCTGAGGCCGAGTTTCTGGCCAAGTGTGTGCGCTGCGGCCAGTGCATCAAGGTCTGTCCCAACTCTGCGCTGCGGCCGACCCTGCTTGAGGCTGGCTGGGAGGGCATCTGGACGCCCATGCTCGTGCCCCGCCATGGCTTTTGCGATTACTCGTGCAACGCCTGCGGCCAGGTCTGTCCCAGCGGGGCTATCCCACCCCTCCCACTGGGAGAGAAGAGGGAGGCGGTTATCGGCACCGCCCACGTTGACCAGGATCGCTGTACATCCTGCCTGATGTGCAGGGACATGTGCCCCGTAGGGGCCATCGAGGTGGTGGAAGCGGAAAAAGAGGGGGTGATGCTCAGGTTCCCTCAGGTGGTGCCTGATCTCTGCATCGGCTGCGGCACCTGCGAGTACATCTGTCCCGTGGAAGGCGAGGCAGCGATAAGGGTCTATGCTCCTGGCATCCTTTCTGGCTAGATAACCACCACACCAGCGGGCTTGCGCAGCGGCTGATTTGTCTTGTTATCAATACTGTGCTATAATCTTGAAAGAACACAAGTATCAAGGGGAAACTGCGCAGAGGAGGAGGAAGATATGTTTGGACAAATAGGGTGGCCTGAGGGGTTGATGATCGTGCTGATCCTCCTTTTGCTCTTTGGAGCCAGCCGCCTCCGCGAGATCGGCGGTGCTATGGGTGGAGCGATCCGCGATTTCCGCAGCGCTGTGACAGGCGCAGACGAAGAGCAAGGCAAGGAGGGAAAAAAGGAGGAGGCTGAAAGGGTGTAGAATTAGGGTAGTAAATTCAACCGCATAGTTCGTTCTCCGAGCCAGGCGACCTAAAGGCTGGATAAGCCTACGGCGCATGGCCGCAGTGGGTGCCTGCACTTGTGCAGAGCACTCCAACGGTACGGATGGAAACGTCCGTGCCCCCCGTATTTGGAAAGGAGGACTGAGTCACTGTTTATCAGCGCTCTCTTTCCAAGGGGGCGCTGAAGTTTTTTCAGTGCGCAAGTATCAGTGGATCCAAAATTGCTCTGAGGGGATTGTCAAATCCCCGCCTTTGGCCTGGATCTGGCGATCCAGGCCGAGTAAAATTGGATCTACTGAGTATAGAAAGTCTCCGACCCATTGCCCCTAAGGGCCGGGCCTACGGGGGATGGGCGACAGGGTGTGGCTGGAAACGGCCACGCCTCCCGTGCTTGGAAAGGAGATGCAGGTTTTGGAGTGTCTTCCTCTGAACGCGCTCTACCTCCTTTCCGGCACAGCGATGGAAAGGAGGTGGTGCGGATACGGGATTAGTTCATGCGTACGCCGACCCCAAAATTTTCAAGAAAAAGGAGGAAGACTCAAATGAAGCAACGAACACTATGGACATTTTGTGCCTTGACGCTGGTGCTGGCCCTGGTAGCTGGCTGCTCACCCAAGCTTGTTCCGACACCAATCACTGCTTCTGAACCTGCCTTGGAGGGTAAGCTCACCATCTTCCACGCCGGCAGCCTGACCGTGCCCATGAAGGCTCTGGCGGAGGCCTTTCAGGCCAGGCACCCCGGCGTGACCTTCGAGACCGAGGCCTCTGGCAGTAACGCCGCCGCCCGCAAGATCAGCGAGTTGGGCCGCGAGGCCGACCTGATGATGTCGGCCGACTACACGGTCATTGACAAGTTGCTGATCCCCGACTTCGCCGACTGGAACGTCCGGTTTGCCCGCAACACGATGGTCGTCGCCTACACCGACGAGTCGTTGCACGCCGACGAGATCAACGCCGACAACTGGTACGAGGTCCTCACCCACGACGGCGTGATCTACGGCCACTCCGACCCCGACGCCGACCCCTGCGGCTACCGCACGCTGTTGGTCTGGCAACTGGCCGAGCAGCACTACAATGTGCCCGGATTGAACGCCAGGCTGGAAGAACACTGCCCGCTGGAGAACGTGCGCCCCAAGTCAGTGGAGCTCATCGCCCTGCTGCAGTCGGGCGACATGGACTACGCCTGGGAGTATCGCTCGGTGGCGGTGCAACACGGCCTGAAGTTCGTCGAACTGCCGGATGAGATCAACCTGAGCATGGTCGAGCACACCGACTTCTACAGCCAGGCGACGGTGGAGATCGCCGGCAAGAAACCGGGGACTACCATGACTATGGTGGGCAAGCCCATCGTCTACGGCGTGACCATCCCCAGGAACGCTCTCAGCCCGGAGCTGGCCCTAGAGTTCGTGAAGTTCCTCATCGGCCCCGAGGGACAGGCCATCATGGAGCAGCAGGGCCAGCCGCCTATCGTGCCGCCGGTCGCGGGCGACAAGGAGGCTCTCCCCACTGTGTTGCAGCTGTTGGTCGTAGGAGATTAGGATCACTGGAGTGCGGGCGCAAGCCGGCAGCCAAAGGCGGACTTGCGTCCGCACTCCAAGATAAGGGGAGCAAGAAAATGCGAGCTCTGTTTGCGGATAGGATGCGAACCTCGTTCGTCGTGCTCGGATCACTGCTGCTTCTGTTCATCGCCTGGCCCCTGCTGCGGACGATCACGGCCTCCGGCCCGGCGGTGCTTTGGCAGACGCTGCTGGACGGGGAGGTGCGCCGCTCCATCGGCCTGACCTTTTACGCCTCCTTCATCGCCACCGGGTTAGCCTTCGTCTGCGGCGTCCCGCTGGCCTATCTCCTGGCGCGGGTGGACTTTCCGGGCAAGCGGCTGGTCGAGGGAATCATTGACGTACCCATCGTCGTCCCCCACTCGGCGGCCGGCATTGCGCTGTTGATGGCCTTTGGGCGAAAAGCTCCGCTGGGCAAAGCCTTCGGCCTGCTGGGCCTCAAGTTCGTTTCTGCTGCACCGGGCATCGTTATTGCCATGCTCTTCGTCAGCCTCTCGTTCCTGGTGAACGCGGCGCGGGAGGGGTTCGAGGCGGTTGACCCCCGCCTAGAGCGGGTGGCCCGCACGCTGGGGGCTTCGCCCTGGCGGGCCTTCTGGCGCGTCTCCTTCCCGCTGGCCTGGCGGAGCATCCTCTCGGGGATGATTCTGATGTGGGCGCGGGGGCTCAGCGAGTTCGGGGCCGTGATCATCCTGGCCTATCACCCGATGGTCGCCCCCGTCCTCCTCTACGAGCGGTTCGAGTCCTATGGGTTGAATTACTCCCGGCCGATAGCCACGTTGATGATCCTGATTTGCCTGGCTACCTTCGTTGCATTGCGATTAGTAGCCGGGCGGGGGGAGAAAAGGGCGTGAAGGGTCACGGAAGCGTACAGATACGGGAACTGGGGGTTGACCTCGAGGAGTTTCGCCTGTGCGACGTCAACCTGGACATTGCCGATGGCGAGTACTTCGTCATCCTCGGCCCGACGGGAACCGGCAAGACCGTGCTCCTGGAGGCCATCGCTGGGTTGCATCGGCTTGGTAGGGGGCATATCTTCCTGGCCGGCGAGGATGTAACCAATGCCCCGCCCGAGCGACGCGGCATCGGCTTCGTTTACCAGGACTACGCTCTTTTCCCCCACCTCAGCGTGGCCGGGAACATCGCCTTCGGGCTCAAGCTGCGGGGGATGGGCCGCGGCGATATCGGGGAGTGCGTGGCCGCCATCAGCCGGTTGCTGATCATCGAGCATCTGCTCCACCGCAGGCCGGGGACGCTGAGCGGGGGCGAGGCCCAGCGGGTGGCTCTGGCCCGGTCCCTGGTCGTCGAGCCGAGGCTCCTCCTCCTCGACGAACCCCTGAGCGCTCTCGATCCTGAAACCCGGGAAGGTTTGCAGCGGGAGCTGGGGCGAATCCACCGCGAGCTGGGCACCACCACCATCCACGTCACCCACGACTTCGAGGAGGCGGTGGCGCTGGGGGATCGGATTGCCGTCCTCAAGGAGGATCGCGTGGGTGATACGAAGCGGGAGGGGCGGATCGTGCAGGTGGGGACGCCGGAGGAGATCTTCCGCCGCCCGGCCAACGAGTTCGTGGCCCGCTTCGTGGGGGTGAGAAACATCTTCCGGGGCCAGGCGCATCCTGCTGAGGATGGCCACAAGCTCGTCTCCCTCGATGGCTTGAGCATAGCAGTTGTGACCGAGCTCGAGGGTTCCGTGCACGCCTCAGTCAGGCCAGAGGACATCGTCCTCTCCAGGCAGCCGCTTCGCAGCAGCGCTCGCAATGCTTTTGGGGGTCAGATCGTGGACATCTCGGACAGGGGGGCGATCGTTTACGTCACCGTTCGCGTCCCGCCCGACTTCATCTGCATGATCACCAGGAGGTCGCTAGAGGAGATGGAGCTGAGGGAGGGAATGGGGGTTCACATCGCCTTCAAAGCTTCGGCGGTGCATGTTTTCTGAATGACCAATGGCCAATTAACAATGACCAATGACAAATGACAAATGACCAATTAGGTTTTGGTCATTGGGATTTGGTCATTGGGATTTGAAACTATGCCATATTTAGATAGCTTCAATCGCCCCATCAGCTACCTGCGCGTCTCGGTGACGGACCGCTGCAACCTGCGCTGCGTCTACTGCATGCCGCCGGAGGGGGTCCCCTGGCGCCCCCACGGTGAGGTCCTGCGCTACGAGGAAATCGAGACCGTGGTGCGCGCTGCCGCCGAGCTGGGGATCAGCAAAATCAGGCTGACCGGCGGCGAGCCGCTGGTGCGCAGGGGCCTGGTGGATCTTGTGTCCACGATCAGCTGCATCCCCGGCCTTGACGACTTGGCCATGACCACCAACGGCACGCTGCTGGCCCGCTACGCCAAGGAGCTGAAGGCGGCGGGCCTCAAGCGGGTCAACGTCAGTCTGGACACGCTGAGGCCGGAGCGGTTCCGCCGCATTACCCGCCTGGGCGAGTTGTCCGCTACCCTGGAGGGCATTGCCGCTGCCAAGGAAGCCGACCTTGTGCCCGTCAAGATCAACACCGTGGTGATCCGGTGCCTCAACGACGACGAGGTGGTGGACTTCGCTCGCTTGACCCGCGCGCCCGACTGGCACGTACGCTTCATCGAGGTGATGCCGCTGGGCGATAATGCTGACTGGGCTGGCAACGGCTACGTGCCTATGGCCGAGGTGCGGGAGAGGATCGAGAGGGAGCTGGGGGAGCTGAGGCCCGCCAGGCTGGGGGGTGGCGGCGGCCCGGCCCGCTACTATCGCCTGTCAGGTGCTCACGGCACCGTCGGCTTCATCACTCCCATCAGCGAGCACTTCTGCTACCAGTGCAACCGCCTGCGCCTCACCGCCGACGGTAAGCTGCGCCCCTGCCTCCTCTCGGATTACGAGATTGACCTCAGAACGCCCCTGCGCCAGGGGGCGGCGATGGAGGAGATCAAGCACCTGATCGTCGAGGCCGTGCGTGCCAAGCCGGAGAGGCATCACCTGTCTGAGCAGGTAATACCCCAGGGGCGTGTGATGTCGGAGATTGGGGGATGAGCAAATTGACAAAGTGAGGCAGAGATTGTACAATAGTGATGGAGGTGAGGGCAATGAGTGAGACGAGGCTAATGGAAAGCACCCTGCAATTCTTGGCAGAGCCACTGCTAGGCGAGCAAGACCTGGATACGAAAGTGCGCCTTCTGCTCGAGGCGGAATACCTGCGTCGTCTGGGGCGCTACCGTCGTCTGGACCGTACCCTGGCTCAGAAGTATGGGATGACGTTTGAGGAGTTCATAGAGCTTCGTATTGTTCAACAAAAGGGATACACCTGGGACGTGGAAACGGATGCCATGAATTGGGAGACGGCCGTAGATGGCATGAGGACAATGGAGCGCAAGCTTCAAGAATTGGGGGAATCGGGACGTGTACAGCACGGTTGACCTTCGATTGGAGGCCCAGGAAGCGCTGGCGAGGGTGTGGTTTGTGCAGTCGTTGGAGGAGATCGAACGCACGGATCTTACCCTCTCTTTGCGTTTGCATATTCGTCCCGCTCTATTTGTGCAGGCTTTCTTGGGCGAATCGTCGGGCTCCGTATACTTCGCGTTGATTGAGGGTGGGCGGCGCATCTTTGGGATAGATCGGGAGGGCGGCGAATGGCATCTACACCGCTATGACACCCCGGACGATCACGAGCCGTTGCCTGAAGGTCTGGAGCCCAGGCCACTGCTGAGATTCCTGGCAAGGGTAGAAGACTTGTTGCTGCAATATGATCTGTTATAGTTGGCAGCCATCTGACTGCACATAAAGTTATGCAGCACTTTCGCTGGAGGGAGTAGGTATGAAGTACGGCGTCTGCAATTGGATCTTCGGAGATGAGTCGCTGGCCGAAACTGCGGCTCGTTTGGCTGGCTTTGGCTACGATGGATTGGAGCTAAAGGGCGATCTGGAGCTTTATGATCCCGCCCAGGCCAAAGCGATCTTGGACGACCACGGGCTGGCGGTGCTGTCCCTCACCCCGGAGGACGTGGACCTGCCGCATCCCGACGCCGAGGTGAGGGCCAAGGCGGTGGATTATTACCTGCGCCTGTTGGACTTCGCCGCTGCGGTGGGAGCGCCGATGGTGGGATGCCACGGCGCGGTGAGGCGCATCCGACCAGTGACTACCTACGAGCAGGAATACGTGAACTACGTGGTGGGAGTCCAGCGCATCGCCGCGCGAGCTCAAGAGCTGAGTTTGCGATTGGCCATCGAAATCCTCAATCGCTACGAGTCTCATTTGCTGAATACCTCCGAAGAAGCGGTGCGCTTCGTGGAGGAGGTGGGAGCGCGGAGCGTGGGCCTTCTGCTAGATGCCTATCACATGAACATTGAGGAGGCGGATCTCAGCAGCGCCATCCGCGCGGCCGGGGAGTACCTGGTGCTTTTCCACGCCGCCGACTCCAACCGCCAGGCGGTCGGTCGCGGGCATACTGACTTCCAGAGCGTTATGCGCGCTCTCAAGGACATCGAATACGACGGCGCCATCATCATCGAGTGCACCGCCTCCGGTCCCGATCCTTTCACGCCGGTCAAGGGGCAGGGTTGGCGAGAGGAGGTGGCGGGCTACGTCGCCGAGTCCATCAGCATGTTGCGCGAGTTGGAGGCGAGGGTGTAGAGCCTTTGATTGCCGAAGGTCTCCTGACCGAGGCAGAAAGAGCTCGGTCAGAGACTTTCGCCCATCGCGATCGGAGGGAGGGAAGACGTGTTACTTGGTTTCAATGGTGCAACTACCATGAGGGCCACGTTTGCCCTGGCCAACGCTGCCGCCGAGGTCAAAGCGGCGGTGGACTACGTCTCGCCTTATGAAAATGGCGACGGGGTGGTGGATATCCTGCGCCGCTGGGTCGAGGGAGAAAAATGAATTCTCGTGAGCGAGTCATGCTGGCTTTGGATCACCAGGAACCCGATCACGTCCCCTTTGATTTGGGTGGGACTAGCGTGTCGCTCATTCACCTGACCGCTTACCAGAATCTACGCCAATATTTGAATTTGCCGGCCCGTGAGCCCCAAGTGGCCCACCTGGCGGAGCAATTGGCTTTTGTTGAAGAGGATTTAGCGGAGTGGCTGGAGACGGACGTGGTGCTGGTTATTCCGCAGCCTCAGGCAGGCTTTGAATTCGTGTTTCGGGATGAGGGCGATTATGAGGCCTACACGGACGAGTGGGGGATTGGTTGGCGAAAGCCTAAACAGGGTGGTTTCTATTACGACATGTACATCCATCCCCTGGCTAACGCTGAGAAGTTAGGGGACTTCAAAACGTTCAAGTTTCCGGACCCTGTGGATGATCATCGGTTTCGGAGTCTGCGGCGTGACGCGGGGGCGGCGGTCGAGCGGGACAAAGCGGTCGCTTTGACTGGCCCGTGCTCTGGCATTCTGGAGATGTACGCCTGGACGCGGGGGTTCGAGCAGTTCTACGTGGATCTGGCGATCAACCACAAATTCATAGCCTACATGCTTGATCGCCTGGTAGAGTTCAAGGGCGCGTTTTGGCAGCGGGCTCTGGCAGAGATTGGCGACCTGGTTGACGTGGTTCTCGAATACGATGACCTGGGTATTCAACAGTCTCTGATGTTCTCGCCAGAGACGTACCGAAAGGTCGTTAAGCCGCGACATAAGAAGCTCTTTTCCTTCATCAAGCAGCAGGCGCCGATCAAACTGTTCTTCCACTCGTGCGGCGCGGTCCGCCCGCTCATCGGAGATTTGATCGGGGCGGGGATTGACATCCTGAATCCAGTTCAAATCAGCGCTGCTGGCATGGATCCCAGAGAGCTCAAGCAGGAATTCGGTCGCGATTTGGTCTTCTGGGGAGGAGGTGTTGATACACAGCGTGTTTTGGGGATGGCCACCCCGGCGGAAGTCAAAGAGGATGTAAGGCGAAACATCGAAGCGCTGGCCCCTGGCGGCGGCTTCGTCTTCGCCGCCGTGCACGACATCCAGGCCAACGTTCCTCCAGAGAACATCATGGCCATGTGGGATGCCTGGAAAGTTCATGGCGTCTATTAAGACGCTGCCTGTCAAGTCAAATGAAAATGTTACCGAACGGTGATCGTTCAGTCAAAAGATAATGTTACCCGGGTTGTCCCCTCCTTTCTTGGATTTGATGATCTGGACAGTGCTGAGTTGAAGTGGTCATAGGGGCTGTGGATATG
>JAUWOY010000034.1 GCA_030611885.1 Chloroflexota bacterium | reverse complement strand
AGGTGTCTTATGTACAACTTCACAATCTTTAGCGGAAACTAAAGGATCATCAAATCCAAGAAAGGAGGGGACAACCCGGGTAACATTATCTTTTGACTGAACGATCACCGTTCGGTAACATTTTCATTTGACTTGACAGGGATATTAACCTACAACAATAACCCACGAGCGTATCGCATTGGGGACACGTAGTGACGACTTCAGTCGTCGTTCCCGCCACAAAAGCGACTGAAGTCGCTACTACGTTCGCCACTCGTGATGGTCGCATAACCCGGCCTTGTGGAAAATCTACAGTAGTGGTATAATGTATCGCGCCATCTAGTCTAGCAAAGAGGAGGAACAAGAGTGACAAAAGAACAACATCATCAAGAGGATGCCAATGAGCAGCAACCGACCAACATCAAGGGTTTAAAACCACGCATGAGGCTGAGAGGCAAGATAACCAAGGTAGGGCTCTCTGGCGCTTTCGTGGACATCGGCTTGGGCCAAGATGGGTGGGTGCACATCTCCCAATTGAGCGAAGATCCAGTCAATAGGGTCGCAGAGGTCGTAGAACCAGGCGACGAGGTAACGGTCTGGGTCAAGAAAGTGGATCGCAGGAGAGGACGCATCAATCTAACCATGGTAGAACCACCCGAGAGAGTCTTCAGTGACTTGAAACCAGGCATGATCATCAAGGGCAAAGTGACGCGCCTGGCTACATTCGGCGCCTTCATAGATGTTGGTGTTGGCCGCGATGGATTGGTTCACATCAGCGAGCTGGCCTCAGGCTTCGTGGAAAAGCCGTCTGAGATAGTATCGGTGGGCGAAGAGGTGGAGGTCAAGGTGCTAAGCGTTGATCGCAGAAGACGCCAGATCGAATTGGGAATGAAAGAGATACCCATAGATGACCTCGAAGACGAGGAACCACTTCCCACAATCATGGAATTGGCGATCAAGGAAGCCTTTGATCAACAAGAGGATGAAGGAGACACAAGAGGCAAAAAGGCAAAGGGGGACCAGAAGAAAGCCCCCCAGAATGAACAAAGCGACATCATTGCCAGAACGCTGCGCAGCCACAGCGGTTAACCCCGCCTCATTTCTCTATCCACTGAGCGCATATTAGCAGCCCGGCTCAAGGCCACACAACGCACCTTCAAGTCATTGAGCCGGGCAGGTGCGCCGGCAGTCATGAACTAGAGGGCCTCCTCCCACTCGTCCTCGTCGAAAAGATCCTCATCATCCCACTCCTCATCATCCTCGCCCGGATTCCCGCCCTCCAAAAGGGTTAAACAACCCAGCTCAGGATCCAGCTCGATCTCCTCAGAGCTACAGAAGCCCTCGCGCCAGAAGACACATTCATCCAACTGGCACCGTACCCGTGTCATGACTCACCTCCTTGATTAGCCGAGAAATCTTTCCTCCAACAAATCAACGATTCCCGCCGCATCGTCGAGGCCGAACTGAGGGACGTCCAGATCAAAGGGCTGATCAGAGACGATGGCCACCAGCTCATCTGGGGTACACAGAAGCTCCCCTCCCCTGCCCCGCCGCGAGACCTCGATCTTGGGCGCACCTCCTCGCTTGTAGCCTTCGGTCAGGATTATGTCCACATCAGTCAGCAAGGCGGCGATTTCGCCCAGGGGCATCTCCCCATCGAGGTGCTTGATAAGAGCCAACCTTTGGGGCGAGGCGATGACCACGCTGTCACTGCCCGCCCGAGCCAGACGCCAACTGTCCTTGCCAGGCTGATCTATCTCGAAGCCGTGAACGTCGTGCTTGACCGTGGCCACGCGACGACCTCGCCGCTTCAGTTCGGCGATCAACTTCTCCAAAAAGGTCGTTTTGCCAACCCCCGACTTACCAACCACAGAGATGATGGGTATCACCGCAGCGCCTCATTCCACGTTTTCCGGCCAATCCAGCATCTGCACCGTGACCCGCTCCCCCGCCTTCTTGTGCCTGATGCCTTCAGGGATTATGACCAGCCCATTGGCTTTCACCATAGAAGTGAGGACGCCAGAGCCCTGCGGGCCAGTGACCGAAGCGTAATACTCACCGTCGCGCTTCGTTATCACCGCTCGTTTGAAGCCGCGCCGCCCGCTGCTCTTGACATCCTCCTCTAAAATGGCTTCTACCGTAGGCTTGCGCAAGCGCATCTTGCCCAGCATCTTGAGGATAGCCGGGCGAGCAAACTGCTCGAACGAAACCATAGCCGACACGGGATTGCCCGGTAAGCCCAGGAGAGGCACACCCTGGATCTCGCCGAAAGCTAAAGGTTTGCCGGGTTTCATACACACCTGCCAAAAGTGCATCTCCCCCTCAGTGTTCAGCACGTCCTTCACCACGTCGTAGTCGCCCACCGATACACCGGCCGAGGTGAGGAAGAGATCAACCCCCTGGGCCAAACCCTCGCGGATCTTGGCCGTCAGCTCCTCCACGTCATCGCGCGCTATCCCCAGGCGGACGGGGATCCCGCCATAGCGCCGGACCAGCGCCGCGTTGGAGTATTCATTGGAGTTGCGAATCTTACCTGGAGCCAGCGGCTCATCAATGGTGATGAGCTCGTCGCCGGTGGCCAGAATAGCCACCCGGGGCCGACGGATCACCCGAACCCTGGCCCTCCCCAGCGAGGCCAGCACACCAATCTCCTGAGAACGCAGAATCGTGCCTTCAGCCAGAACCAACTCCCCCTTGTGAATGTCCTCCCCCGCTGATCGGACGTTCTCCCCAACGACAACCTGGCTGAAAATCCCTATCCAATTGCCCGCTCTCTCGCCCGCCGACAGTCCCTCGCTAGTCTCCTCGAACCGCACCACCGCGTCAGCGCCGGCGGGAAGCGGCGCCCCCGTCATGATACGGATGGCTGTGCCTGGCTCCACGACCACGTCTGTGGTGTAGCCTGCCGCGAGATCCCCGATCACTCGCAGCGTAGTCGGAGCCTCGGAACTGGCCCCAGCCGTATCCATCGCCCGCACGGCATATCCGTCCATGGCCGAATTATCGAAAGGCGGAATCTCCACACCGGAGTAAACGCCCTCAGCCAAAACACGATCCAGAGCATCGAGGATCTCCACCTCCTCTGGCTCAAGTGGCTGGAAGTGTTTCAGGACATACTCCAGGGCCTCGTCTACGCTGATCATCTTGACCTCCTAACTCATCATCTTCCTCTTTGCGTCTCATGGTGTTTCTATTGATTTCTATCTATTTCTTATCGTTTCAATAATATTCTTACTACTTTTCTTTCGCAATAGCCTTCTGTAAACTACGACCGCCTAATCCGATTGCCTGCCACGAAGCCGAGGAGCCCGGCGAGGGAAATGCCTATAATGGCCTGAATAGTAGTGAGCAACTCGACGCCTGGTCTTGCGGCCTGCAACCGCGCAGGTTGCAAGGTTGTGAACGCCCCCAGGCTGAAGATTAGGTGGTCCCAGAGCGATGTTGCTGCATCTTGCGAACTGGTGACCACAGCATGGGAGACTTGATAATAGGCAGCGAATCCTAGAATCACAAGCAGCATCCAGGCTAGCACCCGCCAGATGCTCTCTCCGTAGCCGCAGAGCAGTTCCACAAACCAGTCGGATAGCCATTTCAGTGTGTGCCGCGTGTAGAACCTCAGAACTCGCGGATGCCAGGCTGGATATTCTTTCCGCTTCTCCACCCAATACCCTAATTCAGTTTCGCCATAGAACTTCCTGGCTCGCCAAGGAGCGCTGCACATCTTCTCCATCCTTCGTTCTTTGCGGTAAGCCCAACTGGAGGCCGCGTAGTCTCCGAGGTCGTCAAAGTTCTTTTTGAGGCGAAGATAGGTGTCCCTGGCTTCGGGGTAGTCACGAGCTAACTCCTCCCCGATAGCCGGTCCTAAGGAGTCTCGATCCATAACGGTGTGTTCCAGTCGTACGCGTAAGAAAAAAGCGCCTTGGAGGTTTGCGAACCCCAGGTCAGCCCCTTGGAGGTTTGCGAACCCCAGGCGGGCCCCTTGGAGGGCTGCGCCCATCAGGTCAGCCCCTTGAAGGTTTGCGTCGAACAGGCGGGCTTCTTGGAGGTTTGCGTCCCCCAGGCTGGCCCCTTGGAGGTTTGCACCTAACAGGTCAGCCTCTTGAAGGTTTGCGCCCACCAGGTCGGCCTCTTGGAGGTTTGCAACTGTCAGGTTGACCCCCTGGAGGTTTGCACCCCTCAGGGTGGCCCCTTGGAGGTTTGCCCCCAACAGGTGGGCCCCTTGAAGGTTTGTGTGCCACAGGTTGGCCCCTTGGAGGTTTGCATATCCCAGAGTTATGCCCCCTGCCCACTCGCTATACCACACAGGGATTTCGCCCGGTGCTCCCTCTCGGGCCTTATCTAGCTCTGCCTCAATCGCCTCGCTGCTCAAATCTATGCCCGACAAGTCCTTGTCCGACAGGTCCAGCCCCTCAGACCCGCCATTCTCCTCGATTAGCTTCAGTATCTCTTCCCTGGTGTACTCGCTCATTCTCGCTCCCTTATCACTACACTCAGAGCACCACCCTAGAACGTGGCGACGAGCTGCAACAAAACGCCAACCATGAATAGCACAGCACCTACCGAAAGGGCGCGCTGACGGACGCGTTTGTCGTCGACAATTGCTGCAACAAAGATTGTGTTACTTGTGCTGGTCTATCCAACTTTGCAGCTGTAGCTTGGCCCCGTCCAGTTGCGTCAAGGCATCATCAATAGCTAATTTCAGCGTCTCATAAGGGGCCAAGTCGCGGTCTCGTTCCTCGCGCAGTTTGCGTCTCTTTCCTGCCACGCTGCCGCGTTGCGCCCCTCGGCCACGGAACACAGACACGAAGCCAGGTTGCGCTCCGTCGGCTTGTGCTTTGTAGCGGGCACGAATCGCCCTCATCTCAACATTGATTTCTTTCTTGACCTGCCTCAGTTCCTTTTGCATCTGGCGGATGGATGCCAAACGCTGCTTAGCCTCAGGAACACTCTCCCACGCAAACTCTATTTTTATGGCCTCCTTTTTCCACTTACCTCGAACAATCTCTTCAATACGCTTCCTGTACTCTTCTGCGCCTGACATGTTTGTCTCCTTTCTATCTCCTAGAGTGCCTCCAGCCTACCCGCGCCAGACGATGCCAACGTCCAGCCTGTCACAGAGGGCAAAGGAAATGGTTATCGTTGCGATAAGCAAGGATTCTCACGACCATTATTATACCACGCCTGAACGCGATTGGCAATACCCAAAAAGAAAAAACCGACCTGGTCAAAGCAGGTCGGTCTTCTGGCGGGAGCGACGGGATTCGAACCCGCGGTCTTCGGCTTGACAGGCCGACATGTTAGGCCACTACACTACGCCCCCACTGCGGGTAAATGATAGCACAGAAAGCAACTTTCGTCAAATTGCGCTGAGCCACTGATCCAACGCCAGAGGCAAGAATAGCAAGACCAGGTTGACCGTGGCGTGGCAGCTCATGCTCGCGCTCAAGCCGTAGCGCTGGCAGACGTAACCATAGATAAACCCCAAAAGCGCCGTAGCCACTACCACTGCCACCAACACCGCCGGAAAGCTACTGAGACCAGACAGGAAGAGGATACCCTGGCCCAGACCATAGAGCAAAGCAGCGACGACCAGCCCTCGCTCCCGCTGCAAGAACCCGCGAAAATACAGTCCCTCAATGGGTGCAGCCAGGAGAACCAAATTCTGGAAAAGAGCTGCCTCGCTGGCCAAAGGGAACAGCCGGGCCGAGGTGTTTTTGAGGGCATCCCCGGCCAGCAACAGCAGCGGCAAGGAGATGACCAGACCCACTACTGCTCCGCGCCCCAGGTTGACCAGTCCGTATTGCATGGCTATGGCTTTCTCATCGGCGTAGATCAGGCCAACCCCCAACCAAAGCAGCCAGAGTATGAGCAAGCGTGCTTCCACCTCTATTCGCAAAGTCCCCAGGCCAACGACGGCGTAGACCAGGAAAGTCAAATAGGGATTAAGCGTCGCCAAGACGTCTAGTTTCCCACCACTATCGCGCTTGGGCTTCACAACTGCTCCATCACCTCCCGCGCTACAGCCAGGGCAACCTCAATGTCGTCAGCCTCGATACCGTAGTGAGTCACGGCCCGCAGACGATGGCCGCCGATGGGCAGCAGCTTCACTCCCTTCTCACCCAGCCTGGCCTGCAACTCTGTCGGCGTCAGGCGTTCGCTGGCAAGCTCGAAGATGACGATGTTGGTCTGCACGCGATCCAGGTTGAGGGCCAGGCCAGGTATCTCGGACAACCCCTCGGCCAGGCGGCGCGCGCTGGCGTGGTCTTCGGCCAGGCGATCCACCATCTGCTCCAGGGCGACGATGCCAGCCGCGGCAATGATGCCCGCCTGGCGCATGCCGCCGCCCACTATCTTGCGGTTGCGCCGGGCCTCGCAGATGAACTCCTCGTCTCCGCAAATGACCGATCCCACAGGCGCCGACAGGCCCTTGGACAGACAAAACATCACCGAGTCCACGTCCTCCACCAGCTCTTTTACGTCAACTCCCAGGGCCACGGCCGCATCGAAGACGCGGGCGCCGTCGAGATGGACAGCCAGGCCGTGACGCTGCGCCAGTTGGCAAACGGCTTTGGTGTACTCAGGCGTGAGCACCGCCCCACCGCAGCGGTTGTGGGTGTTCTCCAGGCAGATCAACCTGGTGCGGGGAAAATGGACGTTCTCAGCGCGGATGGCAGCCTCGACATCGGCCAGGTGCAGGGTGCCGTCGGGTTGGTTGAGCACCGTGCGATGGTGAATGCCACCCAGCGCCGCCGAGCCGCCGGCTTCGTAGAGAAAGGTATGGGCCAGGTGGCCCACAATGAACTCGTCGCCCCGGCCGCAGTGGGTCAACAGGGCGACGAGATTCCCCATCGTGCCGCTGACCACGAAAAGCCCCGCCTCCTTGCCCAAGCGCCGAGCAGCCATCTCCTCCAGCCGATTGACCGTCGGGTCCTCCCCGAAAACGTCGTCGCCCACCTCGGCCTGGTAGATAGCTTCGCGCATGGCAGGTGTGGGCAGGGTCACGGTGTCGCTTCGCAGGTCTATGATTTTCACGCTTTCCTCCTGTGCTCATTCAGTTAAGTGAGGGGTGTGCATAAATGGCTAATGAGGATACTGTCAACGGATTCAGAGAACGGATTGAACGGATTGGAGCCGGCTAGTATCCGTTCAATCCGCTCCAGAAATCCGTTTACAGCTCGTTTCACTACATCCAAATACGGGTAGCTCCTCCAACGAGGGTGCCTCCGCTCCCAGATCCTCCCAGAGAGCATCTGCTTCATCATCTGGCAAAGCGAAATACTGCCGGTAAGTAAGGCCAGCAATGAAGGGATCTTCCAGGGAGGGTGAGGCCGCTCGTCGGCGGGCCTTATCCTGAAAGTATGCCGCTGCCTCGGCCAGCGCTTCTTCAGATACTACCGGATGCGACGTCACATCGGGTGGCAATAGTTGCCCCAGTTGCGATCGCTCCTGGGTCTCCAGACGTTGGATCAGATTCAGAACTCGCAGGACTCGCGGATAAACCGACACACTTATACTCATCTCATCTCCTCCTCAGGTGCAGGAAAGCTGGGGGTACAACATAGTGAGAGCGAACACACTGATTACCGGCCGCTAGTACCTCCTGACGACAGCCCGGTAGGTCTGCGGCTGGCGGCACTGCAGGAACTGAAGCTCCTCGCGATATTTCCGCACGTGGTCCAGGTCAATGCGAGCTACGCCATAGCCTTCGACATCCTGGTCAACGGAGGTGTACAGCTCACCCCGCGGACCCACGACCATGCTGTCGCCGAAGAAGGAGTAGGTGTACTCCTCCCCTACTCGATTGGCGGCGACCACGAAGAGCGAGTTTTCGTACGCCCTGGCCAGCACGTAGGTTCGCCACTCCTCCGCCTCCGGCTGAGCCCAGTTGGCGCAGACGATCAACAACTCTGCCCCATCCAAAGCCAGGCTGCGGGCCACCTCGGGAAAGGCCAGGTCCCAACTGATCAGAAAACCTACCTGGCCAAATTCTGCCTCTAACACGGGATACCGATAGCCGGACCGGAAGGCCAGACGCTCCTCCCCTCGCAGATGCACCTTGCGGTACTGACCGATTAGTTCGCCATCGGGGCCGATCAGGATGGCGGCGTTGTAGAGGATGCTCTCCACCTTTTCTTTCGCCACCATCCCGAAGGCAATGTGGGTGTTGAACTCGGCCGCCCGCTGGGCCAACAGGTTGACGGCGGGCCCAGGCACTCGCTCAGCCAGATCGGTAAAACGCACCCCGCACTCGTAGCCGGTGGTGACCAGCTCGGGGAACACCACCAGGTCAACCTTCTGCTCGCTGCAGATTTTCTCTACGAAATTGGACATTTGCACCAGGTTCTCGCCAACCTCGGCCAGAAGAGGGTTCATCTGCACTACAGCTACTCTGATCTCTTTCATAGCAACTTGACTCCTTTTCTCGAAGTGATTGTATTCGATCAAACACCCATAGTATACACCACAATCGAGGTGTTAGTCAAAACGCAGACATTTGGCTATGGCCTCTTCGATCTCGATGCTCGCCTCTCCGTAGCCCTGGCTCAGGTGGGCCAGAAACTCCACGTTGCCAGCCGGCCCTTTGAGGGGCGAGGCGATCAGTCCCCGCACCACCAGGCCGTGATCCAGAGCCCAACCGAGGATTTTGCTCAGGACGGCACGGTGGACTTCGGGATCCTTCACCACTCCCCCCCGGCCTACCTCTGCTCGCCCGGCCTCGAACTGAGGCTTGATGAGGGCGATTATGTCACCTGCTGGCTCGAGCCAGCCCGTGACGCTGGGCAGCACTAGCTTCAAAGAGATGAACGAAACGTCAATGGTGGCCAGGTCAATAGGCTCTGGCAGGCTTTCTAAATAGCGCGCGTTGACGCGCTCCATGACCACCACTCGCGGGTGCTGGCGCAGTCGCCAGGCCAGTTGGCCATAGCCTACGTCAATGGCGTAGACCTTGCTCGCGCCCCGCTGCAGCAGGCAATCGGTGAATCCGCCTGTGGAGGCTCCCACGTCAGCGGCCACCGCTCCAGCTACCTGGACGGCGAAGCTGTCCAGCGCGGCCTCCAGCTTCAGCCCGCCCCGGCTGACGTAGGGCGGCTTGGCCTGCAGGCGAATGTCCGCGCCTCCAGCCACCCGCATCCCCGGCTTATCCAAGACCTGCCCGTCCACCAGCACCTGGCCGGCCATGATCAGCCGTTTGCCGCGCTCGCGGCTCTCGACCAGGCCCCTCTCGACCAGCAGCACATCCAAACGCTTTTTCTTCACGGTTATAGGATAGTCACAACTTGCCAAAAAGTCAAGCGGCGTCCAAGTCGAGCTGATTTGCTCAAATCGCCATAATCTGGTATCATCTACGGGCTGGATATTAGATATTGGATGGTGGACAATCATGCTAATTAACCTCCTCAAAACCATGCGGCCCAAGCAGTGGCCGAAGAACGTGTTCATCTTCACCGCTTTGGTATTCGACGAAAAGCTGTTCACGCCGTCCCCTCTACTAAAGACCATTGCCACCTTCATCCTCTTCTGCCTCACCTCTAGCGCAGTTTATCTCATCAACGACCTGGCGGACATCGAAAAGGACCGCCAGCACCCGACCAAGCGGCTGCGCCCGCTGCCATCAGGGCAACTGAAGCGCTCGGTGGCCATCGCCGCTGCGGTACTGATCCCCCTCATCACCATGCCCCTATTTTTTCTGTTGGACCCCCAGCTTGGTCTCATTGCTCTAGTCTATCTCCTTATGATGATCGCCTACTCCTTTGTCCTCAAAAACATCGTCATCCTCGACGTGCTGACTGTAGCTGCGGGCTTTGTCTTGCGTGTAGCAGCCGGAGCGATAGTTGTGGATGTGGAACGCTTCTCACCCTGGCTCTATATTTGCGCCACATTAGTGGCTCTATTCATCGGGGTCGGCAGGCGACGCCACGAGTTGATCCTTCTGGCGGAGAACGCCAACGAGCACCGCGCCAGCCTGAATGAGTACAGCCTTCCTCTGTTGAATGAGATGATCTCCATCGTCGCCTCGGCCACGGTCATCGCCTATTCTCTCTACACCTTCTCCGCGCCCAATCTGCCCCCCAACCACGCCATGATGCTGACCATCCCCTTCGTCCTCTACGGCGTCTTCCGCTACCTCTACCTGATCCACGTCAAGAGCAAGGGTGGCGCTCCTGAGGAGATCTTCCTAAGCGACCGGCCCCTCATCATTGACCTCGGCCTTTGGGGACTGGCTGTGATAGCGATCTTGTATTTCATTGGAACCTAGAAGCTAGAGGTTTGAAGTTGGAAGTTGGAAGTTTGAAAATCGCCTACGCCCCAGGGAAGGTCATTCTTTTCGGCGAGCACGCGGTGGTCTACGGCCAGCCAGCCATCGCGGTGCCCGTGACCCAGGTGCAGGCCAGGGCTACGGTCGAGCCAGGCTCTGAAGGCCAGGGCATCACCATTGTCGCCGAAGACCTGGAGCAAAGCTACTCCCTCGAACAGGCCCCGCCCAGCGATGCGTTGCGAGCCATTGTGGTCAGCACCCTGGAGCATATCGGCGTGGGGACAAAACATGACCTGGCCATCACCGTCAGCTCCACCATCCCCATCGCGCGAGGGTTGGGCAGCGGGGCAGCGATCTCCACAGCCATCGTCCGCGCCCTCAGCCAGCACTTCGGGAACCTGCTAAGCCCCCAGACGATCTCCGATCTGGTATACGAAACCGAGAAGATCTACCACGGCACGCCCAGCGGCATTGACAACACCGTCATCGCTTTCGAGAAGCCAGTGTATTTCGTCAGGGATCAGAAGATCAAGATCTTCTCGGTCAAGCGACCCTTTCTGCTGGCCATCGCCGATACCGGGATAGCCAGCCCGACTAAGATAGCCGTGAGCGATGTGCGCCGGGCCTGGAAAAGGGAACGAGAAAAGTACGAGGAGATCTTCGAGGAGATCGGGACCATCGCTGAGATGGGACGCCGGGCTATCGAACGGGGAGAGATTGAGACGGTGGGGCGACTAATGAACGAAAATCACCGCCTGCTCCAGCTCATCGGCGTCTCCTCACCGGAGCTGGAGGGCCTGGTGGAAGCCGCTCGCGAAGGCGGCGCGCTGGGGGCCAAGCTCTCCGGAGCCGGGCGCGGGGGCAACATCATCGCCCTGGTCACTCAGGAAACGCGCAGCCGGGTGGATCTAATGTTGCGATTGGCTGGGGCGAAGGATGTTATCATCACCGAGGTGAGTTAGCAATGCATCTACCGAAACACTACAACGAATTGGGAAAACAACGAATTGAGAGCCAAGAACCAACAAGCTGTGCGGTTAGCCCCAGGCGGCGCGGGGCTAAAGTCTTCGGTGCTGGATCCAGCCCGCAGGGCTTTGCTCTTTCAGCCCAGAGCTTCAGCTCAGGGCAGCTTTCTCAATTCGCTGTAGTGTTGGCTGTGCTCTTGGCCCTTCTCGTGCTCGCCCTTAGCTCTTGCTCTCCGCAGCAGGTCACCCCCACCCCAACTCCAGAGCCGGAGGGCCGAAAAGCGGCTCTGGTAGATCAGATAGCTTTGACGAATCCAGATCCAGAGTTTACCGACCAGGCTCTGGCCTATCTGAACGAGGCCGGGTTCAGTACCGATGTCTACGAAGGGGAAGAGGTCACGGTCGAGCTCTTCAGAACCCTGCCTGAGAAAGGCTACCAGTTGATCCTCTTTCGCAGCCACTCCACCAACATCCTCAACGAGACCATTCCGGGCGGGCCTGTGTTCCTGTTCACTTCGGAGGTCTATGATAAGCATAAGTACGTCAAGGAACAACTGGCCAACCGCATTGGACGCGCCAAGATTCTCTACGACGAAAACTCTCCCCTCTACTTCGCTATCGTCGCCGGATTCGTCCGCCACGAGATGGTAGGCCACTTCGACGACACCCTGATCATCATCGGGGGCTGCCAGAGCCTGGGCACGCCGGACCTGGCGCAGGCCTTCATCGAACGGGGAGCTTCGGCCGTCATCGGCTGGAACGATTGGGTAGGCCTGTCCCACAACGATCAGGCGATCCTACACCTGCTGCGTGGCTTGACTACGGAAAAACTGACCCTGGAGCAAGCCGTGAGAAAGACCATGAACGAAATCGGCCCTGACCCGGCTTACGACAGTAGCTTGACCTATCTCACCCAGTAAGGAGGCCCGTCCACGCTTTGAAACTATTGAATCGAGTTAGACTTCGGAAGTCTTCAGCCGAGGATCTTGAAGGCAAAAGCAACTTGAAATCGCCTCAAAAGCCGCTGGGTAGAGCACCTTTGAGACTTCCGAAGTCTTGTCTAACTCATTGGGCCAGACTATTTGCAGCGATACTGATAGCTGCTCAAGTGGCGCTGTGTGCGCCCCCCGTTCAAGCCGCCCCGCCGCAAGGGCCTGTGGCCCAAGAGTCCACCGTCGTTCACGTCGTCCGTTTGGGCGAGACCCTGTTCTCCCTCGCCCAGCACTACGGCACGACGGTTGAGGCTATCGTCCAGGCCAACCACATCGCTGACCCTCGATGGATCCACATCGGCCAGCGGCTAACTATCACCAGCGCTGATGACTCCTCACCATCGCTAACTCAGATCCACATCGTGCAGCCAGGAGAGACGCTGACTCGAATAGCTTCGCGTTGTGGGACGACTATCTCGGCCATCGTCGCGGCCAATGACCTCGCCGACCCCTCGCTGATCCTCGTGGGGCAGCGGTTGGCCATCCCCAGCTCCGCTCCGAGCGCGCCCCTGCCCTCGCCCTTCGTCGCCATAGAGTTAAATCCCCAGCCGGTGATCCAAGGGCAAACCCTGGCCATCAAAGTGCAGACCGAGAAGCCCGTGAACCTGACGGGCTCCCTCGACAACAGTCCCCTGACCTTTGTGGGGGAAAGCGGCCAGTACTGGGCGCTGGTGGGCATCGGGGCCGCCGCCCAGATCGGCCCATACTTCTTGGAACTCACCGCTACCGACGACGCAGGCCAAACGACCAGGACGAGCAAGCTTGTGCAAGTAGTAGCCGGCGACTTCGCCACGGAGCAGATCATCCTCCCGCCGGAGAAAGGCAAGCTGCTCGATCCGGCTCTGATCAGGGCCGAGAACGAGCGACTGAGCCAGGTCTTTGGGATATTCAGTCGGCAACAACTTTGGGAAGGGCTATTTCGAGTCCCCCTCCAGGTCCCTGTGCGAGTCACCTCGGCCTTTGGGACACGGCGTTCCTACGGCAGCGGGCCACCGACAAGCTACCACGGGGGCGTAGACTACGGAGCAGAGGTAGGCACCCCGGTGCTGGCTGCCGGGCGCGGCCGCGTGGCTCTGGCCGAGGAGCTGACCGTGCGCGGCCAGGCGGTGATCATTGACCACGGCCTGGGCGTCTACAGCGGCTACTATCACCTCTCGGAAATCGCGGTCGAAGCAGAGCAAGAAGTGGAGCGGGGCGACCCCATCGGCAAGGTCGGGAGCACGGGGCTATCAACCGGACCCCACCTGCACTGGGAGATCAGGGTCGGCAGCGTCTACGTAGACCCCCTCCAGTGGACGCGACAGGTGTTTCCTTGACACAAACACTCTCTCCCCCTAAAAGCCAAAACGCCGACTCCCAGGTCCACGGAGTCGGCGTTTCTATTTCCTCGTTACCTCGTCACTCGTTGACTTGTTACTCGATGTAAAGCTCCGGCTTCAACACGCCGATGAAGGGAAGGTTGCGGTATTTCTCGTCGTAGTCCAGGCCGTAGCCGATTACGAACTTATCGGGGATAACGAAGCCCACGTAGTCCAGGGGAACGTCCACCTCGCGGCACTCCTGCTTATCCAACAGGGTACAGGTCCGCAGGCTGGCGGGGCGGCGCGTCTTGAGGTTGCTCAGAATGTAGCTAAGAGTTAGACCGCTGTCCACGATGTCCTCCACGATGAGCACATTGCGCCCTTCGATGTTGGTTGTGAGGTCCATGAGAATGCGAACGACGCCAGTGGACTTGGTGCGAGTGCCTCCGTAGCTAGAGACGGCCATGAAGTCCATCTCGTGAGGGATGGTGATCCGCCTGATGAGGTCCGACAAGAAGATGACCGCTCCCCTGAGGACGCAGACCGCCAAAAGGTCCTTGCCCTGGTAATCAGCCGAGATGGCTCTACCCAACTCGGCGATCCTGGCTTGCAGTTCCTCCTCGGTGATGAGTATCTCACCCACGTCATCTTTTAACATCCTGACCTCCAGAACAACGCCCAATTGGTCATTGGGATTTGGCCATTGGTCATTTTTTCGGCACCTGGTGGCAATGGCGGCAACGAGCCTCGTAGACTTCATCGGCGCCCACCATTATTATTGGATCATCATAGAAAGCTGGCTGACCGTTGATCAGACGTTGGGAGCGGCTGGCCGGCGCCCCGCAGACGACGCAGATGGCCTGCAATTTGTCCACCCTCTCGGCCTGGGCCATCAGCAGGGGCATGGGGCCGAAGGGCTCGCCGCGGAAATCCGTATCCAGCCCGGCGATGATCACTCGCCGGCCATTGTCGGCCAGGAGGTTGCAGACATCGGCGATAGTCCAATCGAAGAACTGCCCCTCGTCAATAACGACCACGTCGGTGCCGGAGTCCACTAACTGCAAGATCTCCTTGGCCTCCCTCACGACGACGGCATCCAGATGCACGCCGTTGTGAGAGGCCACCTTCTCGACCTGATAGCGAGCGTCCAGGCGAGGCTTGAACACCTGCACCTTCTGCCTGGCTATCTGGGACCGCCTGACGCGACGGATTAGCTCCTCCGTCTTGCCGCTGAACATGCTGCCACAGATCACTTCGATCCAGCCATAGCGTCCTGAGCCCCGTCGCTTGTACTGAGCCCCGTCGAAGTGAAGAGCTGTCGAAGGGCCACCCTGACTTTGGTACATAGCCCCCTCCTCCAGAAAACGAAAGGGCAGATACAGAGATCTGCCCTCGCCTATCAACTAATTGGAAATTGGAAGTTGGAGGTTAGAGAACAGTCATTGATTATTGATCACTGCTCACCATCCAACTTCCAACTTCTAACCTCTAACTTCCAGTTCAGAGCTAAGAGCAACTCACTGCGACGACTCAGCGGCTTCCTCTTTGACAAGGACGAAGCCTTCAGCCTGCAGCTTCTCTTTTAATTCGGCCAACGACTTTGGACCAAAGCCCTTGATGTCTAGCATCTCTTCATCGCCTTCGGCCAACTTCTCCAGTGCCTTCTCCACCGTGGCAATTCCCGCTCGATCGAGGCAGTCGTAGACCCGAGAGCTAAGGTCCAGCACCTCGATGGGTGCTTCCTCTTCGGCTTTCTCTTCGGTCCCCTCAGTCTCCAGACGAGTCAACTCCTCGGCCCTGATCTCCTCACTCTTCTCCAGACGCCTGATGAACCGCTCCACCTGGCCAGCCGTGTCCACCAAGCGCTGTTCGCCAGTGAAGAAGGGATGACAGGCCGAACAGATGTCTGTGCGGATCGTCTCCTTGGTTGAGCCGACAGTAAAGGTGTTGCCACAACTGCATGTCACCTTAGCATCAGGATAATACTTAGGGTGAATCCCCTTTTTCATCAGTTACCCTCTCTCTATGAAATCTCTGAATAGACGCTAATGATCTTTCTGCCACCCCGCCCGTGCTCAAACTTCACGAAGCCATCAATGACAGCGAAGATCGTATAGTCCTTGCCTAAGCCGACGTTCCTGCCGGGCTTGAATTTAGTGCCCCTTTGACGCACGATGATGTTTCCCGGCCGTACCTTCTCACCGCCAAACTTCTTCACGCCCAGACGTTTAGCCTCGCTATCTCTATTGTTGCGGGTCTTCCCGCCTCCCTTTTTGTGTGCCATAGCTAGTACACCTCCGTCAATCGAATATTATGCCACGATCTCATCAATCATCAGGCGAGTGTAGTTTTGCCGATGCCCTTTTTTCAAGCGATATCGCTCTCTGGGCCTATACTTGAAGACGATGATCTTCGGGCCTTTGACGTGATCGGTCACGGTAGCCAATACCTTAGCCCCTTCGATGGTGGGCTGCCCCACGCGCACCTCTTCGCCATCAGCTACCAAGAGCACCCTGTCCAGCTCTATCTTCTCCCCGACTTCAAGGGGCAGCTTGTCTACATCTATAATTTCGCCCGTGCTAACTTTATATTGCTTTCCGCTTGTCTCAACGACAACATACACTGTTCTTCCTCCCAATTGTGCAATCTCAACAAACTCGTGAAAGTGATTATACTAGCCTTTGCCTTATTTGTCAAAATCGAACAGGAGCCACTCGAGCGTCCGTCAACTTGCACGATTCGCCCAAACATGGTATAATATAAGCGTTATATGGGTTTTATTGGAAAAGTGGGCAACCCCCACTTTTCTTGCTATCAGAAAGATTCACGAATCCACATTTTAAGTTCTGGCACGAAACAGGAGGAATCAAGACTTGAAAAAGAGCGAGTTCGCAGTGGCTTTTGACCAAATCTGCAACGAAAAAAATCTGGACAGAGAGATAGTTCTGGAAGCCATTGAGGTCGCCCTGTTAACGGCCTACAAGAAAGACTTCGGCTCGTCTCAGAACGTCACAGCTAAGATAGACCTAGAGACCGGACAGGCCAGACTCTACATTGCCAAAGAGGTGGTGGAGGAAGTCCAAGATGAACGCTTCGAGATTTCCTTGGACGAGGCCAAAAGGAGCAACGAGGACGCCAAGCTGGGTGAGCTGGTGACGTTCGAGAATACTCCCAAGACTTTCGGGCGTATCGCCGCGCAGACGGCCAAACAGGTCATCTTGCAGCGCATCCGCGAGGCTGAGCGTGATGTCCTTTTCACGAGCTATGCCGAACGCGAGGGAGAACTCATCAACGGCACTGTTCAGAACATCATGCCTCAAGGCGTAACCCTGAACCTGGGGCGGACTGAGGCTCTCCTTCCCAGGAGCCAACAGATCCCCCGCGAGCACTACCGTATCAACCAGCGGGTGCGGGCCTACGTCCTGGAGGTGCGCAAGACGAACCGCGGCCCCCAAGTCATCGTCTCCCGCACTCATCGCGATATGCTGCGCCGTCTGCTCGAGCTGGAAGTGCCCGAGATATTCAACGGCACGGTCGAGATCAAGGCCATCGCCCGCGAGGCGGGCTCGCGGTCAAAGGTAGCTGTTAGCGCTGTTCAAGCAGGGATAGATCCGGTAGGGGCATGTGTGGGTATGCGCGGGGTCAGGATTCAAAGTGTGGTCAAAGAGCTGAATGGAGAAAAGATTGACGTAATAGAATGGAGCCCCGACACAGGCACGTTCGTCGCCAACGCCCTGAGTCCAGCCAAAGTCTTGGACACTTATCTGAACGATGATCCTATGGGAGGCAGGACGGCCACCGTCATCGTGCCCGACGACCAGCTCTCCCTGGCCATCGGCAAAGGGGGACAAAATGCCCGCCTGGCAGCCAAGCTGACCAGTTGGCGCATTGACATCAAGAGCGCGATGGAAGCTGCCGAGCAAGCATTAAAAAAAGCCAAAAAAGAATATATGGCCCAGGTAGCTGCGGTAGCCGAGAAGAAAGACATCCTGGCCCTGGCCGAGGCTATCCTGCTGAGAAAAGAGAAGGCGCGTCCCACGGCCCAAGAGATGCGGGTGCTTAGAGAGGCAATTGATGTAGTAGAGACGGCTGCTGCCCAAGAGAGAGCCAAAGAAGGTGTCCCCAAAGAAGGTGTCCCCATTGAGACGTTGGGCCTCAGCACGCGGGTGTACAATTCCCTCGATCAAGCGAGAATTGCCACGGTGGAGGAGATACTGGAAAAGCTGGCCGAAGGCGATGAAGAGATGCTGGCTATCAAGAACTTCGGCCCGAAGTCGTTGGCTGAATTAAAAGAGAGGCTGCAGGCTAAAGGCTTCGTCCCCGTCGAGGAGGAAGCACCCATCGAGGTGCTGGATCTTAGCCCCCGGATCTACAACTGCCTCGATCAAGCGGGAATTGCCACGGTGGAGGAGATACTGAAGAAATTGGCCGAAGGCGATGAAGAGATGCTAGCCATAAAGAACTTCGGCCCGAAATCACTGGCTGAATTAAAGGAGAGGTTGCAGGCTAAAGGCTTCGTTCCCGTTGAGAAGGTAGAAGAGGTCGAAGCGATCGAAGAGATCGAGGCCGTTGTTGAAGAGCCAGTGGAAACGGTCGAGGAAGAAGCGGTGGAACTGGCTGCTCCGGAGATAGAAGAAGTAGCCGAAGAAGTGGCGGGAGCTGTGCCTGTCGAGGAAGAGGTGCTGGTCGAGGAGGTGGAGCCCACTGAGGAACCGCTCGAAGAGGAGGAAGAAGAAGAAGAGGGAATATACGAGTATGAGGAAAAAGACGAATTAGAGGAGCGCAAAAAGAGAGAGAAAAGACGCGAGTTGGTCTACGACGAGGAACTAGGAAAGATGGTAGCCAAGCGACATCGCAAGCCTGGCCGTCAGCGTGAGGAGTGGGAGGACTATTAGTAGTTAAGAATGCCTGGCAAACACGTACCGCAACGAACCTGCATTGGTTGTAGGGAGATACGCCCCAAGCGGGAGATGGTGCGCATCGTCCGAACGCCCGATGGCGGAGTGGAGATTGACGAAACGGGGAAGATGTCCGGTCGAGGCGCTTACCTGTGCCGACGCCAGGAATGTTGGGACATAGCGCTGAAGAAAGGTCGCCTGCAGCACGCCCTCAAAACCAGCTTGACCGATGAAGAACGAGCAACATTGGAAGAATTCGCTCACAAGCTACCGGAGACCGAGGAGTGAGAGACTCAAAGCTCAAAATCCAAAGCTCAAAGTTCAAAGTTCAAACTGCTGGGGGGTTGGTGGTTGCGAGTCTGTCTGGGGAGCTAACGGGGGTAAGGCAATGAGGAATTGATCTAAGCGCGAACTCGCTTACCCCCTCGCTGCTAACCCCGTTTCTCACCACTTATACTGACACTCCGCACCTTTATCCCAGAGAGTTCGGTGATCTATTTCACCGAGTTCGCAAGGGAGACCACTACTCGCAAGTTCCGCACCAATCGCTAGAAACAGTAGACCCAAATCTGAGCAGAGCGGGCTCCCACGCCCGCGAACCGGCGGCCCTTCGACAAGCTCAGGACAGGCATGGGAGCCGCCTCTGCTGGAAATCTTTGGATCTACCGAGAAAGGGGACATTTATGACTAAAGAACAGAGCAGAAAAGCCATCGTCATACCTGATTTTTTGACCGTCAGGGAACTGGCTGGTTTGATGGAGGTCAGCCCCATTGATGTCATCAAGGAGCTGATGAACAGCGGTATCATGGCCAACATCAACCAACAGATTGACTACGAGACGGCGGCCATTGTGGCAGAGGAGATGGGCTTTGAGGCCGGACCAGAGGCTCCTCCTGTCATCGAGGAAGAAGAAAAAGAAATCCCCATGATCTCCTTACCCCTCAAGGAGCGCATGTACGAGGACGAGGCTCCGGAGGACCTGGAGATCCGGCCGCCGGTGGTCACTATGTTGGGGCACGTAGACCACGGCAAGACCACGCTGCTGGATGTGATCCGGCATACCAACGTGGTGGCGGGCGAGCCGGGGGGAATCACTCAGCACGTCGGCGCCTATCAGGTTGAGCACGACGGCAAGAAGATCACGTTCCTGGACACCCCAGGTCACGAGGCCTTCACCGCCATGCGCGCCCGTGGCGCCCAGGGGGCCGACATAGCCATCCTGGTGGTGGCCAGCGATGACGGGGTGATGCCCCAGACCCAGGAGGCCATTGACCATGCCCGAGCTGCAAGAGTGCCCATCATCGTCGCCCTGAATAAGATGGACAAGGCCAACGCGAGCCCGGAGAGGGTCAAACAGCAGTTGACCGACGTAGGTCTGCAAATCGAGGAGTGGGGAGGTGAGACCATCTGCGTGCCAGTCTCGGCCAAGCAAAAGACCGGCATAGACGACCTGTTGGATAACATCGCGGCGGTAGCAGAGCTGGCCGAGCTCAAGGCAAACCCCAACCGCCCAGCCATGGGCACGGTCATCGAGGGCGAGTTGGACAAGAGCCGGGGCGCGACCGCCACCCTCCTGGTACAGAACGGCACGCTACGGTTGGGAGATGCCTTGTTGATCGAGGACATCTCTGGCCGCATAAGAGCCATGTTCAACGAACGAGGAGAGCGGGTTGAGAAAGCTACGCCTTCAACGCCGGTGGTTGTGTTGGGCCTCTCCGGTGTCCCTCACCCCGGTGAAACCTTCAAAGTGGTGAAAGACGAAAAGACAGCTCGTGTCTTGGCTGCCGATCGCGCTGATGACAAAGAGCGAGCGGCTATCCGGCCAGCCAGGGTGTTCAGCCTGGAAGAGATTCTGGATCAGATCAGGGCTGGAGAGGTCAAAGAACTCAACCTGATCCTCAAGGCCGATGTCCAAGGCACTATCGAACCCATCGTTAATTCCCTGGAAAAGCTGGGGGACGAGGACCTGAAAGTTAACGTCCTCCGCAAGGGAACTGGCAACATCAGTGAATCCGACGTCATGCTGGCAGTAGCTTCCCAAGCCATAGTCATTGGTTTCGGTGTCAATGCAGACCCAGCCGCAAGCCGCGTCTCGGCGGTCGAGGGAGTTGACATCCGCCTCTACGATATCATCTATAAGCTGATTGACGATGTGGACAAAGCCCTCAAGGGCCTCCTGGAGCCCGTCTACGAGGATGTGGTCAGCGGCCACGCCGAGGTGAGAGCCGTCTTCAGCATCCCCCGCGCGGGCAAAATCGCCGGTGTCCATATAGCCGATGGTCACGTCGCTCGTAATTCCCTGGCCCGAGTAAGCCGGAACAACCAACCGATCTACGAGGGGCGAGTTTCGTCCTTGAGGCGCTTCACCGAGGACGTCAGGGAGGTTAGGGAAGGATTCGAATGTGGCGTGGGTTTGGAAGGCTTTCGCGACTTCGAAGAAGGCGACATCATAGAGTTTTACAAGAAAGAAAGGGAGAGCTAGGATAAATCCAAGAAACCAGGTTTTTTACTCGCAAGTGCTTCTAGCGGCATCGAAAATGTCAACAATCGCGTACATTTGGGATGCAAAGAGTTCCAAAAACCTGGTTTCTGACCGCTTCCCCGGATTTGTCCAAACTCCAAAATCCAAACAATGGCTAAGCGTCGTCAGAAGCAAATCGGCAATCTCATTCAAAAAGAACTCGGCGACTTGTTAGAGAAGAAAGTTAGCGATCCACGCCTTGACTTTGTGACCATCACCACAGTTGAGGTCAGCCCCAATCTCCGCCAGGCGCACATTTATGTCAGCACCCTGGGAGATCAACAGGCGGCGATGGAAGGGTTCGGTCATGCAGCGAGCTTCCTCCGCCGGGAACTCGCCTCTCGCGTGGCCCTGCGCCACATGCCTGAGCTGATCTTTCACTCGGATATTTCACTGAAACACGGTGAGCACATTCTTCAACTCCTGGATGAAATCAAGGTAACACAGGAAGAGGAGTAAGGCCTGCCTCTATCCGGTCTGATTGTCAATGGGAAAGCAGCCCTTCACCGGCATCCTGAATATCGCCAAGCCCGCTGGGATGACCTCCCATGACGTGGTGGATCGGGTACGGCAGATGAGCGGCCAGCGACGGGTTGGCCACGCTGGCACCCTCGACCCCGCGGCCACAGGGGTGCTGGTGGTTTGCCTGGGCCAGGCCACTCGCGTGGCCGAGTATCTCATGGCCTCGGACAAGGTCTATCAGGCCCAGATTCGCCTGGGGGTGAGCACCGACACCCACGATGCCGAGGGCCAGGTGACCGCCACGGCAGAGGTTGATGTCGGCAAGGAGGAGGTACGAGGAACCCTGGCCTCTTTTGTCGGCTCCATCCAGCAGGTACCGCCCATGTATTCGGCTTTGAAACGCGGTGGGATACCTCTGTACAAGCTGGCTCGCCGGGGCATTACTGTAGAGCGGGAGCCTCGCCCGGTTGAGATTCACAACATCGAGTTACTTGATTGGAATCCGCCTCTGCTAACCATCCGGGTGAAATGCTCGCCAGGCACCTACATCCGCGCCCTGGCTCGCGACCTGGGTCAGAAGCTGGGCTGCGGGGCTCATCTGCACAGCCTGACCCGCCTGGCCAGCGGCCACTTCACACTGGAAGAGGCGGTGAGCCTGGATGAACTGGCGGAGGCCTTCGCTCAAGAGAATTATCAGGAATTTATCCATCCTCTGGACGAAGCTCTACTGGATTTCGAGCCCATGATAGTTGATGCCCAGACGGAGAAGTGCATCCGCCATGGCCAACAGATTCAAAGTCCTGCCGCCTGTGAGAGAGGAGAGCTCCGCCGTGCCTATTCCGAAAAAGGGGAACTCATTGCCATATTAAGACATGACCCCCAGACGGGGCTCTGGCAGCCGAAGAAGGTATTCAAGGCTGGAGATTAGATATTAGAGATTGGAAATTGGAGCCGGCTGTCTAGCTCAATCGCTGAATGGAAATCATTGACGATCTGCCATCTGCCAATCTAAACAGCGATACCATTCTCACCATTGGGGCTTTTGACGGTGTGCACCGGGGTCACCAGCACCTGATCCAGCAGATGGTAGAGGAGGCCAGGCAAACTAAGCGTCTGACTGGCCTGATCACCTTCTATCCTCACCCCAGCGCGGTGCTCTCGCCCTACAACCCAACCCGCTACCTGAGCACCCCAGGCGAGAAGGCGGCCCTGCTGGAAAGGTTGGGCCTGGACATCCTGGCCATCCTGCCCTTCGATCAGGACATGGCGCAGACCTCCGCCCGAGATTTCGTCGTCCTGGTCAGCCAACACCTGCGCCTGGCGGAGCTTTGGGTGGGAGAGGATTTCGCTCTAGGGCGCGGACGCAAAGGGGACGTGAAGGCTCTGCGAGCCCTGGGGCAGGAGCTGGGCTTCACCGTACGAATCATCGAGCCCCTGACCTGGCAGGGCCAGATAATATCGAGCACCCGTATCCGCTCCCTGCTGCTGAAGGGGAAAGTGCGCCAGGCCGCTCAACTGCTGGGACGCTATCCCAGCCTGGCCGGCGAGGTGGTGCGGGGAAGCCAGCGCGGGCATTGTCTGGGCTTCCCCACGGCCAACCTGGAAGTGCGGCAGGAGCGGGTCGTCCCCGCCGACGGCATCTACGCCGTTTACGCCAGGCTGGGGGAGGAGCGTCGTAGGGGCGTGGCCAACGTCGGCGTGCGCCCCAGCTTCGAGCTCGGCGGCCAGCGCACCGTGGAAGTGCACATCCTGGACTTTGCAGAGGCGATCTACGGCTGCGACCTGGTGGCGGAGTTCGTGGAGCGGCTGCGTGATGAACGACGCTTCGCCGAGGTCGAGGAGTTGAAGGCTCAGATAGAGCAAGACATCGCCCAGGCTCGCCACATTCTGGGTGAGGAGAAATGAGTGACGAGGGATGAGTAACAGGTTTGAGGAGATTGAGCATACAGCCGATTTGGCTCTGAGGGTCTATGGGCGGGACGTGAAGGAGCTTTTCGCCAATGCCGCCCAGGGCATGTTCGCCCTGATGGCCGAGCCTTCTGAAGAGCCAGCCTGCGAGCGAGAGGTGTCGCTAGAGACGACCGACTACGAGAGCTTGCTGGTTGACTGGCTGAACGAGCTCATCTATCTGCACGAGGTGGAGGGGGAGACCTACTCTCAGTTCGCCATTGAGACCCTCTCGCCCAGGAAGCTCCAGGCTCACGTGACCGGTGGCCCAACCAAGAGCAAGACCAGGGCCATCAAGGCGGCCACTTTCCACGAGCTCGCCATCAAAGAGACAGCGAACGGCTTGGTGGCTACTATCGTCTTCGATGTATAGAGGTAGGAGTTTCGTAGTAGTGACTTTAGTCGCTTTGGCTTTGTGATAGACGACTGAAGTCGTCACTACGAGTCGTCACTACGGAAAATCAGGAGGAGGATATGGTTGACAAGCAAGATTTTAAGAAAATCGAAGAGTACGTCTACGAGATTCCAAAGAGTTTTCGGCCCGACATGCGGGTGCCGGCTCGCCTGTACGCCGACGAGGAGCTCCTGGAGGCGGCGCTGGGGGATCGCTCCCTGAGACAATTGGTTAACACCGCCACTCTGCCCGGCGTGGTCAAGTACACCCTGGCCATGCCGGACATCCATCAGGGCTACGGCCCACCCATCGGCGGGGTTATACCCTCCAAGACATCCACGGGGGTCATCTCGCCTGGGGCGGTTGGCTACGATATCAACTGCGGCGTCAGGCTCCTGCGCTCCAACATCCTGGCCGAGGAGGTCAAGCCCATCATGGACGAGATCGTCAACGCCCTCTTCCGAGGCGTGCCCAGCGGCGTGGGCCGCGGCGGGGACATCAGGCTCTCCCATCGGGATATGGAGAATGTTTTGGAGAAGGGATCGGCCTGGGCTGTGAGCCAGGGCTACGGCACGAAAGACGACCTGGAGCACACCGAGGAGCGGGGGGGCATGGCCGGGGCCGACTCACGAAAGGTGAGCAGCAGGGCTAAGAAGCGAGGCTCCAGCCAACTGGGCACCCTGGGCTCAGGCAACCACTTCGTCGAGGTGGGCGAGGTGGAGGTAATCTACAACCAGGAGGTAGCGGACGCCTTCGGCCTGTTCGAGGGCCAAATGGTGGTCTGGATCCACACCGGCTCGCGTGGCCTGGGTCATCAGGTGTGCACCGACTATGTGCGCGACCTGCAGCAGGCGGTGCACAAATACGGCATCAAGCTGCCCGACCGAGAACTGGTCTGTGCTCCCTTCGACTCGCCCGAAGGACGTGACTACTTCGCCGCCATGGCCTGCGCCGCCAACTACGCCTGGACCAATCGCCAGGTGCTGACCCACCGCGTGCGCCAGATCCTGGACGACGTGCTGGCTGGCCTGGTCAAAGATCGGGAGCTAACTCTGGTCTACGACCTGACTCACAACATCGCCAAGGTGGAGAAGCACCCCATTGACGGCAAGCCCACCAAACTGGTCATTCACCGCAAGGGGGCCACGCGGGCCTTCGGGCCGGGGATGCCGGGCCTGCCCGCCGACTATCGGGAAGTAGGGCAGCCGGTCTTGATTCCCGGCGACATGGGCACCGCCTCCTACGTCCTGGTGGGCACGGCCGAGGCCATGGAGAAGACCTTTGGCACCTCCTGCCACGGGGCGGGGCGGGTCATGAGCCGTCGCGCAGCCAAGAGGAAGATCCGGGGGGAGGACCTGCAAAAGGAGTTAGCGGAAAAGGGCATCGTCGTGCGGGGCGGCAGTTGGAAGGGCCTGGCCGAGGAAGCCCCCGCGGCCTACAAGGACGTGGACCGAGTGGTCAACGTGGTGCACTCGCTGGGAATCGCACGGAAGGTGGCCAGGGTTGTGCCTTTGGGGGTGATCAAAGGTTAGCCAAGTTCAAAGCTCAAAGATCAAAGCTCAAAGTTGAAGGGCCGCTCCCTGCTGATGGGGAGCGGCCCTTTTTTCAACAAACAACACTATGGCGGATTAAGAAAGGAACGGATTTCTTGGCTCTCAATTCGTTTTATTCTAAATCCGTTGTAGTGAGGACACGCAGTAACTCCGCGCACCTGGCAGGAGCATCGCCAACGAAGCTGACGGCATCCAGAAGCTCTCTCACCCTCTCGGCGGGCAGGAAAGCGACCAGCGCGCTATCGCTGCTCAGCCTCTCCATCAGAGGGTTCTCCTCTCCCCTGTGAGTGGCCTCCCAGGCAGCCATGGTGTGCTGGCGAATGCGCTCGTGCATCTCCTGGCGGTCGGCGCCGGCCTTGACCAATTCCATGAGCAGCGTCTCGGTGGCCGCGAAGACGCCGTAGGTAGATAGATTGCGCTCGATGTTCTCCCTGTGAACAACCAGGCCCGTGATAATGCGCCTGGCGGCGATGAGCATCTCGTCCAGGGCTAAAAAAGCCTGGGGGAGGATCACCCTGCGGTTGGCTGAGTCGTCCAGGGTGCGTTCCAAGAGGGAGAGGGCGGCGTTGTCCCAGGCCACCTTGGGCAAGGTGCTAGCGTAGCGGGCCAGGGAGCAGATCTTCTCGGCGGTAACGGGGTTGCGCTTGAAGGGCATGGCAGAGGAGCCCACCTGCCTGGCTCCAAAGGGCTCACTCAACTCCCCGAAGGGTGCGGCGTGCAGCACTCGCAGGTCGAAGGCGAACCTGTGCAGCGACTGAGCTATGGAGGCCAGAGTGGTCAGGACGAGGAAGTCCTGCTTGCGGGGGTAAACCTGAGTAGATACGGGCACAGCCTCCAGCCCCAGCTTTTCCATGACCAGTTGTTCCAGCTCGGCTGGCGTCATCCCGCTGCCCTGGAGCAACTGAGCATAAGAGGACGAAGTTCCCACCGCGCCCTTCAGCCCCTTGGCCTTGAGATTTTGCATCAAGTGATCCAAACTCTGGAGGTCAACGAGCAAGTCCTGGGCGTACTGACAGAGGCGGTAGCCTAAAGTGGTAGGCTCGGCGGGCTGGAGGTGAGTGTAACCCATAGCAGGCAGGTGCTGATAGCGTTCGATCTGGGTGGCGAAAGCTTCGAGAACATCCGTCACGCGCTGGCGGACCAGATGTAGGGACTTCTTAATGCGCAGGATGTCGGCGTTATCTTCTACGTCCGCGCTAGTAGCCCCCAGGTGGATTTTGCCCCCGCCTATCGTGCACTGCTCAGCGTAGGCCCTTATCTCGGCCATCTTATCGTGGCCTATCTCCGCCTCGATCTCGTGGGAGCGAGCGATGTCCACCTCGTCCTGGTGAGCCTTCAAGTCATCCAGCTCAGCCTCGCTAACCAGTCCGGCCTCGTGCTCAGCTTCAGCCAGAGCCACCCACACCCGCCGCCACAGCCGCCGCTTGTGCTCCTCGGACCACAACCTCCGCATCTCCTGGCTGCCGTAACGCCAGGTGAAGGGGGAAAGAAAAGTGTCATGGCTGTAAGTTTCTTGCTGCATCGCTATCTTCCCTCCCCTTCGACAATGAGAGCTACAACAGCAATACTTGCACAACGACATCCAATAGATCCTGGGAAGCCCCTTCCTGATCCGGCCCACTTGCCAGCAGACCCACCAGCCGGCTTGCCTTATCCCATAGCGCCCTGAATCGGCCCCTGAGGGCTTCTCGCGATTTCCCCTGCACCGCTGCATAAAACGAGTCCGTGGGGCTGGGCCGCAGACCATCCACGTTGACCAGCCTGAGCAACGGCGCAAAGGGATAACCGTGACGCCTGAGGCCGGTGACCGCTTCCTCGGTGAAAGCCACGGGCAGTGCTTCTTCCGCGAACAGTTGGGGTTGCTGCCCCATGGCCAGCTCTAACAACGCTGCCCGTAGTAGCGTCTGGCGTGCCTGCTCCTCCAGCACCAGACGCTCGGCTCGCTGCCGGCCTGCGATCACCTGCGCCTGTTGCTGTAATACTGTCTCGACCTCTCGCCGGAAGTCAGCGCGCGCTACTGCCGTGGTTTCTTCTGACCAATGCGCATCTGACTCCCCAGCATAGAGTACTTCGAGGTCTGCCAAGCGCTCGATCCGTTGCGGATGGCCCCTGGCGTCGAGGGCGTAGTAGGCGCACAGGGGCACAGGGGCTTCTGCCGAGCAGCGTAACACACGCCCCTCCCTCTTTCCCCCCCAACCTTGGGGGGGAGGAAGGGGGGAGCTCGAGGCCGGCTCGTCCACAGCCTCCAGCAGTGCCGTCAGCAGCTCGCTCCCGTACGTAAGCAACCGCAAGGTGTTGGGGTGGGTATCAAACAAGGCCGCGTCGAAGGTCACGGCTGCATCACCCTCGTCGGTACGTAGCAAGTAGGCCCGCTCGAATTCAGGATGCGGCTGAAAACGATCCGCCAGTGATGATGTGAGTACCCGCTCCAGATCGCTCAGAGTTACGGGCGAGGCCGTCTCCAGTAGGGGTTCGCCAGCGACCAGGTACTGATCCAGGTTGAGACCCTCAGCCGCTCTCAAGCCACTGAAGTGGCTACTACCCGTCTGTCGCAGCCGGTTCAACTCTCTCGTCAACACCTGCCCACGCTCGGCCGCCGGCGTCATGGCCACCGTCTGTATGGCCCGTCCCATCCGGGCCAAGATCGGCTGTAGCTCGCCAACGACATCCTCGAACCAACCAATCCGGTCCTCCAGCGCTCGGTAGACCCTGGCCTCCACCGTGTCTTCGTAAAAATAGTGACGTATCCAAACCTCATCATATACCTGACCAATGCGGTCAATACGGCCAATCCGCTGCTCGACCCGCATGGGGTTCCAGGGCATGTCGTAGTTGATGAGCACGCCGCAGGTTTGCAGGTTCAATCCCTCGCTGGCCGCCTCGGTGCAGAGCAAGATCTTGATCATCTCGCCCTGACGGAAGGCGTTCTTGATCCCCTCCTTGGTCGTCGGCACCCAGGCGATGCCATTCCACACCTCGCCACCCCGCCCGCTGTAGCAGGCCACCTGACTGCCGTATACCTGCCGCAGTTGCTCGCGCAGGAAATCCATGGTGTCGGTGTACTGGGTGAAAATAAGAACCGTCTCGCGCTGCTTGAAGATTTCCTCCACGTCGGCCACCAACTGCTCGACCTTGGAATCGTTGCCGCTCAAGCTACGCAACGCGGCCAGGAAGTCCTCGATATATTCGATCTCGCCGCGAAAGCGGGACCGTTCCTCTCCCTCCAGTTCCTCGCTGATATCCCGGGTCAGGTCTTCCTGCTCCAGGTCGTCTTCATCAAAGCCAGCCACAGTGCCGGGGGCAGTCTGGCCACGCAAGAAATCCAGCCGCCGCTCCAGGCTGCGGCGCACGGCGTAGAAGCTGCTGGTCAGCCGGCGGCGATAGACGGTCATAACGAACCCCAGCCCCTTGCGCTCATCTTCGTACTTCCGATAGAACTGGGTGATGTACTCCTCGATGCGATAGTAGAGATCCAGCTCTTCGTCGCGCATCGGGATCCAAACCGGCTTGGGATCGCGACGGGGCACGGTGGCCCTGATGATGCCCCGCCGGGCGTACTCCCGGAGCAAGCGGCGGGTGCTGCGGAAGAGGTAGCGGCGCAGCGGCGTGTGCCGCCGGGCCATTTCCACCGCCAGGGCGCGAGCCTGGGGCGACAGGTGCTTGAGCCTGCCTCTGTGCTCACGAGTTGAGACCAGCACCTTGAGCCGCTGCCAATCCACCAGGCCCAGTTTGGCCTCAGCCTGGCGGGTGAAAGCCGGATCAAGTTCCCCGCCCGTCTCCAGGAAATCGTGCACCATGCCGAAGACGAAGTCCCAATCCGCGCCGTCGTCAGGCCGACGTAGTTCCTGGAAGAAGCGCAAGAAGTTGCTATCGTCAGCACCCCAGCGACCGCCCAGGCCAAGCACCCGCAGCAGGTCCCACACCTCTACGGGATGGATCTGCATAGGCGTGGCGGTCATCAGCAGCAAGCCCTGGGTGCGATCCTCCAATCCAGGCTGCCCATCTCGTCCCATCAGCAGTTCCAGCAGACGGTTGGGCCGGTAGCGGGGAGTCAGAAAGTCCTTGCGCCGGGCGTGGTGCGCCTCGTCCACGATGACCAGGTCCCACGGGCGGGCCGCCAACAGATCCGGCTGGCGCTCGCGACGTTTGGCCAGTTGGCTAGAGGCGATGAAGACGTCCTCGGCGTCCCAGGGGTTCGGTACATCCGGCGTCCGCTCCTGACCGAACACGTCACGGAAGGTGTGGCCGTCGAAGAAGGGGATGTTGAGGGCGAACTTCTCGTAGAGCTCCTCTTGCCACTGGCGGCAGACGGATTTGGGGGCCAGGATCAGGCAACGGCGGACGTGTCCCGACAGGATGAGTTGACGCAGCACCAGCCCGGCCTCGATGGTCTTGCCCAGGCCGACCTCGTCACAGAGCAAGAACCGCTCCGGGAAGCGGGCGACGATGGTATCGGCGATGCGGGCCTGGTGGGGCCAGGGGGTCACGACGCTGGTGGCTGCGCCCAGCCACCGGGCGTTGAGGAGGTAGGGAGCGTCGCGCAAGAACTGGAAGAGGATGCGCTCACGCTGCACTTCGGGGACATAAACGCCTGGGACTTCGATCACCCTGAGCTTGGGCTCGCGCTCCAGCGGATCGCGGGTAGGAGCCGTGGCCGGGCGATAGCTGAGCAATCGCTGCCGCGCCGCTTCGGGCACGTCCAGCGCGATCCAGTCCGGCTCCTGGCCGTTCCACAGGTACTCGAAGTGATAGCGCACCTGGGCCAGATAGGGACCGGTTATGTCCCAGGAGCGAAAGACCATGAACCGCTCGTAGTTGTGCTTCCAGGCCGTGGCCGATTCATTCACGCTGCCGCTAAAAGCGATTTGGTCGCCGTAGCGGTCGGTGAAGAGGCCCTCTTTGGGATGATAGTAATCCCAGGCCTGGGATGCGGGGAGGGGACGGCCGTCTGGCCCTTTGGGGAGCACGACCCGGATCTGGAGCCTGCCCGCGGCGACCATCCAGGCCAGCACCTCCAGGCGGCGGCGCATGACCTCTTCCTCGGGCTCGCCGAGGGCTGCGACCAGTCGTTCGGCCACCACGTCGTCCAACGCCTGTCCCCGCTCAATGGCGCGGACGTCGGCCTCGCTCAGTTGGGCGCCCACCAGCAGGCGCATCGTGCCGCCCTGGGCGATGAGTCGGGCCACACCGGCCGCCGCCACCGCCAGGGCACTGCTGCTGAAAAAGCCGGCCGTGCGGTCATAGCGCAGACTGCACGACAAGGCCGGGATGTAGAAGTCGTGCAGCCGGTCATCGGCCGGGCCGTAGGAGAGTTGAAAAGGATGGGCACGTAGTCTTGTTATGTGCATTTTAGACTCCAACGACTAAAGTCGTTACTACGAATACTCACCACGCACATAGGAACGACACCGTGGGAACGACACCGTGGGAACGACATCGTAGTAACGACTTCAGTCGTTCCCTCCTTGATCCCCATAATCCCACGCATCTCCAATCGGGTATTTAACCCATCGCTCGCGAAGCCACTGTCGCCCATGCGTATCAAAGTAGAGATGCACGCTGGACCACGGCCAGTCGTAGGGGCTTTCAACGTAGCCATGTTTCACCGCGTTGTAGTGGAGATAGTTTAGGGCGTGATAGTAGTGACGCTCATTACGGATATAGCGATCACGGAATTTGTACCATACCTTGCGCTGCCCGGTGAGACTATCTTCCAGATTCCATTCTCTGGAAGTGGTCCCATGGAGATGTTGAAGCACCGCCGAAATGTGCTCCAGAGATTGGACACCTACCAGAAAGTGGTAATGGTTGGTCAAGATAACCCAACCTCCAATTTCCGCCTCAATGTCGGCCAGTTCCGAGAGGAGTTGATCCTCAAAAGCAGCCAGCCGGGTGGGAGAAGTCATGACGTGCGCATGTTCGTAGTTAGCTGCGGTGATGCAATACCACCCGGCCTCGCGATAGGGATGCGGCGGCGAGTGCAAGGGGTAGCCACACTGGCGACGCTCTTCGACGACGGCAGCGCGCTCCTCAGGTGTCATGCGGCGATACTCATAAGGCATATCCTTCCTCCAAAACGATTCACAAACTCGTAGTAGCCACTTCAGTGGCTTATAAGCGACTGAAGTCACCACTACTACTCTCTAGCAGCCACCGTAGTAGCCACTTCAGTGGCCTATAAGCGACTGAAGTCGCTACTACTACTGCTAATACTACACCAACTTCAGTTGCTCCACCCGCTCCGGTGATTCCTCTTCCGCTGGCACCTCCAAGTCCTCGAAGAAGGCCAGGCGCAGGCGGTCCAGTACCTCGGCCTCGGGGCGGACGAACTGGCCCTTGATCTGGGTACGGGGAATGGCGTTGAGCAGGGCCTGCAGGCAGGCTTTGAAGGCGCCGTCGGTCAGCAGGCCGGTGCGTTTCAGGAAGGACTCACAGGCCAGCGGGCCGTCCTCTTGGTAGATGAGCATGGCAGCATGGGCGGCGTCCAGGAGGGTGTCAAACATGACGGCCTCAGGGTCGGCCAGGCCCTTGCGGCGACGCCGTACGGGCTGTTGCAGCACGACGAAGCTGCCCTTCTTGCTGATGATGCGCTTGCGCCGCACCAGGTCCGCTTCGATGTCCAGGCCCAGGACCATCGCCAGCTTGCGCGCCTCGTCGGCGGGGAACTCCTCGGCCTTGAAGGCGTCCCAGGCCATCAGGTACCAATCGGTGACCGGGTCGAACTGGATCTCCCGACCCAGCAGCAGCCCCCGCTTGCGCAGGGCGATGACTTCCTCGCGGGCCAGGTCGAGGGCGGTTTCGGGGCGCAGGGGCCTGGGCTGGCCCGTTTTCTCGTCCACCTGGCTGGTCAGCACCGGCCAGCGCTCGGAGATGACGGACAGGACGGGGCCGAAAGTGCTGATGTACAGGTCCACGCCGCTGACGCCCTGTTCGGCGAACTCAGCCGCCTTCTCCCTCGCCACCCGCCGCACCCGGCCCTTTATATCATCCCACCAAACGGGCCCAAAGACTTCCGAAGTCTCCCAGACTTCGGAAGTCTGGCCCGCCCTTTTGCGGCAAACGAGCAATATAGTGCTGGCAGCGGCGTTCTTCCTGGCCTGGTGCAGGGAGTGTTCGGATTCGGTGTGGACGGGCCAGGAGGCTTTGATGGTGAAGCCTGCGCCGATGAGGGCAGTGGCCAGGGTGTCCCAGGCTTCCACCTGCTTGTGGGTGAACATGACCGTCAGCACGCCATCGTCGCGCAGCACGCGGCCCATCTCGCGGAAGCAGGCGGCCATCTTGCGTTCGTAGTCCCGTTTAGCCAGGGCCTTTCTTTTGCGGCCCAGGCTGGCGAAGCGGGCGGGGTTAGCCACTGCCTCGTCATCTTTGTTGGTCAGTTGATCACGGAAGAATTCGGGGTACAGGTGGCCCACGGAGCGTTTGAGCCAGACGTAGAAGAAGTCGCTGAGCTCAGCGTACATCACGTTGTCGTAGTAGGGCGGATCCACGCAGATGAGGTGGACGGAGCCGCTTTCGACCTGGCTCAGGTCAGTGGCGGAGCCCTGCCAGATTTGCAGGCGTTCGACGGGTGAGCCGCCATCGCCGCCCCACAGGGGAAGTTGGGCAGAAATGGTCAGCTTAGCCAAACCTTTGTAGGCGTTTTCAATCTGGCTGACAGCCCAGGGCAATAAGTTATGGGCAGCGTCGAACTCACCGTGACTCCAAGCAAAGCTGAAATCGTGACGGTTGAAAGTGTTTGCCATTGAGGTGCGCAGCGGATGCCATACCGACATTCGTGAGCTGTAGTTTGGGCACTTGTTCAGAGCAAAGGCCAGGTACGTCTCCACCGCCGCCGCCCGCTCCTCGTCCATCTCCCGCCGCATCTCCGCGCCCATCTCCCGCAGCGTTTCCAGGAAGGTGACCAGGGAGAGGAGTTGGCGGGGAGAGAAGAAGTCGGCCCAGGTGGGCATGCCGTAACGCAGCGGACGGGGGTCATTGCCGCCGGGGAACGGCTCTCGCGGCACCAGCCCGGCTGCCTCCCAGCGGGGCAGGTTCTGGGCCAGGGCAGCCTCGGCGCGGCGGACGGCGGACAGGTCTTCCTCTGTCGGGGGACGGAAGTCGAAACCACCCCGACGTTTCACCGCCACCGCGTACAGCATCTGGCCCATGCGCTCGGCCTGGGCCTCCCGCTTGATGTAGTCGCCGTCAATGGCTTCGCCCGTCCAGGGAGAGCGGCCTACCCCCCGCTTGACTGTGCCCTCGTCTGGGTCGAAGTCAATGGCATCGCTGCGCGCGATCTCGAAACGGGGCTCGTCCCAGGCGGGATCGGTCAGCAGGCGCGCAGCCATAGGCGTCTTCTTTTTGCTCAGCCACCAGTTGGGGGAGAGGGGCACCGGCTTGCCGGTGGTGGGGCAAGCCACGGTGCGCGCCCAGAGGTAGGCGAAGATGCTCTCGCCGGGCTGACGGGGGAAGAAGTCGGCCAGTCGCTCCTCTACTCGTTTGGCCCACACAGCACCCCACCGGTGGATGTCGTCGGCCAGGGAGGGGCCGAAGCGGGCCGGGTAGTCCAGGGTGGCTTTGAGGATGACAGAGGCGACAGGGTTCAGTTCGCCGGCCAGGACGGTGAAGCCGTAGCGCAACGCCTCAAAGGGGATAGAACCGCCGCCGGCCATGGGGTCCATGACTGTAATTTGGCGCGTGCCCCAGGTCAGCTCTAGCAGGTCGAGCATCGTCTCCAGGTCTTCCTGGGAGGGGGTCACGGTGAAAGCTCGTGGTGCGCCACCATAGGGATGCTGTTTGAGTCGGATGCCTCGCTGCTTGGCCCACCGGATCAGTTTGCGGCCAGCCACCGGATCGCCCAGGATGCCCACCAGGCGGGTGAACCAGGCGCGGTAAGTCTCCTGGGTGGGGAACTTGCGGCGCAGGTCAAGACTTCCGAAGTCTCCAAGACTTCGGAAGTCTGGCAGCAAGCTGGCCAGCACAGCGGCAGCGCTGACCACAAGTGGACGGCGTGCCCACCAGACGTGCAGGAAGTACAGCGGCGGCAAGGCGCTGCTAGCGCCACGCTCGCGCTGGCTCTCCGCGCCAATGGTTTCGAAGGGAAGCCAGGATTCGATGAGGGTGGGGGGTGGGGGGGACATTACTATGTTGTTCGTATGCTTTGATGGTTAGCGTCTGGAAGCGGGTTGTTACACCCGGCCAAAGTAAATGACTTTCGCGCGGGGTTCAACACCGAAGCCCGGAAATTCCAGGCA
>JAUWOY010000092.1 GCA_030611885.1 Chloroflexota bacterium | reverse complement strand
GGAGCGCTTGACCGAACGCAAGCGTGAAGTGTTACTGTTGGTGGCAGCGGGGAGAAGCAACAAGGGGATTGCGCATGAGGTGGGAATCAGCGAGAAGACGGTGGAGTACCACGTGACGAACATTCTGGGCAAACTTGGCGTTGGTTCGCGGTCAGAAGCCATTGTGTGGGTAAAGGATTCGGGGTTAAGTGTGGGGGCGTCAGATCCCAGGGAAATCCCCAGGTGAAAAACTAGGGCTTTCCCTGTGGACAGAGTGTCTGGTTTGTGGTAGAATAGAGATGTCACTGGGGAGGCCAGTGAGCATCTCAAACAAAGGGAGGTATGTCATGCGCAAGGGCAAGTTTCTCTTAGTGATGAGGCAACCGCGGAAACTGGTAAGAGGTAGGGCAGGTATTCTTGTGTTGGGTGCGCTCGCGGTGGCGCTGGTATTGGCTACCGTACCATTTGTCTTGGCGAAAGCCTTTTCGATTTCACCTACCCTTACCGAAGGAATCACCCTTAGGGAAGCTTATGACTTGGCGGCAAATGCTACCAGAGCATGGCAAAATGATGCCGTCCTCTACTCCTTGAACAGCGTAGAGGACGAGGAACCGTTTATGGCAGCGGCTGCGGCAAAGGGCATGGTACTTGGTGATCAGGGTCGCCGCGCCAGTTGGAATGTGGACTTTTTCTCGCCAGGCACCGGGATGCATTACAATGTACTGCTTCGCGATGGTAAGATATTCCGGACACGCCCATTTGATAATCCTCCACCTGAATTCTTCCTGGACGTGACGAACCTGGCCTTCGATTCACCTGCTGCCCTACGGATAGGCCAGGACTGTGAATTGAAGCCAGGGTCCGGGCGATGGGCGTTAACCGGCTATCACTTCAGTTTATCTACTGCTCCCAACAATGATGAACAGACCGTGCTCGTGGTTCGCGGCGCCGACCAAGATGGTCACTCAGCTCAAGTGCACGTGAATGGCGCCACGGGGCAAGTGCTAGCGCGCTTGCACGAAGTATTCAGCGGAGGCAATCTGTTCCGGCTAACAAGGATCAAGGGAGTTCAGCTGCAACTCAATGGTCCTACCCTCCAGTCAGGAGTCTGCACTTTGGCGCTTCCACCCGATTATGACAGAACTCCTCGCGTTTACGCTGGTACAATAGGGAACGTGATATGGTCAGAGGATGGAGGGGCTAGTTGGTCAAATGGAGGGACAGGAATTAGTCCGGGCGCAGCAGTGTTCAGTCTGGCATTCTCACCTTCCTTCGCGGACGACAGGACGCTTTTCGCTGGCACAAGCGATGGGCGCCTTTTCCGTTCAATGGACGCTGGCTTGACCTGGCAAGCGGCAGATTTTGAACTATATAGCGATGGCTGGCCGATATACGCTATTGTACTTTCACCAAGCTATGCCCAGGATCACTCTCTGTACGTTGGCACTTACGGAAATGGGCTATACATGTCTACCGACGGAGGAGAGACATGGACAGCAGCCAATGAGGGGTTAACAAACCCCCGCATACGTGCTCTTGCTCTTGTCGAGGATAACCAGGGACACTCTATCCTTTTTGCTGGCACCGACAAGGGCCTCTTTGCCTCTATGAACGGCGCGCGAAGCTGGGAGCGGCGATGGATCAATGAACTGGAAACCACCAGTGTTTCGGCTCACGTGAATACGATTATAGCGGATCTCTCGTCAGCAACCGTCCCCACAATCTATATCGGACTGGCCAGCCACGGCGTCTACCGCTCCACAGATGGCGGGGAGAAGTGGTTCCGTCTCGGTGTGAGCCCCCGCGCCACTGGAGGTGAATGGACAGTGGGTACTCTAGCGATATCGCCCCGAGACCCGCAAGTGCTTTACAGTGGCGCGGCCCGGAGTGGCCTTTGCATCTCCTCTGATGGGGGCATGGAGTGGTGGATACCTATATCCATCCCTCAGAGTGTGGATGAGCTTGTGGTTCTGCCTGACCGCCAAGAAACTGCACTCGTAGTAGATGAACTGCGGCTGCAGCAGGAATCCTATTAGTAGGATGGATGGAACCCACTTTCATGTATCTCATGTATCTAGGGAGGAGCTATTGACCATGCGAAAAAAGCAGAAGACACTTTGGACGATACTGTTGATCCTCACCCTGGTCGCATTAACCTATCCCCAAGCCACCAACGCTGGATCAACCAACAATGTGAAGTTCACCGCCTACGCTTACGGCAACACGATGGATGCGGGAACCACCATTGTCTGGTCAGATGTGGCTGTCCATGTAGGTTATACGCCGAATGTTGGAACGCGAGTGTACTACAATTCATCGCTTCCTCTGATCAACTGGCATGACCAATTAACATATCTTGGATCTTCCATGATCAACGATCACGGTGATCTCGGGAATGTGGAACCGTGGGATTGGATGGATCTCTACCACGGTCGTTGGTACTACAAGTACACTTACTCCGGGTGTGCGGGACGATGCTTACCCGGAGATGGTCCCTGTAGTTCCTCCCAATATACTGACTCGTGTGACAACGCCTGGGGTTTTGGCGTCAAATATCGCAACATCACATGGTAGAGCAAGAAAGGATTAATGTTCTTGCTGCTGGCGCTGTTGTTAAGGTAGGAATGGCCCAGAAACCACCGCCAGCGGACTCTGTAAATGAGGGACATCGTCTGGTTCGACCAGGCGATGTGGCCGCATTTGGGGATGTGGAGGTGATGGTCCCCGGAGGACCTATTGAGAAAGAGGGGCCGAGAGACCACCGTGTGCTCACCGACTGGGAAGAGGGTCGCTCAACGGACCTGATCGTAACTTCGCCAGAATCTGGCCGATTCGCTGCGCTGATACAGCGCCTCCTACAAGTTCTCATCGCCACAGGCGGCTCAGACGGCGCTCACCGCCTTGCCAGATCCGAAGAAACTCTCATGGGAATCGGTAGTAGATGATGCGTCTGTACTCGACGATGCCTTCGTGGAGTCGCTAGCAGGACGTTCATGGCGTGTGTGGCATGGGATAGACGACGAAGGGGTACCCGTCTATGTCCTTTGGACTCAATCCGGCCCTTATGTCACCGAGGTGTATCTGAACGTTCTTCAGGAGCCATTCGGCCGGCAGTTGTTCAATCATATCGTCAGACTGGTAAGCGGAAAGTTGGGAAAATGACGCCGGCTGTTTTGAGATGCTGCAGCCGGACGTCGCCGTGCTGGATTGCCAGTTGCCGGTGCTGGAGGGGACAGAGGTCGCGCAGGAAATCCAGCGGCGAGGCCTACCGGTGCGGATACTGGCGCTCAGCGCCTACGACGACGAGCGCTACGTACGGGGGATGCTGGAGGCAGGGGCGGTGGGCTACCTGTTGAAGGACGAAGCGCCGGAGACGATTGTGGCGGCAGTGCGGGCAGCGGCGCGAGGGGAGGGGTACTTCAGCCCGCCCGTGGCGGCCAAGGTGGCAGCTTGGGTGCGGGGAGAGCGGACAGGTGGGCTGACGAAGCGGGAGGTGGAGGTGCTAAGGCTGGTGGCCGAGGGGATGAGTAACAAGGAAATCGCCCATAAGCTGAAGGTGAAGAAGCGAACAGTGGAGTTTCACGTGGGTAATATCTTGAGGAAGCTGGGTGTAGCGTCACGGGTGGAAGCGGCAGTGTGGGCGAAGGAGCACAGGGTCATTCCTTGATGGTGGAGATCAGGAAGGCACTATGGAGGCTCCGGCGTTGGAAGCCGGGCCTTTTTGCTGGTATCAGGTGATGCCTAAGTTGGTTACCTGTGGAAATCCGCAGGTCGAACCTGTGGCAATCCACAGTAGACAAGTCGCTCCATTTCTGATATACTGGAGATGCCACCGGAAAGGTCGGTGAGTATCTAGGTTGGAGGAGGTTAACGTATGAGTAGGATCAAGTTTCTCTCAATATTCGTGTTGCTGGCACTGTTGTTAAGCGCCGGGTCGGGTGCGGTGCTGGCTCAGAGACCGCCGCGGGCTCAGGGGACATTGAACGTGGTGTCTGCAAGAGATGATCCCTCGCCCTTGGCGGATGCAACAGGCCCCGATGATGCGAAAGTGCCCATTTACCTAGTGCCGGAAGATGTGGAGGTGACTCGAAAGGCATTGGAGGCAGGCATCATCACCAAGCAAGAGGTGGCAAGAGCCCGTGAACTTGAGAGAGAACTCAGGCGCCGGCGTATACCTCTTTGCTCCAACATAGCGAACCAACGCGCCTCAGGTCGCGACGCAGACGATGACTATTACAAGGACTACGAACATCCTGAGGACTGGGACTACGGTTACTGCGTGACGGCTTGGTACTGGTTATGGGACCTTGCACATTCGGGCCCGCAGCCAAGTAGCATACTCCTGCCGCCACACTATGGTCCGCATCTATTCAGGCGTAGGCTGATTATCGGATTGAGCGGCTTCCCTGACTGGTTCGCCGACCACCAGGCGTACCTGTGTGTATGGCAATAGATAAGCAGTGATGCCCCGCTAGTCAGCCCTGCTAACTGGCGGGGCATCAAATGTTGAGATGCTGTGATGACTGGAAGAAAGTTCTATTTTGGCACATTGCTATTACTGTTACTAGCTTTTTTAATGGTTAGTTATTCCGCTTTCATCCCATCGCAGAATTTTGTCCACATAACCTTGGAGGAATGGGTCAGGTTAGGCTCATTTACGCCGATTATTCTGCAACCAGGACCTGGTGGGACTGAACTTCGAATGGGCCCGATATTTGCAGAAGGTGCTGATCGTGTTGAACTGCACTACACTGAAGGATTTGTATCCAATGCAACTCCCCCTGTCTACGAGCTTTACGAGAGTGGCAAACCACTGCCTGTTGGAGAACGGATACTACCTTATTGTGGAGCAACGAATGAGGGTGTAGAGACGGAGCGAATGAGCCTTGTTTTATTGGGTAGTGTACGTCCTGTTGAGCTTCGGCGGAATATGAAGCATGCCAACGCTGGGATTGTGATTTTCGATATTGAAGGAACGCACGTAGTCTATCACTGGCGAAATGTGAGTGAGGATGTTGCTTTGCAGGCACTCGAAGAAAGCATCATGCTCGTTAGTGAAGGTGACATAAACGTCATCTCATCCTTTGATCAAAAACTAGGTGAACGAAGAAAATCAAGTGGTGGCGAATAAGCAAAACAAGTCTCAATAGATCCAACTTCTTGGCACTACAAAACCTGGGCGGTGAGCTATCTGTTGAAGAGCGAAGCCCCGGAGGTGATCGTGGCGGCGGTGCGGGCGGCGGCGCGGGGGGAGCGGCTGTGGACGGCGGAGCAGTTTGCACGTGCCCAGCGCTGGCGGGAGGAGGTGGAGGAGCGGTGGAATGCACTAACCGAACGGGAGCGGGAGGTGTTGGCATTGGTGACTGCGGGGAAAAGTAACAAGGAGATTGCTCAGACTTTGAGCATCACTGTGCGGACAGTGGAGTTTCACATGCGCAACGTGATGGGCAAGCTGGGGTTGACTTCGCGAGTGAAGGCGGCGGTGTGGGCAAGAGAGCACGGACTGTGCAACGGATGATCAGACAAGGTGAAAATGACCTGTGGAAATCCACAGGATGAAAACTGTAGATTTCCACAGTGACAACTGGCCCGATTTCTGGTATACTGGAGATGCCACCGGAGAGACCGGTGAGTATTCAAGCATATCGAACAAAAAGGAGGTAGGTCATGCGTAAGATGAGGTTCGTCTCAGTGCTCGTATTGCTGACGCTTCTGTTGGGCACTGGCATCATCACAGCAGTAGGCCAAGAATCTCTACCAACTCAAGACGATGTACCGGCAACTGCAACACTGCAACCACAGGGGGAAGATTTGCAACCTGGTGTGAGGGAGTTTATCGCCGGTAGTTCCCTGTCCCACGCCGCCGACTATCCAGACCCCAACGAACCAGTCGAGGTACTCAAGCTGTACCTGCAGGGTATACAAATGCTGCGAGATGGAAAGGTGAACGAGGCAGTAGCTCTCTTTAAGACAGCAGTGGGTGACTATCCCGATAGCCGCCACGCTCACGCTGGCCTGGGTAGGGCTTTGAGACAGAAACATCAACACAGTCAGGCCGAGGATGATTTGCGCGCTGCGGTTCAAGAATTCATCCTCGCTGATGAGATTGGGATGAAGTATGGGCGAGTTCACTACACCCGCCCGATTGCGGAAGGCTTGGGCCATTTGCAGGACTCGACTGCGTTGGATAGCTTCTTCCGGAAGGCGCTGGAGCAAGGAAATGAGCCCTACCTGGCAAGCCTGCACTATGCCCAGGGGCTGAGTCTTCTTGAGGATGGGCGAGCAGAAGAGTGGTACAAAAAGGCCATGGCTGTAGAGCCCGAGGGCGTGGCCGACGCTGTGGCATACTACGCCGAATGGCTGCTGGATCACGGGCGTGAGGCAGAAGTCGTAGCGCTTGTCCATGATGACATCCGCGTCGAGTACACGCATTTCTTGAAAGGCGTGGCCCTGGAACGGTTGGGCCGACAGGAGGAGGCCCGAAAAGAATATGAACGCTACCGCGAAATGAGCGCCGACTTTCCGGCGCCGGCCAGGTATCGTATCGAAGGCAGCAAGGCTCAGGCTGGAGTAGTCTTTGAAGGGGATATCCTCCGGTTGCGGTCCACCGGGAGTGAGGCCAGAGAGGAGCTCTCTAAGGTGATCGCTGGTGAAGCCAATACTGAATCGCTGGGTGGCAAGCGGGCAGTTGGCTGGACGGTGCGCACCCGCGTATTCCGCACCTATTCCGTACCGTCCAGTTGTGGTGGCTATGGCTCTCCCAACACCTGGAACGCAGAGCCCCCTGATGCCTCTCTGGCTGACAAATACGTGGCAATCTGTGAGCCGGCTAGTCAGTTTACTAAAGATGATGCGACTGCGACCACCAACCAGGTTGCCATGGATGTTTGGTATGGCACCGTGCCTGATCCTGTAAGTTGTAACTGCATATGGGGTTCGATAGTCGGCAGTTACTGTACCGGGGCCTGCACCCACTGGACAGAGCAAGGAGCCTTTACACATGGGCCGGCATGGATTCATAATGACAGATACGGACCAGCCCCAGACTACCACCCTAGCTCTAGCTGTAGTAAATACAAAGAGGAAACGTGCCCAAATGGTGGGGTTGATAACTGGTTCTACGAAATCAAATGATTGAACTTGGCCGCGAAACTTGGATTCAATGTCTCTCGAAAGGGATGGATCTCTCCATCCTTTTCGGTGATCCTCAATAATCACGGCGACACTGCCCTTGAGGAGCAAGTTTTATGATGACCAAAGGTAGGCAACTCTTCTGGATTGGGTTCACTATGTGTCTGACCTTCATGGCGCTGGTTGTTGGTTGTTCAGTCAGGCCATCTCTATCCACACAGACCGCCGCGCCACCTTCACCCACCCTCACGTTCACCGCATCGCCACAGCCGACGCATGATTCCATTTCACCTTCGCCTACCCCTACCCTGACTTCACCGCCGCAACCGACGGCCACGCCAATCCCGCCTTCTCCCTCACCCACCTTCACCCCCCCGCCGCAGCCGACGCCCACACCTTCTCCCTTCGCTCCGCCGACAGCTATACCCACTCTGCCCCCGGCACTACCCTCCGGGGTCAAACTGCTGGCCTCAGTGCCCATCTCCATCCCGTTGGGTGGTGGACCTGTGGAGTACCCCTCCATGGACTGGTCACCGGATGGAACGGTCCTCGCTTATGGCTGGGGAGGAGGCATCTGGGTTGTCCGGCCACCTACGTATGAGCCGTCTCTCCTGGTCAGTCTTCCAGAGGCAGGACAGACAAGAGAGGTGAGTTGGTCGCCGGGGGGACAATACCTGGCCTTCTATGGCAGGCAGCCTCTGGAAGAGTTGTGGGGTGGTTTTATCTGGGCCGTCAAGGCCGATGGAACGGGTCTGAAAAACCTGACGACCGGCAAGCCGTTCGATCCCTACCGCCGCCAGACGATCAACCAATGGCTGGACGATCACACATTGACCATTGACCTCTGGCATGGCACCGGCGCGCAGAGCCTCCTGCAGGTAGATACAGCCAATGGTGCGGTCACGCGGTTGATCGGCTATGGCGACAGTGCAATTCCTGTCCAGGCCTACGGCGGATCGTACGACTGGTCGCCCACGCAGGAGCACATCGCTGTCAATCACCTTTATTATGATCACCTCGTCCTGGTGGACGTCGCCCGAGCCAGTGAGATCTGGTTTTCCACGATGGAAGGCCCGTCAGTCGAGCGCTTCCTGGACTGGGCCCAGGACGGCCAGCGGTTTCTGTACACTCAATGGCATCAAGATGAGAGAGTACACAACCTGTGGTTGTGGGATATAGTGCGAAGTGAGGGGGAGAAACTATTG
>JAUWOY010000036.1 GCA_030611885.1 Chloroflexota bacterium | reverse complement strand
GACGCTGGCGCAGGAGACAGCGGCTTGGGAAGCGGAGCGCAATGCCAACGGCGCAACCGTCAACTGGCGCTTCACGACCGAGGACGCACGCATCAAGCTGAAGCGCCTCTACCCATCAATTCAGACTTGACAAAGTACTAGGCACTTCTTTCACATTCCTCAGCCACAGGGCAGGTGGCACATTTCTCCCGGCGGCAATAGTCCTTACCCAACCTCACCAGCGAGGATTCGAAATCGGCGAAGTTCCAGCCTGGCAGGGCTTGCCTCTCCCACACTGGCCTGAGCTCACTCAAGACCACCCTTCGTTCGTCCGCTTGAATGAGTCCCAGATTCCGAGCTGCCATCACCGCCAGGTGCTGGGGCAGCGGGTCGGCCTTCTCCCAGACATCGCGCAGCTCCCTCAGGAAGATGTTCACCGTCACCGGGCCGATGCCCTTGCCCAGCCCCATCAGCTTCTGCTCCAGGTCGTGAGGGCTTTGCGCCTGGGCGTGAAGCACGTTCAGGTCGCCGTCGAATCTTTCTTTCAAGGCCGCCATGGCCTCCAGCAGCTTGGTGGCGGTCTTGAAGTCGTAGCGGACGTAGCCTCCGACGTCCAGGATCAGAACCAGGCCATCCCACCCGGTCTCCAGGATCCGATCGGGGCTCAGCACCTTGTTCCTCTCGAACACTCGGTAGGTGTTGTTGGCGATGGTCTCCGAAATCCTGGCCCCGTAGAGAATGGAGGCCAGGAACCACTTGAAGACCTCGTGTGATTCAGCCTGGTCGAGGTTGATGCCCAGGGAGACCGAGAACCGCCCGCCCAACCTGTCCAGGAGTGTTTTGATCAGCTCCATCCTATCCATAGTCCAATTCGAGTGAAGCTAAATCCCTTCTGGTGTATCGTAAGGCCTCCCTTTTAACCTGCCTGATCTCCTTCAGTTCCGCCTCCACCTCTTCTTTAGACAACTCTGCTTGCGGTATTCGGCGGCGGATGTCTGCCAGGCCGAGTTCGTACAGAAACTTCCTCAAGGCGGACTCGATCAATTCCTTCTCGTCCTCAAATTGGGTTGTGATGCTCATATCATCCCTCGCTCAGGGAGTGGCGGTGGGAGTTGCTGTAGCCTCAGGCGTGGCAGGCGTGGGGGTGACTCCCTCCGCCAGCCATTCTATGTCCACCACCTGGCCCCTTTCCCCCAGCAGGCCCAGGGGTTCGCCGTTGACGGCGGCTTCCACGCCGCCGGCGTTGCCGCAGCGCAGGGCGACGCTCTCTCGCCCGCGAAAAGTGCGCGTGGCGCCCGCTTCCAGAGAGCCTATGAAAACCTCCTCCCCGTCCACGATAACCCGCAGCCAGGCATACTCGACGATTCTCAACTCGACTTCGATGCCGGTGGAGACCCTGGGCGTGGGGGTGTCAGTGGGGGCGGCGCTGGTGGGGGTGCTGGTGGGAGTGGAGGGAGGGACGCTGGTGGGGGTGGAGGTGGGCTCGACGACGACTGCGACGGTGGGCATGGCGGTAGGTGTGGCAGTGGGCACTGCGGTGGGCATTTCGGTGGGCGTGGCGGTAGGCATCGTGGTGGGTGTCGTGGTGGGCGCTGCTGTCGGGGTGAGGCGGGGCAGGACGGCGGAGGTGGTAGCAGTGGGCGATGGGGTGACGGTAGCGGCGGCTCGCCAGAATAGCAACTGGGTCTTGATTGTGGGGGGAAGGTAGTGCCAGGTAGCCCAGCACCCAAAGGCTAGGAGCACCACGATGAGCAGAGCGCCAATCACCAGGTCGGGCGTCAGCCAGGAGGGCGCGGCCAGGGAGAGGTCCATCGGCTGGAAGAAGCCAGGCTGTGGCAGCGCTGCCTTGCCCTCGTTCTCCCGGCCTTCGTAGAGGGCTATCAATTCTTCGGGGTCGAGCTCCAGATACACGGCGTAGGTGCGCAGGAACCCTTTGACGTAAGTTTCGGCGGGCAAGGCCCCATAGTCCCCCTCCTCCAGAGCCTGGAGAAACTTCTGCCGTATTCGTGTGGCCTCCTCGACCTTTTCCAGGGACACCCCCTTTTGTTCGCGTGCTTCCCGTAGCAACTGACCAAGATCGCCCATCAACTTTCCCTCCCATAAAATTGCTAGCGAACCCGAATTCGCCAGTCGCTATTATACCTTACTTTGCCCTAATAGGCAATAATCAGCAGCTCCGGGATTTCCAGCAGAGGCGGCTCCCATGCCGCCGGTTCGCGGGCGTGGGAGCCCGCTCTGCTCAGAACTTGCAAGCGGATGGTCGCCGCAAGGCTGATTTGAGGTTTTTTCCGTTTTGGTGTATCATTAGATAAATTGAGGATAGAAAGTGAGGATGCTATGAAAATACTCTTGACCCAGGATGTGGAGAACTTAGGCAGTGCCGGCGAGATCAAAAAAGTGCCCGATGGCTATGCGCGCAACCTACTGATTCCTAAGGGCCTGGCAGTGCTGGCCACGGAGGGCGCTGTAAAAAAGGCTCAGTTGCAGAGCAAGGCCAAGTCCAAGCATCAACGGCGAGCTGAAGAGGAGGCCGCATCCCTGGCTGAGATTCTGTGGCAAGTGACGCTGACCTTCAAGGCCAAGGCTGGGGAGAAGGATAGGCTCTATGGTTCCATAACCAGCGGTGATATCGTGGAGGCCCTTGAGCGCCAGACAGGGCATGCTTTCGACAAGCGCAAGCTACAACTCAAAGGTAGCATCCATGAACTAGGCGTACATCGCGTTCCCATCAAGCTGATGACCGATGTGATGCCTGAGATCACGGTGGTCGTGGAGCGGGAGGAAGAATAACGATGGCAGCCAGGTCGCACGAAAGCTACGAAAAGCGTGAGCTCGTCAAGCATTTGATAGCTAGCATCCCCTGCGCTGTTTGTCAGCACTACCATGAGCCAGACAATGTCCGCATAGTGGAGCGTCACGGTGAGATTTGGATCATGGCGGTGAAATGCGATCACTGTGGCACCCAGAGCCTGGTCTTCGCCGTGATCCAGGAAGGAGAGAAGCCGGAGATCGTCCACGAGCTCACGTCCCAGGAGTGGGCCAGGTTCCGAGAGATGCCCCGGATAGATGCCGACGATCTTCTCGATGTCCACGAGTTCCTCAGGGATTTCGACGGCGATTTCGTGGGTCTCTTTGGAGGTAGCAGGGTATTGGAATTCTGATGACTTCGTGATTCAGTTGATATAGGACCAAATACCTCGTCGTGGTAGCCCCAGGCGAGGTATTGTTTTTGTAAGCGTTCAGCCTCAGGGCGATCACGCCGGTTGAGTAGACCGCGGGTCGTATCGAAACCAAGTGATCACACGGAGGGGCGGCCAAACGTGGTTTCGATACGCCCCTCTCGGGGCTACTCAACCGACGTTTGGCCTACCCCCTGAACGCATACTTGTTTTTGTCTCGGAGGATCACTGTAGCCTCAATGAGGAGGTTTTCTTGATGAAGGAGAAGATTGAGAATTGGTCAGGGGCGGGGAATTGGGGCGGGCAGTGGAGGGGGTGACATAATCAACTTATCGCAAAGGTGCCGCATCCAAAGTGGGTCTGTTTTCCGATGTGGAGTATGGAGGCCAGCTCAAGATAGGGGATGATGGAGTGCGGGATGGAGGCAAAGGTTTGCGTGCCTATCCAGCGCCCTGGCCAGCTCTTGGGAGATCGTTTAAGCTTTTTATGATGAACGGGGATGTGGGAAGCCTGTTCCAGAATGGCTTGGAAGGAAGCCTGTTCCGCCGCGCTCAAGACATCCCACACATCGTCGGCTGTGTGGTGTTTGCCCGGTAGCAACGAACTCATCCGGGCTGTCAGGGACTCTAGCATGCTCTGCAAGGTTGGCACTTGGTGAGGCGGTATTCTCTTTCGCGAGGTTGTCCGCCGATGGCCTCGTCGGCCAATCTGGTCTGCGTCGCTGAAATCAAACGGAGTTATCCAGGTCAGACAGTCGAATATTCGCTCTGATTTTGAGTCAAAATCCAATCCTTCAGCCCACTGAGTGGGGCTTGCACGATAGTTCAAGTCCAGTCGCCCGTCACTCACTATAGGCTCCCACTGCTGCCCCCGCGCTGCGTAAACTGCCTGGATGTCGAATTGCCCCCAGAGGACGTTTCGGTGCTGCCATCGCAGCTCAGAAGCACTCCCCGCTTCCTCCATAGCCGGCAGGATAACTTCCAGGAAAAGTCCGTGGTCTGCGCTCTCTCCCATCAGCTTGAGTTCCCACAGGATCAACTCTCCCTGCCCATAGGTCCGCTTGCCCGGATAGGCAAACAATACCGCTTCCATCGGCCATGATACTTCTGGTATCCTATCGGGCTTTTTCTTCCCCACGAGGGCGATTCCACCACATTCATCCCAGGGAGCCAGAGCTTTGCGCCAGGGACCGGCCTCACGAGTTGGCAAACGATTGGCAATCATGGTTCCCAGGGTCAGGGATAGCTCGGTGGATAGACACCTCGGCAGCCAGACCAAAGAGCTATTGACCCGCCACACCAACAGGTAACGGATGAGTTTAATGGGTTTGATAAAAGGCCACATAATCAACGAGTTCGTATAACAGTTTGATTCGACTCTCAGGCCACTGTCGAATTCTCCAGGCGTTCAGCATGTCTTTGGCTTCCTGACTCAAGAACCCCAGGAATCTTCCCCAGTAAAACTGCTCCTCGCTGGCATCCTCCAAATCCAGCAGCTTGTGAAGCGACTCTTGTTCTTCGGGGCGCAGGATGGTCCGAAAGACGGCTGCCATTTCTAGCAGGCTCAGGAATTCGGAGATCTCAAAGGTGAGCAGTCCCTCTCGGTCGCGTTCGTGGGCTCTCAGGAGTTGATAGGGCGAAGAGAAGAACCGAACGCGCAATCGGTCCATAGAAAAACGCGCCTCGTGATGAACGGCTCTACAGAGGATATCCCCCATACCAATTCCTCTTGCTGCTCCCATGGTGGGAAAGACTTGGATTATTCCCTTCAGGTCAGCCCCGTGGTAGATGCCCAGTTCTCGCAGCCAGGGCTTTAACTCGTGTCGGGGTATCACCAGCAGAAAATGATTCTCGTCGTGGGCATAGGCGCCAAAGATGTGATGGGCGTCAAATCCCTCACCCATACGAAGCAGCCTCGACAAGTAATTGACAAAACCCCAGATGACGATGGATTGGTAAGAGATGTGGCCCAGCTTGCTGGCTCTGGTCAGAATAGCCTGGCAAGGTGCGCAGTAATCCTGGAAAGGCAGCCGGGGGTAGATCCAGCATCGTTGGCAGGGGCCGTTCAGGGCTGAATGAGGCAGCCCGATCTCTTCCCCGGTAGGGAAGAGATCGGGCTTGGTGGTAAGATATTCCAGGGTAGCTAACAACTCGGCGCCGGTCCGACTGCGGCGCAGCCAATCAAAGCTGCTTAGCATTCAGTGCCCTTTGTAGTGCTCTGTGATGATAAACCACCTCGGGCTCGATCCATTCGTCAACCTGGATGGGCAACTGCCAGCTCTCCTCAGGCTCGTCGGCGTACCGCTTGGCCCAGTCAATCATAAAGCTGTCGGGGAGAATGTGCAGGCGCAGGCTGCCAAAGCCGAGGTAGCGGTTGTTCCCCATCTTGTGAGCGAGCCCCGGCTCCAGCACCACAGACCATATCAACCTCTGCAACTCCTGCTCCTCGAGGTTCCAGAAGCGGATCGTGAAGCGGGCGCGGGCGCCAGGCAGTATGGCCCTGAAGTAGCGGGCCTGGAACGTATCGGGCTGGAAATCGTCTACCTGTTTGACGATGGGGGCCAACGGGGCGTGGGGGAAAACCCGCCACGTCTTGCCGATGAGCATCTGGGCGGCGGAACTCCCCGGCAAGTGTTTCCATTGCTCCCCGGTGTACTGCCACTCGCCGTAGGGGTAGGGCACTTTGAACCAGGCCAGCTCGGGTTCCTCGAACGGGCCAAAGCTGAAGGACAGGCGCCCCATGAGGGCCTGGTTTGGCCCCCTTCCCACCCAGCCGAACAAGCCGTCTGTTGGGTTCAAGCGGCTGATGTCGGGGCTCGGCTCGCTGGAATCGCTGGCGATGGAGTAGATGTGGCGTAACATTCCTTTGATGCTCCGGCTGGGGAGCGCGTAGACTTTGTTGGGACCACGCTGGGCGGCTTCGGGGGGAGCCATGGCGAAGAAGTCCCAGCCATTGACAGGGCCATCCGCCAGGGCGGCTACGAAGGACGGTTCGCCGCTCTCTCGTACGTTGAGAGGGGTCAAGACCTCTGCTTCCACCACCAGCGTGCCGCAATGGCCGCCGAAAGCCCGGTGCGAGACAAAGCCGGCTCTGGCCCTGGGCGGAGTTGAGGAGACTTCTTGCTCGGGAGCTATAGGATGGATGATCTGCAAGGCATTGGCGGCCTCCTCGCCCTCCAAGTCCAGCCTCTGCCACAGGCCATCCTGGCTCAGCGTCTGCTTCCCGAACAGCTTCTCTCCCACACCGTCCGGGTCCGCCGTCAGCCAGGTGAGCCTGGACACATCCGCCTTGACCCAACCGAAACCGCTGGTCTTTTCGCCGCCCAGGGGGATGTCACCTCTTTTGAAATCGTGGAGCAGGTGAGCCAGGAGGGACATCGCCTCCATATCCTGCTCTTCGATGTCCTGAATATCCAACTGGAGTTGGAAGGCGAGCTGGTCGCCATAGGCGAAGAGGTAGTCGTGCTTGGCGGCCTCTATCGGCTGCCCTGTTCGGGGGTTCATCTTGACCCCGTCCATAGAGCACCAGGCCCGTTCCGGGTCGTACGGATCGGTGAGATAGGCGTCGGAGAAAAAGACCAGCCCCCGCTGTCCTTGAGCGCCAAAGAGAAGATTCAACATCTCGGTGGTCTGGCGCGATTCACCCCACAGGGTTTTCAACACCTGCGAAGCACGTTTTCTAAAAGCCCCCTTGATCGTGCTGCCGGGGACGTAGATCTCCCAGGCTCCTTGCTCTTGCGAGGACGGCGACCAGGCCAACATGCGCATGAACACCGTGTCGTAGGGCTTGCCATACTTGCGGGAAATCTCTCGATTGGACGGGCCGCCGGCTCGAAAGTCAATGTGGTGGGGCTGGGCCAGCTCCTGGCGAGTGCGATCACGATAGGCCTTGAGGAAGGCGATCATGTTCTCGTCGTTGGTGATGCTCTTGTTCAAGTTCCTGGCATTCAGCATGTAGCGGAATTGCACGCGGCGGTGGGCGGCAACGAATTCCCTCCACGTGGCGGGACTGATACCTTCGGGAACCAGATCCGGCTTGCCCCACTGACGCTCGCCTATCTTGCCTTGGAGCAACATGTTCTTGATCTGGGCGTGTTCCTCGCGGGCTGCGATCTCCGCGTCCACCCAGGCGTCGCTCTGCAGCAGATTGACCTGTTGATCCACCTGTTGGTAGAGCCGGGGGAGGACCTTTTGGCACGCGGGGGTCAGAACCTTTATCAGGGCCTTTTCGCTTTGAATCTGTTCGGCGAGACGGTCGGCCAGGGTGACATCCAGGCCCAGCCCATTGGCGACTTCCAGCCAGGCTTCGCGATCGAGCTGTTCGCGGGTCTGGCGCTGTTGCACCATGACCTTGAGGATACGCTTGGCCATGTTGGCCTTTTCCCCCAGGGCTTCCCTGAACGCAGCATCAGCCGTTTCTTTGCTGGAGAAAGGCTGCTCGACCAGAGGTTGAATCTGAGCGAGTATTTTCTTGGAAAGCGCGTACTTCCCTTTGCCCAGCTTGGCCGCGGCTTGGGCTGGCAAAACCCAAACCTCGACTTCTCCGATAGATTGCTCCCTCAACCAAATGGCGATGACTCTCGGAAGATAGTCGGCGAACTTGCGCTTCCAGTCTGCCGGGCTGAGGATCGGTCCCGTCAACCCCATCTCCAGCCGCTCGCGGATGGGGTCTGGCAGATCGCGCATTGCCCCTACCAACAGGCGGCCTTCGATAGCGGCGAAGGAAGGCACATCGGGGTCTACCTTGCCCCAGTTCCAGCCGACCAAAACGGGATTCGTGGCGTTGAAGGTCAAGAACATCCTCAGGTGATTGGTTCCAGGGCGGAGGCGGGGAGGCGTTTCGGAGATCAAAGGCGACAGGTCCATTTCAAGGCGAACGCGCCCCAGGCCTTTGCTCTTGCCAGCCCCAAACCAGAATCGCCCTTCGGCGAGCTCTTGCAAGATGTAGTACAGTCGGGCTGTGTTTTCACCTTGCTGTAGTGCCGACTCATTTACAGACAGGCTGAAATCGAAGACGGAGTTGCGGAACAACGTTTCCATCTTGTAATTTGCGTTCGCTTCCGCAGCCCAGCGATCCTCGTCCAACTTTATGCCCATGCGCAAGCCAAAGAAGTGATCGCGAGGATAGCTCTTTTCTTGCAACTGGCACTCTACTTTGGTAATGAGCCCCTGCGGCAGGGGGGAGTCGTATAACCGCAGCCACATTCGATTCAGCAGGCCGATGTTCCTGCCCCGGCGCGATTGGCCGATGAAGGCGTCCATCAAGGACTCGGCCGTCCCCGCGATTTCCCCGGCCAGAGAGACCAGGCGGTGAGTCCCGTCTCCATCCCTCGTGAAGAGGGTCTTGCGTGCATTTCCCCTGTAAATCGGGGATTCTGCATAAAGCTTACCTTTCAGAATCATGGCAGTCTCCTTTCGCAACTCTATTTTGAATTGAGTGAGGGTAAAATGCGACACGGCCTCGCTGACCGGTGTCTTGGTTGCTATTGTACATCAAAGTCAACCATTGGTCAAATCACCGTGTGCGTCCAGGGGGTAGGCCAAACGTCGGTTGAGTAGCCCCGAAAGGGGCGTATCGAAACCACGTTTGGCTGCCTCCCCGTGCGATCACTTGGTTTCGATACGACCTGCGGTCTACTCAACCGGCGTGATCGCACTGAGGCTGGACGCTTACAAATCACTTACCGCAGAAACTTGCACTTTGCCCCTTTCTCCCTCCTCGCCCTCTATCTCAAACCTCACATCCAAAAATTGCTCTACCACCCAAACGTTGGTCAACAGGTGTGGGGTGATTTTGCAGGTGGTGAAAGCTGATGGACCAGGGGCCAGGGCCAGGGGGAGAATCAACTGGTCAGCCAGGTGCTTGTCCAGGCAGGCGTTGCTCTGGTGATAGGCGATGAATTCGCGGCAAGCCTCCTCGGCCACTTTCTCGGCGGGCTTGCCCCGCTTTCCCAAAGAGGAGAAGCCGGCCACTGCGTGCTCGTACTCGGCCGCGAGGAAGACGGCAGTGCCTTTGCCGGGCGAGGGAGCATCTACGATCTCGATCTGGGGGGCGAAACCACGCTTTTGCAGGTATCCCTCCGCGCGCTTCTTTTGCCTCTGGCTGATGTGAGGAGGGAGGTTGGAAGTGGCAGAGATGCCCCACAGGCGCTTCAATTCGCCCCGTTCAACCAAATCCAGGCTAGAGAGCTGGCTATCCCGTCGGCCCCTGATCGCAGCCGTCATCTCCCCCCCACCTATCGGGTACCAGCCCCACCGCTCGATCTCCGCGCTCGCGTCCAGTCCCATGCGGGCCAGGGTGGGCAGGTAGACGTGCTTGAGGTAGTGAAAGGGGGGGCTCCAAGCCACGTGGGTGCCGCCGCGTATGGTCAGGCGGGATTGGCCGGGGGCGAAGGCCAGGGGCAGCAGCAGGGTTTGGGAGACGAGGCTGGTTGCGCCCGCGCTGCCGCCTTTGCGGGCCTGGGCTACGTCGAAAGAGTATTCCCCCGCTCGAGGCGACGATCGAGGTTTGAAAGTCAGGTTCAGGGAACCGAAATCTGCGCCCTCTAGCTCGGCGTCGCAGATTTGAGCTATGGCCCAGACCCCGGTGAGGTGTTGGGCCTGCAGGCCGGGTCTGCGGCGCTGGGCACGGATGTTCTCGATGCGCATGGGTTGACCCAGGAGGGCGGAAAGGGTCAGGGAAGTGCGCAAGACCTGGCCGCCTCCCTCGCCATAAGAGCCATTGATGACTATCATCGTTCCTCCCCCGGTGGCAGATACAAATACCATACCACATTGTCCCCAAAAGTCAAATTCCTTGCTTTTTGCGCTGAATCCGACTATGGTGTATAATAAGCAGCGTATCCTTTACCACCTGAATAGGAGGTCGAGAGGTGATACCATTTCTGTCGCGTGAAGAAGGACAAGGGCTCATTGAGTATGCCCTGATCATAGTTTTGGTAGCTATAGTCGTAATCGCCATCTTGCTGTTGCTGTGGGATAAGATCTACGACTTATTAAACCAATTTCTTAACTTCATCAGTTGACTCGTCGTCTCCGTGCACTCGACGACGTGGCACTCCCTGCTTTTTCCCAGTTTCAGTAGATCCAAATTCTGAGCAGAGCGGGCTCCCACGCCCGCGAACCGGCGGCCCTTCGGCGGAGTTTACACTGAGCGCAGTCGAAGTGCTCAGGACAGGCATGGGAGCCGCCTTTGCTGGAAATCTTGGATATACTGAGTTTATAGGCTCGAAAGCTTAGCAGGCCAGGGGTAACTTGACCGCTATAGATTTGGTGCAGGAAATCAAAAGAGGTCTCCTGGATTTGCTGTTCCCTCCCCGCTGCGTAAGCTGTCGCGAGAGAGGGAGTGTACTCTGTGCCAAGTGCCTTGATGAGTTCGAGTTGATTGAACCGCCCCTCTGCCCCCGCTGTGGTCGCCCCAGGTCCAATGGTCGCCTCTGTCCCCTTTGTCAACGCGACCCTCTGCGAATAGACGGCATTCGTGCTGTGGCCTACTTTGATGGAACTTTGCGCGAAGCCATTCACCACTTTAAGTACTACAATCTGCAGGATCTGGCCATCCCCTTGGGCCAGTTGATGGGCGACTATTGGGAGAACAGCCCCCTTCCTGCTGAAATCATCGTCCCCGTGCCTTTGCACCCAGACCGACTGCGCGAGCGTGGCTACAACCAGGCAACCCTCCTGGCCAGAGAGTTGGGGAAAAGCATCGGGCTGCCTGTCGCAGAGAACAGTTTGGCGCGCGTGCGGGCCACTCGTCCCCAGGTAGAATTGGGTGCTCAGGAGCGCAAGGAGAACGTTCGTGACGCTTTCCGCTGCTCAAACGCCGAGTTGAAGGAAAAGCGGATCCTGCTGATTGACGATGTTTGCACCACCGGAGCCACGTTGGAGGCTTGTAGCATCGCCTTGCGGCAGGTTGGTGCTCGTTCCGTCTGGGCCTTCACATTAGCCAGGGCCAGATGAGGATTTAGGTTCCGGAGTGCAGGCGCAAGCCTGCTGGCGGACTTGCGTCCGCACTCCATTGAGTTCTAACAATAACTGACTAATGAAAGGAGATGTCAAATGCAGTTGATCATCCAGGGCAAGAACATGGAAGTTACCGATCGCTTACAGGAGTACATTGAGAAGAAAGTGGGCAAGCTGGACCGCTATTTGCCCACCATAACCGAGGCGCGGATAGAGCTCTCTGTCGAGGGCGCCAAGAGCGCGAAGGATCGCCAGGTGGCGCAGTTGACAGTGCGGAGCAAGGGCACGTTTTTGCGAGCCGAGGAGAGAACCGCTGACATGTTCGCCTCCATTGACGCCATCGTGGATAAGATGTACCGCCAGATCGTTCGCTACAAGGGCAAACGTTATGGCCGAGGTCGCGGCCCAGGTGAGATGCCGCCGGTGGAGGAGTTCGAGGAGGAAGAGCCACCCCGCATCGTCAGGACTAAGCGTTTCCAGGTGGCTCCCATGGATGAAGAAGAGGCCATTGAGCAGATGGAGCTCTTGGGCCACGACTTCTTCATTTTCTTCAACGTTGACGCCAACGGGATGAACGTCATTTATCGGCGCAAGGACGGCAACTACGGGCTGCTTGAGCCGGAGCTGGCGTAGACGCCGAACAAAAAGTAGATGAAGACCATACTGTTCGTCTGCACGGGCAACATCTGCCGTTCGCCTATGGCGATGGGGTTCCTGCAGGAGAAGCTGCGTAGAGCGGGATTGGAGGGAGAGTACAGAGTACACTCGGCGGGCGTGTGGGGGCTGGAGAGCCAACCGCCCTCGGCCTACAGTCGCGAAATGATGGAGGAGCGAGGCATTGACATCAGCGACCACCGCAGCCACGACCTCACCCCGCAGGACTTGGAGGGAGCTGATCTCATCCTGACCATGGAGCGCGGGCAGGCCGAGGCCATCAGCCTGGAGTTCCCCCCACACGCTCACAAAGTCCATTTGCTGAGCGAGATGATCGGGCGGCATTACGACATACGTGATCCCTACGGGAGCCCTTTGTATGAATATCGCCAATGCGCCGCCGAGATCGAAAGGCTAATCGAGGAGGGCTATCCGCGCATCATGCAGTTGGTGGGCTGAGTCGGCTAAAGACCTGCTCCTGCTGGACGCTAGTCCAGCAGCTTTTTCCGCCTCTTTGGACGACGGACTAGTGTCCGTCGCGAGCAAAAGGTGAATGTCCACTTCAGAAAAGTTAAAGGGGAGTCCGCTGGCGGACTCCCCTTTTCTCATTTTCTATTGTCACCAACCCTCTATAAACCCTTGCCACTCCTCGTTTTCTTTCAAGTATCGGCCAAAGAGGTAACTGCTGGTGGCGCGGGGCTCGTAGGGACGCTGCAGCAACCGCATGTGGGCCTCTCGGAGAGTACGGCTGCCCTTTCGATGATTGCAGGCCGGGCACGCGCTCACCAGGTTTTCCCAATGGTGCTGTCCCCCATTGTGGCGTGGAACGATGTGATCCACGGTCAAGTTCTTTGATTGTCGGCCACAATATTGGCAGGTGTAGTTATCTCGCCGGAAGATCTCTTTCTTGGTGAGCTTCACCCGGGGGCGAGGCCGCTTGATCATGTAGATTAGCTTTATCACCGAGGGGCACAGGAAGGTGGTGGAAGGGGTACGGATGACCCCCCGGCTGTTCTCCAAAACGTCGGCCTTGCCCACCACGATCAAGACCATAGCCCTCTTGACGTTGCAGACGTTCAGCGGCTCGTAGTTTAAGTTGAGGACAAGAACGGGAGCATCTAACAGGGCTTTCAATCGTAACACCTCTGGTTCTCAAATCTATGGCCGATTATAACACAACCTTCCAATTAGGTCAAGATTTGTCTTGCCACAACCGCCTCAAGCGCAGGTACATCACCAAAGTGTAGTAGGCCATCAAGAGGCTCAAGAGCAGCCCGTGAAAGCCGTCCTTGTAGCCCTCCAGCGAGACGTAGCGCCGCCTGAACTCCCTGAGGGGCTGCAAGATGAAGTTGTGGGGCCTGGGGCGGACGTCCTGGTCGAAGAGGATACTGGCCTCGTAATCAGTGTAGCGGTTCTGCCTCTCGACAAATTGAGCCAGGGTGTCGTAGTTGTAGTGGATCAGGGGATTCTCCAGATACCCCTCCTCGCCGTCCAGGATGACAATCTCGTGGACTTCCCGCTGGGGATCGTAGCGGGCCTTGCCGTGCCGCAGGAGGCGCAGTTGATAGTCGGGGTACCAGCCGGCGTGGCGGATCACTCGGCCGAAGATATAATTGTGGCGTGGAACCCACCAGCCGGATTGCGATTCGTCCTGGATGACGCGACGTGTCTCGGTGGCCAGCTCCGGCGTGGCTCGCTCGTCGGCGTCAACGAAGAAGACCCAGTCGCTATCAACGGCATCCAGGGCGGCGTTGCGCTGTCGGGCGAAGTTCCGGAACGGGTGCTGGAAAACCGTCGCTCCCGCCTCTCGCGCAATCTCCGCTGTCCTATCCTGGCTGAAGGAGTCGAAGACCACCACCTCATCGGCCCATTGCACGCTGGCGATGCAGTCGGCGATATTCTTCTCCTCGTTCTTGGTGAGGATGATGGCGGTTAGCTTCGGCTTCTTCTTCATCACCGTCGTCGGCGCGAGGCCTGGTAGTAGGGATAAACATCAATGATGTTCGCCCGCATGCATCGCCCTTTCGACTCGGCGTTCATCAGGCCTTCGTATTCTTCTGGAGGCACATCCTCGTAGCGATAGATACGGCCACTGTTGAAGATAACCTCCAGGGTCTGGGTCTCGGCGTCGTAACCGACGGCGTGAATCATGCTGGATTCGACGGTTGTCAGTTTCATTGGCTTCCTCCTCCTCTCCTGGGCAGAATCGGTGAATCCAAAATTGCTCTGAGGGGATTGCCAAATCCCCGCTTTTGGCCTGGATCTGGCGCTTGTCCTGATCTTGCCGAAGGGATCCAGGCTGAGCAAAAACGGAGATAGTCTCCCCGTTGAGTGTTGCTGAATTGGTTGCAGTTCCAAATGACAACGAATCGGGGGGATTCACCGAATCGGCAGGCCTAAATTCGATAAATCCTTTGAATTCGTTGTCATAATTTCCGCCACCGTCCGATAGGCTGCCAGGCAGCTCTCCAGCTCTGCTTCGCTGATCTCGCCTCGCTCGTATGCTGCCAGCGTCCGACGCATCTCCGCTCGCAGCCCCAACCGCACAATGCGGCGCACGGCCCACTGATAGAAACGGCCATAGTGCTTCTCGAAAAGCAGATAGCGGCTCTTCCATAAAGCCACGAACATCTCGCCCCGCACCTGCCTGGTGCTCTTGGCCTCGTGGTGCACGACCTCGGCTCTGGGCACGCAGTAGATACCCCAGCCAGCCTTCTTCATCCTCAGGCACCAATCAATCTCCTCGCAGTAGATGAAGAACCGCTCGTCCAGCAGGCCCACCTCTTGGATGGCCTCCCGCCGCGCCATCAGGGCCGCCCCGAGGGGATGGTCAATAGGGAAGGGCGCTCCCCGTTCGTAGAGTCGGCAGGGATAGCGACCGTTGAGGCGGGAGTCTAGCAGGCGGTGGTGGAGGGGGAAAAAGTCGAGGAAGGCCTGGGCCAGGGTGGGGAAGGCGAAGGCCGAGTGCTGCAGGCGGCCATCGGGGTAGAGCAGCTTGGCCCCGGCGACGCCGGCCTGGGGATTCCCGTCCAGGAAACGCACCATCGTGGCCAGGGCATCACCGAGCACCTCCGTGTCGGGGTTCAGCAGAAGAACGTAGCGCGGCAGTTCGTGAGGCCCAGCCGAGGTAAAGCCCATCCCTCGCAGGGCCTGGTTGTTGGCAGCAGCGAAGCCGACGTTCGTCTCGTTGGCCATGAGCCTGGCCTGGGGGAAGCGCTCCCGCACCAACTCCGCGCTGCCGTCCGTCGAGGCATTATCCACCACCCAGACCTCGCCCCTCAGATTCGAGCTCTTCAGGCTTTCGTACACCGAGGTCAGGCAGGCCTCCAGCAACCCCCGCACGTTCCAACTGACGATCACAATAGCCAGGTCCAAGTTCAACCTTACCTCCCCGTAAAAGCGAGATGTTCCGCCAAGGTACAGTTCAATTATACTTACGGCTGGGCAAAAGGCAAGCCCCTGTCGAGGCGACAGGGGCTTCATGCTTTTCCTTATATTGAGGAAGCGATAGTCAATCCGCCTCCTCCTCACTGGCCTTGATCTTCTTTTGCCCCTGTGGCCGTGACATTCCCTTTTCCATGGCGTCAAGGAGCATCCGGTCTAATGAGGGCGGAAGGATGCCGGATTCCCCAATCCTTTCAAGATAGCGGAGGAGAGCATAATCAGTGACATCTCCTCCAGTCTGCGAGACAAATTGCTTAATCCGGCGGTTCTCAGCTCTGGATCTTTGGTATTCGAGTTCCTCCTCTTTTCTCGCCTTTTCGAAGGCCAGGGCTTGTTCCTCGATTTCCTGCGGCGCCGCGATGCCAAGTTCCACCCGGTGAATTCTCACCCCCCACGCGATCGCTGTGGCACTCAAGGAAGTTTGCAGGTTATCTTGGAGGAGTTGTGCATGGGTTCCTAGGCCTGCCCTTTTACGAGAACCCTTCTTCAAGGGGGCGTAGACGTCGTCGAGATAATGTGTGCATATCATATCGCGGAGCAAGGCAAGGGCCGTTTCAACGGTATATGCCTTCCAATCCGGCACAAGGTATACTGCATTGAGCACTGCTGGTTCGGAAAGTGGAAACATGTCATCAGGCGTAGGGGCACGCCCCCCAGAATCTATTTGGAAGAGTATTTTTACATAGGTGGTCAATGGGATTCCATCTCTGGTAACAAGTGTTTGCCTTCTTTCCTCCACTTGCATGCTCAAATCAACGACCGCTCGTATCGTTTCGAAAGACCTCTTCACCACAAGACCGGGCCCCGCCACTTGGCTGAGGCGACCGAAGCGTTCAAAGACAACAGCATTTCCATGATAGATAATCACGTATCCGATCGCTTTAAAGGGAGCGAGCAAGCCTCTCGATTTTATGGTTATCACTTCACCTCTATCTACGATCTCAAGAGCCCCCGCACGCTCAAGCAACAAGGAACTTACCAGGTAGGCAAAAGATCCCCACCTATCACCTCCATGAGAAACAAGAATTATCTCGGAGCATAAGAAGAATGCAGAAAGGAGCACCGATAGCCAGGATATAAGCCCCATCGCCCCTCCGATAACGAAGAAGGCGATCTCCTCAGCTTTAGTGATTCCAGTCGGCTTTGGTCCCCAAGTTCTGATCACAAAACCGCCAATCACAAATGAAAGGATAAGGGTAACAAGAAGTATGGCACGGGCCAAGCCTGGCTCACGGGCGAGGCGATAGGAGAGAATAGCAACGGCTATAATAGCCGCCCCAATTGCAAACCCTGTGAGCCCAAACAGGAAGTAAGAGAGGATTACAAGAACTAAGGCACCAAGGGCGATTAGTTTTTTCATTGTTGACCTCCCGGGCTAACTCGTCCTAAGCATTACAAAGTAGTTTCAGAAGCGGGACGGGTTTCTCAACCTTTCTCAAAGCATCTTCTTTGCTTCCTAGCTTCTCTTTTGGGTGTCGAGTTGTTGAATCAAAACTGGAGCTGCCCAGATGCGGTTTTCTTCTTCAAAAGACTTCCTCGCGTGATATAGGGCCAGAGGTGCATCAAAGCTTTTCAGGAATTGCTCGTAGAATCGTGTAGCCAGAATCCTGCTTTGATTGTCTTCAATCGGCCAGAAAAAACCGATTACTTCAGGTACACGGGCCTCAACGATTGCTTGACCAACGTTCTCAAAGTATCGAATTGCACTAGCTAATTCTAGGGCTTCTGTGGATGCACTGCGACAACTGCTCAAGTAAACGAAGCAGAGGTCTGAATCAATGATCCAGCTTCTCAACATGGTTGCAGAGATCTGATCAATCTGTTGCGTACTTGCATCTTGATAAACTTGGAGAACTGGCTTTTCATCATCATAGCCCCCGTGGCCTGCAAAGTGAAGAATATGATAATGCCCATGCCTGATTTGCCATTTAATACTATCTACCGTGGCTGTCTGAGAGTTCAGTCTGCAAATGTTGGATTCTGGCCATCCTACCCGATGAAACAAGTCGCGAAGCATCGAGTAGAGCTCTTCAACTTCATTCTCCACTTCTGGAATTCCACCTGTATTGGAGGCTACCAACAACACGCGTAATGGAATGGCAACTTCTCCTTCAAGCAGTGTGCGTAACGTAGGTCTGGGTTCAGGACATCCATCCAAGAAGCGCCGCACAGGGTGCCTTAAGCACAACGGAGTCCTCTGACCTTCAATAACCGCCCACTCAAATGGAATGCGCAGTCCTGGTGCATCAGTGGCAAAGCAGAACCCAAGTTGTTCGTTGCGAATCCCGAGAGAGTCCAACGCTCTCTTATAATTCTCAAGGAGGTCGTCAAAGATATTGTTGTGAAACAAGCCCTTCCCAATGATTCGTAACATCTTGTGCCAATCGTCTTGCTCGGCACTGGATCTTACTGATAGAGCATACAAATTGGCATCGAGTTCATGCTGATCCAGCTTGCGGTCCACGAGAGATCCCTTTTGAATTGATTCGAAGGTTCCTAACTCCTTCCGCTCGTGGAAGTAGGCCAAGCCAAGCTCCCGTAAAGGCGAACGGGCTTCAAGCTGCAGCTTGATGTCCGGCATGAGCCTATAGCCTCGGATCATGCCTGCCAAGAATATCTGTTCCTCGATTGAATCTACGAGTCCCATTGTGCGTGACAGAAGCAGTCCAAGAGCTTTTGTTCGTAGTTTGAGCTCTTGCTCCCATCCTGCTAGGTCATCAACAATCTCAGCAGCCGCTTTCGCACTCGTTTGCGCCTCTGTTCGAACTTTCTGGAGGACTCGAGCCGGTAATCCAGCGTCCTGCAGAAGCGTTCTACGCTCATTGGACGAAGCAAACGATGGAAGCTTCGCCAATAAGTTCACGAGCTGAGTCCGGGCTCTGGGACGCAAACGGACCTGTTTTCCAGTCTCCAGAAACGCCACTGCATTCTCCACAATCCGCTCAATCCTACTGGTATCGTTCAAGGTCTCGATATAGGCTACCTGCATCATGGACAACTCTGCGGGCAACTGGGCACCATCCTCAAGCACATAGGCATGAATCTCTATCTCGCCACCATTGCGAAACAAATTCATTGCCTCTCTAAACTCACTTATGCACCACTCGCTTGCTGTGTAGTTGGAGTCAACTAGGGCGACAAAAATGGTGGAGTTCCGGATCTCCATAATGATTTCGGAAAGCCAATCGCTCGATCCAATAGGGATTGCGTCCTTATCTTTGTAATGGAACCAGTCCACTGCATTTCGCTGCAGGCTGTGCTTGAGCCTGTCAACGAAGTCGTTCTGCGCTTTGGCATTGCTGATGAACATCTGGCCAGATAGGCGGCCTATGCGCAGGAAATAGCCGCGTGCTTCTTGCTCTGTGATCAGGTCAACACGTTTTTCGGTGATTTTCCTTAAACGCACTCTGACCTTCTCGTGCATTTCCTCTGGCTGTTTCCAAAAGATGACTGGTTCCATATCATCGTCAATCTGGTACTTGCTGAATATGAGCGGCCAGCTGCTGCGGTCTTGATCAGTCCACTTGTGCTCATTGAACGGTAAGTGCATCGCTGCCTGTGCCTCTTCCACGCTCTCATGTTCTTCCAGATGGCAAATGCGAATTGTGGGCACGCATCGGCTATGCACTAACCCCAACACATCAGGCGCTAAGTAAGGTTGCCGCACTTCAGAGATCAATATACTGTAACCTTCAATCGTTCGCAGAAACAAAGAATCCTGTTCAAAGTCTGTGGGGTTCACAGTTCGGAACCAATACCCTTGGTCACGCACTATCTGGCGAATGCTTCTGACTGTAGCCGAACGGTAGGCCGACCCTTGTGTGGTGTCTGCTAACAGAGTAACTGGCTTCCTTAGGCCCAAATCTGGAGTGGCAAGCGCATGCGCTCGTTGAGCTAGCCGACTCGCAAACTTCATGAAATCGTCTTTGCCTTCCTCAAGGAATTCTCTTCTTCGACGAAAGGAACAGACTTCTTCAGGTTGAACGCCGAAGATGGTTTCGTCTAATCCTTCTTCGACAAAGATCAAACGTGGTTTCTTAGCGCGAATGGCCAGACTGTTTTCAAAGACCTGGTAGGGAGAACAGTTATATGGCGGTGAGTCATCGCGGCGCGGAATGACGGCTACAAAACATGCGCAGCGTCGCATCATCCACTCCAGGTAGGAGATGTCCATCGGCTTATCTCTATTCTCTTCGGAGTCGACTGTGAAGTAGAGGCTGTGCTTGCTTAACAATTCCCAGAAGAATAGATTAATCTCCTTCTCGCTGGGACGGTAGCTGTGACTAAAATATGCTAAAAGTGTTCTGGGCGTATCTGATGCATCTGAATTCATATCTGGTGTCCTCCCGTGCTCGCGGTCCGTCTTAATCACACTAGGCCCATCTTAGAGAGAATGATTTCTCTCAACTCCCCAGGTGGCCGTGATAAGAAATCAAAACGCGTAATCTTGTCGTACTTGGCAATGCTATTGAGCCAGTAAACCGTCTCTTCTACCTCGTGCCTCTGTGTTGTAATCCCGTATGCTCTGAGCAAACTGACCAAGGTTCTGTCAGATACTCCATCTAGCGCAGCGACAATGACTTCGGCTGCTCTCTTGCTACCTTCCAGAACGACTACATGTCGCCCTTGTTGTGCCGCATGATAGGCCTCTTTGATTGTGACTCGCCCTCCATTAGCGACAATGTTAATGGTTGGGATTTGTCTCTGGGTAGCCAAATAACCCAGAAACGAGAACATACACTCAACTTCCTGACCCCACTCTTTTGCATCGAGCACCATGACAAAGTAGATATGGTTGGGATCAAGCGGAGCATAGTCCGGCGGCGAACGATCAACTCCGGGATAGGAGACCTTCGGTTCAGGCACAAAACCCATCAGCAAGGGATCCCAGGATCTAGCGTTCTGTCCCTGGAGCTTGTCTTCCTCATAACCGATGATGTTCAGCTTGTGGTACTTAGCTCTTTCAAATACCTCGCCAATAATCTTCATGATCCCAGCCTCTGTACCACCATCAACAACCAGCAAATCATGTTCGTACACAAGGGGCACGATCACGGCCTCAATCAATGCAACTGTTGGCTCTACGATCTCAAGAGGAAAATCTGTGGCTCCACCGCTAATCCAGATGACTCCCTTTGGAAGCGGATCCAGGTTTAGTTGTGATATAATGTCTTCTGGACTGGAGCTCGTCCTGACAAAGGCAAAGTATGCATGACTGCCCTGGTCAAATTCTATCATCCGAGCGCGCTGTGGAACTGGCATTTTACCCTCCCGCTATCCATAACTATGACTGGTTGTGCTTTCTATAGGCGTTTACAACTTTGATCCAGCCAATTGACCAGCGTGTCCACTCGCGTCCACTGTCTTCAGTGTGGCCGGCTGTCCCAGTTCTATTATATACATAACCCGCGAAATGTAAAATTCAGCGCTATGCCTCTAACGGCAAACACGGATCGCCTTGTAGAGTGAATACCCATCGGTTCGCTGACGTTGAGATTGAACAAGTTGTCGTGCCCTACGACTTGCGCTGTGTGGGTATGCCAATGCCATCAGCAACGTATCTCACTTCTAAGGTACCCCTGCCAGTTGGAGCACCAGACGACGTTCTACGGCCGGGATTTAATTCTTGGGTTTAGACTAAATATCGATTTTGGGGTAGTGTTCAAACCGAACGCATGTACTATTTACACACAGCGACCCTAAAACCCAATAGATATCTCCTGAGGATCCACGTGGTCGTTGAAGGCGTCAATCCTCACGTCCTCGTGGATGAGGCCGGCGAAGAAGTAGATGGGGTTGCGAGGGGGCTCTTGCATGATGTGGATGTGGCCGGTCACGGTGGCCCGCTGGCCCGGCATCAGATAGCGGTATTCCCTGCCTCTGATTACTCTGATCTCCAGGTCGTCATCGTCTCCGATGGCGAAGCGATAGGGATAGGGCCGCCCGCTGGAGTTGGTCTCGAAGTCAATGCCCAACCGCCAGGCTCCCGGCTCCTCGTACCATCCCAGGCTGTTGAAGTTCTGGTCGCTCTCGTAGGTGGTTCCCGGCGGGGGGCCTGTGGTACGGATGGGCACTGTGCCGAAGTTCTCCACGGTAGCGGTGAAGGTCAGGGTGCCTCCCAGGGGCACGATCATGGGATCGAAGTCCACGTCGGCGTTGACTATGTCGGCCCGGGGGACGCCACCGTCCATGAAGGTCAGGGTGCTGGTTATCATTGTCTTGTTGCCCACCAGGTCCTCGGCCTCGGCCACCACGGTGTAGATGCCATCTGGCGGCGGCGTGGCCCCTAAATCCACCCCACCCTCGTAGTCGTATATGTGCATGCCGGGCTGGCCAGATTTTACCTCTCTCTCTTTCTCGGCCAGGGGGTAGCGGTCGCCCTCCTCATCCTCCAGGTAGACTCGGTACTTGGCCTCTTTCGACAGGTAAAAGGTGATGGCCACCCGGTCGTCTATGCCGTCCTGATTGGGCGTGAAGACCTGGGGATAGACGCTGAAGTTCCGCATCTCAGGAACGGCCGTGTCAGCGTCAACGATGGTTAAGCTGCCCTCTGCCTTCTCGGTGTGGCCACTGTCGTCGGTAGCCTCAATGACCCAGGTGTACTGCCCATCGGGCATCATGCGCCTCCTGATCGGGCCGCTCTCGGCCACGTCCACCACGCCGCCAAAGAGGGTCCAGTAGGACTCGTCTTGGGCCGAACGTCGCTCTCCATTTCGATGGTAATGCCGCTCCCCGGCTTGGTCAACGAAGTAGATGGACAGGCTGGCGTTGCGGGAGAGTTTGTAGAGGATGTTGGCGGCATCGTCGTGCCCGTCGGCGTTGGGTGAGATTACCTCCGGGTAGAACTCCACGTCGTAGAGCAGAGGGCGGGCTGAGCAGCCGGTCATGTTTAGGCCTGCCAGGATCAACACGATTATTAATGCTAGGGATAGGGGTGCGGATTTCAAATTAGCGGTACCTCCTCAATGTTGTCAGCCTGAAGTTTACCAGATTGTGGGCGAATAGTCAAGAACATTCCCGCATTTTACTTTTTGCCTCAGTTGATATACAATAAGCGCCAAATCAAATCCAAAATCCAAAGCCCAAAGTCCAAAATCTAACGGCTACCCATTGGGCTGGCTAACAAGGTATGTTGACTTACAAGGACGCGCTCGACTATATCTACAGCTTCACCGATTACGAGAAGAAAAGCTCTTACCTGTACGGGCCTGAGTACTTTGATCTGGCTCGCGTGGAAAAGCTGCTGGCCTGGCTCGATAATCCCCACCTGCACTTTAAATCCGTCCACATTGCCGGGACCAAGGGCAAGGGCTCGGTGGCGGCGATGAGCGAATCTATCCTGCGGGCGGCTGGCTACCGGACGGGTCTCTATACCTCGCCGCACCTGCATACTCTCCGGGAGAGGATTCAGGTTGACGGCCGGTTGATCCCCCAGGAAACGGTAGCTTCTCTCACCGAGCGGTTGCAGCCCCTGGTGAGCCGGATCGAGGGCATCACCACCTTCGAGATCATCACTGCTTTGGGCTTTCTCTTTTTCGCTGACCAGGGGGTAGAGGTCGCCGTTCTGGAGGTGGGCATGGGCGGCCGGCTGGACGCCACCAACGTCGTGGATCCTTTGGTGGCTATCATCACCTCCCTCAGCTACGATCACACTCATATCCTGGGCGAGACCCTGCCCCTGATCGCGCGGGAGAAGGCGGGCATTATCAAAGACGAAGCCTGCGTGGTCAGTGCTCCCCAGGCGCCGGAGGCTATGGCCGTTATCGAAGAGGTGTGCAGGGAGCAGGATGCCGAGTTGACGGTGATCGGCCGGGATTGGACGTGGGAGGCGGGAGAGGCGAACCTGGAAGGTCAATGGTTTCGAGTCACGAATCACGAATCACGGATCACGAATCACGGATTCTGGATACCTTTGCTGGGCAGGCATCAACTGGATAATGCCACGGTAGCCGTCGCCGCTATGGAGAAGCTGCGGCAGCGGGGCGTCAACGTTCCTGAGGCCAGCGTCGGGGAGGGGCTGCGGCGGGTGCGCTGGCCGGGGCGGCTGGAGATCCTGGGGCGGAGGCCGTTTGTGGTCGTTGATTGTGCCCACAACGCTGACTCGGCTGGGAAGCTGAAGGCCGCCCTGGAAGAAGTGTTTGCCTACCGCCGCCTGATCCTGATCTTCGGCGCCTCCGCTGATAAGGACATCGAGGGGATGATGCGAGAGCTCTTCCCTCTGGCTCAGCAGGTCATCATCACCCAGGCCAAACATCCTCGCGCTGTGGACACTGGCGTGCTTCGGGAGAAGGCCCTGGCTCTGAGGCCGGGGGTCATGGTCAGCGACAGCGTGGCCGAGGCCCTGGGTTTGGCTTTGGGGGTGGCCAGCCCGCAGGATCTGATTTGCGCCACCGGCTCCGTCTTCGTAGTGGCCGAAGTTCGCGAAACCTGGGCCGAGAAGCAGGGGGCGGAGATGCCGGAGCGCGATTAAGAAACCAGGTTTTTACGTTGGGAAAGTGACTTCCGCTTGCAGCACTACATGGTCAGCCCAGATCTTCGAGCATACAACGACAGCGAAAAACCTGGTTTCTGCCAATGATTCTGGAGGGTAGAGAGCGATATGGGGAGGATAAGCTATGATGAAAGCTATACTATCTCTAAATGTTAAACGTCAAATGTCAAACGTCAAGCGTCAAGCGTCTAACTTCCAACTTCCAACTTCCAACTTCCAAACTGTCCTGGCGGTTTTGCTGATAAGCCTGGGGGTGCTGGTGTTCTCTCAAGCCCTGAGCGTGGAGGGGTCGCCTGCTCTTCAGCCCCCTAGCCCCCCAGAGTTGGGGGGAAGGGGGGATGGCAATTCGCTGCTGTATCGGGCCAGGATAGTGCTCAGCACGTCCTCCGATTGGACGCGGCTCTACGTCCGCAGCGGGGAGCGAATCCTCTATGTCACAACCACCATCCTGCAGGGCCACGCCGCGACGACTCGAGTTGGGTGGGACGAGGACGAGCTCTATTTAGAACAGCCGCTGGCCGAGGCCGTGGCCCAGACGGTCAAAGCTCAGTACGATTTGGTGATGACGGGCCTGGATGGCGGCAGTCACATTTTCTTCGAGAATCAGAAGGGCGATTTGGGCCTTACCACGGCGGAGTTCTATAACTACAACTCATCGTCCGCCGCCGCCATCGCCTCCTGGTCCAATCTGCTTGACAAACCGGACGACCCCTCTAATCCCTTCTCTTTCTCCATAGCCGATTCCCATTTCACGACCGGTGGCCCTCTGCCTCTGCGGCACGTCTCGCCCAGATTGGTTTTGGCCTTCTACTACCCCTGGTATGATCTCGATTCCTGGTCGAGCCCCGTTCTCGAGGATCACCCTCTTATTCCTCACAGCTCCGACGACCTGGAGGCTATCACCAGGCACGTCAACTGGGCGCAGCAGTATGGCATTCACGGCTTCATCTCCTCCTGGTGGGGTTCGGGCAACTACCGGGATGCCAACTTCGCCAAACTCCTCACGGCAGCGGAGGGCACTGATTTCAAAGCGACCATCTACTTCGAGACCCTGGGCGAGCGTTTCAGGACGACTCAAGATGTCATCCATCAATTGGAGTACGCCCTGGATTCTTACAGCGGTCACCCCAACTTTTTGCGCTATCGGGGTAAGCCGGTGATTTTTCTCTACGCCGTTGACCACGTAGCCAGAAATCCCGGCCAAACCCCTCTGCAGGCCTGGCAGGCCATACTCGATCAAATCCAGGCCGATGGCTACGATGCGGTGTGGGTCGGCCAGACCTTTGACCCCAGCTATCTGGAGGTGTTCGATGGCTTGCACGCCTATGGCTTCTATGCCCCAGATATGCCTGAGGTATACGCTTCGGTTTCGGGCCGGGTGAGGAGCTATCAATTTCTGCAAGACCCAAACGCTGAGCGGAAGATTTGGGCGCCAGCGGTCATGCCCGGCTACGATGATGCCCTCTTGGGCCGCCCTGGCTCCTGGTACCTCGATCGGGCTGGCGGTGATACTTACGGCTTCACTTTCCAGGCGGCCATTCAGTCCCAGGCCGATTGGATCGTCATCACCAGCTTCAACGAGTGGTGGGAGCACACCCACATCGAGCCTGGCGATAGCCACGGTTTTACTTACCTGGAGTTGACCAAGGAATGGTCGGACAGCTTCCTCGCCGGAGCTCCTCAGCCCGTTCTCCTGCCACTACTCACCAAGAATCACCAATGACCAAGCATTTGTGTCAACTTAAGTTCTGAGCCCCGTCCCCGGGGCGGCCCGGGGACGGGGCTTTGAGCCTTAATGACACTGATGAATGACCAAGGACCATCTGACCACCAGACCAAGAACCACCAAACCAAAATGTGGAGGCGTAACTAGATGTCGGATACCGATATGGATAGACTTCTCGAAGAAGGAGGCTTTCTGGCCGTCAGTGGCCGGCGAGCCGAAGGAATCCCCCAGGATTTGGGAGAGGTGCTTATTAAACAAACCAACGAGATCGCCGAATATCCCCTGCTTCCCCTGCGCGATACAGTCATCTTCCCTCACATGGTCACCCCTCTCTTCGTGGGCCGCGATCGCTCGCTGAAGGCAGTGGAGGCAGCGATGGCCACTGAGGGCGTTATCGTTGTGGCGGCCCAAAGGGATGACGAGGTAGAAGAGCCGGTCCCCGACGACATCTACAATGTCGGCACCTCAATGTCCATCGCCCGCATGTGGCACCTGCCCGACGGCACGACCAACATTTGGGGGAAGGGTACACGAAGGGTCGAAATCCTCGATTTTGTGCACGTTGATCCTTATATCAAAGTAAGAGTCAGGGACATAGTAGAACCCAGCGAGAAAACCCTCTCCACTCAAGCCTTGATGCGCGCCGTGCTGGCTTTGTTCGAAAAGTGTGTGCAACTGGACCGCAATCTCCCTGAGGATGCTTACGTGATCGCCCTGAACATTGACGAGCCAGGTTGGCTGGCGGACCTGGTGGCTTCCGCTCTCAACGTAGATATCGAAAAACGCCAGGAGGTCCTGGAGACTATTCAGCCGGTTATCCGCCTGCAACGATTGAGCATCATTCTGGCCCAGGAGCTGGACGTCCTGGAACTGGAGGATCGGATCCACGCTCAGGTGCAGGAGGAGGTTGACAAATCCCAGCGCGAGTATTTCCTGCGGCAACAGATGAAGGCCATCCAGACCGAGCTGGGCGAGATTGATGGTCAGTTCCAGGAGGTCAGCGAACTGAAGGAAAAGATCGCGGCCGTCGCAATGCCAGAGGAGGTGCGGGAGAAGGCGGAGAAGGAGCTTGAGCGGCTCTCCTCCATGCCCATCGCTTCCCCTGAGGTGAGTGTCATTCGCACTTATCTCGACTGGTTGATCGAATTGCCCTGGAGCGAGGCCACCGAGGACAACATGGACATCTCGGCCGCGGACAAGGTGTTGGATGATAGTCACTATGGCCTGACCAAGGCCAAGGAGCGCATCCTGGAATATATGGCTGTCCGCAAGCTGGCCGCCGATAAGATGCGCAGCCCTATCCTGTGCTTCGTGGGGCCGCCGGGGACGGGCAAGACCTCCCTCGGTAAAGCTATCGCTCAGGCGCTGGGGAGGAAGTTCGTGCGGGTGAGCCTGGGCGGTGTCCGCGACGAGGCCGAGATACGAGGCCACCGCCGCACTTACGTGGGGTCTATGCCGGGCCGCATCATCCAGACCATGCGGCGTGCCGAGACCATCAACCCCCTGTTCATGCTGGACGAGATTGATAAGCTGGGCGTTGATTTCCGAGGCGACCCCTCGGCCGCCCTGCTGGAGGTGTTGGACCCTGAGCAGAACCACGCCTTCTCCGATCACTACCTGGACGTGGCCTACGACCTGTCGAAGGTGATGTTCATCACTACGGCCAACATCCTCGATCCCGTCCCGCCAGCCCTGCGGGACCGCATGGAGGTCATCGAGTTCCCCGGCTACATCGAGGAGGAGAAGCTGGAGATCGCCAGGCGGTTTCTCGTCCCCCGGCAGTTGGTGGAAAATGGCTTGGACAATGATAATACAAAGCTCCGCTTCTCGGACGAAGCTTTGCGCCACATCATCCGCGAGTACACCTACGAAGCCGGGGTGCGCAATCTGGAGCGAGAGATCGCCAATGTCTGTCGCAAAGTGGCTCGTCGAGTGGCTGATGGCAAGCAAACTCCTCATCGCATCACTACCCAGTCGTTGGCCAAGTACCTGGGGCCGCCGCAGTTCACCTACGGCCTGGCCGAGAAGGAGGACGAAATCGGGGTAGCCATGGGCATTGCCTGGACCGAGGCTGGCGGCGACATCATGCCCGTGGAAGTGACCTTGATGGAGGGCAAGGGCAGTCTCATGCTTACTGGCCAGTTGGGCGAGGTGATGCAGGAATCGGGTCAGGCCGCCCTCTCCTATGCTCGTTCTCACGCCAAGGAGTTGGGCATCAAGGGGCGGAACTTCGATAAGCTCGACATCCACATCCACGTGCCGGAGGGGGCCATCCCCAAGGACGGCCCCTCGGCGGGGATAACCATGTCCACGGCCCTCATTTCGGCTCTGGCCAGGCGTCCCGTCCGTCACGACGTGGGCATGACGGGCGAGATCACCCTGCGGGGGCGGGTGCTGCCCATCGGTGGCTTTAAGGAGAAGGTGCTGTCCGCCCACCGGGCCGGTCTGAAGACCGTCATCCTGCCGAAGAGGAATGAAAAGGACATGGTCGAAATCCCCAACAAGGTCAAGCGGGACCTGGAGTTCATCTTCGTGGAGCGGATGGGGGAAGTGTTGGAGACAGCCTTGCTGCCGGCACCGGTTCAAGGCAAGAGGGCCTAGCAATTGAGGGATGTCTTGAAGGTGAAGGAGGTGTTGCTTGATGTCAACGGTCACGGTGAGCAAGAAATACGCCGACATCCTTGCTCCTCTGGGTGATGTGCAGCAAGCAGTGGACGAGGCATTGCGTCACTACGCCGTGGGGAGAATCGGCCAGCGTATCGCAGATTTACGTCGCCAGACCCGTCCCTGGGAAGAGAAGTATGACTGTACATACGAAGTCTTCTATGCCCGTGTTACTGGTGATGAGGAATATGTGGCCAGTCTCCGTCAAAGCCATCCCACCTGGGAGCGTGACTTCCAGCAGTGGGAGTTCTACGTCGAGGAGATGCGCGAATGGATCGCCCAGTTGGAGAGTATATCAATGAGTTGATCGCCACAGCGCGGGCGACCTTCCGCGTTTGGCTCTTTGGGATTTCGCAGGGTCACAGTATCGGAGTCCCCAACTCGTTGGGGGTGTGGCGCGGCAAACCTCAACAAGTTGAGGACTCCAGCCTGCTATTCATGCCAATTCCCAAAGACCCCCGTGTTTTCAAGCGGGCGCAGCGGCTTATGCGTTTCCAACAACTTCGGGAGGTAGCGGGCGACATGCCGGAGGATGAGGCTTTGGCTCTGGCGCAAGTGGTAGCGGAGGATGTTCGTCATTGGAGGTTCCTCTGAGCATACATCTGAATCTTATCTCACTGAAAGGACAGGTCTATGAACAAATACCAGTTTACAGTGATCATCGAATGTCAGCCCGACGGTGAATACCTCGTTTCCGTACCTGCCCTACCGGGCTGTTATACCGAGGGACGCACCTTGGAAGAAGCTCACGAAATGGCCTCCGACGCCATTCGCGCCTACTGTGCCAGCTTGCGCAAACACGGCGAGCCGATCCCAATTGAGTCTGCTGAGGAGCAGTTCATCGGACGGCTGAGTGTGGCTCTGGAGCCTGCGTGATGCCCCGCCTGCCCACTGTAAAGCCGCGTCAGGTCGTCCAGGCTTTGGAGCGCGCCGGCTTCGAGATCGACCGCCAGACAGGCAGCCACATCGTTCTGCGGCGTGCCAGCGACAATCGCCGTGTGGTTGTGCCCTGGCACAACCGCGATTTGGGACGTGGGCTGACGCTGCGGATCATCAAAAGCGCCGGCCTTACCCGCGATCAGTTTATTCAGTTGCTCAGATAGTTCACTTCGACTCATCAAATCACACAAGGAGGCTTAACCATGACTTTTATCGAAGACGTAAGGGCTCGCGAGATTTTGGATTCGCGGGGTAATCCCACGGTGGAAGTGGAAGTGTTTTTGCTGAGTGGAGCGGTGGGGCGGGCGGCGGTGCCCTCAGGCGCTTCCACCGGCGTCCACGAGGCGGTGGAGCTGCGCGACGGCGACGCAGACCGCTACGGCGGCAAGGGCGTGTTGAAGGCGGTGGACAACGTCAACACCACCATCGCCGACGAGCTCGTAGGCTGGAATGCGCTGGACCAGGTGGGCATTGACGAGTTTCTGATCGCCCTGGACGGCACGCCCAACAAAGGGAACCTGGGAGCCAACGCCATCCTGGGCGTCTCGCTGGCCGTGGCCAAGGCCGCTGCAGCGGAGCTGGGGCTGCCCCTTTATCGCTACGTCGGCGGCGTATCAGCACGCACCCTGCCCGTCCCGCTGATGAACATCCTCAACGGGGGCAAGCACGCCGCCGATTCCACCGACTTGCAGGAGTTCATGGTCGCGCCCGCCGGTGCGCCCAGCTTCGCCGAGGCCCTGCGCTGGGGCGCTGAGGTTTACCACAGCCTGAAGAAGGTGCTGAAGGGCAAGGGCTACAGCACCAGCGTGGGCGACGAGGGCGGCTTCGCTCCCAGTTTGGGTTCCAACGAGGAGGCCGTTGAGGTCATCCTGGAGGCCATCGAGCGGGCGGGCTACAGGCCGGGTGAGGACATCTACCTGGCCCTCGACCCCGCCGCCAGCGAGATTTACCACGACGGGCGATACGTCCTCAAAAAAGAGGGCCGTGAGCTCAGCGGCGAGGAGATGGTGGCCTTCTACCAGGATTGGGTGGGGAAATATCCCATCATCTCCATCGAGGACGGCCTGGCCGAGGACGATTGGGAGAACTGGACCCTGCTGGTGGAGCGCATTGGCGACCGCGTGCAGATCGTGGGCGACGATCTGCTGGTGACCAACGTGGAGCGAGTGGAGCGGGCTATCAAAGAGAAGGCCGCCAACTCGCTGCTTTGCAAGGTCAACCAGATCGGCACTCTGACCGAAGCCATCGCCGCCGTGCACCTGGCCCAGCGAGCCGGTTGGACGGTGGTCGTCTCTCACCGCAGCGGCGAGACCGAGGATACCACCATCGCTGACCTGGTCGTGGCCCTGAACGCTGGCCAGATCAAGACCGGCGCTCCCTGCCGCAGCGATCGCGTGGCCAAGTACAACCAGCTCCTGCGCATTGAGGAGGAGCTGGCGGAGATAGGCGTCTACGCGGGGATGGGGGCGTTTTACAATATCAAGCGATAGCGGCGCTGGCTTCGCTGGCCGCTCTCACGGCTGCGCTGGTCAGGAGGCGGGGGGGCAAACCCTAAAGGTCTCCGAGACCTTTAGGGTTTCTGAAAAGCCACCGGGGGTTAAGACCTCTGGTGGCTTTTTGTTGTACCCTACTCCCCTCTTCCCCCTAACCCCCTCTCCCAACCCTTCGGCAGGCTCAGGACAGGCCCTGGGCGAGGGGGGAAATGGACTCCCCTCTCCTGCTTCCCCCCCCCAGAGGTGGGGGGGATTGAGGGGGGGCGGCGAGCTTCTTCTGTCAGCCTCGCGGCAGCCACAGCCAAACCGATGCATAGCCAGAAAAAGGCCACGGCGTGGGGATAGCTGAAAAGGTAATGATCGAGAATCCCTCCTACCAGTCCCCCCACTATCGCTGCTTGGAGGCCCAATAAGAGGGCCTCCAGGCAGGGATCGTGGCTCATACTTTTCCAACTGCGCCAGGTATAGCCGAAGAGGATGACCATGATGACCAGGAAGACCCCCAGCCCCACCAGGCCCATCTCCTCAGCGATGAGCAGGTAGAGGCTGGACACGCCCAGGTAGATGTCAATGTCGGGCGTGCCGACGAAGCCCACTCCGATCCAGGGGTAGCGGCTGATGAGGATGAAGGCGTCCTTGTACTCCCCAAGGCGCATTTTGCTAGCCAGGTCCTGAACCTGCACCCCCTGAATGAAGTGCACGACGTACTCCTGGGTCTGCGGCAAGAGCAAGATAAGCAGGCCCGCGATGATCAACACTGGCAGCAGGCGGCGGTACTTGACCACGGCCAGCAGTGCCAGAGCGCAGCCCAGGCCGACCAATGAGCCTCGCGAGAAGGTCAGGATCAGGCAAAGGCCCATCACCGCCAAGATGGGCGCCGCCAACCAGCGTTTTAAGAGTGGGCGCCGGGTGTAAAGCTGAGGAACCGTCAGCGACGCTACCAAGATCAACAGGCCGCCCAGGATGTTGGGGTCAACGGAGGTGCCGACGGCCCGCATGGGCAGCAGAGGGTCATCGCGGATGAAGCGCAGCACCCCCCAGCCAGCCGGGTAGTTGAAAATGCGCAGCGCGGAGAGGAGGCGGACGGTGAGGGCCTGGGGCAGGAAATAGAGCACCACGCCGATCAGGGCTGCCCCGAAGCCAGCCAGGACGATGATCAGCACCAACTGCTCCAACTCCTGTCGGGTTCGTACACAGTTGACCGTCACGAAAAACAGGGCGATGCCCAGGATGATCTCGGCGAAGCGGCGCACGGCGTTGGGCGTGGGGCTGGCGTGGGCCAGCCCGGCCACGAAGGAGACGAAGGCCAGGAACAGGAAGATGACGATGGGCAGCGCCAGGGGGGAGGTGACGAACTCCTTCTGCTGGCCGGTAACCATCCTGGCCAGCCAGACGGCGAAGAGCACCGCCAGCACCAGGTTCAGAAAAGTGGGGGTGAAGCCGATCTTGACTGGCAGGGCGGCGAAGGGCAGCAGGCAGACGATGCCGATGAGGGCCACGAAGCCGAACTGGGTGCTCCGCAGCATCAGCAGCCCGCCGACGAGCGCCACCACCAGGGCCGCAGTGAGCAGCGGGCCGGGATAGGCGATGAGCCATCCCCCGATGGTCCCCATCACCAGGCAGAGGGCCACCACCGCCAGGGCGACCACCCAGCGTTTATCGGACACGAAAATGGCTTGTAGACGGTTGTAGGCGTAGTTTTGCATTAACCTAGTGTTGGCACAAATGGATTCCCTCAGCTCTCTTTCTTGTTAGACCTTCACCCTCTCGACTAAGGAGCTTCTTCACACTCTTCTCGAACTTTCGCCTGGGCATCAGCACGCGGCTGTCGTAGGTGGGCATGGCCTGTGCCTCCTCGGATTCTATTATAGCACATCCAGCCTGATATGGCGAATTTTGGCTTCAATGGAAGGCGCCAACGCTTTTCTTTGCCTCCTCTTTGTTTTATGCTATAATAACCCCAGCCGTGGACTGATCCAATCTCCAACTTCCAACTTCCAAAGACAATGGGCGATATTCTGGAATCGAGTGCTGATAGAACGACTGAGCGAAGCGGGGGCTCGGATGTATCCCCCGCCTCATCTTTACATCCCAGCCGAGAGTGGCTCTCCTATGCTTTGTTGCTCCTTCTCATAGCCCTGGCCTTTGCTCGAGGGGTCTACGGATTGGGGGCCCAAAGTCTCTGGGGGGACGAGAGCCTGAGCTTGCAGCGGGCCAACTACGATTTGCCTCTCGTCTTGTCCAACAAGATCATCCTCACTGATGCCACCAGGCAGTTGATTACTTTCGACAATCACCCTCCCTTCTACTTCCTCCTGCTGCACTTCGTGGTCAAACTGGCGGGCCAAAGCGAGTTCGCCCTGCGTTTCCCCTCCCTGGTCTTCAGTGTGTTGACCGTACCCCTGCTTTACGCCGTGGGCAAGCATCTCTGCGACCGGCGAGTAGGGCTGTTGGCTGCTCTCTTCGGCGCCATCTCCCCGCTGTACCTCTGGTACTCCCACGAGGCGAGAATGTACACCATGCTCACTTTCCTGGGCCTGCTGTC
>JAUWOY010000074.1 GCA_030611885.1 Chloroflexota bacterium | reverse complement strand
GGAGCGTTAGCGTCTAACTCCGTCAATGCCATCGCCGCAGACCTATCAGGCAATGTATGGGTCGGCACCACCACCGGCGGGGTGAGCAAGTACAACGGAACGAGCTGGATGACCTATCGTGCAGGCTCAGGGCTAGCCAGTAATCATGTCCGGTCCATCGCCGTAGACGGCGCCGATGCGAAGTGGTTCGGAGGATGTACCAACGGATATGATGAGGTTTGCGACTACTTAATGTGCGACTCCGCCGCAGTGAGCCGGTTCGACGGCAGCGCCTGGACAGCCTACATTGCCGAGTATAGTGGCTTGGTGGGCAATGACATCAACGCGGTAGCCATAGACTGGGGGGGAAACAAGTGGTTCGGCACCAAGTGGTACGGGATTAACAAGTTCGATGGGAGTACCTGGACACTCTATGATTCCTCGAACGTACCAGAGTTGGCGTGTGACTACATCACTTCCATAGCTGTAGACAACGAAGGAAACACTTGGTTCGGCACCTATGGTGGCGGGGTAAGCAAGTACGGCTTCGAGATCCCTCCGCCCACGTCCACTCCAACAGCAACGCCGACTGTTACACCCACTCCCACGGCCACAGCGACGGCAACGCCCACTGCCACAGGCACACCGGGACCAACTCCCACGCCGACACAGACTGGCACGCCGACGCCAACCGGCACCATAACCTCGACACCCACAAACACTCCCACAGCTACCCCAAGCGACACACCCACCGCCACGCCTACCGTCACGGATACTCCAAAGCCAGGGGAACCTCGGACCTTCTTGCCCTACATTATGAAGCATGGATTGCCCGTGCCCACACCTACCTGGACGCCGACGAGAACGCCCACGCCTACAAGGCAGCCCTGTGGCTGGGACGACCCGGACGACAATGAGCCTGGCAACGACTTTTGGAAAGACTCCGATGTTCTCTACGGGTCAGGGCTCTTCGTAGATCGGACCTTCTGGTCCGTCACCCAACCGGCAGGCGAAAAGGGCAACGATCCCGATTGGTTCCAGTGGAAGGTAGACTGGACCGGCACTCACTGGTTATGGACACAGGATCTAGACCCCGATAGCCTCAGCATCTGGCTATTGGTCAGCCAGGCCACCGGCGACTCACTGGTACCAATAGCCTGGGGCGAGGCCTACGGGTCAGGGGAACTTGAAGTTGAGCTCGTACAAGGTCAAGAGTATTACGTTCTGGTCAGCAACCTCACCTCGCCGGAGGTAGGCTGCTACAACCTCTGGCTACAACCATGAGGCAACCAGTGATCAGCCTGGAATTTTGATAAGCTCCAAGGCCCGTCCTCGGGCCGCCAAAAACGCACCCGGGGACGGGTGCTAGAGCCTTATATCGAAACTTCAGAATCAGTGAACGGTTCAGTTAATATACGGAGTAGAGACTTTAGCAGTTAAGATCCGTAGTAGAGACTTTAGCAGTTAAGATCCGGAGTAGAGACTTTAGCCGGGGTCTTCCGCCTGAAGGCTCTACTCCAACCACGTCACTCAAGCAGGCAAACATCAGATGAGGCCAAATTCCCAGAGAATCATCTTAGCGGTACTGATCTCACTTACCTTCGCCTACTCGTTTTTTAACTTCTTCTTCAATCTGGAGGCGGAGAGCTTCTACTGTGACGAGGTCGTTTATTCCCTGTCTGGCCTGGAATATCTGCAAGGGGATTTCACCAGGAATTGGGAACACCCCTTCCTCGGAAAGTATCTCATGGGGCTTTCCCTGCGCCTGTTGGGCAAATCGGATTTCAGCGCTCGATTGCCCTCCGCGCTGTTCGGTTTCCTCACGGGGATCGTCATATATTTCTTCGCCAAAGAGATAACCAACCGCTGGTGCGGTTTGGCGGCGGTCTGCCTCTGGTCCACCTCTCCCATCGTGCTCTGGGTCTCCCGGAGGGCGATCCTGGATGCGCCCTTTGTCTTCTTCTTCACCCTGAGCTGGTACCTGTTCTGGCGATTCTTCCAGACGAAGAGCACAGGCCACGCCTTGCTGGGCGGCATCGCGTTAGGTCTGGCCGTGGCCACCAAGATCGTCGGAGTGGTGCTGGTTCCTATCCTGTTCTTGTACCTGGTGTTCCCAGGTATCAGAGACAAGAGCTTCCTAAGGCCAGCGGTGTTAAGTAAGCTAATACTGGCCCTGTCCATCGCCGCGTTGCTTTTCCTCTTGATCTACGTGCCCGTCCTCGATCGTCTGGGCTCCATTTTTGGAGTCATGAGCGAGCACTGGCAGTGGGAACAAAGCACCGGACATCGAGAAGTGGTCAACGGAGTGATCTACGATAAACAGCCGTGGTGGACGTATCTTTATTGGTACTGGCGAGGCTATCCCCCTTATCTGCTAAACTACACTCCAGGCGTGCTCATCCTGCTGGGGCTGGCCATGGCCTTCGCTCTCCTCCGAGGAGACGACATTGACGTGTTCCTCCTCCTCTCGTTCCTCCTGCCCTTTTGCTATCTATCCTTTTACCTGAGCTTCAAGATGTTTAGATACGCGGACATTTTAGAACCTCCTCTAGCGATGTTGGCAGCCTCGTTCATATCCGCCGTCGGCTCATTCCTACGAAGACGGTCAGAAACCAGGTTTTTCTCCAAAAACCTGGTTTCTCCAGGGATAGCGATCATTCCCCTCGCCGCCGTGCTCATCCTGGCCATGATCCACAGCACCTGGGACATCCAGGCTCAGGAGGAAAATAGATACAAGGCCACTGCCCATCATCTCTCGCCTAGAATCAAAGAGGAGGAGAACATCTTTGTTTGGGGATATACCAACGTGATGAGCTGGTATATGGGCGAGGAAAATGAGATAGTGGGAGGCTTCAATTCGAACAGCTTCAGTGGAAACTACCTTGAGGCAGATTACATCGTGGTAGACCCGCTGATGGTGTCGAAATGGCCGGACGATCCGTTGAGGGCATATCTGGAAGACAGCCAGGCGGCATACACCGAGGACGCCGTGGGAGGCTTTAGCTTATACGCCAGGCGTCTGGCTGAGAATCAATGATGCACGAGCATTTCGAGCAATCTACCCCAGCCGAAGTGTACGACGAGGAAACGGTCTTGAGCTTCGTCGGCGATGGCGGGTACGATGACTTCATCGCCAGCAAAGGGGGAAGGGTACCCCCCCGAATGGCCAGGGCCCTGCTGCTGATGAATCTGGAGCCAGGGATGCGGGTCTTGGACATGGGGTGCGGTCGAGGGGAAATCGTGCTCCACGCTGCCAGGCGAGGAGCGGAGGTGGTGGGGATAGACTACTCGGCGGACTGCCTGAGGCTGACCCGCCGAACCCTGGAAGTCGCCTCTCAAAGAGATCGAGACCGGGTGACCCTCAGGCAGGCCGACGCAACGGCGCTCCCTTTTGGGGACGAAGTCTTCGAGAGGGTGCTCATGCTGGACATCGTCGAACACCTGTTTGATTGGCAACTGAGCCGCGCCCTGCGGGAAGCCTATCGAGTACTGAGACCCCAGGGGTATCTGGTACTCCACACCCTCCCCAACCGTTGGGCGCTCCAATATGGCTACCCCCTATTGCGACTTCTCTCACGGCGGCTTCCCAGCACCCCGCGCTCGGATGTCGAACGAAGCGTTCACATCAACGAGCAAGACCCCTTCAGCTTGAAACGGGCTTTAGATGAGGCTGGCTTCGCCTTCGAGATCTGGCTGGAAAACCTGACCTTAGATCAAGCCGCCTGGCAGGATGAGAAGAGGTTTACCGATGTCCGCAGGGAAGCCTATCCCATCCTGCGACACCCTTTGATAAAAGCAGGGGCTTCCCTTTTGATGCGCACCCCGTTGAAACTCATCCTCGCCAACGACATCTACGCCATCGCCTGGCGCGCCGATGGGGAGAAGCCATCCATCTTGAGGAACCGCCGACATTCCTCTTGGCTGGAGAAGACCATCACAGCACCGAGCACATCCGGCTAAGCATTGATCCAGGCAAGCAAAGAGGGGCTGGTCATACGTTGACCAGCCCCTCTTTTTGCTTATCAGCAAGTTGGGCTGATAGTTATCGGGGCCGCTGATCAGTTCCCCGCTTGTTTTTCCATTGCTTCCAAATACCCTGCGATTGCCTCCTTGACATTCTGCAGAGCCTCCTCATAGATATCGCCTTCACTGACACAGCCAGGCAGGGCAAGTAACCGTATATCCGCCCTCCTCACACTCTTCGAGAATGACAGTGAATTCCATAGGGTTTTCCTCCTTTCTACTCAGGCACCAGACGCAAGCGCGTGCCTGTATAGTCCGTCAAACGTGGTGGCTGTGGTTTCCTGGAAGACTTTCCAGGGTATCTTAACGTAATACCAGGACTGTCCCGTAAGATCCGTCACGTCGTGGCACCACTTACGTGCCCGGTTGTCCTTGATGGGCACCTCAATGTCCTCGATGCCTTTCGTTTCAACCAGGAACATGTCACCATCGGTGGCCTGGACGATGAAGTCCGGGTAGTAGTATCTCATGCCGCCTTGCGACGAGATGTACTCGATGAAGAAGTGCATCTGTTCCGCGTTTTTGGCGTATGCCGCCACGTCTTTGGCATGGTCCAAAAAGGCGGCAAACTCGGCTTCATAGTCCACGTCACAGGCCACCAGGTTAAAGACTGTTTTGAGACCATCGTAGGTCTTGCGACTCCAGGGGAAGGCCGGAGTGGCCGAAACCCTCCTGGGACGCTGGGCAATCCGAACGGTAACCGGTTCTATGGTAAGGCGGTTTATAGCATCGACAAAAGACTGGATGACGTACGTTCGCGCGTCAGGCTCACTGAGCCGTTTGATAACCGCTGGCTCGGAGAGATCAATGGGCTTCTTGAAGAACCGTTTTGTAAGGTATTGCTCAACTATAGGCGCCATTTCGGCAAAGCGCGCCGCCTGGCGCAGATGTGCGTAGTGCAATATTCGGTCCGTGAAATAGGCAATCACACTATCCGGGCGGTCGGGGAAGGGGATCCTAAGGTCGTGCTCTTCAACGATGACCTGAGTGAGCATATCGCGCCCCCTGTAGTGGATTGTCTCCTCGGCCACTCTGCCCTTCTCGGGCTTGGGCAATACCCCGGCTGGGAGCATCCCCAGTGTTAGGTCGGAGAGGCGCGTCGCTGAGCGCGTCAGTGCAGGCGAAAGTTGTGGTATCTCCAGGTCGTACTCCAGCTTGGACTTATCCACCAGAATCGTAACCACATCTTTGGTCACATCCTCCAGCCGCCGCCTCTCGATCTCCAGGCCCTCCTCCGCCAACTCCTTGTCCCAGAAATCTCGAAACGCCTCGTGCTCAATCACTATCACCTTCTCATCCCAGCCTGACCCCGCGCCTCCCATCAGCCGCAAGCCTCGTCCTAGCGTCTGCTCAGGTAGAATGTTTGCCTTGGCCGTGTAGGGCCGCAGGGGGACGATGACTACCACGTTCTTCACATCCCAGCCTTCCCGTAGCATAAGCACTGAGACGATGGCCCGGTAGGGACTATCCTTGCCGTCCACTTTCCGCGCTGCCTTGCGAAGTCGTTCGATCAACTTCAGGTTGGTCTTCCTCTCCAGTATCTCGCCTTTTCTGTTGGTGTGAATATTCAACACTCTGCCGCCGAACAAGTGCGGGTAGCGGGCCTCCAGGTCTCCAGCGATATCGTCGGCCGATTTGGTGTCCTCGGTCATAATGAACAAGATGGGCTTATGGCCGCTCTTGCTAAGCTCCTCCCAAAACTCTTTCCACTTGGCCACCCCGGCATCAATTCGCTGCCGCCACCTGACTGACGCCTTGGCACTGGGGATTTCTATATCGCCGCCTATTTCCCCCAGTATGGGCCGCTTCACGATCCCGTCCTCAATCGCTTGCATGATCGGGTAGTCAACGACGATCTCCGGGAAGAGCTTCCCTTTCTGTGTTCGCGGCGTGGCTGTGAAATCCAACTGGGCGGTCAACTCACTGCCAACCGCTTCTAACTTCTCATGCATGGCGATGATGCGTTGATTCCACACCATATCGTCCAGGTGCAGGTGGTGGCCTTCATCGTTCATTATCATCAGTTCGCCGTGACTAGCTATCCGATCCAGGAGTTCCTCGCTAGTCAGGGTTTCCTTTTTGGGCTTTGGCCCCAAAAGGGCATCAACGGGAGTCTCAGGCGGTTTCTCACCTCGTTCATAGAGTCGCTGGACATTGGTCAGGTAAAGTGTGCCTCGCGTGGTGGAGGGCGTGGGGTCATCGCGCAGGATAACCGTCATCTGCCAATCGTTGGCCCACTCTGGCGGTATCAGCGGGTCTTGGCGGAATATCTTGCCATCTTCAAAGTCTATTTTGAGCCGCTCAAATACGATGACGTTGGGCGCGATGATCAAGAAGGTCTTGGGTAGTCGCAAATCGGGCTCGAATATGGCGTTGAAGTAGGACCAGACCGCTGCCAGGCTCATGACCTTGGTCTTGCCCGAACCGGTAGCCATCTTGAAGACGTAGCGGGGGTAGCGGTCGGTAGAGGGGTCATAGACCAGAGCCCGTCGCCCGAACTGTTGCATAAGGTCTATGAATCTATGGGCTTTGGCTACCTCGTAGAGGTATATCAAGGTCTCGATGGCCTCTCGCTGGCAGAAGTAGTAGCCGAACCACTTCTTGTTCACTTGATGGTCCTCGAAGAACCAGAAGGTGAGCAATCTCCGGGTGGTATCCGTAACCCCTGGGTAGCCTTGCTCCCGCCAGCCATCCACTGCCTCCCGAATCCTGGGCACGAACTCGGCCAGGCTTGGCCGCCGCTGTGTGGGTATTGAGTATGCTGGTAGTAGTTTCATCTCACGTCCACCTGCAACAATTTAGTGGTGTCGTTGCCGAAGATGTCAATGACCTTCACCATCACCTGGTATTTGCCTGGCCTGTCGTAGGTATGCCAGTCGCTATCCAGGCGCAGGGCGGGGTGTTGGCGCGTTCGATAGGATTGCCATTGGTTGTGGAAAGTGTCGCCCTGAAAATCCCAATCCACGCCCCAGAAGTCCACGTAGTCCGACCAACGCTTTATCTTCTCCCTCACCTCAGCGGGCACCAGATCCTCGTTGGGGATGATGAAGTTCTTGAGCACTACCTGGGTCTCGGAGCCTCTGCGCTCCAGGGTGACATCGAGATAGGCCAACTCGTAGAACTTGATGTCCCCCGCTTTCACCGCCCTGGGGTTCATAACCTCCCTGGGTATGGTGAGGAGGCGCAAATCCACGCCCCGCTTTCGTCCCTCCACCGTTACCAGGTCATGCAACCCCATCTCCCACTCCCACCCCAACACGTCCAGGCCCCGGAATCTGTTGGCCGCGCACTCGTCCAGGGCGTCATTGATCTCTGAAAGCGTAACAGGCGCGTCCACGCCCCCCACGTGCACCATCCGTCCTGCCTTGCGTCCGTGAAGGTGTGCGAATCCTGTAACGTGCTCGCCTCGGTACAATTGCACAATGAAGTCCAGGTAACGGGCCAAAACCTCGTCTCGCTTGACCCCCTGGCCATTGACGTGCACCCGCCAATACTGACGCTCGTACTTGCCCAGGTCCAGGATTTCAAAGGGCTTGCAGTCAGGAATATCCAAGAGCCGCTTTCTGGTGACCTGGATGGCAAACCTGGACAGGTCAGCCATAATCCATCGCCTTCCAAGTTTCTCGGCCACCGCACCCGTCGTGCCTGAGCCGCAGAAGAAATCAGCAACAATATCGTCACTCTTTGTGCCTGAAAGTATAACTCTCCTTAATATTTCCTCTGGCTTCTGAGTGGGATAGCCAAGATATTCCGCTGATCGCTTCTTCGAAACTGAACTCTGGCCTATAGTCCAAACATTGTCGGCATACCTCTCCGTGTAAGTCTCGTATATTATTTTCCCTTTCTCGTCTCGTGCAGCAACAATCTTCTTCAGTTCCTTGTCCCACACTCGTTTGTCTCTTCTTACAGGCTTTTTCAAGGGTATTTTCACCCTCTCCAGTTTCACATCTCGTCTGTTCCCATATACAAATATCATGTTGTGATTGTCTGCATATCGATTCACGTTCCCCTGAAAGTTATCTGGATAATGCCAGATGATCTCATTTATGTATGCCTCGGGTCCAAATACCTCATCGAGAAGAACCTTCACGTAATGGCCCACACGATCATCAAGGTGGACCCATATTGTGCCGTATTCTTCCAGCAACTCCTGCATCAAAACGAGCCGGTCATACAGCATTTGTAGGTAGGAATCTAAGCCCTTGCCCCAGGTATCCCTATATGCTTTCTCCTCAATCAATGAAGCTTCCTTAGTCCACTCCTGGTCCCCCACCTTCATCTTGACGCTAAAGTCGGCCCCAGTAGCGAAGGGCGGGTCAATGTAGATGAGGTTGATCTTGCCAGCGAACCCCTGGTCAAGCAGCGAGGCCATGATGTACTTGTTCTCCCCCCAGATCAGTTTGTTGCGCCAGCCTTCGGCTTCCTGGCCCTCCGTACCGGCGAAAAGGGGTAATTCCTCCCGCGTGGCGCGAGAGACATTGACCGTCTCCACTACCTGGAACGGCAGGGCAACACGCTCCACCTCCGTGCGCTTGCCCGGCCAGTAGAGCCCGGTTCGCTTCACCTCATTTTCAGTCTTCTTGGTATTTGTCATTTCACTACCTCGCTTCCTTTCGCTTCTTCTTCGTACAGACTCTCACCGACAAGCGACGATAGCTTCAAGGCACACCAGCGGAGGTTAGGCAGCAGTGGAAACTACTAGCAAACTACCATAACGGGAGATCTAGCCAAAGTAGCACGACTGTTACCAACTCTGCTGCATGTTATCAGGCTTTGAGTTTGAGGCGCCCTTCGAAATTGACACTTCTACTAGTTTTTGCGCCAACAAAGCTAATCTCAACCGCTACTTCTCCGCCCTCCACCTTATCTTTCTGTGGTAAATGGAACCGCCGCCCCTCACCTGGTTTCAGAAAACTCGCGTTGACGTGGTGTCCAGCGACGAGATGATCGGTTAATGAAAAGAATTGCTCCACCTTAACTCTTTTTCTGTTGCCATCTCTATCTGTATGAACTAGCCAAACATTCACATCTTTTATAGGCTCTTTGCCTATGTATTGCATCTCGGCGATGTTATGAAATGGCCTTGGATGTAGGGACAAGACTATTGAGTCTTCACCGATGAGATCATGCTGAAGTTCATCAATACGATTCTGCAGCAGTCGCTTTTCCACTTCACATTCGGCAAATAGCCTTACATTTGCTACAAGAAAGCCAATTCCAGGGATTAGTGCCCAATACACCCATCTTGGGGGTGAAAAAGCTGGCACGAAAGTATCAATGACGAGCCCTAGCGCAGCTAGAGCGAAGAACCAAAACCAGATAACCCAAAGCTCTAACATCCTGACTAAGTATCTGGGTAAGAATTTGCCAATTCTAAGGATAGTTTCCACTTCACAATATCTCCTGCCGCCATCGCAGTAGGGCTGCCAGTTACCCAAAGCCCCCGCACAGACTTGTACTGAGCTTGTCGAAGTATCCCGGCGTGCGGTTTTCTCGCACCGGGCTCTTCAGAAATACTCGCTTCCGCACTTTTTTCGAGGTAGGCATGTGTCTACGCGTCAATCTTCACGTGGATAAAAACCTGGGGGTAAAACCGGCATGTATGGATGGAAGATCCCATCATCGGAAATCGAATACCATTGGTCCAGATTGAAATTGGCTAACGAATTGACTAGTGCTACTATTGCAGTGAACACATGCTGCCATTGAGATAGGTCGTACTTGGCTTCTAAGCTAACGAGTAATTGTTCCCATTTACCCCACATATCTGGATCGACACCAAACTTTGGTGCCTTCTTCCAAGGCTTTCCAGTGCGATGGGCTCCAAGATTTCTTATGTCTTTTAGAGCCTCTCTACTGGGCTGGAGGACCTTGTGATACTCCGTGAATAGGTTCTCCATTATCTGTCTATCCTCCATCCTCAGTTTGGCCAATTCTTGCTCCTTGATATGGGCGTGAAATTCCTTTATTAGATCATCAAGAGAATCAAGATCGATAAGCACATGCCGTGCAATTACAGTTCGGATGCGATGATTTGCCGCAGATCTGTGTGCCTCAATCAGGTAGTAGATGTCCTCCCACAACCCATGAATTAGCCAAAGATATCGCGCATATAGACTTGCTGGCCACACTTGTTCAGATGCTCTCCCAGTAGTCATCATGCATCCCACCCATTCGGAAGCGCTTTGGAAACACTCACAATACTTCGCAATCCATCAGCCAATTAGTGGAGCCAGAGGGACTCGAACCCTCGACCCTCTCAATGCCGCGGCCTCATAGACCGATTTCGCCAGCCACTGATATAGTATACCAGATTTCGTCTCGTTTGGCAATAGGCGTAAAACGCAAAGAGCCGTCCCGTTTCCTGGGATGGCTCTTGCTTGTAGCAATATTGGCAATACCGTAACGTCCTCAGGCTTCGCGAAGCCAGCCGTTGGCTGGTTTGGGCGAACGAGTGGGTCACAGACACCATGGTTAGGCGAAGCTCTGTTATGAACCTGTTACGTCTGAGGACTGTTTATCGGGGGCGCCGTCCACCACCTTGTCTTCCACCACCTTGACGGCTTTCGGAGCGAGGGCGAGCCTCATTAACGTTAAGCGTTTCGCCTTTCAACTCCGTGCCGTTCAGGCCGGTGATCGCGGCCTGGGCTTCAGCTTTGGTGGGCATCTCCACGAATCCGAACCCTCTCGATACGCCGCTGAGTTTGTCCGTGATGATTTTGGCGGATGTGACCTCCCCGAAGGTTTCGAAGGCCTGTCGCAACTCTTCTTCGGTGAGCTCGTGTGGCAAACTGCCTACGTAGATATTCATTCTGACTCCTCCTTTATTTTTCTTACTACGGTGCTGTTCTTGAACATATCATACCACATTACTATAGTTTTGTCAATAATTTCACGGAGCAAAAAGCCAGCTGTGCGGTTGACACAGGTGGCTTTTCCTCTTTCATCCCTTTGCAAATCACGCGCCGAAAACACGACCCCAGACAAAAGAGCCCATAACTTCTCCAGCGCGCCGGGGCGCACGTCGGCGCTGTCATCACTTGGCAACCGTCACCGTCACGCGCACGCGCTCTGGAAGGTCTCCGCCGGTCAGTTTGCGAAGCGCCCACTGTTGAACGTAGAGCGTGCCGACGATGGGCGGGCCGTCGGTGGCCTCTTCCTGGTAGCGGCGGGTGTTCTTGGTGTCCTTCTCGACTTTGAATGTCAGTTCTAGCTTGTCCATTGCTTGGTGCCTCCTGTGGATAGTATATCAGATTTCGCCTCGTTTGGCAAAAGCAAAAAGCCACCTGTGCGGTTGACGCAGGTGGCTCTTACTGGTTAGCAGACGACGGCTCAGCGCACACAAGCGAGTTGCTAGGCGCTGTCGTGAGGAATTGCCCTCTTTCTCGATCGCCACCAACACACCAGGAATAGTATTCCAGGAGTGGCGATTGTCATCAATATAAGATAAGGGGCCACAAAGCGGGAGTCCTGAGTGATCGGCCAGTGAATCAGAAGCAGCGGAAGCATTGCCAACTGGAAAACAACGGTAATCGTCCCTCCCAATCCCTCCCAACGCCAGGCAATGCCCAATCCCAGGACACTCAGAAGCATCAAGAGCGGCGGTAGGTTTTCTATGGGCGGATAGTCCTCCACCGCATACGGGTCTGCTTTACCGGTTGTCACCCAGTTCCATGCATAGCCGGTGAGAAAAAGTAGAGCGATTCCAATGATCACGATGCTCCAGATTCGGCCAATCCAGCGCGTCCACTTCGTTGCTCGGTCGTTGGCATATTTGGTGTTTGCCATGACTGTCCTTCGTCTATCTACTCATCGTGGCAGATGTCCACCATCGCGGTAGGACTGTCCGTATCAACAGCCCCACACATCCCGACGTCCGGGAATCAAAACAAGCCGCCTCCCACTTGCCCAGGAAGCGGCTTTGTGCTACAATTCCTCAAGCCTTGCTCCTGGGCCGTTCAGGAGTAGGTGTTGGGATTACCAGAGCCACGACTCTGTAAACCCTTTTTTGTTTGGCTGCTAGAGTATATCACACTTTGGCTCGTTTAGCAAAAGCAAAAAGCCACCGTGCGGTTGACGCAGGTGGCTTTCCCTCTTTCACCCCTTTGCAAATCACGCGCCGCAAACACGACTCCAGAGCCTCGGTGCTCAGGCGAGCCATCGAGCCACTCACCGTCGGATGCCGCAATTGTCGGCGATGATTGGCCCCGGCTGCGAACGCGACTCTCTTTAACATAGGGACTCCCGTGCTAAGTCACCCCAGTCTTCGTCAGCCTCGTGAAAGCGATGTGTGTGTGATGAAATCCGACCATATTATACTACCAAAATCGCCCAGACGCAAACACGGTCTGGCGAGGGTTTTCGAAGCAAAACGGAGCAGGAAAATCAACCCCAAGATTCTCGCTTCCAATTTTAACAAACTTGGGGAAGAATAGGGCATCTCATATTGAGGAGGTGCCCAATGCACATTCACAATCACACGATGGGTGGCCACAGCACCACCTTTGGGGCCACCCTGTTCCAACGGGCGCAGTCGGGATGTCCCGACAGCCTGAACGCCCTGATGAGGTGTCACGATGGCCTGGTCCAGGTCATCGTGCGCCAGCAGGTGTTGGGCGACTTGCCCTTTGCCGAGGCCCTGCAAGCGGGTCGCATCGGCCTCTGGCGCGCCGTCCTGGGCTACGACCTCAAGCGTGGCACGGCCTTCTCCACCTACGCCTGGCCTTGCATTATGCGCCAGGTCTGGCGAGCGGTCAAGGTGCATACCCGTTTCCACTCGCTGCCTGTGACTGGCGATGGGCTTCCACTGCTCCAGGAGCCGGACCCCGCTCTGGTGTGGGAAGCGGCAGCCGTGCAGCAGGCGATTCGCGACCTGGTACAGCGTCTACCAGGTCGTCTCCGCTATGTG
>JAUWOY010000017.1 GCA_030611885.1 Chloroflexota bacterium | reverse complement strand
CCGGTTGAGTAGACCTTCAGGTCGTATCGAAACCCAGGATGCGAACGGGTCTACCGGCAACCCGCTTGGCCTCGATACGTCGCTACGCTCCTACTCGGCCGGCGCTGGATTTGTCCTCCCCCGATTTTTTGAGAAGATACCACCCACCAACATTCCGCCAGCGTCTCCCACTCGACGGGGCTGACCTCGCGCTAGCCCCGCCTGCCTCTCAGCCTTTCCCTGACCTCCCGGCAGTGAGGGCACTCGCTGCCCTTGTACTCCCGCCCGCACGTTCTACAGGTCTTTGTGGTCAGGTACTGCCCTTCTCCAACCACGGCAGCGATCAGAATCACATCTCGGCCCTCATATCTGGCCAGCCAGTCGCGCAGATGCACGTTTCCTATGGCCCACCCTCTTTTTTCGTCAAGGCGCTCAACAGAGCCACGCAGCACGCCCGCTCCCATCTCGTGGGCTTTGATGGCTAGCTCCTGAATACCGGATTTCGGAATAGTCATGCCAGAATCTCCTTCCTGCAACCAAAAAGGTGCGTTGTGATTATAACTGCTTTCACCTGAATTGGCAAACCTAAAGGAGAGTGCTATAATTGTGTGCTGACCGAGGAGGAAAGAGAAATGAGAATGAGAAAAAAGTTTGCCTTGCTTGTGTTGGGATTGGTTCTGCTGGCCATGGTATCCCCCCTCGTCCTGGCTCAAGATGGGATCACTGTCACCGCCGATGCTTACGAGTACAGCTTCTCCGAGCAAATCGTGTTTCGTCTGACGGCGGAGAGCAGCAGCGAGATCAATGACATAACCTTGCTCTACAGGATCGGCGATGCGCCCGTCACCAACTCGGCCCGTCCTGGATTCAGTCCCGCCAAACAGGTGGAGGCCGAATACGTCTGGCGATTGCAGCGAGGGGAAATCCCCCCCGGCTCCGACATCGAGTACTCGTGGCGGATAAAGGACGCGGCTGGCGACGCTCTGGAGACCGAGCTCGTCACTTTCACCTACATGGACGATCGCTTCACCTGGGAGAGCCTGACCGAGGGGAAGGTTATCCTGTACTGGTACGATGCTGACCGGGCTTTCGGTCGAGAGCTTCTGAGCAGCGCGGTGGAATCCCTGGCCCGCCTGGAAGAGAACGTGGGTGTAGAGTTGGAGAAGCCCGTCAAGATCATCGTCTACCAGAGCAAGACCGACATGCAAGAGGCCCTCACCTCGCAGGGCGCGGTCTACGAGGAACAGATAATCACCCTGGGCGTGGTAGTGGCTCCGGACATCGTGCTCCTGCACGGCACCCATCAGGACGTGGACAGTACCATTGCTCACGAACTGACCCACGTTGTGGTCGGCCTGGCCACTGAGAACCCCTATGCCGATATACCCGCCTGGCTCAACGAAGGGCTGGCCATGTACAACGAAGGAAAACTGCGGAGCGGCAACGATCAGGCCCTGAAGAAGGGCATCCGTGAGAACAGGCTTCTCTCCGTTCGCTCCCTCACGGCACCCACCGGCAATCCCGCTGAGGTCAACCTCTTCTACGGGGAGGTTTATAGTGTAGTTGACTTCCTGCTCAAAACCTACGGCAAGGAGAAGATGAGCCAACTGCTGGAGGTCTTCCAAGAGGGGTCACTGGCCGACGACGCCCTGATGAAGGTTTACGGCTTCGACCAGGATGAGCTGGACGCCCAATGGCGCGAGAGCATTGGTGCGCCGCCGCGGGGGGAGGCAGGGGAGCCAAAAGCGGATAAGCCGACAGGAGGTATTTGCTGGGGTGCGGTGCCGGGGCTGGCTTTGGGAGTCTTGCCGTTTCTGTACAAGAGGGAGCGCGGGGCTGGGAACTGCTAACGAAGGGCTCCGCTGCCGAAACACTACAACGGATTTGGAACAAAACGGATTGGGAGCAAGAAATCCGTTCCTTTCTAAATCCGCTGTAGTGTTCTCAAGCAGTCATGACCACAACAAGATAGCCTTGGCGGGAATCTAGCAATATCAAGGTAGGCACAAATCGAAGCTAAGGGAGATATACGATGGAGAGAGAACAGAAAGAAGAAATCTATCGGCAGGTGACGGACGCGATCAGGGCGACCTTAGAGGGAGAGACGGACTTGATCGCCTCGATGGCCACCATCGCCTGTCTCTTGCATCACAGCCTCGATCACTTCTTCTGGACGGGGTTCTATCGGGTGGTAGCGCCGGGGGAACTGCTGATCGGGTCTTATCAGGGTACGCTGGGCTGTTTGCACATCAGCTTCGATCGAGGAGTGTGCGGGGCTGCTGCTCGCAGTGAGGAGACCATCGTCGTGCCCAACGTCCACCAGTTCCCAGGCCACATCGCCTGCGACTCCAACTCCAAATCGGAGATCGTGGTGCCCGTCTTCGATGACAGGGATGAGCTGATAGCCGTTTTGGACGTGGACAGCGCCGAATACGATGCCTTCGACGAAGTGGATAAGAGGCACCTGGAGGAAATCGTCACCTTCTTACGAAACAAAACTACTCTTTCTCCTTGATGATTCGAAAGCGGTCGAAGTCCCTGGCCACCACGGTTTGGGGAAAGATGGCTCTGGCTTCGGCCAGGACTGCCTCCCCAGAGTAGCGCCGGGAGATGTGGGTCAGGTACAGTTGCCTGACTCCCGCCTGCCGAGCCAGGGTCGCCGCTGCGGCAGCCGTAAGGTGGCCGTATTTCCTGGCCAGCTCCTCCTCTTTTGTTAGATAGGTGGCCTCGATGACCAGGGCATCAGCGTCGCTGGCCACTTCTACCAGGTTGTAGGTGTGGGCCGCATCGCCCACGAAGACCAGCTTGGCGCCGGGGATGGAAGGGCCCAGCACCTGATCGGGATGCACCACCGTGCCATTAGCCAGAGTCACGGTTTCCCCCCGCACCAGGCGACCTCGCTCTGGCCCAGGCGGCACTCCCAGGGCCTCGGCCTTGTCAACCAGAAAGGGGCACTTTCCCTTCTCCCGAAACGTGTAACCGAGACAGCCCGGCCCGCGATGGGTGACGGCGAAGGCCGTGAGCTCAAAGGTGTCGTCTTCCATCAGGACTCCCGGCTCTATCGGTATCAGGTCAATTTGCAGGGGAGGCTTTACTCCGCGAAACACTACCCCGAAGATGAGGTCATTGACCCGTTCCAGCGCCCAGCTTCCCCCATAGATCTCGAACTTCGAGATGGCCTCCCAGCGGCTAAAGGTAGACACCAAACCCCCCAGGCCCAGGATGTGATCCAGGTGGCCGTGAGTGAGGAGGATCTTGTCCAGCCGTTTGAAGCCCAGCCCGCTCCTGAGTAGTTGTCGCTGCGTCCCCTCGCCGCAGTCTACCAGGAAACGGTACTCTTTGTGCAGGATCATGGTGGCCGACAGATTCCGTCTGATTGAGGGAGCGGAAGCAGAGGTGCCGAGAAAGATTAGTTCGAACATTGGATGAGTCCTTTGTGAACCGTGTTGCGTGTTGCGTGTTGCGTAACGAAACACGGAACACGCAATACGTCTTCGTCATTTTACCACAGAGGCACCTTTTGGTCAACCTGGGGACTATGTGCCAAACCACGCTCCAATCACCCAGCAGTAATTGGTTCCTGTCCAGCTCAAGATGCCGACGCTCAAGACAGAAGGTTCTGGCGAATCATCTACCAGAACCCTCTGTCCTGCGCCTTGAGCGAGCGAGAACGATTTCGGTCTCCTTCTAATCTCTAATATCCAATCTCCAACTCTCTTCTTGCCAAAAGGGCATATCCCCTCGTAGAACGCTGAATGATCTTACTATTCAGCCATGTTAAACGATTTCCAGAACTCCTCGTGCTTGACGCCACCTGTTTGTTGGATGCGTTGCTCAGCCGCATCCAACAGGCGACGAAACCTGGGTGTATAGGCCAACACAAGGCGCTCCAGTTCGTCATCTTCCAGAATGGAGATCAACACAGCCACAGGACGGCCATTCTTCGTGACGATAACTGGCCCATCCTGACACCATTCCAGGTAGGCGCTGAAACGGGCCTTCACTTCCACTACAGGGGCGATTTTCATAACTCGAATTCCTCTCCACCTATGAACAGCCGATTACCCACTTTGACCCCGATTGCCAGGATGTGGACCTCATGTATTGAGGGATCGGTTCGATAGAATACACGGAACCGGTTGTTGGGGCCGAAGCGTATCTCCCATGCTGTACCGAACGCAGAAGGTCGAAGCAAAGGTTTACGATTGCGCGTCTCGACCTCCAGCTCGTAACACAACTGTTCTTCGATAGTGCGCCGAATCAGCGAATGATGCTTGCGGTCAATCGCCTTCAGATGTTGCGCGACTTCGGGATCGTAGATGAGTTCAAAGGGCTGTTTGGACATCATGGTTTCTGACCATAATTATAGTCATTTTGGATTTTTGCGCAAGCCTCCAATCCTGGACAGAGGACACCGCTGGCGGGAGTTCTCTCGGAAAGTGCTCGGAGCCCCGTCCGCGGGGCGGATCTTGCGGTTCGACTTCGCCAGCGACGCCCCCGGGGACGGGGGCTAGGAGCGGTTTCAAAGACTTTCCAAGAGATCTCGCGGTACTGCGGAAGGGACGTTGATCCTGTTGCCGCTTTATATCACTCCCCCCCCACTGTCAAGCTGCTGTTTCATTAACATTTCCACTGACTTGAACTCCCACTTGACGAAATGCCCCTACCTGTGGTATCATTACCTCAAACATCAATAGATGCAAATTCTGAGCAGAGTGGGCTCCCACGCCCGCGAACCGGCGGCATGGGAGCCGCCTCTGCTGGAAATCTTGGATCTACTGAACATAGAAAAGGAGAAAAATCATGAAAACCGAATCGTTCCGAGGCCGAGATTTCCTCACTCTGCTGGATTACACCACGGAGGAAGTAGAGACCATCCTGGATGTGGCGCTGGACTTCAAGCGCCGCTTCGCCCTGGGCGAGCCCCACGATCACCTGCTGCGAGCCAAGACCCTGTTCATGATCTTCTATAACCAGAGTCTGCGTACCCGCAACAGCTTCGAGGCGGGGATGACCCAACTGGGCGGCCACGCCCACTTCCTGGACCCGAGCAAAATCTACACCCCAGCGTTGCCTGGTAGAGAGGTGGCCTACTCCACCGAGCGCGTCTCTGACGTGGCGCGGGTGCTGGCGCGCATGGGCGACGCCATCGCCATCCGCTGCTACGGCGACCCGGTAGACTGGGAGTACGGCGGGGCTCACGAGGTGATCAAGAACTTCGCCTACTGGGCGGACATCCCGGTCATCAACATGGAGTGCGACAAGTATCACCCCTGCCAGGCCCTGGCGGATATTCTCACCATCTACGAGAAGTTTGGCACGTTCGAGGGCGTCAAGTTCGTGATGAGTTGGGCCTATTCGCCCAGCGTCCACAAGCCGCGAGCCGTGCCCCAAAGCGCCATCATCGGGGCCAGCATGATGGGCATGGACGTGGTGCTAGCTCACCCTGAAGGAATGGAGCTTGACGAAGAGGTTCTCCAGGCCTGTGAGGGGTATGCCGAGAAGTACGGCGGCTCTTTCGAGATTTCCAACAGTATGGATGCCGCATTCGATGGAGCTCACGTGGTCTACCCCAAGTCCTGGACAGCGACGCCCACGTTCAAGCCGCCGGTGGGCGAGGATGATCCGCAGAAAGCCCAGGAGATTTTCGAGGCTAATAAGGACTGGATCTGCGACGCCGACAAGATGGCCCTGGCCGACCCTGAGGCCATCTACATGCACTGCCTCCCCTGCGACCGCGGCTTCGAGGTGACGGACGAGGTCGTTGACGGGCCGCAATCGGTGGTCTTCGACGAGGCGGAGAACAGGCTGCACGTGCAGAAGGCGATGATGGCGTTGACTATGCGGTAGGTTCGTAGGTTCGTAGATTCGTAAATTCGTAGGTTCGTAGGTTCGGGAGGGGACGGGTGGCGAAGATGGGTAGGGGCTTTGAGGATTTGGATTGTTACAAGCTGGCCTTACAGGTTGTGCGTGAGGCGTATGACTTGGCCAAACGACTCCCCGGTTACGAAAAGTATGACCTTGCCCGCCAACTCCGGAGAGCTGCATCCAGCGTCACGCTCAATATCGCCGAGGGCTATGGACGCTATCACTACCTTGACAGCCTGCGCTTTTTCTACATAGCGCGAGGCTCGCTGAGCGAGACGTTGAGCGGCTTCATCACCTGTCAAGCTGTGGGATATACCTCTGAGGCCGATCTGGATCGGCAGCGCGGGTTGGCCCACCGCGCGCTGCAAGCTCTTAACGGCTACATTCGTTACGTGCGAAAACAGCAACAAGGCCAGAAACTCTTCGGCAACCGCCCCCTGCACGAAACCGAGGTCGAATACGAATCTACGAATCCCGAATCTACGAATCCCGAATCCACGAATCCCGAATCCACGAATCCCGATCACAGGAGGTAACATGGACCTTTACGGACACGACCTGATCTGCACCCAGGACTGGTCAGTCGAAGAACTGGAAGCGGTGCTGGAGTTGGCGGCGAAGATGAAACGCGATCGCTTCTCACCTCGCTGGACCTCGATACTCCAGCACAAGACCTTCCTCATGTTCTTCTACAACCCCTCGGTGCGCACCCGCCAGAGCTTCGAGACAGCGGCCACTGAGCTGGGCGGGCACGCGCAGTTTCTAGAGCCTAAAACCATGCGTCTCAAGACCGCCACCACTGCGGGCGAGACGGTGGAGGATGCGGCCAGGGTGATGAGCCGCTACGCCCACGGCCTGGGCATCCGCATCCTGGAGGACAAGATCGGTGCCTACGGCGAGGGCGACGATCTGTTACGCGAATACGCCCGCTGGGCCACCATCCCCATCATCTCCATGGCTCACGACAAGTATCACCCTTGCCAGGGCCTGGCCGACGTGATGGGCTGGCTCGAGCACCTGGGCGACGTGCGAGGCAAGAAGCTGCTGGTAGCCTGGGGGCACGGCGCTCTGGCCCGCTCCTGGTGCAGCGTCCAGGAGGCGCTGCTCATCGGCTCCCGCTTCGGGATGGACGTGACCCTGGCCCATCCTGAGGGATACGATCTGGACCCCCAGGTCGTCGAGTGGACCAAAGGGAACTGCGCTGCCAACGGCAGGACGTTCGAGGTGGTCCACGACGTGACCTCAGGCTACGAAGGAGCGCACATCGTCTACTCTCGCAACTGGATGAGCCCCGACGCCTATCGAGATGGTCAGCTCCACAAGCAGGAGGAAATTGACCGCGCGCTGCGGTACCCGGCGTGGATCTGCGACGCCGCGAAGATGGCCCTCACCGACGACGCCCTCTTCACCCATCCCATGCCTGTGGACCGGGGCCACGAGGTAACCGATGAGGTCGCCTCCGGCCCCCGCTCCGTGATCTACGACGTGGCCGAGAACCGCTTGCACGTGCAAAAGGCACTGATGGCTTTGACGATGGGCTCGATGTAGCTAGACTTCCAAAGTCTGCCAGACTTTGGAAGTCTGGACGCCAAAAAGCCACCTGCGCACTGGACGCAGGTGGCTTTTGTACGCCATGAACCCTTCGATTCACTTCTCAATAAGCGGCAGGTAGATGACCTCCAACCGGTCGAGCGGCAGGAAGCCAGAGGCCCACGCCGGGCGCGGCGGCGGGTTCTCCTGCAACCTATCTGCCCACTCAGCGTCGTTCAGACGATTCCAGTTCGGCTCGGCGAACTCATAGTGGCTGAAGACGTAGCCGATGCCGGCAATGGACTCACCGCCCGGCGGCGTGTAGACCACGATCAGTGGGTTGAAGTGCCCCGTCCCCTCGTGCAGCACACGGGCGGTGTTGGAATCGCTCGCCACATCGGCCACCAGCAGGGGCGATTTCTCCGTCACGCCCCAGTCATCCTGGAAGAATTCCAGCAGCCAGAGCCCCACGCGGTGGATGTCTCCCTGCTCCTCCTCGCTCAGCCACCCCCCATCAGCGACCGTTTGGGCATAGTCTCGCCAGGTGCGCAGCTTGGTGGCCAAGTCGCGCAAGCTGCGGCCGTGGATTTCGGGCAGCATGTTGCAGCCGTCGAGCGCGCTGTGAACCTGATCGCAAAGGTCGGCCAGGCGGTCGAAGGTGTCGGGCACCGGCTCGACCAGCCCCGGCCCCTCTGCCCACGGGCACGGTACGTAGGTCTGCTTGCCGTAGAGGATGAAGTCGTGCCGCAACTGCGTCCAGGAGCCGAGCGCGGTGTTTAACTCCTTATCCTGCCAGGCCGTGCCCTGCATGAAAGCGGGCGCGCCGGCGGGCATCGGCTGCAATAAGGGACGCAGGCTGTACAGCCAGCCGTTGTAGGTAGATTTCGTCCAGTCGGCCACGGTGTAGTCATCGAATTGCACCCGCAACGTGGTGAGTTGCGTGGCCAGTTCGGGATAGACTGCGATCTCGCCCGCCAGCCAGTGTTCTGCCCGATCCGAAGCCAGCACGGTGGCCATCACGTCTAACCCCGAAGGCAGGAGGCGTTCCGGCACGTAAGGGAAGCAGGTCTCCTGCATGGCCTCGCCGTCGGGCAGGTAGCGCTCGCCTAGGAACTGCACGTACTTGGGCGGGATCTGCCCCGGAAACTCCAGAGGCACGGGGATGATCTCGCTGGTGGGATAGATGTCCCGCTGGAACTCGGTCCGCAGCGCGGTGCGGTTGGCGGCGTCCTCCAGCATCTCCAGCGTGAAGCTCGGGCCGAAGACGTTGTCCAGCGCCTGCTGCACCAGGGGCGGGGTGATGCTGTCGGCGGGACCCGCCAGGAGCCGCGTGACGTCGTAGACCTTGTTCCAGCGGGCTTCGATGGCCGGGTCGTCGGTCATGAGCTGGGCCAGCAGCGCGGCGGCGGTCAGCTCCACGTCGGCGTCATCGGGGTAGAAGTAATCCTCGATGCGGAAGATGCGGCGGCTGAGCCACTTCACCGTGCGGAAGTAGCGCTCCAGACGGCCGTCGCCGGCGTAGTGGCCGCGAGGCTCGTACTGGGTGTAGTCGTCGCCGGGGTAGAACTCGGTGAGGGTGTGGTCAACCACCTTCTGCACGTACTGGCTGGCGTCGGGTTCGACGTACGCCGGTGGAACGAAGCTATCGTCCAGCAGGCGGGCGGCCACGGCAAAGACCAGCACGTCGTGCTGCGCGGCATCTTTGCTCAGCGTTTGTGTCTCAGGAATGGTGGCGTAGCGGGCGGCGCTGGCGGCGTAGAGTTGCTGCACCAGCCACTCCACGTCATCGTAGAGGTGAGTCTTCTCCACCTCGGCCAGCAGATCGTCGAAGACGTTATGGAAAAGGTGCAGCGCCACATCGCTGGTGATAAAGACCGATACCCGCTCCTCGGAGAAGAGGCGAAAATAAGCAGCGGAGAGGCGTTCGACATCCTGATCTGGCAGGGCGACGAGCCCGCTGGCGCGCAGCCGTGCCCTGGCTGCCTCACTGAGCGGGTAAATGGCCTCCACCACGGGCAAGTTCTCCGGCAGCTCAAAGCTTGTCCTCAGCGAAGCCTGCCCTGAGCCTTGTCGAAGGGTCGAAGGGAGAGTGCCCTGGTAATCCACGGGGAGCTTTCCAGCGCCCGGGGAAGCGGAGATGCATAGCAGAAACAGGATCAGCGTGCACAACAGCAAGGGAAATTTACGGTTCATGATCGTCACCTCTTGGTTATCTTGACTTTGGGGTACTTCCACCAGCCGCACCCGCTCCAGCCGTATCTCGACGTTGAGGGTAGCGGTACGCCATTATTATACATGCCATTGGGTAAAAGCGCAATCGGGGGATCCCTGTTTTTTGGCTTCCCAAAACCTGATTCTTGCATAAGGTTGCCTGTTTCCTAATGCAGAGATACTTCGCCACGGTCTTGGCCTGGAGAGGGCTGGATGATCTGGTCGCCGAAGAAGCCGCCCCATCCTGCGAGCGGTGACCGACCTGCCCATCCCTGACGACGAGCTGTTCGACACCGTCGCCGAGCTGATCACGCAACTGACCCGCATGCACGACCGGGTGCAAGATAGCTACTTCGACGCCTGGAAGGAGAGCCACGAGAAGTACAGCCAGATTCGATGAGGATGCCTTGGTGATAACCTTCGGCGCGGATGAAGAATAGCCAACCATAAACGCCAACTTTAGAGAGCGATCCAGACCTCAGAGGTTTTCAGACGCGATTCTGCCCGTAAGCCAACCAGATGATCACGGCAACTTGCCAGTAGAGGCACTGCCGGAAACCTCCGAGGTCTTCAGGAACAGAAAACGCCGAGGTTTCCCCCCCGGCGTTTTTGCGTTCAGCTACCCTCAACTTCCAACCTCCAACCTCCAACCTCCAACTAGCGCCCCTCATACTGACGACTGTAATACTCCATGTACTCGCCGCTCTTGATCTTGCGCCACCACCACTCGTTGTCCACGTACCATTGCACCGTCTTCTCCAGCGCCTGTTCGAAAGTGTGACGGCTGCGCCAGCCCAGGGCTTTGATCTTGTCGCAATTGAGGGAATAGCGGCGGTCGTGGCCGGGCCTGTCTCGGACGTGCTGGATGAGGCTCTCCGGCTTGCCCAGGAGCTTGAGAATCATCCTGGCCATGTCTATGTTAAAAGTCTCCACCTCGGTGCCCAGGTTGTAGACCTCGCCCGGTTGGCCCCTGTGCAGCACCACGTCTATCCCCTCGCAGTGATCGCTCACGTATTGATAGTCGCGCATCTGCCGGCCATCGCCGTAGAGGGGGAGGGGGAGGTCGTCAATGGCGTTGGTGATGAAGAGGGGGATCACTTTCTCCGGATACTGGTAGGGGCCGATGTTGTTGGAGCCTCGGGTGATGGTGACCGGAATGTTGAAGCTGACGAAGTAGGCGTGGCACATGAGGTCTGCCCCGGCCTTGCTCGCTGCGTAAGGGCTGCGCGTCAAGAGCGGGTCGGTCTCCAGCGAAGAGCCTTCCAGCACTTGGCCGTAGACTTCATCTGTCGAGACCTGGTGATAGCGCTCGACCTGGTACTTCCTGGCGGCTTCCAGCAGAATGTAAGTGCCGTAGACATCGGTCTGGATGAAGCTGCCTGCTTCCATCAGCGAGCGGTCTACATGCGTTTCCGCAGCGAAGTTCACGAGGGCATCAATCTCGTGCTCGCCCATCACCTCGTCCACCTTCTCCGCGTCGCAGATGTCGCCTTGCACGAAGGTGTAGCGCGGGTCGCCCTCGATGTCGCGCAGGTTATCGAGGTTGCCCGAATATCTTAAGGCATCCAAATTCACTATCTTGTATGAAGGATATTCTCTGAGCAAGTATCTGATAAAATGGGATCCGATGAACCCTGCTCCACCTGTTACTAAGATGTTTTGCATCGTGTTCGCCTCCCAACTAACGAAGTTTGTATTGCATACAGTCGATCATGTAATGAAAGACCAAGGCAAAGAACTTATCTCTTTCAGCCGCATTGAAATAGAGAATCCACTTCCCAGCAGCTTGCGAGGGCTTGATACGGGGGTGAATCTTCCACTTCTCTGCCAGGACCGACTGAAGCTGATTTTGCTCCTGATAGGAAAAAGCCTCTGTTGAGATCCGCATTTGCCCGTTACTCTGGGTCAGAGAACCATCGTCCATGTACCAGATCGCCAAGCTAAATGGCGTCAGTTGTTCTAACCATTCTCGGCATATCGTTTTTCTTCTCAATGGGTAGATTTCCTCATACAGCTTGGTAAACACGGGGTGGCAGATTGTACGGAAGCCCACACTGTCTTGTCTGTTTGGTCTCCTGTCATAGTAGACCTTTATTCCTGATTTTACAAATCCGCCCATGATTTCATATTTGAGTTTGACATACTCTGCTTGAGATTTGCTGTGGCTTACACTGAGATAAGCATTGCCTGTAGAGTGATATCTCTTAAGGCAGTCATCTCCTAACAGCGCACCGTAGATGTATTCTGTTTGGTGTTGTGATAATACCTGTTGCTCATTCCGCTCCCAAGGTTCTAGGGTTCGAATGCCATGCCGTTTTCGAAATGTATTTACCCAAGCGGCACTACAGCGATACTTGGCGGCGATCTCGTAACTAGTAAGTTTATTCACCAAATATTCTTGCCGCACGGTTTCAACTGTTAATTTTGCCATCTCTTTTTTAGCAAACGATCAAAGCCGATGAAGCCAGCTCCACCGGCGATCAAAATGTTCCGCATTGGCTATTCGCCTCCTGATCGAAAATCGGTTTGACAATGTATAGGTATTTGTGGTAGAATTTTCCGTAGATCGGGTGGCCCGTAGCCTTCCCGGCATACCACCGGGGACTAAGCGGGTTTTGGGCGCAAGCTCCCCCGGTCCTTTTTATTTACCCAGTACGCCCCATAGCTCCCGTTCCCCAATTCGTCTGTTGGCCCCCTGTTTGCCCTGGTAGGTCGCCAGCGCCCGTTTGTGCGCTGGCGACTTTCAAAACAGCCTCTCGCAGCAAACGCACTACTTCATCCATCTGGGCTTCGGTGATGATGAACGGCGGGGCGATCAGCACCAGGTCACCAGCCACGCCGTCGGCGCACCCCGCGACCGGGTAGACGATGAGCCCCTTATCGAAGGCCGCATCCGCCACCCGACGGGCGAAGTGGGCCGCTGGCGGGAAGGGGGCTTTGGTCGCCCGGTCGGCGACGAATTCCACACCCCACAGCAGGCCGATGCCCCGAACATCACCCACGCAGGGAAGCTCGCCCAAGGCCGCGCTCAGTTTCTCTCCCAACACCTCGCCCTTGGCTGCCGAGGCCGTGACCAGGTCATTCTTTTGCAGATAGCGCAGCACGGCCAGTCCAGCAGCCGCGCCCACAGCGTGGTGGGAGAAGGTGCCGCCGTGGACGAAGTCGCCGTGTACCTGCCTGATCCTCTCCACGTCTGCCCCTCGAACTGCCGTGACGGACAAGGGGAAATATCCCCCGGTGACTCCTTTGCCCATAGTGATCACATCCGGCTGCACGTCGAAGTGCTCTATCCCAAACCACCGCCCGGTGCGCCCGAAGCCGGCCATCACCTCGTCGGCGATGAGGAGCACGCCGTAGCGGTCGCAGATCTGGCGCACCAGCGGCCAGTAGCCCTCCGGCGGCGCCACCGCTCCCAGCGTCGCTCCGCTCACCGATTCGGCGATGAAGGCCGCCACCCGGCCCGACCCCTGGCGGAGGATCTCCGTCTCCAATGCCTGCGCGCAGGCCAGGTTGCAGGTGGGGTGTGAGTTTCGAGTTTGGGGGGGATTGAGGGGGGGCTCGAAGGGACAGCGATAACAGTAGGGAGGTGGGATGTGTGGCTGGTCGCGGAAGAGCGGCGCGAACAGGGTACGCATCTTTGACCGGCCGGTGAGGGCCAGTGCGCCCATCGTTGCGCCATGGTATGAGCCCCAGCGGGAGATGATCACCTCTCGGGCCGGCTCGCCCCGCGCTACTTGCAACTGCCGGGCGAACTTGATCGCCGTCTCCACCGCCTCGGAGCCGCTGGTCATGTAGTAGAAGCGGGGCTCCGGCATGGGCACGAGCGCGGCCAACTGCTCGCTGTGCGTCTCCAGCGCGTCGGTGGTGAACATGGTGCCGTGGACGTAGGCGATGGTGGCGGCCTGCTCGGCCATCGCCTGGGCCACTTCCGCCACGCCGTGGCCAATGTTCACCACGGCCGCGCCGCCGGAACCATCAATGTAGCGCCGCCCCTCGGCGTCCCACAGGTAGACCCCCTCCCCCCGCTCAGCCAGGGGATGGAAGTGAGCCATGCGGCGGTAGACGACGTGACTGCGACGCGTCATTACACCACCTCTTCTTCCCAGGTCTCTATCACACCCTGGGCCTGGAGCCGTTCGATCTCAGCCTCGTCGTAACCCAACAGGTCCCGCAGAATGGGACGGGTGTGCTCTCCCAACCGCGGAGCGGGCGCGGTGGGAATTTCTGGGGCGGAGGAGAGATGAAGGGGAGTGCGAGCATACTTACGTGGTCCGGCGACCGGGTCGTCTATCGTCACTAGCATGTGGCGGGCAGCGATGTGCGGGTCATTGAAAATGTCTTCGGCGGTGTAGACCGGGCCGGAGGGCACGCCGTGCTCCCCCAGAAGCACCACCGTCCGGGCGCGGGTCTTGCCGGCCAGCCAGTCCTCGATGATCGGGCGTATGAAGTCGGCGTTGGCGGCGCGGGCCGTCCCGTCTACGGTGCGAGGGTCGTCCTTCAGGTCTTCACGCCCCATGGCCTCGCAGAGCCGCCCCCACTGAACGTTGTCGGGAATATTGAGGGCCAGGTAGCCATCCTGGCAGCGAAAAGCGCCCCTGGGGTAGAGGTGCTTCAGCCGTCCCCGCTCAGGCGATTCGCCGGTGAAGGAGTAGAGCGTCACCATGCGCTCGTTGAAGGCCAGCATGTTGTCGAGCATGGCGCTGTCCACGAACTGCCCTTCTCCGGTGCGCTCCCGCATGAAGAGGGCCAGCATCACCCCGTAGGCTGTGACCTGCCCGGTGTAGACGTCGGCCATGCCGTAGATGGTCCACGAAGGGGGCTTGTCGGCGAAGCCGACCAGGTTCATGATGCCACCCATGGCCTCGGCCACGATGTCAAAGGCCGGCCGGCCGGCATAGGGACCGGTGTAGCCCTCCAGTCGCCCAAAGCCGGAGATGGCGGCGTAGACCAGCCGGGGATTGATGGCCTTCAACTGCTCGTAGCCCAACCCCAACTTGTCGGTGGCGCCAGGGCGCAGATTCTCGACCACCACGTCCGACACCTTCACCAGGTCTCTGTAAATCTGGCGGCCCGCCTCTGCGCGCAGATTGAGGGCCAGGCTCTTTTTGTTCCGATTGTAGCCGATGAACCCCCCGGCCGCGCGCCGCCCCTGCTCGTCAGTGGCGTAGGGCGGGATGGAGCGGCGCGGGTCGCCCCGGCCGGGCCGCTCGATTTTGATGACTTCAGCTCCGGCGTCAGCCAGCAACAAAGTGCAATAGGGAGCGGTCATGTACTGTTCCAAACCGATGATTCGAACACCAGTAAGAGGACGTTCCATAATCTCCAACCTCCAATCTCTAATCTCCAATCTCCAATCCTAATCCTAATCCAGCCACTCAACAATCGTAGAAACGCCCATACCGACGCCCACGCACAACGTAGCCAGGCCGTAATAGGGGCGTTCCTCCTGCGAGGCACGGCGCTTCATCTCGTGCAAAAGGGTGGTGAGGATGCGAGCGCCGGAACAGCCGGTGGGATGGCCCAGGGCGATGGCGCTGCCGTTGACGTTGGTGATCTCGTGATCCATGCCCAGCCTGCGCATCACCCCGAGGGCCTGGGCGGCGAATGCCTCGTTCAATTCGATCAGGCCGATGTCGTCCAGAGTGAGCCCCAGCCGTTTGAGAAGTTTCCGGGTGGACGGCACCGGCCCGTAGCCCATCACACCAGGGTCCACGCCCGCTACAGCCGAGCCGATCCAGCGCGCCATCGGCTTCAACCCCAGCTCGCTGGCTTTGTCCGCGCTCATCAGCAGCAGAGCAGCCGCGGCATCGTTGATGCCGCTGGAGTTGCCAGCCGTCACCGTGCCCCCTTTGCGGAAGACGGGCCTCAACCGGGCCAACCGTTCCATGCTGGTGGCCAGGACGTATTCGCCATCCACGATTTTGTAGCGAGGGTGTTCGTCGGTATCCACGATCTTAGGCGGGCCTTTACGCTGCGGCACTTCGATGGGCACGATTTCGTCTTTGAATCTGCCGGCCTTGATGGCCTCCATCGCCCGCCGGTGGCTTTCGAGAGCGAAGGCGTCTTGCTCCTCGCGAGTGATTCCTAGATCGTCGGCGATGTTCTCGGCCGTTTCGCCCAGACTGATGATGGGGTATAGGCAATCGAGTTTGGGGTTGTTGTAGCGCCAGCCGACGGTGGTGTCCCAGATTTTGGGATGCCCCACCGGCTGCGGGCGCTCCGGCTTGGGCATAGACCAGGGTGCCCGGCTCATGCACTCCACTCCGGCGCCGATGAAGACGTCGGCCTCGCCGGCGATGATGGATTTGGCGGCCAGGTTCACCGCCTCCAGCCCCGACGCGCAGTTACGGTTGACGGTGACGCCGCTGACTTCTTTTGGAAAGCCGGCCAGCAAGAGCGACATCCGCGCCACGTCGCGGTTGTCCTCGCCGGCCTGGTTGCCGCAGCCGGCGTAGACGTCCTCGACCAGCGCCGGGTCCACGCCGGTGCGTTCCATCAGCGCCTTGAGGACTTCGGCCAGCAGATCGTCAGGCCGCACGCTCGACAGCCCACCGTTATGCTTGCCAACAGGCGACCTCACGGCGTCAATAATGACCACTTCTTTGTGCATAGTGTTGGAATCCTCCTTACATAACATAGACATACCCTCTTTTCTGTCGGAGGTCGCGGTGAGACCGGGCCAACGCCGGGAATAGCCTTAGTCGCTTGCGATAAGTGACGGCAATCAGAGAGCTGCGTCAGCTAGAAACGTGCTTTGGGGTTATATCATTAATGCGCCCGCTTGTCAAGTTGGCGTACGACTTCGCTCAGGGTAGGTCTCAAGATGGGCAGGCTCAAGACCCTATCAGCGATACAGTCCCTGCGGGTCCAACTCATCTCGCAGCAGGCGCAGTTCCTCTTCCGTTGGCGGCTCCGTCTCTGAGAGGTCCGGGGCCACCTTCAGTTTCCAACCCACTCCCTCCTGCACCTCGGCCAGGTTCACGCCTGGATGCAGGCTCTCCAGCACCATCTCCCCCGTCGTCTCGTCGAAGCGGAAGACGCACTTGTCGGTGACCACCAACTGGGGGCCACCTCCCGGCAGCCCCAGATTGGTTCGCTCGCCCGCGCCTCCCAGGTGGCCGGGGCTGGTGAGGAAGTGCAGTTGCTCGACGAAGGCCCGCCGCCGGAGACGCATGATCACGAAAATCTGCTGGGCGTTGATGGCGATCTCGCACGCGCCCCCGCTGCCCGGCAGGCGCACTTTGGGATGCTCCCAGACTTCGGCGAGCGTCGCTCCGCTTAGAGTCGAGCCGTCGCCGATGACGGTGGTGTTCAGGTTGCCGAAGCGGTCAATCTGCGCCCCGCCCAGGAAGGCCACCTCCACCCGCCCGCCCTGCAGGTACAGCCCGAAAAGATCGGCCATCGAGCAGATTGAGGTCGCCCCGCTGATGAGGGTGGGGTCGCCGATGGAGAGGGGCAGCCGGGCCGGTCGGGCACCGTAGACGCCACTCTCGTAGATCAACTCCAGGTCTGGCGCCACCGTCCGCCGCGCCAGGTTGCAGGCGCTGTTGGGCAGACCCACGCCGACGAAAACGGTACGGACGCCGGCCAGCGCTCGCGCTGCGGTCACGATCATCATTTCGGAGGGAGTGCAATCAGTCATTACCTACTCCTTGACGTAAAACGTGAAACGTGAAACCAGGGACTGTTGCGGGCTTCACGTTCCAGGTTTCAGGTATACTTGCCGTAATTCACTGACCCGGCCATCGCCTCTCCTGGCGCCAGCCGCTCCCAGGTCTCCTGGCCCATTTTAGCCACGTACTCCGCCCGATCCTGCACGCCGTAGACCCACTCGTCCAGCCAGGCTTGCGTGGCCGCCTCGTCCCGGCTGATTTTGTCCCACCGCAGGTAGAACTCGTTGTCGCGGTCGTAGTACCCCTGCACGTACGAAGGATGCGTGCCGTAGGGCTCGTGCACCACCGCGTCCACCACCAGGCCCGGGATGATGGTGCGATTTGGGTCGGCGCGGATGACCGCCTCGTCCACGATCTCTTCGACGACGACGATGACGTGACTGGCGGCGAATGCGGCCTCTTTTTGCACCCCCAGCAGTCCCCACAGTTGGGTGTTTCCCGCCAGGTCGGCCCGCTGGGCGTGGACGATGGCTACGTCGGGGTTGAGGGGCGGGACGACGGCGATGGAGCCATCCCCGTAGGGGCTTTCGACGAAGCGGATGCGGGGGTTGACCTTCGGCAGGTCGCTCCCCAGATAGGAGCGCAGGGGGAAGAAAGGCAACCGGTAGGCCCCCGCCAGGTAACGCCCCACCGTCCCGAAGTGGGAGTATTCCTCCAGTTTGATGGTATTTGGGATGCCTTTCTCCACCGCCCGGCGGACGCAGTGCAGCGAGCCGACGCCGGGGTTGCCCAGGTAGGAGAAGATCATCTTGCGGGCGCACCCGGCGGCGATCATCTGGTCGTAGATCAGGTCGGGCGTCATGCGGCACAGGGTCAGGTCGCGGCGGCCCTGGCGGATGATCTCGTGGGCGGCGGCGAAACAGATGCAGGCGGTGAAGCCTTCGATAGCCACAGTGTCACCGTCGTGGACGTGGTTGGCGATGGCGTCGTGCATATTGGTCAGTTTGTCTGAGGTCATTTGGCCTCCAAATTAACGAATCAGTCCCAGTTCGGCCAGCTTGGCGTCGGTTGGCACGCCGTCCTCGTCCCAGCCGCGCAGTCGGTAGAATTCGGGTAGCATCTGGTCCAGTTCTACGATGTGCCCCTTGGCCGGGCCTTCAGGCATTGGTTCCTCCAGCATCCGCCTGGGCAGGGTGTCGTCGTCTTTGGTGAAGCCCGCTTTCAGCAGGAAGAGCCGTTCCAGGTTGAAGACGCGCTCGCCGGCCTGGAGCAGCGTTTCTTCGGTGTAGCCAGCGCCGGTAGCGTGGTTCATCAACCTGGTCAGGCGGGTGGGCCACAGGTCAATGTGGGGGTCGAACAGGTAGCGGACGCTCAGGAAGACGCACAGCCCGGCGGCGTCAATCACAGCAAAAGCGTCTTCGAACCGATGGATCAGATGGGGCTTGTTCTTGATGGTGAGAGGGTCAATTCTCTCGGGGACGCCAAAGACCTCTGGATAGGCCAGGTCGCCGGCCATGTGGGAAGCGCCGATGTTGGAAGTGGCGTACAGCAGGCCCATGCCTTTGGCGCCGCGAGGGTCGTAGCCTGGAAACTCGAGCTTTTTGGCCGTGATGGAGAATTCGGGGTGGCCGTACTTCTCCGCCAGCCGATAGCTGCCCTCGGCCAGCGCGTCGCCGAAGCCCTCCCGATACGCCGTCTTCTTGACCAGCGCGATCACCGCGTCGGCATCGCCGAAGGGCAGCGGCCGGCCCACGTCGCTTTCCGGCAGGATGCCTCGTTCGTACATTTCCATGGCGCAGGAGAGGGTCACGCCCATGGAAATGGTATCCACGCCTAGCTCGTTGCACACGTAGTTGGCTTTGGCCACTGCGGCCAAGTTGTCAAGGCCGCAACTGCTGCCCAGGGCGGCGATGGTCTCGTACTCAGGGCCTTCGCCCTCGCCGCCGTACACCGGGTCATCCACCCGCGTATCCCGCCCGCAGGCGATGGGGCAGCCGAAGCACGCCTTGGCGCGAATCAGGTACTTTTCTGTCAGGGTAGGCCCGTTGATGTTGTCCACTCCCTCGAACACCCCGGTCTGAAAGTTGCGAGTGGGCAGGATACCCATCTCGTTGGTCACTGGTGGCACGTAGGCGGTGCCATATTCGCGCAGCGACGAGCCTTTTTTGACATCGGCGTTGACCTCGGACCGCACGAGCTTGCACAGTTCCCGCATGGCCTGGGGTTCGGCCAGGGGCGTCTTCTTCGTGCCTCGCACGACCACGGCCTTGAGCATCTTGCTGCCCATGACCGCGCCCACGCCGGAGCGAGCCGCCGCCCGGTGTTTGTCGTTCATGATGGCCGCTATCTTGACCAGCCGCTCGCCGGCCGGGCCGATGCAGGCAACCTTGGCCCTGGGGTCGGTCTCCTCCAGCAGGATGTCCTCGGTCTCAGGGACGGTCTTGCCCCACAGGTGCTCCGCCGGGTGGATCTCCACCTGATCATCGTTGACCCACAAGTAGAGCGGTCGCTCCGCCTTGCCTTCGAAGATGAATAGATCGAAGCCCGTGCGTTTCATCTCGGTGGGGAACATACCTCCGGAGTTGGAGCAAGATAGCGCGCCGGTGAGAGGCGATTTGGTGATGACCATGTAGCGGTTGCCAGTCGGGGCGGGGGTAGCAGTCAGCGGCCCGGTGCCGAAGACGAGCTTGTTCTCCGGCGACAGGGGGTCCACGGTCGGGTCCACTTCGTCGTAAAGGTACCTGATAGCCCAGCCCCGGCCGCCGATGAGGTCTTTGGCCATCTGGGGATCTACTGCTTCCACCGAAACTTTTTCGTGGGTCAGGTCTACTCTGAGTATCTTGCCGTGCCAGCCAAACATGATTCAGGCCTCCTCCTCCTTTTCTAAGCTGGAAGTTGGAGATTGGAAGTTGGATCTTGGATTTCCAATCTCTAACCTCCAACCTCGAAATGTTGGTGAAACGCAATTATCCGCCGGCTAGAGTTGGAAAGACAGCAACGACGTCCCCGTCTTGCAAAAGCCGATTGGGGCCGGCGTCTCGACCGTTGACCAGGATCATTAGCGGTTCTTTTTCTGGCATGTCGAATTGAGACAGTAGGTCGCTGACCTGAGTGCCGTCCAGAACCTCCACAGCACAGGCACTACCCTGCGTGCCGGGGGGCAGATAACGACGAAAAGTGGCAAAGAGCTTGAGACGCACCTTCATTGTTGATACACCACTCGCCCGCTCAGGACGGTCATTGCCACCTGCGTCTGGGCGATCTCCATCGGCTCGACGGTGAAGATGTCGCGGTCGAGGACGACCAGGTCAGCCAGCTTGCCTGGGGTGATGCTGCCCAGTTCGGCCTCTCGGCCGCTGGCCTGGGCCGGGCCCATGGTGAAGCCCCACACCGCCTCGGCCACGGTTAGCCGCTGCGCGGGGTACCAGCCGCCGGGCGGGGAGCCGTCTCGCCGCTGGCGGGTGACGGCGGCGTGGATGCCCCATAGCGGGTTGGGATCGGCCACCGGGGCATCGGAGCCGAAGGCCAGGGGCACGCCGGCGTCCAGCATGTCGCGGAAGGGGTAGGCGAAGCACCCCCGCGGGCCTACCGACTGCTCGATCATCGGGATGTCGTCGGTGGCGTGGATGGGCTGCACCGAGGCCACGATGCCCAGGCGGGCCAGCCGGGCCACGTCGTCGGGGCGAATCATCTGCACGTGTTCGATGCGGTGAGGGACGTGTTGCGTGCTGCGTGTTACGTGGCGTGTTGCGTGTTGCTCGAAGACGGTTATCAACTCCCGGTTGGCTCGGTCGCCGATGGCGTGGACGGCTACGGCCAGCCCAGCCTGATCGGCGCGACGCACGGCATCGGCGATCTCTGCCATCGGCGTCAGGGGCATGCCGCACTCGCCCGTATCTTCGTAGGGATCCAGCATCCAGGCCGTGCGAGCGCCCTGGCCGCCGTCGGCAAAGAACTTGACGTGCCCCACGCGCAAATAATCGTCGCCAAAGCCGGTGCGCAGCCCCAGGGCGATAGCTTCGTTCAGTCGCTCGCCGGGAACGAGCATCCACAGCCGCAGGGCCAGGTCGCCTGCTGCCCGTAGACGTTGGTAGGCCCGAAAGGCTGGCTGCCCCTCGGCTCCGCTCATGCCTCGATAATCGTGAACGCCGGTCAGACCCAGGCGGTGGAGAAGCGGGAATCCCTCACGCATGGCCTCGACGGTCTCTTCTTCGGTGGGCGAGGGGATGACGTCTCGTATCAGGGTGATCGCCAGCTCGCGCAGCACGCCGGTTGGCTGCCCCGACTCGTCTCGGTCAATGACGCCCTGAGGCGGATCCGGCGTGTCGCCGGTGATGCCCGCTTCCTGCAGCGCCCGCGAGTTGACCACGGCCAGGTGCATGTCGCTGCGCCACAGGATGACGGGGTAAGCAGGAGCTACATCGTCCAAATCGGCGCGGGTGGGGATGCGCGGATCGGGCCAGCGGGTCTCGTTCCAGCCCTGGCCCAGGATCCAGTGACCGGGCGGTGTCTCGCTTGCCCTTTGAGCCAGCCGCTGGCGCAGGTCGGACAGCGAGGTCGTATCTGCCAAGGGCAGATGCCGCAGGCCAAGTGCCCACTCGTAGAAGTGAAAGTGAGCGTCGGTCAGGCCGGGCAGCGCCAGCCGTCCGCCCAAATCAATCAACCGGGTGTGGGGTCGAGCCAGTGCCCGCACCTCGGCATCGTCCCCGACGGCTAGAAAACGGCCATCGCCGATAGCGACGGCGGTGGCCGCGGATAAACGACATCCGTGAGGAAAGTCGGAATCCTGGGTGAGCAGCCTACCGTTGTAGAGAATGAGGCTGGGTATATGCATTTCAGCTCCCGAATTCCCCTTTCACTCTCCGAGCAACACTATCTTTGCCTTGCGCCAAGCCTTGCGAGGATTGGCATAGCGCGTCCAATTGCGGCGGGCCCAGCGCTTGAAGGCGTTCCAGGGCTTGCGGCGCTGGGACTCCGCCAGGGCCCAGCTCAGGAACTCAGGATCCTGGCCCTTGATCTTGGTCTCGGTGGGGTTGCGGCGATATTGGTCGTGGCTGGCGATGAGGGAGAGGTCGTTTTCGATGCAGTAGGTGTAAAGGTCACTGCCGGGGTGGGGGGTGTAGAAGGCCGGGCTGTAGTAGTCGGGGTCAATCTCCTTGAGCATGGAAATGGTGTCCATTACCTCTTCTTTGGTCTCGGTGGGGAGGCCCAACATGTAATTGGCCCAGACGGAGATGCCGTACTTCCGGCAGACCTGGGCCGCCTTCAGGTTCACTTCTCTGGTAGTGCCCTTGCGCAAGAAGCGCAGTACTCTGTCGTTGCCGCTCTCGAAGCCGATAAAGTAGCCTCGGCAGCCGGCGTCGGCCATCAACTCCACCAGCTCCTCGTGGCGGGCGATGATATCGGCCCGGCTTTGGCAGAAGAAGGGCTGGGTGAACCCCTCCCGTTTGTAAGCCTCACAGAACTCGGTCACCCATTCTCGGTCGTTGGTCAAACAGTCGTCGTGGAACATGAAGCTGGCGAAGTGGTGCTTTTCCTGCAGGAGCTTCAACTCCTCGATGACGCTGGATACGCTCCGCTGGCGGAACCGGCCGAAGATGATGCGCTCGGCTGGCTGGCAGAAGTTGCAGTTATAGATGCAGCCACGCCCGGCGATGATGGTCAGAAACGGCGGAGGCAGCTCCGGCACGAAGGACACCTCAGGGGAATCGGGGGCGTAGCCGCACCGGCGCCACTCATCCAGGAACAGCTCCCGATCCACGAAAGGTATGGCATCCAGGTCGGGCCTTTCTCCGACCAGCACCCGTTCCTTCGGCGGCTCGCCTCGCTCGATAGCAGCCAGCAGGTTGGGGAAAGTGATCTCCGCCTCGTGGGTGACGATGTAGTCAATCTTGGGATTGGCAGCTACCTCGTCCAGCACCAGCGTGGGATGGGGGCCGCCGACGACGGTGATGATCGAAGCGTCCACGTCTTTGATCACGTCTAAAGCCCGCGTCACCGGATTGTAGTCCACGCTCATCATGGTCAGGCCCACGACGTCGGGGCGGCGCTGCTCTAGCTCTGCCCGGAACTCATCCCAGCCTTTGAGACCCCTCAGGTCAATGAGGTCCACGTCGAAGCCCTCGGCCTTGGCACAGGCAGAGAGCTGGGCCAGGCCATGGTTGATCCAGCCCGCCTCCATCCCCCTGCCCAAGCTATCAAACCCGTAGCCGGCTATGCCGGCGTAGATTAGTGTCGTCTTCATCTCTTGCCTCGCAACACCCTGACGAATTCCTCCTCACTCTCGATTCCCGCCTGTTTCATCATCTTGCGGAAAAGGGGGCGAGGGATGTCCTTACCATGCTTATGGCTAATGGATACCCTGTGTGATCCTCCGTCGGGGAGGCGCTTTTCCCAGGTTTCGTGCTTGCGTGAACGTTTCATCTCGAAGCCCAAACGAGCGAGCACCTTGCGGAAGTCGTTGTAAGTGAAGACAGCCATTAAGTTATCGCCTCATGCTTGCTCTCGAAAAGCCCTCGCGCCTTGCGTACACCTTCGACATCGTACACATCGGTGGTGCACTCGGCGACAGCCAGGATGAATGGGAGATGCTCTGCCCGATTGGGACTTTTGGCATAAAAAGCCAAGTCCTCCAGGTAATCCTCCGCGTACTCCACCGCCATCTCCGCCAGATCGGTGAGAGCTTCCTCCTCACTGCCCATCGCTGTGGCCAGGTCAAGCTCTGGGCAATAGGCGCAGCACTGGCCATCCGACCACTCGATCTGGGCCGCGAGGCGTACAGACGTAGGCTCGATGGTGGCTTCATCTTCCTCAACGGTGATCAGTTGGCGTGTGGCAGCGGTCAAAACCTCATCCACGCTTTTGTAGCGTCCTGAGGCTATCAAGCGGGCAATGTCCCGCGATGCTTCAGACGGCAGATTCGCCCATAAAGTCGACATTTCACTTTCCTCCCTAAAGTATCCCCACCTTACTGTGATCCCCCAGCACCATCTTGTAGGCCCGGGGCTTGGCGGGCGAGCGGACTATCTCCACGTTGCGCCCGATCAAGCTGTCCTCGATGCGGTGGTGGATGTCCGTGATCTTGCAGTGCTCCATGATGATGGAGTGCTCGATCTCGCAGTCGGCGATGAGGCAGTCGTGGTAGATGGAGGAGTAGGGCCCGATGTAGGCGTTAACCACCCTGGTTCGCTCCCCGATGATGGCCGGGCCACGCACGGTGCTGTTGATAATCTCGGCGTCCTTCTCGATAACAACCCTGCCGTTGACTTTTGAGTCGGCGTCAACAAATCCCTCCATTCGGGACTCGTTGGTCTCCAAAATCAGGCGGTTGGCCTCCAGCATGTCCTCCATCTTGCCAGTGTCAATCCACCAACCCTCATGGATGTAAGGATAGACCTGGTAGCCCTGCTCAGTCAGGTATTGGATGGCATCGGTGATCTCTAACTCACCTCGCCAGGAGGGCTTGATCGCCTTGACAGCCTCAAAGATGTGATGATCGAACATGTAGATGCCCACTAAGGCCAGATCGCTGGGAGGATCCTTTGGTTTCTCCACCAGGCGGACTATCCGTCCATCCTGTAGCTCAGCCACACCGAACCGTCGGGGATCCTCCACCCGCTTGAGGACGATCTGAGCGTTCCAGTCGCTGGCAGCGAACTGCTTCACCAGGGAGGTGATACCACCCTCGATGACGTTGTCGCCCAAAAACATCACGAAGCGATCGTTTGTGAGATAGTCCTCGGAGATCTTGACGGCATGGGCCAGGCCCAAGGGTGCCTCCTGGCGAATGTAGGTCACTTCAGCTCCCCAGGCGGAGCCATCGCCCACGGCGGCCTCAATAATCGGTGCCGTGTCGCCCACCACGATGCCGATGTCGGTGATGCCCGCCTCCACCATGGCATCGAGAACGCGAAACAGCACCGGGCGATTAGCCACCGGCACCAGTTGCTTGGCGCTAGTGTACGTAATGGGCCGGAGGCGCGTGCCCTTGCCCCCGCTGATAATCAAACCTTTCATTGGTAACTCCCGTGTCTAAGTTTTATGTGGCGCGTATTGCGTGTTGCGTATTCCGTGTTCTGTCACACAGCACGCAATACGTTTCACAGCTCATCGGCAGTTCTGGTTTCATGCGCTTACTTCTTCCGCCTCTGCCAACGAGTTTTCTTGAGTCGCTTTCTGTGCTTATGCTTGGCTATCTTCTTCTTTCGCCACTTCCTGACGGAACCCATGTCAATCCCTCCTTTCTAGCCATTTCTCTTAATGGTGGTTCTTCAACACCACCGGTAGATACACGAAACTCAGCCCGACCCCCTCCGAGAGGGGGCTGCTGTTGCCTGAACTGTCGTAGGCGCTGACGGCCCCACGGCCAACCCCGCCCCAGACGAGGTCAGCAACAGGGCTGTCATTACGGCTACGAGGAGCATTCGAGTAATGGCCTTTGACTTCACGCTCTCCTCATCCTCCAGATACGCCGAATTAGCCGGCGCTGTTTTGTCTTCAACCTTAGAAGAGCATCATTTGCCGTTCTTCCACGAGTATCTCTCTCGGATTCTGCTGCTCCCAGATTCTCTCAACGGCCACGTCCATATTCTTTTCGATAGAACTCAAGTAACTAAGAATCTTTTCCAGATCGCGTGCTCGGGACAAAGTGGTTATCAAGCGGGCCATCATGATGACGGTTATGTCGCTGCGGCTCAACCTTCTGTTCGACTTGTTGAACGCTTCAACAATCTCGCTGGTTTCCTCAACGCACTCGCTGAACAGGTCTAGCGGAACCTCCGGGAAGGGCTCTATCGAAGCGAGTTTCCGGCCAATGATGATGATGTCAATGTCTATCGGGCTTTTGGCTTGCTGCTTCGGTATTGATGCCGACATTTCCGATTTCACAGGATGGGTGGCTTCGATGTAAAATCCCGCTTCGTGGATGGCTTCCAGGATCGCAGACCAGCCTTCTGGTCGTGAGTGGTGATAGGTGAAGATGAGCAGTCCGTCATCTTTCAGCACTCGGTGGCAGTCCCTGAATACGGCGATCAGGTTGTCGGTGAAACGTCGAGAGTCTGTTTGCTGGACTTCCTCAGTTGAGCGGGTGGTTTCCGCCTGAAAGGCGCCCTCACGGCCCATCATTTCTCGTATCCAGACGTAAAAGAAATCAGCCAACTGGGAATAGTGCACGTTGTCAAAGAAAGGCGGATCCGTGATGACGGCATCCACAACGCTATCTTCAATATCTGTCTGGCTGGAACCTCCGCACGATAGATAGATGTCGAAATCGTTCGTTTGAAAATCGCCGTAAGTTGACGCTATCTCGCCCCCCATCTTCCGGTTGATGTTGAACACCTTCTTGCTCTGTCTTCTCCCGTTCACCCTGTCAGAAAGCTGCAATTCAAAGGGGTTGTCCTTGTATTCGAGAGCCCGAAGAATACGCCGCTCGAACAAGGTCGAAAACGAGCCTGAGGATTCGGGCGTTCCCCATAAGTTCGCTTCCAGCGGCATGCGTTCGGGTTTTAGAATGTGATGGGAAAAGGTGTGTCGCACCGCTCCCGTTCCTTCTCCTTTGAAGGAACAGAACATGCTGTTAAACTCGAGACAGCCCGACAGCAGACAAGCAAACAAGGCGCGAAGAGAGTCTTTTTCGATATTACGAATCCGCTCGCTCAGAATACTCAAGCACAGCAGTTGGCGGTCGTTGAACATCTGGTGCCAGTGGGTGTAGTTGTAATTCAGCACTTGATCTGTATTGTAGCCCGGCTCGATCGCCACCTGGGGATACGCAAAGTTGCCTGTTTGGAGTTCCACAGATGCTTTCCCGTAGAGAGCCTGATCGTATTCATCAATGGGAAGATATTCTTTACCTCCATCGGGCTTGAGAATCATCTTGGCATACATGCGGTGACGGGGCGGATGATCCAAAGCACCCACAGCTTCGATAATTGGGAACGTGCTTTGGCAATTGGGGCACGTTGCCTTTGTCCTGCCCGTTGAACCCTCTTGGGGATTGTAAGATGTGCCGCATTGGTCACACGTGACTTCTGTCTGATATACCATTATGGAATTGATCGCCTCGCAAGCGGGGCACAGGGATTTTGCCGCTGGATGTTTGCTGGGATTAGCGTGTTTGGCAAAGATGCGGCTATTGAACAAATCAATTTGCGCGCCGCAGCAGGGACAGGGAACGAATTTCACCCAAAAGTAATAGAGCACGTCCACAAGACCATACTGTTCAGTCTGTGCTTTGTAGTAGGCCTTGATTCTGTGACTCACGTCCCTTTCAATCGCCTTGAAAGTCTGGCGCACTTTGGAGACGTCGTGCGTGCTCAACGCATTCTTGACCATGAAGTAGGAAACCGGATTGATGTCCTGCCCGATGACGCGGCAGCCTAGCTTGTGCGCTTCCCCAACCGTCGTTCCGCTTCCCATAAATGGATCGTAGATTAGTGTGCCTGGAAACCGGATGGGTTTGTAGAACAGGTCAAGTATGCCATCTGACCCGATAACAGTAGCGCCTTCCGCAGGAGCACAGGCCCCCAACACCATGGCGCGAAACACGCTGCTGAGGCGTCTGGCCCACCACTTGTGAATGTAGTAAACGGGTTGATAAACGTCTTTACGCCACGATTGCCGCTCGGCAACCTCGCTGATTTCCACGAAGGGAAAAGAGCGTTCGATGGCTTTTCGCTGTTGGGGTAGATTGCCATCGGCGTAGATGGGACGCATCTCAGCTACTTTTTGCGTCAATGTACTCATTGCCCAGCCTCATCCTGCAAGGGCTCAATCTGGAGTCTGAACCTGCCTCTATTTTGTGTGCGAATACTGCGAGACAGCGGCGTGGGAAAGGGATTCTTTAAGTCGGTTATGGGATGGCCTGTTCCAATATCCGCAGCCAGGCGGTAACAATAGAAGACCCGCTCTCCATCCTTGGCCATTCGGATCAGTCGGTAGGCCATTTGCAAACCCGCCTCAGATTCCGCCAGGGTTGCATCTGGATGGATAAGAGTAACCGCGTTATCCAACTCAGGTATGCCCAGCGGATTGGCGAAAATGAACATCGGTCTGTGCCTGTTCGCCCCATTCCCATACGTTCCAAGCCCGATTTCCTTTTTTCGCTGACCAACGGCTGAGAGATACAGGTCAAAGTCTTTATTCAGCATATTGCCGTCGCAGAGCGCCAGAGCGCTCAGTTTGTAGGTGTTCTCTGCGCCCGGCTCCTGCTCCTGGCAGACGAAGAGATAGAAGCCACGTATGTCGAGGGGATTGTCGTTCGCATCGTACACGCGAATCGTCCCACAAGGGGGTGTCGTGTTGTAGTCGAGGCCGGATCGTCTCGCCACTGAACCTGACTTTGTGCGCTCCAGCTTTTTGATTTCGATCCCAACAATTCTCGTCAAATCGTCCCGCATCCAGGCCGAATGTCTCGATGTGGAACTGGATTGCTGACTTGACATCAGCAAGCGCCTCTTCGTAAGTATCGCCTTCTCCAACTACAACCCCGTGTAGGCCAAGTGGATATGCAACGTACCCATCGGGGTGTTTCTCAACGATGATTTTGAATTGTCTCATCACCTTTCCTCCTCGAACTTCCTAGCAGTGGCGGCTAGTCAGGCTCACTCTTGTTCGGCATAATAGCGATGCAGGCTAACGTCGAAGGCCACGTTGTTGAGGACGGCTCCTATCAGGCGGGCGTTGACTTTTTCCAGCAGAGCCTTTGCCCGCTGAGCGTGATCCCTTTTGGTGCCGCCAGCTTTGAAGACCAATAGCACTCCGTCAACTTTGGAGGCTAACACGGCCGCATCGGTCACGGCGATGATGGGAGGGACGTCGAAGAGGATCATGTCGGCTCGCTCCAATAGGGCAGCGATGATTTCCTCCATGCGGCGCGAGCCCAGAAGCTCCGAAGGGTTGGGCGGCAAGGGGCCGCTGGGAAGGAGCCAAAAGTCGGGGACGCCTATCTCCTGTAGAGGGGGCTCCTTCATGGCCCGATCTTCGCGGACCATCGTCGTAAGCCCTGCCCCGTTTGGGACGCCGAAGATGGTGTGTTGGGAGGGACGTCGCAAATCGCAGTCAACCAGGATCACCCTCTTTCCGCCCTGGGCGATGGTGATAGCCAGGTTGGCCAGGGTGGTGGATTTGCCCTCTTCAGGGCCTGGGGAAGTGACCACCATGGTTCTGATGGTCTTGTCCAGGCTGGAGAATTCCAGATTGGTGCGCAGCGTGCGATAGGCCTCGCTGGCGGGCGAACGGGGATTGGCTAAAGTAATCAAACTCTCTTTGCGGTCAGTTGTCATCGTAAATCTATCCTCCTACACTCATTTGAAACTCTTCAAGAAAGCCCAACGGCGTTTTCGCCTGGCTCTGACGGGCGCGACCTCCTCGGAGGTGATAACGGGTATGGAACCCAGTACGGCGACGCCGACGTGGCGCTCCACGTCCTCAGCGGTGCGCACGATGTCCGACTCCAGCCACTCCAGAAAGAAGACTATCACCACCCCCAGCATCAGGCCGAAGATGCCTCCGGCCAGGGTGTTTATTTTCGTCCTGGGCTTGGAGAGGCTGACACGGGGTTCATTCCACATGTATACATGTACTTGATCGCGTTTGTCTTGCTTTTGATTCCACGTGTCTTGTTGCTCCTTGAACACCTCGGCGAAAGTCCGGGCTATGTCGCTGGCCGTCTTTGTATAGTGATCGCGGGCCTCAATCTGGATGCCAAAGGTCGCTTCGTCGGCGCTGGTGCTGACCTTGGCCAGCAGGGAATCCTTGGACATGTCCAATCGCAGGCGGTCTATGACTTGAGTGGCCGTTTTGTCGTTGGTTATGAATTCCCTGTAACTGGGGAGCAATCCCTTGGCTGCGTTTTGCAGCCCCCAATCGGCCCGGGCGGGCCTGAATTGCAGGGTGATGCTGCCTTTGTATTCCTTCATCTGCATCTTGCTGAAGCCGTAAGCACTGATGGCAGTGATGGCGGCGAGCAGAATAATGATCCAACCCCGCTTCCACAATATCCTGAAATACTCTTGTATTTCCACATTCCCCTCCTCGATGGTGGTCAGTCTAATTGTACCATAGCCACTGCTTTTGGGCAAAACGACATATATTTTGAAGTTTGAAGTTTAAAGTTTGAGTTTCCTCAGGGCAATTTCTTCTCCCAGGGAAACCGCCGACGACCGGGCAAGGGCGGTATCTCGCCCAGAACGGCCAGTCCCAGGGCCTCCACCTCGGCCCGATCGCGCACGGTGTCGTCCAGATAGTCCAGCAGGAAGGTCAGGGCCACTCCGGCCACGAGGGCCAAGAATAGGCGGATGGGCAGGTCCAACTTCTCCTTCAGGCTTTGACCAGCCGGCGACACCACCGGCGGGTCAATGAGGCGGATGTCGGCATCGGTGGTGCCAAGCTGTCCCAGGAAATCGGCGCTGCGCTCCCGGAGCGCTTTGGCTGCGGCGTTGGCTATTTCCCCAAGCTGAGTCTGATCACCCCAGGTGAGGCTCAGAGTCAAGATACGATGCTTTCTATCGGCTCCCATTGAACCGCGGATGGCTCCAGCAGGGAGATCGTGTCCACTATCGGCCAACTCCTCGCTAACCGCCCTGGCGAAGGCTTCGCTTCCCACTATCTCCGTGAGTTCGTCAACCAGGTACTCCGAAGTCATCCAGGTGTAGTAACGGTCGTAGGCGTAGTAACCGTCGCTCCTGGACTCAGGCGCCACGGCGACGGTGAAGCGCATGGAGGTTTGATAGAGAGCAGGGCGTTCTGGTCGAAGGGCCATACTGCTGACCAGGACAATGGCAACCAAAGCGATGATAATCCAAAGCCGTTTGTAGACGATCCTCCAATATTGACGAAGTCCCATTAGCTCCCCCTCATCCATTTCCGATGTTCGTCGTACTTCTCTTCGATAAACTCGCTAAGCTGCTGCTCGAAGACCCGCTTATCAAATCGCTCGGCGTGGCGGCGGATGACGGCTGGATCGTAGTCAGTTTCATCGAATGCTTTGACCACTTCGATCAGGGCCTCAGGCGTCTGCTCGTGGAAGAAGGCCCCTGTTACCCCTTCCCTCACCGTGTCCAGCGCGCCGCCGGTGGCATAGGCAATGACTGGCCGTCCCGCCGCCTGGGCCTCCACCGGGGCGATGCAGAAGTCCTCCTGGCCGGGCAGGATGAAAGCCCGGCAGCGGGCGAAGTAGTCGCCAATCTTCTCGTCGGGTACGTGACCCAGGAACTCGATATTGGACCCGGCCAAAGCCCGCAGGCTATCCCGATCCCTCCCATCCCCGATGACCACCAGAGGTAAACCCAGCTCGTTGAAAGCCCGCACCGCCAAGTCAATGCGTTTGTAGGGAACAAGGCGGGATACGATGAGAAAGTAATCGTCGTGAGAGTTGCGCGGAGCGAATCTGTTTGTATCTACCGGCGGATGGATGACGACGGAATCGCGGCGGTAGTATTTGGCGATGCGCTGCTGGACCGTTCGTGAGATGGCGACGAAGTGATCTACCCGATCGGCGGCAGCCCGATCCCAGAGCCGCAGGTAGTTCAAGAAAGGCGGCAGGGTCAGGCGAGCTAATCTCGCCACCCCTTCGCGTTGGACATACTCGTGATAGTTCCACAGAAAGCGGGTGGGGGTCAGGCAGTAGCAGATGTGCAGGGTGTCGGGTGAGGTGATGACACCGTGACAGAAGCCGCTCTTGTTGCTGATGACCAGGTCGTAGTCCGTGAAATCGAAGCTCTCGAAGGCGAGGGGATACAGAGGGAGGAAGGGCTGGTGGTATCTCTTGACGAAGGGCAACCTGTCCATGAACGAGGTGCGGATGTCCCAGGAGCGATATGACTGGGGCATGGCCTGAGACCAATACATAGCAGTGTATATCGGGGCCTGGGGATACATCTCCAGCAGCGTCTCCAAAACCACCTCTGCCCCTCCCCTTTGATTGAGCCAATCGTGCACAATGGCCACTCTCAAATCCGACCTTCTCCCACTCTCGTTTCAGTATAAGTATACCAGAAATGAGGGAAATAAACAAGCAAAAGCCAGGGTATTGGCCCTGGCTTTGTTTACCCTCCTGGTCAAGTCTCCCCGCCGCTGAGGCTGTGCATCAAGCCGCTTACCCCAGTTCTATAGGCTTGGAGAGCAAAGCCACGAACAACTTGACCGCGTTAAGCACGTCGTTGTGGTCTACCATCTCCGTGGGCGTGTGCACGTAGCGGCAGGGGATGGAGAGGCAGCCCGCCGGCACACCAGCCCGCGAAACCTGGATGGCCATGGCATCGGTGGTTCCCCCCGCCAGCACCTCTAATTGATAGGGGATTCCAAGCTCTTCGGCGGTCTCGACCAGCAGGTTCTTGACCGCTGGATGGGCCAACATTCCCCCATCTTTGACCTTGACGGCTGGCCCCTCGCCCAGGGAGACGGCCATGGTGCGAGCCTCCGGGGTATCGCCAGTGATCGTCACATCAACGGAGATGCCCAGGTCGGGCTGGATGCCGTAGGTCGAGGTGATAGCCCCCCGCAATCCCACCTCCTCTTGCACGCTGAACACGAAGTAGACATCGTGGGGCGAGGACTCGAGGTCCCGCATGACCTGGATCAGGACGGCGCAGCCGACGCGGTCGTCGAGGCTCTTGGCCATGAGGCGGTCACCCTGAGCGGCGAAAGGACGCTGAAAACCGGCGATGTCCCCCACGCCAACCGGCGCCGACTCCTTGTCCTTGGCTCCCACATCCAGATAGAGCTTGTCAAAGCCGGGCACCTTCTTTGCTTCCTCCGGCTCCCGCTTCTCCAGCCCAAAGGTGCCCACGGTGCCATCGGCGAAGACAGCCCGCCCGCCCACCAAAGCGAGGGGACGCACCCCGCCGACACGGGCAAAGCGGAGAAAGCCCTTCTCGTCCACGTGGGTGACGATGATGCCGATCTCGTCCATGTGGGCGGCCAACATCACTTTTCGCCCCCTTCCCCCCAACTTTGGGGGGGCAGGGGGGCTACTGCCGCGCTTGAGGGCGATGAGATTGCCCATGACATCAACCCGCATCTCATCGGCCAAGCCCTCGATTTCCCCCTTGATCACCTCCCTGATCCGCTCCTCGCGCCCCGAAGGGCCGTAGGTCTCGGTTAGTTTCTTGATCAGTTCCTTCATGCGATAGTACCTCCTTGCTTGCCTGTAGATTCGTAAATTCGGCAACCCGTAAATTCGGAAATCGGGAACACGAATCTACGAATTACGAATTTACGAATCTACGAATCTACGGGCTACTACTTTCCCCAGCGCTTCCTTCATCAACCACACCGTGTTCTCAAAATCCTCCAGGCTCAGCAGGCAGACTGGCGAGTGAATGTAGCGGCAGGGCACGGACACGGTGGCCGAAGGTATGCCCTCTTTCGCCAGGTGGATGGCTCCGGCATCGGTCCCGCCAATGCCAGGCTGTTTGAACTGATAGGGGATGCCTAACTCCTCAGCCGTTTCCACCAGTAGCTTGACCAAACCTCTGTCGGCTATGAAGGAGCGGTCCATAATGGTGATGGCCGGGCCGGCCCCTAGCTCGGTGGTGGGACTCACATCCTTCTTCTTGGGCATGTCGTCGCAGATGGTGCCCTCCAGGACGAAGGCCACGTCAGGCTCGACGGCGTAGGCTGCCACCCGCGCTCCTCTGAGGCCCACCTCTTCCTGAACGGTGAAAACTGGATACAGATCGAAAGGATAGCGCTCCTTCAACACTTCGATCAACACCGCGCAGCCAGCCCGGTCGTCGAAAGCCTTGCCTTTGACCGTGCGCAGGCCGTCCTCTGTCAACTGGCAGAAGCTGGTGGCGAAGGTGGCATAGTCGCCTATCTTGATCGCTTTCTCCGCCTCCTCCTTGCTCTTGGCGCCGATGTCTATGGTCATCTGGTCCACCTTGACCACCTGACGGCGCTCCTCCTCTTTCAGAAGATGTACAGGCTTGACGCCGATGACGCCAGGCAGCCGGTCCTGGCCGATGAGCACCACCTTGGACAGCAAGATGCGGTCGTCAATCCCGCCCACTGGCCGGAAGCGGAGGGTGCCGTCCTTCTCGAAGTGGGTGATCATCAGCCCTACCTCGTCCGTATGAGCTGCTACCATCACCTTAAGCTCGGATTCCCCTGTCCCCCTCTTCAGGGCGATAAGGTTGCCCATGCTGTCCACGCGATACTCGTCCACGTGGTCCTTGATGGCCTCGACGATGATCCCGCGCACCTCATCCTCGCAGCCTGATACCCCAAAAGCCTCAGATAGTTCCTTTAACCCCAATTTGACCTCCTCGAAATATCCAATATCTAATCTCCAACCTCCAACCTCCAGCTCAGCTTCTCCATAAATTCCTCGCCCAACTTCCCGATGAAGCCGGCCATCAGCCTCCCCGTCCGCTCCACGTCCTTGAGGGAGACGGTCTCCACCGAGGTGTGCATGTAGCGCAGGGGGATGGAGAGCAGGGCGGTGGGGATGCCTTCCCGCGTGACCTGAATAGCCCAGGCGTCGGTGCCGCTTCGGCCGGGGATGGGCTCGACCTGGTAGGGGATCTCCAACTCCTTGGCCACCTCGACCAGGGCCTCATGCAGCCTGGGGTGGACGTTGGGGCCGAAGGCGATGGCTGGCCCCTTGCCTATCTCGACGGTCTCCGCCTCGGAGACGCCGGGCTGGTCGCCGAAGGTGGCGTCAATGGCGATGCCCAGGTCGGGGGCCAGGCCATACGCGCTGGTGATGGCGCCACGCAGCCCCACCTCCTCCTGCACCGTAGCCACGGCGTAGACGTTCCAGGCGTGTCTGACGGAAGCAAGCCCCTCCAGGCAAACCAGGATGGCGGCCACCGCCGCCCGGTCGTCGAAGGCCTTCCCGGCCACTAGACCTCCCTGAAGCTGGATGAACTCTCGCTGCATAGTCACCAGATCGCCCACTCGCACCAGGCGTGCCAATTCCTCTGCTCCCATTCCCACGTCTATGAACAGCTTATCCATAGCTATGGTCTTCTCGCGCTCTTCCGGCGGGAGCACGTGGGGAGGGCGGCTGCCGATGATGCCCGGCAGGTCCTTTCGGCCGTGCACTGTCACTTCCTGCCCCAGGAGGGTGCGCACATCGAAGCCGCCCACCGAAGTGAAACGAAGGAACCCTTTCTCGAGTTTGGTCACGATCAGGCCGATCTCGTCCATGTGACCGGCCAGCATGATGCGGCGGCGAGGCTCATCGCCCTCTCCCTTCTTCAAGGCGATGACGTTGCCCAGCTTGTCGGTCTGCACCTCATCGGCGTATCGCCCGAACTCCTCGGTCACTATCCCCCGCACCTCGGCCTCATAACCTGAGACCCCTCTGGCCTCGGAAAGCTTCTTTAACAACGGCGCTATCTGCACTGTTTGTGGCCTCCTCTCACGTTTCACGTCTTCGCGTTTCACGGTCAGGATATTATAACCCAATCTCACCCCCTGTCAACCTTTGGATCACCCGATAGGTGTGGGCGTCTCTGTGGGCGTCTCCGTGGGCGCGGATGTGACCGTGCTGGTGGCCGTCGGCGGCGGCGTTGTCGGCGTGGTGGTGGGCGTCCACGTGGGCGTTACCGTACTTGTTGGGGTAAACGTCGCCGTAGCTGTCGGAGCGGAAGTTGCGGTAGCCGTCGGCGGTGGCGTCAGCGTGGCCGTGGCCGTGTCGGTTGGGGTCGGGGTGGCTGGTGGCGGCTCCGTCGGCGTCTCCGTAGCGGTGGGAACTTCTGTTGCGGTTTCTGTGGGCGTGGCTGTACTCGTCGGTGTGTCAGTGCTGGTAGGCGAGGGCGACGTCGTCGGCGTCTCGGTGGGAGTCGCGGTGCTGGTCGGTGTGACTGTGCCAGTGGGGGTGTCGGTTGGGGTAGCCGTTGGCGTAGCCGTCGGCGTGGCTGTACCAGTGGGGGTATTGGTTGGAGTGGGCGTCAAAGTAGCCGTCGGCGAAAGCAGCCATGGGGTAGGCGTCGGTTCAAGCGGGGTAGGGCTGGGGGTAGGCGTGGGTGATGGTGTAAAGGTGGGGCTAGGGGTAGAGGTAAACGCCGCTGGGGGAGGTGGCGCAAGGGACAAGGCCACCAATCCCAGACAGTAGCAGGGCAAGGTGAGGATGATGATGGCGAACAAAAGCCCATAGGTCGTCCTCTGCCGGTCGGATAAATTCAGATACCAATTGCGCAATTCGTCCATTTGACTCGGTTGAGTATGATAGCATTGATTAGGTCTATTGTCAAAAACGCCCGGCGGGTTGCATATTTAGTCCACTCGTGATAATATTATACTTAGCGCACTTGAAGAGAGTACCTCGGATAGAGAAATACACGATAATCACACCTCCGGCGGTCAAAAAGGAGGCGTTTTGTCTCAGCCTGTGGTTGGACATCGTGTATTTCCACATCCGTGGTACTCTGCCGGTATTCAGCCTAAACTCGCAAGGAAGGAGAGTTTGAAAATGAGCAAGTCGTCGTCCAAAATGAGCTCTGTGGAGAGGGTTCGGGAACACCTGAAAAACTGCGGGCTAACCATCGAGGTGATGGAGTTGGCGGAGAGCACCCGCACGGCAGCGATGGCCGCCCAGGCTGTGGGATCACCGTTGGGCGCTATCGTCAAATCATTGGTTTTCATGGCCGACGGGAAGCCGGTCCTCGTCCTGGTGTCCGGCGATAAGCGGGCTGATCACAAGAAGCTGGAGAGAATCCTCAAAGCCAGACGGGTGAAGATCGCCAATGCCGACCAGGTGCGGGAGGCTACTGGCTTCGCCATCGGCGGTGTGCCTCCGGTAGCGCACAAGACCAAATTGCTCACCCTCGTTGATAAGAACCTGGGACGATTCGAGAAGCTTTATGCGGCGGCAGGCTCTCCGCGCGCCGTCTTCCCCATTTCCTACGAAACGCTGTTGGAGATAACAGAGGGACAGTTGGCAGACGTGACCGAGGATTGATTGCATGCGTTCAGGGGATAGGCCAAACGTCGGTTGAGTAGCCCCGAAAGGGGTGTATCGAAACCACGTTTGGCCGCCTCCCCGTGCGATCACTTGGTTTCGATACGACCTGCGGTCTACTCAACCGGCGTGATCGCACTGAGGCTGAACGCTTACGATTGATTTACAGAAAAGTCTGGAAGGAGATTGTCATGAAGCGCATTGGCGTACTGACCAGTGGCGGCGACGGGCCGGGCTTGAATCCCTGTATCCGCGCTGCGACCAGGATGGCCCTGGGATACGGCCTGGAGGTGATGGGCATCGAACGAGGCTACGCCGGCCTGATGAATGGCGAGATGATTTCCCTTGATGCCCGCTCGGTGGGAGGCATCATCGGCAGGGGGGGCACTTTCTTGGGCACTACCCGCGCGCCTGAGTTCAAAACGCCCCAGGGGCAGCGGGAGGCCCTGCGTTGCCTGAACCGGCATGGCATTGATGGCCTGGTGGTGATCGGCGGCAACGGCTCCTTGTCTGGAGCGTGCGCCCTTCATCAACGTGGCTTTCCAGTGGTAGGCGTGCCCGCCACTATTGACAACGATGTGGTTGGCACTGACATTGCCATAGGCGTGGACACCGCTCTCAACACCATCTTGGATGCCGTTGACAAAATCAAGGACACCGCCTCGTCTCACCAAAGGGCCTTTCTGATCGAGACCATGGGCCGCGACTCCGGATACCTGGCCCTGATGGGTGGGATAGCTGGTGGGGCAGAGATGATCCTGATTCCTGAGTTCGAGACCACTCTCGAAGAGGTAGCCCAAGGTCTGCTGGACGCCTACGTGCGGGGGAAGGCTCACTGCATCGTCGTGGTGGCCGAGGGGTACAAACCCGGCACCCAGGCAGTGGCTGATTACCTCTGCGCAAGACAGGAGGAGCTAGGCTTCGGGGTGCGGGTCACTGTGCTGGGACACGTCCAGCGGGGCGGCTCGCCAATGGCCTTCGACCGGCTCCTGGCTACCCGGCTCGGTGCTGCTGCCGTCAGAGAGCTTCACGAGGGCAACCACGGTCACATCGTGGGCCTGATCGGTAACGAGATTGTCCTCACGCCCCTGGAGGATGTGTTGACCCGCCGCAAAGAGCTCGATCTGAGTCTCTGCGAACTGAGCAAAATAATGGAGAAGTAAAGGGGCTGAATGCTAAACTTCAAAACTTAAACTTTAAACTTCTTTCAACATGATTTGCAGTATTTGCGCGTCTGTTTGCACCATGCCAGGATTGGCCAGCAACCCTAAATTACGCACCGTGCTTTCGGCGGTTCCCCCCACTATACCCTCGCCTTCGGGCATTTGCACACCCCGCATGGCCAGCATCGCAGACTTCACTGCCACGCTTGCCGCCGTCCCAACCTTCAATGCACACCCCAGCTTGGCTCCATCGCAGATCACTCCTGCCAAATTACCCGCCATGATATCTATCACCCGCTCTATCTCTGCCGTCCCTCCCCCCAACAGTCGCACTATGCCCGCTGCTGCGCCAATTCCCCCTGCTACGCAGGCGCCACACAGCGCCGAAAGATTGCCCACATACGCTTTTATATAGGCCGTAATCAAGTGACTCGTGGCTACAGACTTCGCCAGCTCTTCTTCCCCGGCCTCCAACCCCCTCGCCACCGTTGCGACAGGTATCGTAGCCGCTATTCCCTGGTTCCCACTGTAGCCGCTAGTCATCACTGGCACCCTCATACCCGACATCCTGGCATCCACCGCCGCTGCTGCAAGCACCTCGGCCTGGCTAGCGAGGTCATCGGCCAGAAGCCCCTCTTTCACTAATTCCGCCAAGGTTGCTCCGATCCCCAGGCCCGCTTTCTTGGCCAATCCCTCACGGCCGGCGGCTTCGTTCATCCTTGCACCCTTCAGTAAATATGCCATTTCCTCGGCCGTCATATTCTCTGCCAATTCCACTATCTCTCCCAAGGTCATCTCCTTGAGGATAGCCTCGCCGCCCTTCGCCCCACCTTTGTCGCCAGTTTCCACCCAGTCGGGCAGAGGTCGTGGCTGGCCGTTGGCTTCCACCGCCGTGACGTTGGTATGAGTGTCCTCGATAATCGCTCTTCCCCAGCCCTGATCCGTTTCCACCAGTGCTTCGATGTAAAGTCCAGCTCGTTCCCGCTCCCCAATGGAGACGTCAATCAGCCCCCTATTCGCCAACTCCTTCGCAGCGGCTACATCCTCAAGAGTGGCCTGGCTAAAGATTTCTAGACGTAACTGAGGATCCCCCGCCAAAGCTCCCAGGCCCGTAGCCATCGAGGCCCCTTTTACTCCCTCAAGGCCGGGAATGTTCACATGGAGGGCGTTTTTGAACACATTGGCATCGCAAAGAACGGTCACCTTTTTCACCGCGCCCCCTGCGGCTTCTCTGGCCAGAGCTGCCGCCAGAGCGATGGCCGCTGGCTCCGTACATCCCAGCGATGGTTGTACCCCTTGTAGTATATCCATCAAGCGCATTGCGGAACCTCCCGTTCTATCAGGCGTAAACAAGCGAGGCCAACGCCAAAAGCCCGGCGTTGACCTCGCTTAAGTTCAAGCAACATCATGTCTCGCACATTCCTAATGGGTCAGGATCTGGCTCAGGAACAGCTTGGTGCGTTCCTCGCGCGGATTTTTGAAGAATTCCTCCGTCGTGTTCTGCTCGACGATGTTCCCCTCCGCGAAGAAGATGATGCGGTGTGCTACCTCTTTGGCGAACCCCATCTCGTGGGTGACGACGATCATGGTTATCCCAGAGCGGGCCAGTTCGATCATCACGTCGAGCACCTCCCTGTATTACTACGGGGGCTTTCGTGTCCGTGATCACCTCCTTTGTGAAGAACACGGATGGGCAGGATTTACGGATCGGGACTCTTAGGGGAAAATCTTGCCATCGCCATTGATGACTGGCCCCATTCCTCTGGGGAGGAATTCCAGGCCGAGGATAAAACCGCTTTCAGAGCGTACTGTGAGATATTATATCGTATGAAGTGAGATTTGTCAATAATGCGCTTTTGGAGCCAGAAGATCGCTGCCAGCCTATTCTCTCCAAGAGAGTGGCCAGGCGGCTGGGCAACTCGGTAGCGAAAGCCCAACCACCTGGCCACCCAGCCACCTAACCACCTACTCTGGGCAGCTCTTTCAGCGCCTCCTGGATCTCCTCCTCAGGCAATTCGTAGTCCTGCATCCTGCCGGCCAGATATTCATCGTAGGCCGCAAGGTCAAAGTGCCCATGCCCACTGAAGGCCAGGACGATTACCTTGGCCTCACCCGATTCTCGGCACTTGAGCGCCTCATCTACGACGGCCTTGATGGCGTGAGCTGGCTCCGGCGCGGGGAGAAAGCCCTCCGCCCGGGCAAAGTTCACGGCCGCCTTGAAGACCTCGTTCTGGTGGTAGGCCACGGCTTCAAGGATCCCCAGGTCGTAGAGATGGCAGATGATGGGGGCCATACCGTGGTAGCGCAGGCCCCCGGCGTGGATGGGGGCGGGAATGAAGTTGTGCCCCAGGGTGTACATCTTCAGCAGGGGCGTCGTGCAGGCGGTGTCGCCGAAGTCATACCTGTAGAGCCCTCGGGTCAGGCTGGGGCAGGCGGTGGACTCGGTACAGATGATCCGCAGGTCCGGAGCCGTCCCCTCCAGCTTGTCCCTGGCGAAGGGCAGGAAGAAGCCGGCGAAGTTGCTGCCGCCGCCGATGCAGCCGATGATGATGTCCGGGTAGTCGCCTGCCACCTCCAACTGCTTTTTGGCCTCTAGCCCGATGACCGTCTGGTGCAGGAGGACATGGTTGAGGACGCTGCCCAGAGAGTACTTGGTGCCCTCGTGGGTGACGGCGTCCTCCACCGCCTCGCTGATGGCCATGCCCAGGCTGCCAGTCGAGTCAGGATCCTGGGCCAGGACGTCCCGGCCCACCTGGGTATCCGGGCTGGGGCTAGGAACACACTCAGCGCCCCAGGTCTCCATCATGATGCGGCGGTAGGGCTTCTGGTCGTAGCTGATCCTGACCATGTAGACCTTGCACTCCATATCGAAGAGGTTGCAGCCGAAGGCCAGGGAGCTTCCCCATTGCCCAGCCCCCGTCTCGGTGGCCAGACGTGTTTGGCCCTCCTTCTTGTTGTAGTAGGCCTGAGCCACGGCGGTGTTGGGTTTGTGGCTTCCAGGCGGACTGACCCCTTCCCACTTGTAGTAGATTTTGGCCGGGGTGTCCAGAGCCTTCTCCCAGCGCCGGGCCCGATAGAGAGGCGTGGGACGCCACAGTTTGTAGATGTCCCGCACCTCTTCCGGGATGTCAATCCAGCGCTCCTGGCTCACCTCCTGCTCGATCAGGGCCATGGGGAAGAGCGGGGCCAGGTCATCCGGTGTGATGGGCTGGCCAGTCGCCGGATGGATCACCGGCGGCAGCGGCTTGGGGAGATCCGCCTGGATGTTGTACCACTGAGTGGGGATTTCCTTCTCGCTGAGAATAATCTTGGTCTCTTTCATTTTGAGTTTCCTCCTTTGTATTTTGAGTTGCACGATTTACGTTTGATGTTTTACGTTAGATACGAATGGCTCTTTCAGCTCGCCTTCGACTTCAAGAAGCCGGTTTTGGTCATAATCTCTCTCCTTCTAACAAAAAAACTCCCATCCCCTTAAGGGACGGGAGCTTTCACCCCGCGGTGCCACCCTTCTTAGGCTGACTCCCTGAAACTCAGTGGCGGTGGATCCAAAATTGCTCTGAGGGGATTGCGTGCAACCTACGGTTGCCTCCCGCTTTTGGCCTGGATCTGGCGATCCAGGCCGAGCAAAATTGGATCCCCTGAAACGAAAAAATCCGCCATGACAGCGGATAGATCGTGAGCCAGCCTCACTCGTTGCAGGTACGGGACAGCGGCGACGCCGTCCGATACCCTCGGCCCTGATAACGGTGGCGACTCCGGCGCGGCTTACTTGGGTGCTATCCCGTTCGGCTTGCAACTCCCAGGTCCATTCGGCCTTCGCGCTGGCGTCGGGCTCTCACCTTACCCCGACTCTCTGAGCCTCGCCTAAAGGCTTACTAGTCCTGTTCCCAGTCTTTGGCAGTGTTTGATTTGTGGTAGAGTTTACCACATTAGGGTCGAAATGTCAAATCCAATTTGCCCCCTAACCTTAAGTGGTGTAAAATAAAGGCAGTTTGGGAGGTGAACCGTGGAACGCGATCGTTGGACGCAGGCTGCCATCATCCTGGTGGCTATCAGCGCCGCCATCTTTCTGTTCGAAAAGGCCTGGCAGTTCGGCGGCTTCTTCGGTGACATTATCCTGACCTTCGCCCTGGCCTGGCTCATCGCTTTTGTCCTGGACCCTCTGGTCAATAGGCTCAGCGATTGCCCTGCACCCCACATTCTCACCAGGTGGGTGCGGAAGCGCGGGGGCGACCGAGTGGCCCATGTTTTGGAGAGTTTACGCCTTCCCCATGGCCTGGCCGTCAGCCTCGTCTACCTCGGCCTGGTGGTGATCATGGTGATCATCGGCATCTTCCTGATTCCCATGACCGTGACCCAGCTTTCCCAATTAGGAGCCAAACTGCCTGAATATATTGCCCAGGCACCCGACTGGATTGAAACTTTGCAGGAGAATCTGGCCAGGCTGAACATCTACGTAGACCTGACGCCAATCTACCGGCCTGAGGAAATGGCTCGACGAGCCGAGACCGTCGGGGCGGCCATTATCCAGAACGCTCTCGTCGTGGTCACTGAAGTGGCCTCAGGAGTGGCCAACGCGCTCATCATCATAGTCCTTAGCTTTTATATGATGCTGGATGGCAAGAGAGTGACCAAACAAGCTCTAGCCCTGATCCCCGCCAAGTTCCACGATGAATTGTCCGTGGCGGCCAAGAGCATAGAGCGCACCTTCGGCGGTTTCATTCGCAGCCAATTGCTTATGGCTTTGCTCTATGCGGTCTTCGTCACTCTCGCTATGACCATTGCCAGATTGCGCTTTGCCGTAGCTATCGGGTCTCTGGCAGGACTGGTCATGTTCATCCCCGTCATCGGGGCCCCAATCGCGATGGTCATGCCAGCGATAATCGCCCTCTTCCAGAATCCCAGCCTGGCTCTTTGGATGCTCTTGATCATGACCGTCTACCAGCAGATCCTCCTGCGCATCGTAATGCCAAAGATAATGAGCGAAGTGGTAGGCATGCCCCCGCTGCTCATTTTGGCGGCCATTATGATCAGCACCAGGTTGATCGGACTGTGGGGTTTCATCTTCGGCATTCCTGTGGCGGGAGCTCTCTACGCCACAGGCACTTTTTTTCTGGACCGCTGGCAAGAGCAGCAACGAGGGAGCCTGGGAGAGGTTGAGGCTCAGAAAACGGCCGAGGAGGAAGAAGAAGGTGATGGAAAGCAGATTTGACAATCTCTCGGATTATGGTATAATGTTCGCATCTTGTAAAGGAGGTATGACATGCGCCCTGTAATGTTCATCGCTAGCGTGATTCGGCTTCGCGATAACGGCGAAGTTTACTTGTTGCCTTGTCGTAGTGCGCCTCCTCACAAAAGGCTGTGGTAAAGTAACCGCAGGCCGTGGGTGCACGCGACACCCACGGCCTTTTTTATTTCATCCCGACGTTTCTCTGTAAGGCTGTGGGCGCTGTCCACGGCCTTGTTCTTTGTTTACCAGAATTTCAGTATCTTCTCAAAAAGTCGGGGGAGGACAAATCCAGCGCCGGTCGAGTAGGAGCGGCTTGTGTTGAGTAGCCGCAGGCGTATCGAAACAAGCGACGTATCCTTGGGTTGAGCTTGTCGAAACCAGGCCAAGCGGGTTGTCGGTAGACCCGCTCGCATCCTGGGTTTCGATACGACCTGAAGGTCTACTCAACCGGCGGATGCTCGCTATGTCCACATGCACCCCTCTTCCCCCAAATATTGAGAAGATACGAGTTTCAAATGGAGAAGGAGATACACCATGTCAACACCTGTAACCAAGTTCGATTTCAAAACCGCTGTCTCGGACAAGCGTCTGGCTGGTTTGTGGCGCATGTTGACCGGCTTTCGCCTGGCCTACCTGGGGGCGGTGCTCAGCGTGGGCATAGCGGCCATCCTTCGAACGGGTAATTCGCTGTTGCTGCGCTATTTCGTGGACGACGTCCTGGGACAGGGAAGCCGAGTAATGACCAATGAATCAATGACCAAATCCCAATTGGTCATTGGTCATTGGGATTTGGTCATTGATTTCCGCACCTTGCCGCTCGTCGGGTTGGGCTTCGTGGCCCTGGCGTTGGGACAGGGGGCGTTCTCCTTTTTCAGCGGCAGGTTGAGCGCGCGGACGGCGGAGGGAATCGCGCGGCGTCTGCGCAATTACTTGTACGATCACATCCAGCGGATGTCGTTTACCTATCACGACCAAGCGAAGACCGGTGAGCTGATCCAACGCACCACCTCGGACGTTGACGCGCTGCGCCGCTTCTTTGCCGACCAGGCCATCGGCGCGGGACGCATCGTCTTGCTCTTTGCGGTCAACTTCGCGGCCCTGATGAGCCTGAACACGCGACTGGCGCTGCTTTCGGTGGTGGTGGTGCCGCTGATCGTGGCCATGTCGCTCGTTTTCTTCAGAAAGATCTCACAGGCTTATGAAGCCTTTCAGGAGCAGGAGGCGAAGCTTTCGACCACTTTGCAGGAGAACCTGACCGGGGTGCGGGTGGTCAAAGCCTTTGCCCGGCAGTCCTACGAGCGGGGCAAGTTCGAGCGGGACAACTGGGAGCAGTTCCGGCGTGGCCGGTGGCTGTTGATGCTGCACTCAATGTTCTGGCCAAGCTCAGACATCCTGTGTGGCGGCCAGATGCTGGGGGCTTTCGTGGCCGGCGCGTTGATGGCCATCAACGGCACGATCACAGTGGGTACCTACCTGGCCTCTACCGCTCTGATCATCTGGCTGATCTGGCCCATGCGCAACCTGGGGCGGCTGATCGTGCAGATGTCTACCGGGCTGGTGTCGTATAAGCGCGTGGTCGAGCTTATCAAGGAAGATCGCGAGCCCCTGGATGAGGGCACGTACCAGCCAGACGACAACGTGCGTGGGGAAGTTGTCTTCCAGGGAGTCCGCTTTGAGTACGACGGCGCGGATGGCGCAGTGCTCAAGGGTATCAGTTTCCGAGGCGAGCCGGGGCAGGCCGTGGCCTTGCTCGGCTCGACCGGTTCGGGCAAGACCAGCCTGGTAAACCTGCTGCCCCGGTTCTACGAGTACACCGGCGGCAGCCTGACCCTCGACGGCGTGGAGCTAAAGGAGTACCCGCGCCACTATCTGCGCCAACAGATCGGCATCGTCGAGCAGGAGCCTTTCCTGTTCTCCCGTACCATCCGCGAGAACATCACCTATGGGGTGGGGCGGGAGGTCTCTGACGAGGAGGCCGAAGCCGCCGCCCAGGCGGCGGCCATCCACGACGTTATCACTTCGTTCCCCGATGGCTACGACACCCTGGTGGGTGAGAAGGGAGTCACGCTCTCTGGGGGACAGAAACAGCGCGTCGCCATCGCCCGCACGCTGCTGAAAGACCCGCGCATCCTGATCCTGGATGACGCCACGTCGTCGGTTGATACGGAGACCGAGGGTGAGATACGCCAAGCGCTGCGACGCCTGATGCAAGGCCGCAGCACGTTCATCATCGCCCACCGCATTCAGAGCGTGATGAACGCCGACTTGATCCTGGTGCTCGACCAGGGACGGATCGTGCAGCGCGGGACGCACGACGAGTTGATGGCGCAAGAGGGTATCTACCGTCAGATCTACGACGTGCAGGCTCGCATCGAGGATGAATTGGAGAAGGAGATCGGTCAGACTTCCGAAGTCTGGGAGACTTCGGAAGTCTTGGAGGAGGTTGCTTGTGTCACACTTTGAATTTGAGGAAGAAGAATTCACGACTGAGTTCAACGGCCGAACCGTTCTGCGCATCCTGGCCCAGACCAAACCCCATTGGCCGTGGCTGGTCGGCTTTCTGCTGTCCATCGCGTTCGTGTCGCTGCTAGACTCGTACTTCACCTACCTCAGCAAACAGATCGTGGATGAGGGCATCCTGGCAGGCAATAGAGCCGCGCTCACGCGGATCGTCACCACCTATGGCCTGTTGATCGTGGTGTCGTCTGTGGGGGTCTTCGGCTTCATCTTCCTGGCCGGCATCCTGGGGGAGCGTATCCGGTACGATTTGCGAAAGAAGATGTTCGACCATCTGCAGGAGTTGTCGTTCTCCTACTTCGACCGGACGCCGGTGGGGTGGATCATGTCGCGCGTCACCTCCGATTCGGGCCGCATTGCCGAGCTGGTGACCTGGGGGCTGCTGGACGTCACCTGGGCGGTGACGAGCATCGCCACAGCGCTCTACTTCATGCTGACCATCAACTGGCGGCTGGCCCTGATCGTGTTCGCCGTCATCCCGGTGCTGGTGGTCGTGGCGGCCCTGTTCAAGAAGAAGATCATCGTGGAGTATCGGCTGGTGCGCAAGATCAACTCCAAGATCACAGGGGCCTACAACGAGAACATCCAGGGCGTGCGCGTGGTGAAAGCCCTCTGCCGCGAAGAGGAGAACCTGCGCGAGTTCGGCGAGCTTACGGGCGAGATGTACCGTTCGTCCTTCCGGGCGGCCTGGCTCTCCGCGCTGTTTCTGCCGCTGGTGCAGTTGATCAGCGCCCTGGCATTGGGCAGCATTGTCTGGTACGGCGGCCTGCAGGCCCAGATAGGCAGCATAACCATCGGCGGCATCCAGGCTTTCGTCTCGTACATCACGTTCATGCTCTGGCCTGTCCAGGACATGGCTCGTGTGTACGCCGAAATGCAACACGCGATTGCCTCGGCAGAGCGTGTCTTTTCACTGATTGACTCCGTGCCCGAGGTGACCGACCGGCCCGGCGCGATTGATCCGGGCACCATCCGCGGCGACATCGAGTTCGACCACGTGGACTTCTACTACGCCCCCCCTTCATCCCGCCCCCCTGGCCCCCCAAAGTTGGGGGGAATGGGGGAAGGGGGGAGAGAGGGGGGGAAGCTGGTGCTGCAGGACTTCACGCTGACAGTGAGGCGCGGCGAGACCATCGCGCTGGTGGGGCCGACGGGTGGGGGGAAGTCCACCATCGTCAACCTGCTGTGCCGCTTCTACGAGCCCCAGGCGGGCGTGATACGCATCGGTGGGCGGGATTACACCGAGCTATCACTGCACGCCATCCAGTCGCGCATCGGCGTGGTGCTGCAGACACCGCACCTGTTCTCCGGTACGATCCGCGAGAACATCCGCTACGGGCGACTGGACGCCACGGATGAGGAGATCGAGGAGGCGGCCAGACTGGCCGGCGCCCATGACTTCATCGTCACGCTGGAAAAAGGGTACGACGAGGAGGTGGGCGAGGGCGGCGTGCTGCTCTCGGTCGGACAGAAGCAACTGGTCAGCCTGGCGCGGGCGATCCTGGCGCAACCAGAGATCTTCGTCATGGACGAGGCCACCAGTTCGGTAGACACCCTGACCGAGGCGCTGATCCAGCAGGGGATGGAGGCGCTGATGAGGGATCGCACCAGCTTCGTCATCGCCCACCGCCTTTCGACCATCAGGCGGGCGGACCGGATTCTGGTCATTGAGGACGGGCGCATCGCCGAGATGGGCACCCACGCCGAATTACTGCGCGCCCAGGGCCACTACTACCGACTGTACACCAAGCAGTTCAGGCGCCAGTTGGAGCAGGAGTACGACGCCTTCAGAGTGCCCAGCTTGGTGGCGGCTTGATGCCAGGGGCAAGTAACGAGGAACAAGGAACAAGTAACGAGGGAACTGAGAGGCAAAGCCCCAGTTCCCTCGTTACTCATTGCCTCGTTACTCGTTGCCTACCTTTCAGCCGATGACGCCCAACTCCTGGCCCACCTTCTCGAAAGCTGCCAACCCCTTGTCCAGGTCGTCCCGGCTGTGGGCGGCGGTATTCATGACGCGGATGCGGGCCTGCCCACGGGGCACGGTGGGGAAGCCCAGGGCCATGGCGAAGACCCCCTCCTCGAAGAGCCGCGCCGAGAACTGCTTGGCCAGCGGGGCCTCGCCCAGCATGACCGGCACGATGGGCGTCTCCGTCTTGCCGGTGTCGAAGCCCAGGCCCTTCATCTCGGCCTTGAAATAGCGGGTGTTCTCCCACAGCTTGTCCACCAATTCGGTGGACTCCTCCAGCAGGTCAACGGCTGCCAGGCAGGCAGCGGTGTCGGCGGGGGTGGTGGCGCTGGAGAAGAGGAAGGGACGGCCCTTCTGCTGCAAGTAGTCAATGATCAGCTTCTTGCCCGAAAGCGACCCCCCGACCACGCCGAAGGCCTTGGAGAACGTCCCCATCTCCACGTCGAACTTCCCGTGCAGGCCGAAGTGGTCAACGATGCCTCGCCCGCCCCGGCCCAGCACCCCCTCGCCGTGGGCGTCGTCCACCATGGTTATCACGCCGTACTTCTCCGCCACCTCGTACAGCTTGTCGAGGGGAGCCACGTCGCCATCCATGCTGAACACCCCGTCGGTGACCAGCAGGCTACGGCGATACTGGCCGATGTTCTCCTTGATGACCCGCTCGGCGTCCTCCGGATCGCAGTGCTCGTAGACCAGGATCTTGGCTCTGGAGAGGCGACAGCCATCAATGATGGAGGCGTGGTTGAGTCGGTCGGAGAAGACCACGTCCTCGCGGCCCACCAGGGAGGGGAGGGCTATCTGGTTGGCAACCAGGCCGCCCTGCACGTACAGGGAGGCCTCCACGCCCTTGAACTCGGCCACGCGCCGCTCCAGTTCCAGGTGCAGGGCTTGCGTGCCGGCGATGGTGCGCACCGCCCCCGGCCCGACGCCCCACTCGTCAATGGCTCGCTTGGCCGCCTCCTTGATTCTGGGGTGGTTGGCCAGGCCCAGGTAGTTGTTGGTGCAGAAGTTAAGCACCCGCTTGCCGTCCACCACCATCCAGGCATCCACGGGCGATTCCATAGTGCGGATGTTGATGAGCAGCCCCTGCTCTTTCAGGTTGGCCACATCTTCGGTGATGAAAGCCAGTTTGTCGTTCATGATATTGTCCTCCTTGATATATTTTAGTGAAGAAACCAGGTTTTTTCCCTGTCTGTAACCCGAGCAGATGTCCTTGTCAGTCAAAAACCTGGTTTCTTTGTCATACACCCATGAACTGCCCCAGGGCAGTCCGGGCCGCTTCTAAAGATTCCAGCTCGTCCACCAGATACAGCTCGATCCCCAGGCGGGAGGTGAGGGGCTCCAGCAGATCGTAGGCATCCTCCCTCTTGACCCAAAGCTCGGTCGGCAGCTTTTTCAGCCCCTCGGCCAGAGCTAGAAACCGCTCAGGGAACTTTTCCAAATGGGTTCCAGGGGAGGCCAGGTCGGTGCCGAAGATGAAGCCCGACTTGTGGTCTACCGTCATCGTCAGGTAGGGGTAGTAGGGCCTTTCGCCTCTCTTCTCATGCACAGCGGTGGGTGAGAGGAAGAAGTCCATCTCCCAGATGGCGTCCATAAACTGGGCCGCCTTCTTGAGCCTGGCCAGGCGAAGCTCGTCCAGGGGCACGTCCGGAAGATCTTCCTCCTCCAGCAAGTCCGGCTCCAACCAGGCATCTCTCCAAGAAAGGCCCTCCTCCGTTTCCTCCGGCACCCTGACGAACCAGAGATCATCCTGGGGTGGCTCGAAGAGGGCGGGGTCTTCCCGGAAGCGGAGGCAGACCTCTCTCGCCTGTTGCAAGGCCAGGGTGAGGAACCTGGCTTCGTCGGCGGTCAGGTGCCAGGGATGGTAGGCCGGGCGATAGCTGCGGAACAGCGGCCAGGCGTTTCTCCCCCGGAACTTCAGGCCCAGGCGCTTGATCACCTGACGGTCTTCTTTGCTTAGCTCTTCTCTGTTGGCGAAAGAAGCCATCAGGCACTTCTGCAGCATGAGCTCTTCAAAGGCTTCGGAAGGATCCAGAGGAGGCTCGGAGGCGATTCGCATGTAGCTTTCCAAGCCCTCGCTGCCCAGGTACAAAGCCAGGGCAAACATCTCTCCCAGATTACCCATGATGCAGCAGTAGCCGATTTCCCCGCTGGCCGGATCCTGCACCCCAAAGACGTCCGAGTCGTACATCCAGGTCCAGGCCTCGATCTCTTTGAACTCCAGGGCCGCCTGATAGAGGGCCTGCCAGTCGGCTGTGGTTGGTGATGTTTCTTTCATGGTTGAGCCTCCTATCCGATTATCCGCTTCTTATCCGTTGCCGTAATTTCTCCAGCATATCCGCCGTCATAGCCGCCAGGTCGTAGTCCGGCTCCCAGCCCCATTCCTCGCGGGCCGCGCTGTCGTCAATGGTCATGGGCCAGGAGTCGGCGATGGCCTGCCTGAAGTCGGGTGCGTATTCGCAGGTGAACTCAGGGATGTGCTTCTTGATCTCGGCCACCAACTCGGCGGGGGAGAAGCTCATGGCTGCCATATTGAAATCAGAATGGTGCTTGAGCCCGGAAAGGTCGGCCTCCATCAAGTCAATGGTGGCTTTGATGCAGTCGGGCATGTACATCATAGGCAGCACCGTGTCTTCTCTCAAGAAGCAAGTGTATCGCTTATGCTTGAGGGCCTCGTAGAAGATCTCCACGGCGTAGTCGGTGGTACCGCCGCCGGGAAGGGTCTCGTTGCTGATGATACCAGGGTAACGAAGGCCGCGCACGTCCACGCCGAAGCGCTGGAAGTAGTAGTCGCAGAGCAGTTCGCCGGCCACCTTGGTGACACCGTACATCGTCGTCGGCCGCAGAATCGTCTCCTGGGGCGTGTTGTCGCGAGGGGTCTCTGGTCCGAAGGCGGCGATGGAGCTGGGACAGAAAACTCGAGTCAACTCGCGTTCCCGCGCTACCTCGAGGATATTGTACAGGCCGTTGATGTTCACGTCCCACGCCAGTTGGGGTTTTTCCTCCCCCACAGCCGAGAGGATGGCAGCCAGGTGATAGATCGTGTCAATGTTGTACTTCTCCACGACCTCCTCGACCGTCTCCCTTCTGGTGACGTCAATGAACTCGAAGGGGCCTGAAGTGCGCAGCTTCTCGCTGGGCTTCGTTCTGTGCCCGGTGGCCACGACGTTATCATGGCCGTACCTCTGGCGCAGTTCCATTGTTAATTCGGAGCCGATTTGACCGACCGCGCCGGTCACGAGGATGTTTTGCATTTTCGACATGGGCTTTGCTCTCCTTTGAGTTTGATTGTGTTCTGCGAAACCTAGTATAGCATAGCACCCCGTTTTCGTCAAGGGCGGCTTGAAATTATGGGCGAAAGGTGCTAAAATTGGTTAGCATTTCAACTTGGGTAGAAGGAGGCGTCAATCATGCTGGTACGAGACGAGATTCAAAGGATGATCGTAGCAATAGCCCTGGCATCTGTGCTGGGCATCATTTCCCTCGCGGCTTGCGCCGAGGAAGCTCCCACGCCGACACCTACAGTGGAGACGCCTTCGCCGACGCCGACGGTGAGCATAGACAAGGGGTTTCATGCCAGGCAGCAGATGGTTTGGACCCAGATCCGCGCCAGGGGTGTAAGCGACGAGGCCGTCCTGGCGGCCATGGAGACGGTGCCCCGTCATGAATTCGTGCTCCCCAAATACTTAGACCAGGCCTACGCCGATCACCCCCTCCCCATTGGCTACGGCCAGACCATCTCCCAGCCTTTCATCGTGGCCTGGATGACCGAACTGCTAGAGCTGAAGAGGGGCGACAAGGTGCTGGAGATTGGCACCGGCTCTGCTTACCAGGCGGCGGTGCTGGCCGAGATAACAGACCAGGTCTACACCCTGGAGATCATCGAGGAGCTAGAGAAGAGCGCGGAGGAGAGGCTGAAGAGGCTGGGCTACACCCAGGTGAAGGTGAGACACGCCGACGGCTACTTCGGTTGGGAGGAGTATGCCCCTTATGATGCCATCATCGTCACCTGTGCCCCCGATCACATCCCCCAACCCCTCATCCAGCAGTTGAAAGACGGCGGTCGGATGGTCCTCCCCGTGGGACCGCCGGGCGGCTACCAAAGCCTCTGGCTGATTACCAAACAGGGCGATCAGGTGCTCACCAGGAACCTGGGCGGCGTCCGCTTCGTGCCCTTGACGGGAGAGCATTGAACTTTAAACTTCAAACTCTAAACTTAAAAAGGACGGTCTGATATATCGTTAGTCTCCATGATCATCGCTGATCGTATGGAGTCGCTGACCAGGTACTACGACCGCTGGATGAATCTCATCACCGGCGACAGGACAGACGAGTTCGAGACGCACATTCTGGGCTACCTGTACCAGGGCAGCACGCCGGTGATTTATTGGAAGAGAGTCTGGAGATAGAAATGCGTTTGAGAGGCGAAAAAGTTATCATCCGCCCTATGGCCGGGGAGGATGTGGATAAGATGGCGGCCTGGCGGCCTTTCGCTGATCCGCTCTACTCTCTGTGGAACAGGCCGTCACGCAGCAGCGATGATTACATTAGGTTTCAAGCGCAAGCCGACGACCCCAGCCGACGATGGTACGCCGTCGAAGATCTGGCGGGTCGTCTGGTCGGACGGCTGAGCCTGCGGCGGATAAGCCGGCGCAAGTCGGCCCATCTGGGCATAACCCTGGGGGCCGACTACGTGGGCCAGGGCTACGGCACCGACGCCATCGGCACGTTTTTAGTCTACTACTTTCAGGAGATGGGCTTCGAAACGCTTTATCTGGACGTGGCCGCTCCAAACAGGCGAGCTGTCCGTTGCTACAAGAAGTGTGGCTTCAAGCACATTAGCAGCCACTACGAGGGGATTGGCAGCGATAGGCGGTTGACTTTTCTCAAGGATAAGAGGTACCGCGACATCAGACGGTTCTTCAAAAAGAAAAAAGGGCGTAACGTTGTCTTGTTCTACGATATGAAGATTGAGAAGAAGGACTTAAAGCTGCAGACGAATTAGCTGATAGGTTAAACAGGGAGGGGGCAAAATGAAGAGCGATAAGTCGAGATCTAAGCTGATGTGTGCTCTAGGGGCAGCGATTTTGGTCGGCGCGTCCCTGCTCCTGGTGCTGAACGCGGGAGGGAGGGCCTTCGCCGTTGGGGCGCCACTACCATCACGAGGGCTTGAACTGCAGGAAGCGCCGACTCGGCCGCCCCCCCTAGCCCCCCAAAGTTGGGGGGAGGGGGAGCCGCTGCCTCCCCGCACAGGTTTCATACCGCCGGCGATGGATCTGTCTCACTTGAAAGGGGATAGAATGCCAGAGGGGGTTAGCACAGCATCTCTGTCCAGCGCGTGGGATTGGCGTCAGCAGGGCGTGGTCACTCAGGTGCAGAACCAGGGCGATTGTAACGCGGGCTACGCCTTTGCCTCCCTCGCGAACATCGAATCCAAGCTGCAAGTTGACGGCGCCGGCATCTACGACTTTTCGGAGAATAACGCCAAAGAATGTCCCTGGCACGATCCCAGTTGCGGTGGAAGCAACTACTGGGAGATGGCCGGCTGGTTCTCCCAAAAAGGCACAGTGCTGGAATCGTGCGACCCGTACGTAGACAGCAACGTCAACTGCAATGGCACCTGTCCGTACGCAAAGACGCTGCTGGACTGGAGGTTCATATCATATGAGGTGCCCGCCACCAACGTGCTGAAGGGCTACATTCAGACTTATGGGTCGGTCCATGCCTCGATGTATGCGGGCGACGCCTCCGATACCGACTGGTGGCAGGAGTTCTCAGATTATGATGGTTCGTATACACTTTACTACGAGGGAGAGCACAATCCGAACCACGCGGTGCTGATCGTCGGTTGGGACGACGGTTTATCCCACGCGGGAGGCACGGGCGGCTGGATAGTGAAGAACAGTTGGGGCGCCGACTGGGGAGGCGCTTGCGGCTATGGTAGCGAGAAGGGTTACTTTACCATCGCCTACGGCTCGGCCGGCATCGGCAAGAACTCCTCGTTTATTTACGCCTGGCAGGACTACGATCCCGACGGCGGAATAATGTACTACGACGAAGTCGGCTTGACTCAATTGCGCGGATGTCCACCCTCAACGACTGGCTGGGGACTGAGCAGATTCATCCCCTCCGTCAGCACGTACGTCACGCGGGTGGAGTTCTATACCAGCGATGCCACTACCGACGTTGACGTGTACATCTACGACGACTTCGACGGAACGGCGCCAACCAATCTGTTGTGGAGCAGCCTGAACCACAGCTTCGCCGAGGCCGGCTACCATGGGGTGGCGGTGGATCTGCCTTTGGTGGTGACGGACGGCGACGACGTCATCGCGGTAGTGAAATACACCAATGCCAGCTACGAGTACCCCATCCCAATCGATAACGAAGGCCCACACGAGATGCAGCGCACGTATATCAGTTGCGATGGCAGCAGTGGTTCGTGGTACGATTCGGGGGTGTACTACCGAGATGACGTAGCCATCCGTTTGCGTACTTCGGGCACACCCCCACCGACGCCAACGCCGACGATCACTCCGACACCGACGCCCAGGCCGCCTGTCCGCCAGATCTACCTGCCCATTTGCCTGAAGGATTATGCCCCCCCTTCTACACAAACGCCGACACCAACACAAACCCCACCACACACGGGCACCCCGCCAACCCCGCGGCCTCCACCGTCGACTCCGCCCCCGACGCC
>JAUWOY010000012.1 GCA_030611885.1 Chloroflexota bacterium | reverse complement strand
GGAGCGTTAGCGTCTAACTCCGTCAATGCCATCGCCGCAGACCTATCAGGCAATGTATGGGTCGGCACCACCACCGGCGGGGTGAGCAAGTACAACGGAACGAGCTGGATGACCTATCGTGCAGGCTCAGGGCTAGCCAGTGATCACGTACGCTCCATCGCCGTAGACAGCGCCGATGCGAAGTGGTTCGGAGGGTGTACCGACGGATACAATGAGTGGTGTGACTACTTAAACTGTGTCAATGCCGCAGCGAGCCGATTCGATGGCAGCGCCTGGACAGCCTACATTGCCGGGTATAGTGGCCTGGTGGGCAACGATGTAAACGCGGTAGCCATAGACTGGGGGGGAAACAAGTGGTTCGGCACCAAGTGGTACGGGATTAACAGGTTCGATGGGGCTAATTGGATGCTCTATAATTCCTCGAACGTACCAGAGTTGGCGAATGACTCCATCACTTCCATAGCTGTAGACAACGAGGGGAACATTTGGTTCGGCACCTATGGTGGCGGGGTAAGCAAGTACGGCTTCGAGGACTTTGTTGAAATAGGAAAAATTACCCTTTCCCCACAAACGACTAGCACGTATCCAGGAGAGAGATTTTCAACAGTGATAAATTTTCAGACCGGAACAACCCAAGCCGATGCGGAAGCAATTTCCTCGATTAGCCTCAGGATCACTTATCCTTATTCTGGAACTACTCCTGAACTTGATGTTGTTGATAGTGAAGGTAATCCATCCGATCAAATATATCCGGACAGCAACTTACTCATGTCAGGTGATTGGTCATTTCCGATAAGAAACGTTAGTCGTGCAGGAGGGGAAATAAGTATTGAGCTGGCGGCAATCAATCTCAGTATCGAAGGCTACACATCATTTACCAAGGTTCCGCTGGCAACGATCTATTTTAAAGCTAACCGGGTGCCAGCGACCAATCCTATTATCCTTAGTTTTGATCTATCCAAGTCAAGAATGATGACCAAAGCCAATCCGCCCGAAGACATCTTAGACATTCCTGTTAATGGCGAGTATACAATTCAATCAACCACTCCAACGCCGACAAGCACGCCTACACCGACCAAGACATCCACACCGACAAGCACACCTACAGCTACGCCGACCAGCACACCCACCGCCACGCCGACGGAGACACCGCCCACCGGCGACGTTGCTCTCTCCATCGTGCCCTCGCCAAAGAACGCGGCAGTGAACGAAATCTTCACCGTGGACATCCAGGTTGACGCTGGCAGCCAACTTGTAGATACGGTGGACGCTTATTTGAGCTTTGACCGCAACTACCTGCGGGTGGTAGATGCCGGCGGTAACGAGACCAACAGCATCACCCCCGGCAGCACACTACCGCTGGTGCTGCAGAACAGCGCCGACAACAGCACCGGGCGCATCACCTACAGCGCGGGCAAACAACTGGGATCCCCCTCGCCCAGCGGCGCCTTCGCCCTGGCCACCATCCGCTTCAAGGCTATGACCCAAACCACAGGCACAACGGTGGCCTTCCTCACCGGCAGCGACGTCTTCTATCAGGGCGATTCGGTGCTGGGCTCCACCCACGATGGCACCGTGATCACCACCGAAACGCCCTTCCGGGGCGAGGTCACGCTGCAGGGGCGGGGTAGCGCTGGCGATTCTCGCTGGGAGAACTTCCCCTTGACGGTGACCTTCTACCCGCCTGGAGGCTCTACCCCAGTAGAGACCCACAATACCTCCACCGACCGCTACGGCGTTTTCAGCATCGCCGGCGTTGGCTCTGGCGCCTACGATGTCGAGGTGAAGAACGACCACACCCTGAGCACCAGGCGGACGAACGTCACTGTTCCGGTTGGTACTGATCCCGTGAACTTCTGCACCCTGCTGGAGGGAGATGCCAACGACGACGACCAGGTGGCCGGGGCAGACTTCTCCATCCTGGTCACAGCGTACGGCACTTGCCAGGGGGAGCCAGGGTACGACAGCCGGGCCGACTTCAACGGTGATGACTGCATCGGCGGAGCTGACTTCTCCCTGCTGGTCACAAACTACGGTCAACAGGGGCCGCTGCCGTGCTCAGTCGCCTCAGCGATGCTCTCGGCGGTCGAGACAGCAGGTACTGTGGACATCAGCATCCAGCCTCCCTCGAGGAGCGTCTCCGTAGGTGAGATCTTCACCCTGGACATTCAGATCGCTGCTGGCGAACAAGCAGCGGACGTTGTGGATGCCTACTTGAGCTTTGACCGCGACTACCTGCGGGTGGTAGATGCCAGCGGTAACGAGACCAACAGCATCAGCCCCGGCAGCACACTACCCCTGGTGCTGCAGGACACTGCCGACAACAGCACCGGGCGCATCACCTACAGCGCCGGCAAGCAACTGGGGTCCCCCTCACCCAGCGGCACTTTCGTACTGGCTACTGTTCGCCTCAAGGCCGTAGCCGAGACGCCACCTGAAGGCACGGCGATCACCTTCCTGGACGGTACTGATGTGTTCTATCAGGGCGACTCAGTGCTGGGCAATCTGGTCAATGGAAACGTGGTTATCACGGGCACTCCGACAGCGACGGCAACCTCGACAGCAACGTCTACACCAACTAACACCCCGACACCAACGACCACGCCGACGAGCACACCTACGCCAACGGCTACACCGACGAGCACGCCGACCGCCACACCTACGCCAACATTTACCCATCAGGTCTATCTCCCGCTGCTGTGGAAGAGCCGTTAGTGATCGTGGACATCATGAAGGTGGTTGCGAATTGGGGGGAGACCTGTGAGTGAGGGGATAGTTTGAATCACGAAACAGGCGAAAGGCCACGAAAGACCATCGTGGCCTTTGCTTCTTTTGTACAGCGTGACCAAAGGCGACAAGTGGCGGGTGACGCGATTGCTAGAAAGCTAACGAAGATGATGGGGAAATAGAGCGGCCATGAATATTCTGTTGACTGGAGAGCGCCAGGTGGGGAAAACCACCGTCTGCAGGAGGGTGGCGGAGCTGGCCCGTGGACTGGGCTATGGCCCGGCGGGAGTGCTCGCACCTGCTCTACTCGGCGAAGACGGCCTTCCCGTGGCCTACCACTCGCTGATGGTGTCCGATGGCCAACAGCGGCTCCTGGCCCGTGCCGACGGCGACCTGGGAGGCCCTCGCACAAGTCGCTACAGCTTCGACGCCGCCGTCTTCTCCTGGGTGCTAGGAAGGCTCCGGGGAGCGATCTCGCAGGACTGCGATCTCCTCATCGTGGATGAAATCGGCCCCCTGGAACTGGAGCAGGGAAGGGGACTGGCCCCGTTCCTCTCCGATCTCTCCGCCCGGAGGCTCCCACCGCTGCTGCTGGTGGTCCGTCCGGAGCTGGTAGCGCAATTGCAGAGGCGGCTTTCTGACATCCCCTTCTGTACCTTCACCGTCACCCAGGAGAACCGCCAGGCCCTCCCCAACGCTATCCTCAAGGAGCTTTTCGCTGAGCATGATCGAGGTAGATGACCTGACGGTGTGCTACGGCCAGCGCCGGGTCTTGGGCAGTAAGCGAAGCGGCCTCTCCCTCTCCATCCAACCCGGCGAGTTCGTGCTGGTAACCGGCCCCTCCGGCTCTGGCAAGAGCACCCTGCTGCGGGCCCTGGCGGGCCTCATCCCCCACGCCTCGTTGGCCCACATGAAAGGCAGGGTGGTGGTGGACGGGCTGGACACGCAGGAACACTCCCTGCCGATTCTGGCCGGCCACGTTGGCCTGGTCTTCCAAAACCCGGCCACTCAGCTCTTCTGCCTGCGGGTGGAGGAGGAGGTGGCCTTTGGTCCTCGCAACCTGGGCCTGTCCCCAGACGAAGTGGCCCGACGGGTGGAATGGGCTATGGCGGCAGCAGGGTTGGAGCACCTGCGAGGCCGCCGGGTGAACACCCTCTCCGACGGCGAAAAACAGCGCCTGGCCATAGCCGCAGTTCTGGCCATGGCCCCCCGCATCCTGATCTTGGACGAGCCTACCTCCAACCTGGACATGGTCGGCACCCGCCAGGTGCTCTCTACCCTGGAACGCCTGCGGCGCGAGTCTTCGACGGTGGTCATCGCCGAGCACAAAACGGGGGAGGTGGGCCGCCTGGCCGACCGGGTTTTCATCCTTGAAAAAGGACTGCCGGTGGCCGACGGGTCCCCTGCGGAGGTCTTCGCCAGGCGCGAGATGCTCCATCGCCTGGGGGTGCGTCGGCCCACTGCCCATCCCCAGAGCGACTGGGCCGACCTCATCGCTCCGAACGAGGATGATCCCCCGCCTGGAGAGCCTCTGGTGGAGTTGGAGGGTGTTGTGGCCGGCTACGGGAAGAGACAGGTGTTGGCCGGCCTGAACCTTTCCATTCGGCGGGGTGAGTTGGTGGCCCTGGTGGGCGACAACGGGGCGGGAAAGACGACCGTGGCCCGGCTGCTGGCCGGCCTGGTGAAGCCCCGGCAGGGGAAAGTGCGGGTGAGAGGGCGGGTAGGCCTCCTTTTCCAGAACCCCCTGGAGCAGCTCTTCTGCGAGACAGTGGAGGAGGAAGTGGCCTTTGGCCCGCGCAACTACGGTCTCCTCACTCCCGCTCTGCTGGAAGATACCCTGGCCATTGCCGATCTGGGGAGTTTGCGTAACCGCCGCATCCACGCCCTCAGCGGCGGGGAGCAGCAGCGCACTGCCCTGGCCTCAGTGCTGGCTTTGCGGCCCGACCTTCTCATCCTGGACGAACCAACCATGGGGCAGGATTGGGGTCACCTGAGCGCTTTTATGGACCATGTGGGACGCCTGAACGGGAAAGGCATGGCTATCCTGCTCATCACCCATGACTATGAGCTAGTGCATCATTATGCCCAGCGGGTGCTTCTCCTGCGAAACGGACGCATCGCCGTCGAGGGCAGTCCCTAAGCGCCGCCGGTCGAGTAGCACAGCGTATCGAGACCAAGGCGCTGGCTCGAACGCGATCAAAGCCTTTGAAAAGCCGCTCGCTTGGCCTCGATACGGCCCTTTGGGCCTACTCGACCAGCGCTCGCTTTCTTAACTGAACAGAACTGGAGGAAACGTGAAATGAAAACTCGCTTTACAACTCGGGATCTGGTTTACGTCGCCGTTTTCGGCGCTCTGTGGGGGGTGCTGGAGATCACTTTGGGCTCTTACCTGCACCTCATCTTTCCCCCGGTGACTACCCCCCTGGTGGGGGTCGGCACGATCATGACCGCTATAGGCATGGTCGTGGCCCTGATAGGGCGTCTCTTCGTCCCCAGGGCTGGCTCGGTGCTGATGATCGGCGTGGTGGTGGCCATATTGAAGGCCCTGAGCATGGGCGGCGTGAAGCTCTCGGCCATGATCGCCATCATCATCGAGTGCCTGTTGGCGGAACTAGGCCTTTTCCTTGCTCGGAGGTCAAGTCGGTGGGGATTCATGCTGGCCGGCTGCCTGGCGGTGCTGTGGACTTTCTTCCACAAATTTTTCGGCTCTTACGTTTTCCTCGGCCGGGGCATCTACGAAGTCTACCTGGGGGTGCTCAAGAAGGGGGCTCAGGCGCTGGGCATCGGGACGGGTTACGCCCTGGTCATCGTCGCGGCCTTCCTGCTCGTCCGCATCGTGGCTGGCGGTCTGGCGGGGTGGCTGGCCTGGGATTTGGGAAGGGCTGTCCAGGCCCGACTGACCAGGGCCGAGAAGGATTAGAGTGAGGATTTTCGGCATCTGGGGGCATCTGGCCTTTTTGCTCTGGGCCATCGCTTTGGGAATACTGGCTCCGGAGGCCAGGGTCATCTTTGTGCTGGGATTCGTCATCGTCTTCTCCGCCCTCTTCTTCCCCGGCGGCCTGAAGCCAGTCCGCCGCCTGGAGTTCTGGTTCCTCGTGGCCTCGGCTGTGCTGCTCAGTCCCTTCCTCATCGGCGAGAAGGACCTCTCCCTGTTCGGCTTGAGCCTCTCAAGCCAGGGCTTCTGGGCGGGGCTGTGGATGGCCCTGCGGGCGTTGAGCATGGCCCTGGCGGTCGGGGGCTTCGCTTACGCCGTTTCGGTGGACGAGATGGCCCGGCTTTTCGAGATGGCTGGATTGAAGGGGCTGGGCTTTGCCGTGGGGGTGGCTTTCAACCTGCTGCCCACGCTGGAGGAGACGGCGCGCAACGCCTACCAAGCGATGCGATTGCGGGGAGGCTTCCAGCGGGAACGGCTGCAGGCCCTGCGGATGCTCCTCGTGGCCATCGTGGTAAACGCCTTGCGGCGGGGCGACGAGGTGGTGGAGGCAGCCGAAGCGCGAGCCTTTCGGCCCGATGGCCCCCGACGGGAGCCCCTGCCCCTCCGCCGGGCCGACCTGGCTTTGATCGCCATCCTGATCGCCCTGGGCGCGGGCCTTCTGGTCTGGCCTTGAGCTGGGTGCCTTTGGGGGTTCGTAGTAGCGACTTTAGTCGCTTTGGCTCTAACGACTGAAGTCGTCACTACGGTCGTCACTACGGAAAAACTGCCAATGTCCAGTTGAGGAGGTTGCGGGACGTGATCCGTTTAGACATCCCCGGGTGGGGAGTTCTTGAACTGGAGCATTTGGTGCTGGACCTGAACGGCACCATAGCCCTGGACGGTGAGGTGCTGGCGGGCGTACCTGAACGGCTGGCGGCCCTGTCGGAGAGCCTCACCATCCATTTGGTCACTGCCGATACCCGAGGCCAGGCCACGGTGATCGCAGAACAATTGGGGATCAGACTGGTTCTGGTGACGCCAGGCGACGAAGCGGACCAGAAGAGAGCCCTGGTGGAGCGACTTGGGGCGGAGCGGGTGGTGGCCATTGGCAATGGGGCCAACGATGCCAAGATGCTGCAAGCGGCGGTGTTGGGGATCGCTGTCCTGGGGCCGGAGGGGCTGGCTGGGGAAGCGCTGCGGGCAGCCGATGTGGTGGTAGGCATTCACGATGCTTTGGATTTGCTGCTCCATCCCAGGCGACTGGTGGCTACCCTGCGGAGGTGAGGAAGTGCGGAGTACTAATCATTGGGCGCTTGGCGTTCGATAGTATCTTCTAGCCCCAACTCAGCGGTTAACTCCGTGGAGCTGGGGCGTTTATTTTCCCATGCCAAAACTAAAGTGAGGAAGCGCGAATTTTGTTCTAGTATAGTAGTAGTGTCAAATTGCATGAAACAGCACCTGAATTCCCCCTTGACAAAATCGCTTTGATGTGGTATAATATATTCAGTATTCAGTATTCAGTATTCAGTATTCAGTATTCAGCGTCATGCTTTTCGAGTTTTCTCAAAGGATTGGTCAGTCATGGATAAGGCTCTCCCGATTCTGGAATCTCCGAAGAGGCTCAACGAGAGGGTTTTTGACGCTCTCAGCAATGCTATCGTTAGAGGATCTTTGGAGCCTGGGAAGCCCCTGATCGTTGTTGAAACCGCAGAGCACCTCGGAGTCAGCCGCACCCCGGTGCGCACAGCCATGAGGCAATTGGAACAACTCGGATTACTCACCTCTACTGTGGATAATAAGGTTGTTGTTCCTCCCCTATCGTTGGATGACTTGGAGAACCTGTACGTCGTTCGCGAAGTACTAGAGGGACTAGCTGCACGTCTTGCAGCGCCCGTTATCTCGCACGAGCAACTGTCCACGCTTGAAGAATGTGTTGCGGAAACATTTGATCTAATAGAGTCCACTGGAACGCTTGTTGCTCTCAAACAACCGGAACGATTCCATCAAGTCATTCTCGAAGTAGCTAACAACGCACAGCTATCCCGTATCCATTATCAGATTGATTTGCAAATCCATCGCTACAGATTTGCTGCGTTGACCAAAGTAGACTCGACCTTACTCCGCGGTGGCTTAGAAGAGCATAAGGCTGTTCTCAGCGCACTCGCAGCACACGACGCGCAGCTTGCCGAGAAATGTGCTCGCGAACACGTCATCCATGCCAAAGAGCGGTTGGCTGCCAGCCTGCGGCTGTTGGGGGCAACGCGCCAGTCAGAGGGATAAGTCAATGAACACTCAGAAGCCTCATAAGAGTTGTTGGGCATCACCAGTCAGAATCCCAACATATATTGTTTAGTTAACAAAGCAGGCACACCTGTATGGCCACTACACTAAGCCTCAATATTGAAGATAAGAGAACCTATTGCCAGGCATTGGCTGAAATCTTGACGTCAGTGTCTTTTTCCATGCTTCCTGATAAAGTGGTTCAGAGAGCGACCGAGTTAATCCTGGATTCCATCGGTTGTATGATTGGTGGCACTCAATTAGAGCAGGGCCGGACAGTGATCAAGATGTTCAGTAGCATGGGGGGCGCTTCGGAGGCTACGATACCGACCAGGCTGGAGAGGGTGCCGGCTCTATATGCTAGCTATGTAAATTCTTACCTTGCCAACCTGTTGGACTATGACGATACTTACAATGGCCACCCTGGAGCGACCACGATTCCGCCCGCTCTTGCCATAGCGGAAAAGGTGGAGGCTTCTGGCAAAGATCTAATAGAGGCGGTGATCGCTGGATATGAGGCCGGGATTCGAGTCAGCGAAGCTATCATGCGCTCCCCGATGAGAGAACAAGTGGTAAGCGGGGCGACCTGGCAAGTATTCAACGCGGCCGCTGCTGCGGGGAAGCTCTTGGGGTTAGACGCAGATGGGATGGCTCAGTCGCTGAGCCTTGCGGCCCTCAACGCTGCCGTGCCTTCCACCCACAGGCTGGGCTTAAGGGATGGAAAGGGGGCTTGGGTAAAGGGCAACTTCTGTTGGTTGTCTATGGGCGGGGTGATGGCTGCGCTCTTGGCTCAGAAGGGCTTCCGGGGGAATGAAAGCATCTTCGATGGCGAGAAAGGCTTTTGGGTCATGGCGGGATCAGACCAATTCGATCCCCAAAGGCTGACCCATGGGCTTGACGAAGGATATTCGGTGGAAAAGGTTCACGTAAAACCCTATACCACCTGTCGATACCTTCATCCCACTCTCGATGCGCTCCAATGGATCTTGAGCGAGCAAGACTTCTTACCGGAGATGATCGCTCGGATAGATGTGGCCACCTTTCGTAAATGGGGAGAAGGCTTCACCTTTTATCCTGTAGACCCTTTTAATGCCCCTTTTAGCTTGCCTTACGCTTTGGCCGTGCGGGTATTGGGAGTCCGCCCTGGCTATCAGTATTTCGATGAGGAATTGCTGAGAGATCCCAAAGTGCGGCAGATCGCTGATAAGGTTCACTTCTCCAGTTGGCCCGAAGCTGATGAGTTGATCAAACAAGGGATCCGCGGCGGGAGAAAGGAGATGATCTCGAAAGTCCGTTTGACCCTGAAGAGCGGCCAATGTTGGGAGAAGGAAGTGAGAATACCTAGAGGCGACCCACGGAATCCCTTGACTAAAGAAGAGTTGGATGAGAAGTTCCTATCATTGGCTCAATCCGTGCTTGGCGAACGTAAGGCGAGGGACATAATTCGTCTAGTTTGTCATTTAGATGGTGTGCCTAATGTCCAAGAATTGACTGAGCTATTACGATAACAATGGCTCGTCGACAGGGGAGGTGATGAGAGGATAGTTATATAGAATGTCCGTGGCGCGAAACATATCCTGCACCCGATAGGCAAAATGAAAGGAGGGAGAGTGATGAAATTGAGTAAGGAGCAAGAGGCACGGGCACAAAGTTTGCACAAACGTGCTATTGTTATTGACGTGCTTGGTGCCCTACGTCCCACAGAGGAGTACATCTTGGACATGGAAGCTGGGGGCCTAACTGCGGTGGGCCTCACACTGGCTGCGGACACACACAATTTCCGCGAGACGATGAACTGGATTGCGTGGTGGAATAAAGAGCTGAGGAAATGGTCCGATCGCCTGATGCTAGCGACCAGTGCGGATGATATTCGTCAAGCCAAGGAAGATGGCCGGATTGCTGTCATCTATCTCTTCCAGAACGGCAAGCCGTTTGAGGACGAGATTGGTTACGTAGAAATCTTCCGCCGCCTTGGCATTACTTCCAGCCAGCTAACTTACCAGGCGAGGAATTACCTGGGCGATGGTTGTGGAGAGTCCAGTAATGCTGGTCTGAGCCAGTACGGAGAAGAGGTTGTGCGTGAGATGAACAGGGTAGGGATGCTGATAGATCTGTCTCACGCGGGCGAGAAAACAGCCCAGGATATTCTGAAGTTGTCCTCAGCGCCAGTATACTTCTCTCACGCATGCATCCGAGGCGTCTACGACAGTGCGCGCAACGTCAGTGATGAAACGCTGGCCCTGCTTGCCAAGAACAGGGGCATAATCTGCCCAACAGGCCTTCACATCAGCCCTGACGTAGAACCCACTGTTGATCAAATGCTTGATCATATCGAATATGCCAGCAAGAAATTGGGGATGGACCATGTCGGCTTCTCCACAGACTTTGTGAAGTCTGAACCTCGTGTCTACCAGGATGCCTGCTTGGACGATGAAGGCTATCTCAACCTTCAATACCCAGGGACATTAAAGAAGACTCGTTACCACTGGGGTACATTGGGAAGGGCTCAAGAATATCCCTGGTTCATATATCCAAACGGGCTGAAGACGTACCGCGACTTGCCGAATATTACGCGCGGGCTGGTTGTCAAGGGCTTCAGTGACGAAGAAATCTTGAAGATCCTCGGTGGCAACTATCTCGAGCTTCTCGAGGAGGTGGTAGGATGAAGAAGAAGTAAGCAATGAAAGCGAATTTCTATTCTCGAGAGGCGATGGTCATCGTCTCCCCCACTAATTGCAAAGGAGGCATAATGAGAAAGAGGATGCGATTTACAAGCAATGTAAGTGTGAAGATTGCCACCATGCTAACGGTGCTTTCTGTGCTGCTGGTCGCTTGTGCCCCCACGCCTGCTCCGGAGGCGACTCAGCCTGTGAAGGCTACTGCGACTTCGATAGCTCAACCCACGATAGCGCCGACTGAAACACCCCCAAAGGGCCCGCAAGGTACACTGGTGGTCTTGCAGGGGCTACTCCCGATCGTGCCAGACCCTCACAAAGAATACCTCACGTCGTCTTGGAACGTTAACTATGCCATATATGATCCGCTGACCCTGGTTGACGAAAACATGAAGCTTACCCCCAAGCTCGCCACATCCTGGCGCCTTGAGGCCCCCACTTCATGGATCTTCGAAATTCGCAAGGGCGTAAAGTTCCACGATGGTAGTCCGCTTACCGCAAAAGACGTCGTCTGGAGTCTCGCGAGGATCCGTGATCCTGAGACGAAATCGATCTGGGGCCGTATCTATAGTTATGTTACGGATGCCGAGATGGTTGACGAATACACGGTGAGAATAACAACAGCATTCCCAGAGGTGGCTGTACCGCAGGACTTCGGCCGAATGTGCATCCTTCCCCAAGGGGCCTTTGAACGCATGGGCGAGGAAGAGTTCTTCCAACACCCCATAGGAAGCGGGCCCTTCAAGTTGGTCAAGAATGTCCCTGGCGAGGAAATCGTCATGGAGGCCAACGAGGACTACTGGGGCGGCGTCCCGAAGGTGAAGACCTTGGTGTGGAGAGGGGTGCCTGAGGAAGCGACCCGCGTGGCCGAGTTGCTCACTGGTCGGGCGGATGTGGTCCACGGAATCCCGGCCAGCGAGACAGATCGCATTGAAAAGAGCGATATCGCGAGTCTGGCCCTCGTCAAGAGCGTTCGAAATCTCTATATTAAAATGGATCTTCGTCAACCTCCCTTTGACGACATAAGGTGCAGGGAGGCTGTCGCTTTGGCCATCGACGCGCAGGCGATCATCGACAGCATCTACGGGGGCAGGGCCTATCCGGTTGCTGGCTGGCTAAGCGACTACTCGTGGGGACAGAATCCCGATCTCGAACCCTATCCCTATGATCCGGAAAGGGCTAAGGCGTTGTTGGCCGAGGCAGGCTACCCTGATGGGCTTTCTTGCAAATTCACGATGGGCAGGGGGCGCTTCGTGCAGGATGCGGAAGTGGGGTTAGCCATTGCCGATCAACTAGGCAAGGCGGGATTCGACATCAATCTCGAAGTGCTGGAGTGGGGCACCTACTCCAAGAAGATGAATGCTGGCGAGCTCACCGGGATTCACATGGCGGCGTCGGGGAATACTACTGGAGAGCCAGATCAGATGTTGCGAGGTGTGGACATTGACCGGAACGATGTCTACATCCTGAGCGAAGAGCTGACTGACATGGTCCACAAATCGATGGCGGAGGGAGACCTGGACAAGCGTAAGCAGTTGATCATGGCCTTAGATAAGAAGATTCATGAGGAGTACCTGGAACTCTGCACCTTTGCGCTCCAGGATATCTATGGCATAAGCAATAGAGTGCACGGTTTCCAACCCAGGCCCAATGAGCTGATGTGGTTCTTGGATGTCAGTGTCGACTAGTAGGTGAGCACAGACCTGACTTTCTGCCGGGGCATGCCTCAAAGCACAGATGTTCTTCAGGGGGCATGCCCCGGCTAATGTGTGCAAGTAGCCTCTGCAACAGGGTACGTATACATTTCGAAAAAGTTGGGATCGCCGTCGAAAGCGCGGCTTGAGGGCATTTTGCGCCAGGCAACTGCTTCACAAAGCCACAGAAATCGACTGCACAGGCATAAAACCGGCGCATTTTCGCTCCCCAACTATGGCTTCAACCGCTATTTGGGGCCAGTCGGCAGGCATCCAGCTAAATCGAAGTGCGTCCTTTCTCAACCTGAACGTTGATGCGACTCACCTCCTCTGGCGTGACAGGCTCTATCATATTCCCTTCACTGGGGAAGATCAAATCCGGGAAAGACTTTTTGGAAACGTTGCACAGCTCTCAACATTACCTGAGATTCTCTCTGAAAAAGAGACGCCCTCAAGAAAAGAGAGGCTGAAGGAAGAGATCGTAGAAGGCTGGAGTGATGAGTCACCACCGAAAAGCGGCTTTGGAAAACCTGGACCAAGCCATCCCCTCTATATAAAAAGACAAGCGATCTCAATACATGGTAAGATATATTATCCTGCGAGTGGCCCACGCCGCATTGGTCTTGTTTGGTACTTCGTTGATTGTCTTCATAGCTGTACATGCCAGTGGCGATCCGGTGGTCATGATGATGCCCGCAGATGCGGGTCCGGCGGAGATTGAGGAATTCCGTCGCATTCTGGGACTGGACAGCCCCTTGCATGTGCAATATATTCGCTTTCTTCAGCGTGCAGTTCAGGGCGACTTTGGACGCTCATTGCGCTGGGGTGTTCCGTGCTTGCCTCTCGTGCTTCAACGGTTGCCCGCGACGGCTGAGTTGGCATTCGGCGCTTTGTTGGTGAGTTTGCTCGTTGCAATCCCTCTTGGTGTAGTGGCCGCCATTAAGCAAGGTTCGGGATTTGATGACATGGCAATTGCTGCTTCAACTCTGGGCATCACTATGCCGACCTTTTGGGTGGGTATCATGGCAATCCTCTTATTCGCCGTGCGATTGCGTCTTCTGCCACCTTCTGGCCGAGGGGAGCTTAGCAACTGCGTTCTTCCAGTGTTGACCCTGTCGCTTGGCCGCATTGCCGTTCTGACACGTTTCACCCGATCTGTGATGATAGACGTGCTTGCTAAGCCGTATATCGTTACGGCGCGAGCCAAGGGGCTCCCGAACAGAATCGTGTTGGGTATACATGCCTTTAGAAACGCACTCCTCCCGATAATCACGCTCGTGGGGGTTGAAATTGGTTCACTTATGGGCGGCGCAGTTATTACAGAAAATGTTTTCGCCTGGCCAGGAATTGGACGCTTGGTGGTTCTTGCAGTCTATAACCGCGATTTCCCAGTCGTACAGGCTTGCGTGATGACTACGGCAGCCATATTTACCCTGCTAAACATGATTGTCGACATATCATACCAGTATATCAACCCTTTGGTTCGATATTGAGTGCCTCAGTGTAAAGGTATCCGAAGTGTTAGCTGACATAGCTCTGTATATCCTAACTTTGGCCTGAAATTATGATACAAGCGTTATTGTCAAGTAGGCCTACCATATCTTGGGTTTGGCGAGTTTCATATCACAAGATGTAGCCCCAGGTAGTTGTTATAATTCTTATATCAAAACTTCAGAAATTCGGCAAAGGTAACGTGAAAAGATCAAGAGGGCAGCTCCGTCAAAATAGATTGACTGTTATAGGTGCAATCATCACGATCATTCTAGTAATTGTCGTGATCATGGGACCATGGATAAAGCCCTATGACCCTCTGTCACAAGACCTTTCCTTGCGACTAGTCGGTCCAACCTTAGGGTCGAAAGGGACCCCTGCCCATCTGTTTGGAACAGATCAGCTCGGGCGCGATGTTCTAAGCCGTATCATTTACGCTGCACGCGTAACGATCATAATTGCAGTCATATCGGTGCTGGTTTCTGCTTGTGTGGGAACCATGTTGGGCATTGGCTCCGGGTACTATGGGGGGACGGCTGACAACATCATCATGCGTATCGCTGACATCCAGTTAGCTCTCCCGACCATCCTCTTGGCTCTTACCCTTGTGGCGGTGCTTGGTTCGAGCGTCGTGAACCTCGTTCTGGTTTTTGTGATCACGGGCTGGGTTAGATATGTGCGAGTTATCCGTGCACAGGTTTTGGTTTTGAAGGAACTGGAATTTGTGGAGGCGGCGCGAGCGATAGGCTGCAGCAGTCGAAGAGTACTGTTTCGCCATCTACTGCCTAACGTTCTGACTGAAGCGATCATACTGTCTAACATTCAGATCGGTCGGGTGATTCTGCTTGAATCAGCATTGAGTTATCTTGGGCTTGGCGTACAACCTCCCTTGCCAACCTGGGGTAACATGCTATCTGAGGCGCGTCTCTATATTCAAGACGCATGGTGGGCGGTCACGTTTCCCGGCTTGGCGATCATATTCACGGTATTGGGAGCCAATTTGCTTAGCGAGGGATTGCGTGGCCTGTACACGCATGGTGCTTGAACGTGGTTAATGAGCCAAGGGAACCGGGACAGGCTTAGCGTCGAATAGGTGGGTGATAAGCCAGGAGGTGGCAAATGGATTTTGCTTGCAACGGAAAATTCCTTAGAGTGAACCTGAGCGACGGAACGTTGGAGAGTGAGCCAGTCGACGAGGCGTTGTGGCGCCGCTTCGGTGGGGGATGGGGATTGGTGGGGTACTTCCTTCTGCGGGAAACAGCGCCCGGGCTTGATCCCTTGGGACCAAGAAATCCGTTAATATTCGCCACTGGTGTGCTAACAGGATGTAGAATTCCAGGCTCAGGACGCCATAGCGTTGGAGCAAAGTCCCCTTTGACGGGGGGCTTTGGGACTGCAGAGGCCGGGGGGTATTGGGGAGCTGAGCTCAAGCGCACTGGCTTCGACGGCGTTATCATTGAGGGCCAATCGAGCGATCCGGTCTATCTGTACATACACGATGGTGAAGCGGAGCTGAGAGATGCATCTGACCTGTGGGGCAAGACGACCGGAGAAGCACACAAGTTCCTTCTTTCAGTGCTGGGCAAGCAAGCGCACACTGCCCTGATTGGACAGGCAGGAGAGAACCTGGTTCCTTACGCTTCGATTATCCACGACCTGGGCCATGTTGCTGGTCGAACAGGCCTGGGGGCTGTCATGGGCTCTAAGCGGCTGAAAGCAATCTGCGTTCAGGGGGCGAAGGGCATCTCGGTCGCTGACTCGGATGAAATCAAAAAGATTGCTCAATGGCTTGCGCAGAACCTGGAGGCCCTCTGCGGATGGCGCAAAGATTTGGGAACGTCTGCGTTGGTACTGGTCTATGACGCTTTGGGCGGACTGCCCACGCGTAACTTTCGCGAAGGTAGCTTTGAGGAGGCCGAAGGGATCTCCGGCGAGAAGCTGCGTGATGAATACCTGGTAGGACGCAAGAGTTGCTATGGGTGTCCAATTAAGTGCAAGAGGGTGGTGAGCATCCGTGATCGCTATACGGTTGACCCAATGTATGGTGGTCCAGAGTATGAGACGATTGTGGCGCTGGGGGCCAATTGCGGTATCGGTGATCTTCAGGCTGTTGCCAAAGCAAACGAGTTGTGCGCTGCCTATGGGCTGGATACAATTTCTACTGGTGTAACGGTTGCCTGGGCCATGGAATGCGCTGAGCAGGGACTCTTGCCGGAAGCTAAGGCGGAAGGCCTTTGCTTTGGTAACAAAGATGCGATGTTGGGAATCATTCCTAAAATTGCGAAGCGAGAGGGCCTGGGTTATCTGTTGTCCAAAGGAGCTTATCGGGCGGCGGGACTCATCGGATCCGGCGCGGAGCACTACGCCATGCACGTTAAGGGGCAGGAGTTGCCTATGCACGAACCACGCCTCAAGCGCGCCCTGGGTCTGGGCTACATCGCGTCACCGACAGGTGCGGACCACAACCATAATGCACACGACAACGCATACGTCGCTCCGGGGCCGTTCTTGGACATGATGACAACGCTGGGTATTCAGGGCCCAATTCCCCTTGAGAGTCTGGGGACAGAAAAGCTCCGCGTTCTGCACTATCAAACGCTATGGATGATGGCACACAACTGTCTTGGAATTTGTCAATTCTTACCATACTCCTACGAGCAAATCCAGCAAGCTGTAAAAGCAGCAACGAGCTGGGATACCTCAATCTGGGAACTGATGAAGATTGGCGAGAGAGCCTTCAACATGGGGCAGGCTTTCAACGTGATTCAGGGTTTAGATCCAGATCTGGACGTTCTGCCTAAGCGTTTCTTCGAGCCTCTGGAAGGCGGAACCCTCTGTGGAGGCGCTATAGATTCGGGCATCTTTAGGAAGGCACTTGGCGAATACTACGAACTCATCGGCTGGGATCCCATCACGCATATTCCCAGTAGGGGCAAGCTGCGAGAACTTGGTCTTGACTGGGTCATAAACCTATTACCAAAATAAAAGAGAAGGAGGTACATTAGTGACCATTGAATTCCGATATCTAACTCAAGAGCAAGTGATTCAACTAGGAGGCCTGGATATGGCGCTTGCTATCCAGGATGTCGAAGCGGTGTTCCGCCTCTTTGGGTCCGGGGCATGCGTCTTGCCTAGCAAGGTTGTCCTGAGGTGGGGTGATTCGGACAGCGAGAGTACGCGTGGGCGCATTAATGCCATGCCTGGCTATGTGGGTGGGAATTGCGACATGTCTGGGATCAAATGGATTGCTAGCATGCCGTTGAATCCTATCGAACGTGGACTGCCACGGGCATCAGCTTTGACAATCTTGAACCATCCCACCCTTGGTTTCCCTGTTGCAGTCATGGATGGCACGTTGATTAGTGCCATGCGAACTGGCGCTGTGAGTGGAGTTGCCGCAAAGTATCTTGCACGTAAAGACTCGCGAACCGTTGGCATCATCGGGGCAGGTGTTCAGAGCCGCACTCAGTTGATGGCTCTAAAGACTGTCCTGCCGGCGCTGTCTAGCGTGTTGGTGTATGACATAAGGGAGGAGCGCAGCTTAGCTTTTTGTCAGGATATGCGCGACCGTCTGGGCATTTCAATTGAGGTGGTGGCGACAAGTAGAGAAGCGACATCTCATGTTGATATTCTGGTGAGCGCGACCACAGCTGTCTCTCCTGTGGTGAAGCAACGCTGGATTCCTGAGGGCTGTCTGTACTGTCAGGTTGGTGGTCATGAATGCGAACCGCTTGCGCTTCGCGAGTTTGACAAGATTGTGGTCGACAATTGGTCTGAGATGCAGCACCGGGGTGCTCAAACACTGGTCTGGGCCAAGGAGCAGGAGATCATTTCGGACGAGGATATTAATGCCGAGTTGAGTCAAATCATTACAGGGAAGAAGCCAGGCCGTGAGAATGCTGCCGAGCGCATCTTCTTCGGGGCCGTGGGCATGGGGATCGAGGATGTCGCAATCGCCACTCGCATCTTGCGCAGAGCAGAGGAAGAGCAAGTTGGTACTATGCTTAAACTGTGGGAGAGTCCCGTATTCGTTTAGCACGTTCGGCAAAGTAGAGCGCCATTTTGGTTTCGCTTGATGACCAATGACAACGGCTGCGCCCGTATTCGTATTGGGCCAGGCCAGCCAGAGACAGATCTACCGCTTCGCCGCGCCCCGGAATCTCACCCACCAGGGCCTTGAGGTAATCCTCAGCCGAGAGACCTGGCATAAGGGTGGGGGTGGGGCCATGCGAGAGCTGATCTTTGGGGTCAATGATGGCCTGGTGTCTACTCTGAGTCTGGTGTCGGGGGTGGCGGGGGCGAACCCGGGCCGAGGTGTGGTCATACTGGCTAGGGTTGCCGGCCTGTTGGCGGGAGCTATCTCCATGGCTGCTGGGGCTTACATCTCTACCAAATCGTGGGGGCCTTTGTCCCTCTGATCGCCTATTTTTTCTTGGGAGGGCTTGAGGCTGTCCTGGCCTCAGCAGGGCTCAGCATGGCAGCCCTGTTCGTCATCGGAGTACTCAAAACCCTCTTCACCGGCCTATCTTGGTTGCGCAGTGACTTGGAGATGGTAGGCATTGGGCTGTTTGCCACGGTGATCACCTACTTCATTGGCAACTTGTTTGGAGTGCAGTTGTCATGAGGTGTTTCTTCTGTGAACACTTACCTGACCCCAACCCAGCGGTTAACTCCGTGGGGTTGGGGCTTTTTCATACCAGGGGAAGCGTGAATATTTTATTCTGGGAGAGCGTTTCACGGTTGGGACAAGAAAACGGCATGAATCCTTATGGCGCTGTATGAAAACATTGGCGGCCTGAGGGAAAAGGCGGATTTGCCACAACAGCTACTTTGTATAATTGTCCGGTGCCCACAAAGGCCGCGTGAGACCCCCAGATTTCATTTGAAATCGAGCGAATCATAGATGGCCTAGGTTGACTGTTTTATCCCAAACCCGTAACGCTCCCTATTCTGGTACTTGACAAACCAGATGAATTTTGGTATAATATGCGTAGTTATGAGACTAACGCCTACGTTATGATACTAACGCCTAAAGTGTGAGGGAAATGAGCAGCGATTCCATTGACAAATTGGTGAAAATCGGCTTCTCGGAATACGAGGCCAAGGCCTACGTAGCTCTGCTCAGGGAGAGTCCCGTCACGGGATACCAACTCTCCAAGCTCTCTGGCGTTCCCCGTTCCATGATTTACGAAGTGCTAGGCAAGCTCACCGCCCGTGGTGCGGCCATGACGCTGCGAACTGGCGGTTCCACCAAGTACGCGCCGGTTCCAGCGGCAGAGTTCCTCGATCAGCTCCACCGCGAGCACGAGGAACTCATCGGCTCGCTCAAGGACGACCTGGCTGCCCTGGCCTCAGCCCCCGACCTCGAATACGTCTGGAACATCGAGGGCCACGAGAACATCATAGCCAAGGCGATGGAGATGATCCGCCAGGCGGAGAGCCGAATCTACCTGGCTCTCTTGCCAATCACGTTCCCTGCCTTGCAGCCCGCGCTGGAGGAGGCCATCGGGCGGGGGGTGCGGGTGGTGATCTATACCACGAGCGAACTCCACCTGCCGGGCGGTCGCGTGATCGTCGCTCACGTGTCCGAGGAGACCCTGGGCCAGGCGGGGGGCCTGGGGTTGGTTCTGGTCATTGACGGGGAGGAGGTGTTGATCGGCGAGTGGCTGACTGCGACCCAGGCGCGAGCTTCCTGGACCAGCAGCCCCCTCCTCGTCTTTATCGCCGAGCACCACCTGCGGACAGACCTGTATCTCCCCCAAATCCTGGCCCTCTTGGGGGATCGAGCGCTGGACCTTATCCAGGAAGAGGACCGGGAGTTGTTCGCTCGCGCCCTGGAGAGTCACATAAACGGCTATTAGGGAAGGAGGCAACTATGTCTGATGAGTAGCACTTGCACGAGAAATGCGAAAGCAATGAAGTCACATAAACAGCTAAAGGAAGGAGGCAACTATGTCTGAAGAAACTGCTTTAATGGCCCAGGGATTGAAAAAGTCCTACGGCAAAGTCCGCGCGCTGCGGGGCGTTGATCTGGAAGTGCAGCGCGGTGAGATCTTTGGCTATCTCGGCCCCAACGGAGCCGGGAAAACCACCACCATCCGCTGCCTGCTGGACCTGATCCGCCCCGACGGCGGCACGGTGCGGGTGCTGGGCATAGACCCCCAGGCCGACCCGGTGGCGGTGCAGGTGCGCACTGGCTACCTGCCGGGCGAACTGCACCTGGACCCCAACATGACGGTCGAGGGCGCGCTACGCTACTTCAATGCCTTGCGTGGGAACGAGGCGGATTGGAAATTCGTGCGCCAGCTCACTGAGCGTCTCGATCTCCCTCTCAAGCCCCCTATCAAGAACCTCTCGCATGGCAACAAACAGAAGGTTGGCATTGTTCAGGCCCTGATGCACCGCCCAGAGCTGCTCCTGCTGGATGAGCCGACGCTGGGCCTGGATCCGCTGATGCAGCACGAAGTCTACCGTCTGCTCAGGGAGGCCCAGGCCGACGGGGCTACGGTCTTCTTCTCCTCTCACATCATGAGCGAGGTAGAGGAGGTGGCGGAGCGCGTGGCCTTCATCCGGGAGGGTGTGATCGTGGAGGTGGCTGAGACCGCCTCTCTGATTAACCGCGCCCTGCGCCGTGCTCATGTCCGCTTCAGGCAGCCGGTGGACATGGGCTCGCTGGCGAACGTGCCTGGCGTGACGGTACTCTCGCAGGACGATGGCACGAGCGTGCTGCTGCAAGTGGAAGGGGAGATGGACGACCTCATCAAGGCGCTGGCTGCCTTCCCGGTGAGCGATTTCGAGACCGAACGCCCCTCACTGGAGGAGATCTTTTTGGCTTACTACGAAGGTGATCGAAAGGAGGTCAAGTAAAATGATGACGATTTTCCGCTATACACTGCGTCGTTTCCGAGGCCAAATTCTCGGTTGGGGCATTGCCCTTGCTCTGCTGGGCATGTTGCTCGTTTCGATGTACGACATGATCGCCGCGGAGCAGGAGCAGTTTGAAGAACTGCTAAAGGCCTACCCGCCCGAGATAACCGCGTTCATGGGCGACCTTAGCACCTTTGCCACGCCGGAAGGGTTTGTCTCCCTAGAATTCTTTTCCTACATGCCGCTCATCCTGGGCATCTTTGCGGTGCTTACGGGCAGTGGCCTGCTGGTGAGCGATGAGGAGAACGGCAGACTCGACCTGATCATGGCCCACCCTGTCAGCCGCGCGGCCCTGTTCCTGGGCCGACTGCTGGCCTTTGTCGCTGCTACCGTCGCCATCCTGGCTATCTGCTGGCTAGGCCTCGTCGTTCCCATGAACTGGTCTTCGATGGACATCGGCTGGGGCAGAATGTGGCTGCCCATGCTATCGCTGCTGGCAGAGTTGCTGCTCTTTGGCACGCTGTCGCTGCTGCTGAGCATGGTATTACCATCGCGCCGCCTGGCGGCGACGACGGCCGGCCTGCTGCTGGTGGCCAGCTTCTTCATCACCGGCCTGGCGAAAATCAACGAGAAGCTGGAGCCCATCGCCAGGCTGTCCCCCCTCAACTACCACCAGGCTCAAGATGCCTTCCATGCGCTGAACGGTGCGTGGCTCGCTGGTCTGCTTGCCGTGGCGGTGCTTTTCGCTGCCCTGGCCTGGTGGCGCTTCTGGCGGCGCGACATCCGCGTGGGTGGGGAGGGTGGCTGGCGACTGCCTTCGCTGCCCTTCCGGCGCCGCGCTGGCGCTGGGCGGGAGGCATAGCTAACAGCACGGATTGGCGGCCCAGCCGGGCGATAGGTGACTCAATTGCTGGCTGGGCCGTTTGAGCTTTTGTGAGTTGTGGAGCGGTTTGTGTCTTTACTCAGACATTGGCCTTTTTAGAGGATCGAGCACTGGACAATTACTGTCCATAGTCTTGCCAGAAGGGGGAAAATGCGCAGGGTAATTGTTGTCACTGATTCAAGTGCGACCGTGCCCCAGGACCTGGTGCGCGAACTCGACATTCACGTCGTGCCACTCTTGCTGGCTTTTGAAGATCAGACCTTCCGGGATGGAGTGGACGTGACGCCCGGTGAGGTTTATCATTGGCTTCGCGCCAATAAACACGTTCCCACTACCTCCTCACCTTCTGTGGGCGACTTTTTGCGCGTCTACGCCGCCGCTGCCCAGGAGGCCTCCGGCATTGTGTCTATTCACCTCTCGCCTCAGCTCAGCGTCACCTACAACACAGCGATAGCGGCCAGCCAGTTGGTGGACGACGTGCCGATCCGCATCGTTGATTGTCACACGGCGGCCATGGGTCAAGGGTTCGTCGCCCTGGAAGCAGCTCGTGCCGCCGCCGCTGGCGCAGACCTGGACGAAGTGGTGGCCCAGGCAACTCAAGTGGCCTCAAAGATGAACCTCCTGGCCACCATTGGGACGTTGGAGTATCTGTACCGGGGTGGGCGTATCGGCGGGGCAGCCGCGCTCCTGGGGACAGTGCTTCAGATCAAGCCGGTGCTCTATCTAAGCGACGGGCACGTGGACGTGTTTGCCAAACCCAGCACCAAGCGCCAGGCGATACGGGTCATGTTGCAGCGGATGGCTGAATTGGCAGATAATCGCCCGCTGCACGTGGCTATCCTCCACGCCGACGTGCCTGAAGAGGCCGAGGATTTGAAGCGGAGAGTGGCAGACCAGTTCAACTGCGCCGAACTCTACGTCACCGAGTTGACGCCAGTGATGGGCGTTCACACCGGCCCGGGGGTATTGGGCGTAGTGTTCTACGTGGAATGAGGAGGGTGATTCCAATGCTTATCAAATCGCTTTTGTTGGTAGTAGCTGGCTATCTGCTAGGCTCGATCCCTACCGCCTATCTGGCCGGCCGGTTGCTCAAGGGGATTGATCTACGCCGCTACGGCAGCGGCACGGTGAGCGGCACCGGCGTTTACTACCACGTCTCTCGACCCGCCGTGGTTGCCGTGGGCCTGTTCGACATAGCCAAGGCAGCTCTACCCACCTGGTTGGCCTTGCAGTGGGGGTTGGGCCTGGGAGCGGCCCTGATGGCAGGGGTGGCGGCCATGGTCGGCCACAACTGGCCCCTCTATCTGGAGTTCAAAGGGGGACGCGGGCACAGCACCATCCTGGGAACTATGCTGGTAGTGTTCCCGTGGGGTTTCCCCTGGCTGCTGGCTTTCATAGCCCTGGGACGACTGCTAGGATACACGGCCTTGCTCTCGCTGCTGGGCGTTGCTTCCCTGCCCCTGCTGACCTGGCTCACCGGCCAGCCGGCGGAAGTGATCTGGGCTGGTGTGGCTGTGCTGGCGGTCACCGTGATTAAGCGACTGGAGGCCAACCGCCAGCCTCTCCCCCCACAGGGCCCAGAACGTCATCGGGCGCTTTTGAATCGCTTCCTTCATGACCGGGACGTGGGGCCGCGTCAGGAATGGGTGGAGAGGAAACCCTCAGCCGTAAAGTGAACGAGGCAATAAGTCAATGGGTCAATGAGGCAGTGGGTGGCTCGTTACCTCAAATGGAGGTGAAAAATGGAGGATTACAAGAGTATCTTCGATATTCAAGCTGAGGTGGGCCTCACGAAACAGATAGGAGGTTTGAAGGCCACGGAAGAACTCGTCGAGTTGTGTCACATCGGCCGAGGGAAGTACGTCTTGGACGTTGGTTGCGGCGTTGGATTGACTGCTTGCTACCTTGCCAAAACGTACGGTTGTAGAGTCGGCGGGGTAGACATTCGTAAGAAGATGATTGATTGGTCAAATGAACGGGCAAGGAGAGAAGGTGTGGAGGATCGCGTGGAATTTCGGGTATCAGACGCACAGGACCTCCCATTCGAGGACGATCTTTTCGACGTTGTCATTTGCGAGTCTGTAGTCGCACTTGTACAAGATAAACAGAGAGTGTTAAACGAGCTTGCACGGGTGACAAAGCCAGAAGGATACGTGGGGCTTAACGAGTCAACCTGGATAAAGACACCGGTTCCGACAGAATGGGTTGAACTTCTGGCCAGCGATTTAAGTGACAGAGGGCAGCCTCTAACTTCTGATGGTTGGGTGGGGTTGTTGGAAGGCGCTGGATTGAGAGACATCGTAACGAGGATTCACGAAACCAACGCTCGAAGCGAGTCCAGCAACTTCCTTAAGCGATATGGTTGGGGAGAGCTATTGAGGATTTTGTCCAGATCTCTGTCCCTATACTTCAGAAGTCCGGCTTACAGGAACATTGCAAAAGAAGCTGCGAGCGTGCCTAAGAACCTGCTCGAATACATGGGATACGGAATATACGTGGGCAGGAAATAGAGGCAGGCGGCCTGATCGCGCTGCTTCTGGTTATCCGCACAGTGCTTGAGGATAAGACGCTTCACGAGGAATTTGACGGGTACGAGAAGTATGCCCAGAGGGTGCACTATCGCCTGCTGCCAGGCATCTGGTAGTCGCCAGTCAGTGAAACCCTAGGAGGTGAGAAAATGGAGGACGAGAAACAACTCCAGCTTTCCTACTTTGGATTGCAGGCTTACATCGGCACCACAAAACACATGGGAGGGTTCGAGACCACAAAGTCGCTCATCGAGTTGTGCCACATCAGCCAGGATACAGACGTCTTGGAGGTCGGTTGCGGCGTCGGCGCAACAGCCTGCTACCTCGCCAAAGAGTATGGCTGCAAAGTGGTCGGTGTAGACGTTAGTGAGGCGATGATTGCCAGGTCAAATGAGAGAGCGCAGAGAGAGGGGGTAGAAGATAGCGTTGAGTTCAGGGTGGCCGATGTGCAAGACCTCCCCTTCGAGGACGCGAATTTCAACGTCGTCATTGCCGAGTCCGTGCTCACATTCATTAGAGACAAGCAGCGCGTGGTCAGCGAATGCACGCGCGTGGCCAAGCCGGGTGGATACGTGGGGCTGAATGAGGAACTCTGGATCGAGACACCGCCCGCACGGGTGGTCGAGCGTGTAAGACGTACCTGGGACATAAAGCCGGAGATTCCAACTCTTGAGGGCTGGATGGGTTTGTTGGAAAGTGCTGGACTGAGCGACATCGTCGTGCGACCCTACAAATTCGACGTGCGACGCGAATCCACTCAAGTCAAGCGGTATCGTTTCCAGGATATGTGGAGGATGTTCTATCGAACGTTGTTCCTATACATCAAGAAGCCGGCTTTCAGAAAGTATATGGCAGAAAGGCAATATCTCCCGAAGGATCTGTTCAAATACCTGGGATACGCGATATTCGTTGGACGGAGATAGAAATGAGCACCAACATGTCCGTCAAAAGGAGGGACAAATGAACACCAGTGTTGAGCAACCAAAAGGGGTATCCGAGGTAATCAGGGAGGTTGGATGGAAAGCATGGCTCAGGTTCGCCGCATTCATCTTGCTGCTGCCAATGGTCTTGTTTATCGCCGCGGGTCGCTTGAATTGGGTATGGGCCTGGGTCTATGTCGGCATAGTTGTTTCTTTTACACTTGTTGGCCGGATTGCCGTGATACGCACACACCCAGATTTGATAGCGGAACGCGCGCAATCCCTCGAAAAGGAGGACGTCAAAGGCTGGGATCGGCAGATTCTCTTCTTCCTGCTCCTGGTCGGCCCGCTGGCTATGATGATCGTGGCCGGGCTGGATGAGCGCTTCGGCTGGTTGCCACAGATTCCGCTTGCGCTCAAGCTCGTTGCCCTGGCCATTATGGTGCTGGGATATGTTGTGGGTACCTGGGCCATGGCGGTGAACAGGTACTTCTCAGCCGTGGTGCGCATCCAGAAAGACCGAGGTCAAACCGTCGTCACCGACGGGCCATATCGGTTCGTGCGCCATCCGGCCTATGCCACTGGAATCGTCTCCTTCATTTTGACGCCGATTTTGCTTGGCTCGCTGTGGGCGCTCATCCCAAGTAGTCTGGTGGCGGTGGTCACAGTCGCCCGCACGGCGTTGGAAGATAAGACATTGCTGGAGGAACTCGACGGCTACAAAGAGTACGCTGCACAGACGCGCTACCGCCTGCTGCCGGGCGTGTGGTAGTCGAACTCAATTGTGAGGCGGGACACTTCTTGAGGGTGGTTTTTTGGGAGGGGACGTGAAAACGCGATGCGCGAGAAACTCCTCGCGCATCGCGTTTTTGGTTCAATGTTCGAGACGGGCCGTTCTATTCTTTCTCCGCCTCTCGTTGGGCCTCCTCAATGATCTTCTGCGCGGCGTGGCTCGGAACCTTCTCGTAGCGAGAGAATTCCATGGCGTAGATTCCCCGACCCTGGGTGATGGATCGAAGGTCCGTGGCATAGCGCTGCATTTCGGCCAGGGGAGCCTGGGCGGTGATAATGGCCATGCCGCGCCGCTGATCCATGCCCTGCACCCGGCCCCGCCTGCTGTTGAGGTCGCCCAAAACGTCGCCTGTGAACTCCTCAGGAATGGTGATGGTGACCTCCATGATGGGCTCCAGGAGCACTGGGCCGGCATCCGGGATGCCCTTCTTGAAAGCCAGGTGCGCAGCAAGTTTGAAGGCGATCTCGGAGGAGTCCACCGAGTGGTAAGAGCCATCGTAGAGGGCGGCCCGAAAGTCAGTGGTGGGGTAGCCGGCCAGGACGCCCTTCTGTAAGATCTCCTTGAGGCCCTTCTCCACAGCGGGAATGTACGAATTGGGCACTGACCCACCTCGAATCTCGTCCGTGAACTCGAAGCCCGAGTCTCGGGGCAAGGGCTCGAATCTGATGAACACATCGCCGAACTGGCCTCGCCCACCGGTCTGCTTCTTGTGGCGGCCTTGGGCCGAGGCCACTTTGGTTATGGTCTCCCGATAGGGCACCTTGGGCACACTGGTTGTGATACTCACCCCGAACTTCTGATACAAACGCCGGGCGGCGATGTTAACGTGGGACTCGCCCATCCCAGAGAGGATGGTCTCGTTAGTAGAGGGCTCGCGAGCCACGTGCAGGGTGGGATCCTCTTCCGCCAGGCGAGCCAGAGTGGTGCTCATCTTATCCAGGTCGGCCTTGGTCTTGGGGTGGACGGCTGCTGAGAAAACGGGCTTGGGGAAGATGGGAGGGGGGAGGACGATGGGGTGTCCCTCATCGCACAAAGTATCACCTACGGAAGTCGTGGACAGCTTGGCCACCGCCCCGATGTCACCAGTGCGGATCCTGTCCACGGGTATCTGGTCTTTGCCGCGCAGGATGTAGAGTTGGCCGATCCTTTCCTCCTTGCCGCTCCTGGAGTTGAAAACCCGCGAATCAGACTCCATCAGGCCCGAGTAGACTCGGAAATAAGTTAGTTGGCCAACGTAGGGGTCGGCCAGGTTCTTGAACGCCAGGACGGCCAGGGGCGCTAGCTCGTTGGGCTCCAGGGCTTCCTCCTCGCCTGTGGCCGGATTGGTGCCTACTGTTTCCCCGACCTCGGCAGGGGAGGGTAGGTACTCGATGCAGGCTTGCAAGAGCGGCTGAATGCCGATGTTGGCGGTGGCTGAACCGCAGAGCACAGGCACCACACTGCCATCGGCGATCCTCGCTTTGAGACCGCGCCGAATCTCCTCTTCGGTCAGCTCTTCTCCCTCCAGGTATTTCACGATCAACTCGTCCTCGCTCTCGGCCGCCGCCTCGACCAGGTGCAGGCGATAGTCGTCTATTCCCTCCTGCACGGAAGCGGGTATCTCCCCCTCCTCGGCCTTGGAGCCTGTGTAGGCTTTCATGGCAATCAGGTCCACCAGGCCCTCGAAATCGTCCTGGCTGCCGATGGACAACTGGATGGGGATGAAATCGGCCTCGTATTTTTCCTTTAGAGCGTCCAGGCAGCGCTGGAAGTTGGCATTCTCCCGGTCCATCTTGTTGATGAAAACCAGTCGGGGCAGGCGCTGCTCGTCGGCATAGCCCCAGACCAGATCCGTGCCCACCTCCACGCCCGACGCGGCGTCGAGGAGAATCAGTGCGCCATCAACCACCCTGATGGCCCCTTTGATCTCGCCCACGAAGTCCAAATAGCCAGGGGTGTCGAGGACGTTGATCTTGTGGCCGTCCCACTCGCAGGGTATGAGGGAGGTGCTGAGCGAGATGTGACGTTGGATCTCCTCTTCGTCGTAGTCGGAGACCGTCGTCCCCTCATTCACGTTGCCCAGGCGGTTAATGGCTCCAGTGTTAAAGAGCATGGCCTCCGCCAGAGAGGTCTTCCCCGCACTGCCGTGAGACAAAAGAGCTACGTTCCTAAGTTGTACAGTTTGGTATTCCTTCATGAGTTCCTCCTTGTTTTGCTGGAGAAACCAGGTTTTTCCCTATCTGGGCAAGCAGATCGTTCTTTTGGGATCTCCTGGGGCGCGAAAAGGTGTCATACCGATCAAAAACCCTTCGGGCTGAGCCTCAGGACGAAGCCTGGTTTCTAATCCCTAGATCATGACTTCAAAAAAGGTATGCAACTGGTCACGGAGCATCGTCAACGTATCTGATAAGGCCTCGGCCTTCCAGCGCATCTTGCTCCACCGAAGCGTGTGGCCGTAGGCGTGGCGGAAGAAGTGGCGAAAGCCCAGGTAGTCCTTCAGGCGAGCGCGCAGCGGTTCATCAATCATCGACGCTCGCTCCCCTTCCCGTGCTGTTGCCATCTGAGCTAACAGATCGGCGTGCCAGTAGCTTCCTTGAGGCATCCCCTCGCCCAAGCCAATAGCAATGCGCTCGAAAATGCGTTCCACGCCATTGTAAAACTCGTGAAGCATACTGCCCATCGCCCGCAGTTCTATTCGCGTTGGGGGTTGCGCACACTTGGCCAGCAAACCTTCCATCTCCTGCGTCACCCGTTCCAGAGCAACTAGCTCATCTTCGATCAATCCCTGTAGTGCTAACATAGGATCATCAGGCATTTCCACCTCCCCCAGAATGCGAGCCCGCATCTCTGGATAAGCATCTTCCAGCGGCACCAGGTCCAATTCCAGACCCTGCGGCAACAGATCTCGGCAGGCTGAATAGGCGGGGAAAAACTCGGTTGAGGCCAGACCCTCTACAGCCAGGTCAATATCTGACCGCCCATGCCAGGGGCCTTGCCCGACTATGGAGCCGAAGAGGATCACCCGCCGGGCGCCAAAGCGCTCTTTCAGCAGCCGAATGCAAGCCTCCGCTGCTTCCAAAGCCTGCTCTTTGCGTTTCTCTGCTACCCCTGTACTGAGCACGGTCGAAATATTTGAGCGTTCCATTCGGCACCTCAGATGCCAATGTCCGGCCAGAATTCGGTGAACTCCCGCCGCCGCAGCCCCTCCAGATCCAGCGCTCCCGTTCTGGGGTCGAGCCTGATCTCCCACTGCTCCATGGTGCGAGCGCCGATGAGCACATCCAACTCGTGGCCGTCGGCGCGGCCTATTTCGTCTAGCGGCACAGCCTCCGAAATAAAATATAAGCCCTCTATCTTTCCCTGGACGAAGCAAAGTTCGCGGATCTCAATATCCCTTCCCCCCAGGGCAATGTGAACAGATGGAATCATTGCTCTCCTGGGTGACTCTCGCACAAGGAGTGAACGGACATAAGTATAGATGGCTCCGGTATCGAACAGTGCCACGGCCGGCTGGTCCTCAATCTCAATGGTCTTGATAATTCGTCCCATTCTTTGGCCTCCTCGGTTGTCTCCTTCATCAACGGGCGACTCGTTAACCCGTTACTCGTTGACTCGTTACCTCATTGCCCCTATATTGTAGAACATGATTCGCTAGATGTCAAAAACGATTCGTCCCACTTTTAGCCAGCAACTCCTCGACGAGCGCTTCTTCTTCCTCCAGGCTGCTCACCTCCCCGTCGAGGCGGGCGTCGCGGAGGGCGGATAGGATCCGGCCGAATAGGGGGCTGGGCTGGAGGCCCAGGGCCTTGAGATGCTCGCCATCTATCTCAGCCTCGACGAAACGCAGCGTCCGATGATGCAGCTCCAACCGCTCTCGCACTGGCTCCGAATCGGTGGCTATCCACAGGACGAAGATGGCTGGCGTGGAGTAGTGTTTTAGCAGCCGGTAGATGGCGCTGGGCCGACGCGCTTTGACTAGCTCGCTTGTTGAAAACAGCAGCCTGTTGACCTGGCGCAGCAGCGCGGTGTCCTCGCCGGCGATCTTGAGCCGCTTGATGAGGCTTTCTAGATCCGGCGCGCTCAGGCGATAGGTCAGCAGGGCGAGATAGAGGATGCTAATTTGGAAATTGGAAGTTGGAGGTTGGAAGTTGGAGATTGGAGATTCCCGTAGTCTTCGAAATCTCTCCTTCAACCAGTCGTCGCACTTGAGGCCGGGATGTATCTGGGCCAGCACTCCCAGCTCGTCCAGGCGACACAGGGCCTCCTCTGGCGTTGCTTCTTCCAGGATCAGGTAGAGCTCGTGGCGGATGCGTTCTCCCGTGGTGCGATCCAGCAGGTCCAGGGCATTGCCGATGAGCTCCTCGGTGCGCTCTTCGAGACGAAAGCCCAGGCGCTGCTCCAGGCGGGCCGCCCGGAGCATCCTGGTAGGATCTTCCACGAAGCTGAGGCTGTGCAGCACGCGGATCAGCCCTCTCTTCAAATCCTGCTCGCCCCCGTAGAAGTCCAGAAGCTCACCGTAACGGTCCGGGTCGAGGCAGATGGCCAGGGTGTTGATGGTGAAATCGCGGCGGTGCAGGTCTTGCTTGATGGAACTGCGCTCCACCTGGGGCAGGGCCGTGGCGTGCTCATAGAATTCGGTGCGGGCGGTGACGAAGTCCAAATAGGGGATGGGGAAGGCTTTCGCGTCCAGGATCAGCTTGGCCGTGCCGAAACGGACGTGGCTCGTCACCCGCCCTCCGACCCTTTTCTGCAAACGCTTGGCTAGGGCTATGGCGTTTCCCTCCACCACCAGGTCCAGATCCAGGGTGGGTGTCCCCAGGAGGAGGTCGCGCACGAAGCCGCCTACCACGTAGAGGGAAGAGCCCATCTGGGCCGCTGTTTGGCTGGCCTGCTGGATCAGTTCCAAGAGGGAGGCAGGCAAGGCGTCCTCGATCAGTTGGGCGATCTCCGCTCGGCGGGGGCGTTGGGGAGGAGCGCTCCAAAGCTTGATCAGGTCAGTGCGGGTGACGATGCCGATGATCTGGCCTCCCTCGACCACGGGCACCTGTCCCAGACTGTGTTCCATCATCACGTCCTGCAGTTTCTGCACCGGGTCATCGGGACGGACGCTGACCGCTCCCTTGTACATGTAAAAGTTGATGGAAAGGTTATCGAAGCCGAGTTGCAGGGCCTTGTCAATCTGGCCTCGGGTCAAGATGCCCACGATGCGCCCCTCCTCCACCACGGGGAAGCCCTCGTGGCCGTAGCGGCGCATCATCTCCGCCGCCTCGGCTACCGTGGTGTCGGGCGGAAGGGTGTGGACGCCGTAGGACATGATCTGGCCGACGGTCACGGCGGGCTTGACGTGGGTCTTTAGAAGCTCCAGAAGCTCGTCCCGAACCTGGTCTAAGGTCTGTCCCTGGATCCGGGCGGCTGAGGCCTGGCTGTGCCCGCCACCGTCGAGGCGAGCGGCTATCTCTGCCACGTCAATCGTCTCGCTGGACGAGCGAGCCACCAGTTGGATGTGATCTTCCAGTTCTACCAAAACGAAGAGGGCGGCTGGCTCGAACAGATCGCGCAGCTTGTGGGCCAGGGTGGAAATCTCCTCGACATAACCCTGAACGCTGGCGGTAGCGATGACCACCGATTGGCCGTCGAATTCGTGGATCTGGCTATTGTCCAGAAGCTGATCGTAGAGCTGGCGTTGTTCTTCCGAGAGAGGGTGGTGGAGGAATCTGTTGACCACTCCCAGGCTGGCTCCTTGCTCCAGCAGCCAGGCCGCGCAGCGCACGTCCCTGGGGGTGGTGCTGGGATAAGAAAGCGAGCCCGTGTCCTCGTAGATGCCGAGGAGGAGCAAAGTTGCCTCGATGGGCGAGAGGGGCAGGTGGGTTTCGCTGATCTGCTCAATCAGTATGGTGGCAGTAGCTCCTAGCTCCTCACCGGAATAAGTCATGCCTGGTGTCAGATCCCGATCGAGAGCGTGGTGATCAATGATCAGCACCTTGGTCCGCGAGCTCATGCCCTTCAATTGAGTGAGGGCCTGGGTATCTACCAGGATAACCCGCTCGATTCGGCGGTGGGGCAGATCATCGGCCCGCACGAAGGGCAGCTCGTCCCAGTAGAGGGTCAGGAAATGGCGCAAATTGCGGTTGGGCCGCCGGGGCAGAACCGGTATCGCGTCTGGATATAGCTTCCACGCTCCGAGCAGTGAGGCCAGAGCGTCGAAGTCGGTGTTTTCGTGAGTGAGTATGACTTCCATTGAGAACCCTCGTTTCTGATAAGCGGTAGCCGACATCCCCATTATAGCAGCAAAAGCCGCGATTGACAAACTCAGTGGATCCAAAACTGCTCTGGGGGGCCTTCGACGGGCTCAGGACAAGCCATTCGACAAGCCGCTGGGCTGAGCTTGTCGAAGCCTCAGGCCGAGCAAAGTTGGCTTCGATTTGCCCCCCTTTTAGTAATATGTTATAATACGAAAGAATCGAGTCTTAAGGCGGTCGCTGAGACCGCACCTAACATAAAAAAAGAAAGGAGTAAGTCCAATGGCAGATGTAACCTATGAGCACGTGACCAAGCATTTCGGCGATGTGGTGGCCGTCAACGACCTGGACATGAAGGTCGCCGACAAGGAGTTTCTGGTCCTTTTGGGCCCCTCAGGATGCGGCAAAACCACCGCCCTCCGCCTCTTGGCCGGCCTGGAGGAGATTACCCAGGGCAATATCTACATTGAAGGCCAGTTAGTCAATGACGTTCCCCCCAAGGACCGCGACATCGCTATGGTCTTCCAGTCCTATGCCCTCTATCCCCACATGAGTGTCTACGACAACATGGCCTTCGGGCTGAAGCTGCGGAAGACCCCCAAGGACGAGATCAATAAAAGGGTGAAGGAGGCGGCCCGCATCCTTGAGATCGGTGAGCTTCTGAATCGCAAGCCCAAGCAGCTCTCAGGGGGCCAAAGACAGAGGGTGGCTGTGGGGAGAGCCATCGTCAGGGAGCCCAAGGTCTTCCTCATGGACGAGCCGCTATCGAACCTGGACGCCAAGCTGAGGGTGGCGGCCAGGGCCGAGATATCCAAGCTTCACCAGCGGCTGGAGACGACCATCATCTACGTGACCCACGACCAGGTGGAGGCTATGACCATGGGGACGACGGTTGTGGTATTGAAGGATGGCCTCCTGCAGCAGATGGACACCCCTTATAACCTCTATCGCTACCCATCCAACCTCTTCGTGGCCGGGTTCATCGGGAGCCCAGCCATGAACTTCTTCGATGCCACCCTGGTGGGCGAGGATGGGGACCTTTACGTGGACGGTGGTCTTTTTCGCCTGAAAGTTCCCGAGGGGAAGTTGCAGGCACTTCTTCCTTACAAAGGCAAGAGAGTGACCTTTGGCATAAGGCCCGATGACATTCATGACCCCCAGTTTACTCCTCCCGACATCACGGCAGGTAAGATCAAGGCCCAGGTGGATGTGACGGAGCTGATGGGAAACGAGGTTTTCGTGCATCTTTTGGTGGGGGGGAAGAGCTTCGTGGGTCGGTTTGACCCTCGGACCGGTGTCAGGGTGAGGGATACGATCGAGACTGTGGTGAACATGGACAACATGCACGCCTTCGACCCCCAGACGGAGCAGGTCATCCGCTAGACTCAGTAGGTTGCGGATTAAGGTTAAGCCGCTTTGTGGCGCAGTTTCCCGGTTGACATTCCGGCCTCTGTGGTATACAATATCAGTTAGGAAGCAAAGTAGCCGTGGCTGAAGTCGTGCTGATTGTTGGCCAGTTGCCGTCAGCGACTTGGCCATGATGTGTCCAGTGATAATCCAATGAAACCACTTCTTGAGGTTAAGAACCTCCGAGTGTACTATCATACACCGCGAGGCCCGGTAAAGGCGGTCGAAGCCGTCAACTTCGGTGTCAAGGCTGGGGAGAGATTCGGTCTGATCGGGGAGTCCGGGTCAGGCAAGTCGACCCTGGCCCTCTCGATTATGCGGCTCATCAAGCCGCCTGGCCACATCGAATCAGGAGAGGTTTTGCTGGACGGGGTCAATGTGATGACCCTCCCCGAAGAGCAGATGCGGCAGCTCCGCCTGGCAGGGATCGCGCTGATCAGTCAGGGTGCGATGAACTCTCTCAATCCGGTGATGCGCATCAAGCCCCAGATCGTTGACGGCCTGCAGAGCCACGGTGTGCGGATATCTAAGCAGGAGTCGGACGACCGTGTCGGTGAGCTTCTCGAGTGGGTTGGCCTCCGACGGGAAGTCGCCGGCATGTTCCCCCACGAGCTAAGCGGTGGCATGAAACAACTCTCTAGGGCGAAGCATCGCCATCCAGATGAGCCAGGCCGTGCCCAACTCCCTGCAAGTTGGCCTGATTGCGGCCTTCCTTGGTACGCTGATAGGGGCCCTCATCGGTTTCATCAGTGGCTACTTCGGCGGAGCGGTTGACGCCGTGTTGAGGATCTTGATTGACGTCTTCCTCTCGGTACCGTCCCTCGTATTCTTGATTTTGATCGCCTCCCTGGTGAGGGGGGTGGGGGTGCATACCATGGCTCTGGTCATCGGGGCCTTTGCCTGGCCCTCGCCCGCCCGCCAGGTCCGGGCCCAGGTGCTGAGTCTGAAGGAGAGAGCCTTCGTCCAGATCGCTCGCCTCTCGGGTATGTCCGGCCTGGAGATCATCTTCCGCGAGTTGATGCCCCACATGTTACAATGGCTGGGAGCCAACTTCGTCAACGCCTTCATCGCCGCCATCCTGGCCGAGTCGGGGCTGTCCCTCCTGGGGTTGGGTCCCCAGCGAGAGATGACCCTGGGCATGATGATCTACTGGGCCCTCAGCTTCTCGGCCATCTTGCAGAACCTCTGGTGGTGGTGGCTAACCCCGATCCTTACCCTCACGTGTCTCTTTCTCTCCCTGTACCTGATCCATCTGGGCTTCGATGAGGTAAGCAATCCCCGGCTTCGCTCCCAGGTGTGAGAGGCACGGTGTCCCAGGATAGAGTGGAGAGTCTCTTTCACCCCGCAGACCCCAAATTGGTTCTTAGCACCCCAAAGTAGGGCAATAGAAAGACGCAGAACACTGTTAGCGGATTCTTGGAACGAATTGAACGGAAGATACCGCACACAGAGCCCCAATCCGTTCAATCCGCTCTCCGAATCCGTTGACAGTTTCACTCAGGAGATAGAATCAACATGGATGAAGTCAGAATCAAAGATAAAATGCGGAGCGCCTATACACCGCAACAGTGGATGGGCGTACAAATTGAGAAGATAAAGACAGCACGGTTTTCAGAGACTTTAAAACTTGAAGACTGGAGAATACGAGAAGCGATATACCACGGGCCGGGAAATTATGAATGGCTCGACCAGCAATGGAGACCATACCAGATTGGGGACGAGTGGGGAGGTGAGAACCACACCGCGTTTTTCCGCTGTGAAGCAAAGGTCCCGGAGAGTTTTGATGGGAAGTACTGTGTATTGCGTCTTAAACCCGGCGGCGAGGGACTGCTAACTCTCAACGGAAAACAACTGGCCGGGCTGGATTCGAAACACGAGATTCTTTTTCTGGCTGAACAGATGAAGGGCAGTGAAACGCTACAGATAGAGATTGAGCAGTACGTCAACGAGATGGAAATTCCCAGGATTGTACATCAGTTCAGCGTGGCAGAGTTGGCGGTGCTTGACCGCGACGTCGAGGACGCCTATTTCGATCTCAAGTGCGCTTATGACATCGTGATGACCCCACAGGCAGGAAGCGAGCCCCGCGCATTTCTTTTCGATGAACTCAAAAAAGCTATCTCTTTGATTGATTTTGACGAGGATCGCGAGAAGTTCAGAGCGAGTTTGATGAAAGCGCGGTCTTGCGTGCGTGACCACATTTACCATTCCGAGCGATTCAAACACCATGGCCGTTTAAACATGGTAGGTCATAGCCACCTTGATTTTGTGTACCAGTGGGATTACAACGAGTTCTTGAGAAAAATCGGTCGTACGCACGCTACGACACTGAACATGATGCGTGAATTCCCGGACTATCTTTTCTGCCAAAGCCAGATGAAGCTTTATGAAGACCTGAGAGGTCTATATCCGGAAATCTATGGTAGGATCAAAGAGCGCGTGAAAGATGGTCGCTGGGAAGTCATAGGCGGGATGTACGTTGAGCCAGACTGTAATCTGATTTCAGGTGAATCGTTTGTGCGCCAACTCCAATTTGGGCGGGAGTTCGCGCTGCGGGAGTTTGGAACAACGTCATCTGTTTGCTGGCTTCCGGACGTATTCGGCATCGCCTGGTTTATCCCTCAGATTCTCAAACGGGCAGGTTTTCGATTCTTAATCACGAACAAACCGGTGATCTGGAACGATACCAACGAGTTTCCTCATAACACATTCTGGTGGGAAGGGCCGGACGGTTCACGTATCCTGGCGCATCTGCCAGCGACGCACTTTGGGGCGCAGATAGACGCGGATGTGATGCTGACCAACTGGAATGAATACAAGCAGAAAGTAGAATGCGATGAAGTAATCTACAACTATGGTTATGCCGACGGCCGCGGCGGGCCAAACCGCGAGGATGTTCTCAGCGGACGGCGATATAAGAATATGCCTGGCATGCCCCAATCGTTATTCACCCATGGCCAGGAGGCTTTCGAACGAATAGAAGCGAAAGTAGAAAGCCTGCCCGTTTGGAAAGATGAGCTCTATTTAGAAACACACCGCGGAACATACACCACCCAGGCGCGTCTGAAAAAGAATAATCGTAAAGCAGAAATACTGTACAGAAACGCGGAGGCGATGTCGGCGTTGGCTAGTCTGCTGGGCGGCAGTTATCCACAGGAAGACTTGCACGAAGGTTGGAAGTTGATGCTCAAAAACCAGTTCCACGATATTCTGCCTGGTTCACACGTCACTCAGGCTTTTCACGACGCTCTTAAAGATTATGAGAGTGTTTTTGAAAAGGGGGCCAGGGCGCTGACAGCAGCGTTGAACTATGTCGGGAATCAAATCAGTGGTGATTTTTCAGATTCCGCTGCGGTGGCGGTGTTCAATATGCAGCCGTGGGAAAGGACGGATGTAGTTGACGCGGAGTTCAAGACATCGCTCGATACTTCTTTCGAGATCGTGGATGCCGACGGGAACGACGTTCCGTTCCAGGTTCTCAGTCAGGACGACGGACGGGTGAGAATGCTTATTGAAGCATGTAATGTCCCGCCGATGGGGTATACGGTCTACAGACTCGTTGCAGGCAGACCCGATGGTAGCACTCCGTTTGCAGTGCATGACCAATCAATCGAAAACGATTTCTTTCAAGTCCGTTTTGATGGGCAGGGGACGATTTCTGAAATCTATGACAAAAAGAACGGCCGCCAGGTGGTAGAGGAAGGCAACAAGTTCCAGTTGTTCGAAGATGCACCGGGACGTTATGCCGCCTGGGATATTGTGCCCATGTATAAAGACCGCGAGTTTGAGGTTCCGCCTGTCGGGCGCTATGAGATCGTTGAAAGCGGTCCGGTGAGACTTGTTTTGCGGCAGGAACGCGGTTTTATGAAGTCGAGGATGGTGCAGAATATCATCCTTTATCGCAGCCTGCCACGGATAGATTTTGAGACGGAGATTGAGTGGAGAGAGCGAGATCGGCTACTGAAGACCGGCTTTCTGGTCAACGTGAATGCCATGAGAGCCACCTATGATATTTCCTATGGCTACATTGAAAGACCGACTCACGCTAACACATCATGGGACGCTGCCAAGTTCGAGGTTTGCGGTCATTTATGGGCTGATCTTTCGGAGGGTGACTATGGGGTAAGTCTTGTGAACGATTGCAAGTATGGGTACGACATATTTGGCAATCGTATGCGGCTCACCCTGCTCAGGGGACCACAGTACCCGGATCCGACGGCGGATTTGGGACACCATTCGTTTACCTATAGCCTGTATCCCCATCAGGGTGACTGGCGACAGGCCGAAACACCGCGCCGGGCATGGGAGCTCAATGATCCGCTTATTACAATTCCAATAGAGGGCGGAGACGGCAATCTGAAATCTAGCGGCTCTTTCCTGTCCATCGTCAGTGATCATGTCATGATATCGGCGTTGAAAATGGCAGAAAAAGGAGACGGGCTTATTCTCAGGCTCTACGAAGACCAGAACCGACGCGGCACTGTGAATGTCACGTTTTTCCATCCCCCTTCTCGTGCCGTAGAGTGCGATCCCTATGAAAACGAAATTGACGAAGCCGAGGTCGTTTCCGGCTCTCTACGCTTTGACATCAAACCATTCGAAGTAAGAACGTTTAAGCTGTATTCGTAAATTCGGGATTCGTAAATTCGTACCCAATGTACGAATCTACGAGTTTACGAATTTACGACTCTACGAGTTTACGACTTTACAGGGAGACTATCGCACCAGCACAATGGTGGAAAGGCATGAATAACAGGGGCGCCAAGCTCAGTTTTCGTGACATGAATCTAGCCATTTTTCGAGGGGAGGACCCAGGCGGTGTACTCTGGCAACCGAGATTGGAGTACTGGTATGATGTGAACAAAAAGCGAGGCACTTTGCCAGAACACTTGAAAGAGGCCAGTCTCCTCAATGTCTACGATTATTGCCACGCTTCGGTTCGATACTTCACGAACCCTTTGCGCTGGCGGTACAAAAACGTGCAGGTCACCGAACAGTGGGAAGATGTGAAGCGATTGCGGCGCACGTGGAAAACCCCTGTGGGGACTTTAACCGAGGTCATGCACTATGACGAGTGGGGCCTGTCTGTCTACAACACCGAATACAAACTGAAAAAGCCAGAGGATTTCAAGGTTCTGGAGTTCATGCTGCGAGATGAGGAATGGTACTGGGACCAGGAAGCGTATGAGCAGGATTTACAGCGGGTGGGTGAGCGTGGCAGTCCTCAGTTTTTCTTTCGCCGTTCACCGATACAAGGGCTGTTCATCGAGCACATGGGGTTTGAGAAAACCATCTACATGATGTATGACCATCCAGCGCTGATTCAACACTACGTCGAGGCAGCGTCAGAGGCGGATAACGCCATGTATGAGGTTCTATGCCAATCTCCTGTCCAGATTCTCAATTTTGGTGAGAACATTGATGCCACTATGGACCCGCCCTCAATCTGGAGTGAGCATCTGGTTCCCTATTACCGCCAGCGGGTTGAACAGTTGCACACCGCCGGCAAGTTCGTGCACATCCACGTGGATGGGACGATGAAGCCGCTCTTGCCATATTTGGGGGATTGCCCCTGGGACGGGATCGAAGCAGCCACGCCTCTTCCCCAGGGGGATGTCACGCTGGAGGAGATCAAAGAGGCACTGGGCGACCGGGTGCTTCTGGATGGGATTCCCGCCGTGTATTTTCTTCCCTCTTTCTCTACGGAAACGCTGATCGAAGGCGTGAAACAGGTAGTGGAACTGTTTTATCCCCGCCTGGTGCTGGGAATATCAGATGAAATACCCCCGGACGGCGATATCGAACGAGTGCGGCTTGTGGGGAACACTGTCAGCGGATTCTTGGAACGGATTGAACGGAAAATGCCGCGCACGGAGCACCAATCCGTTCAATCCGCTCTCCGAATCCGTTGACAGTTCCACTCATCCCCCGCTTTGACGTGCTATGAATTAGTTTAAGCTGACAACCAGAAAGGACGTCTTATGCCTTACCAAACTTTCGTCGTTTCCCACACCCACTGGGACCGCGAGTGGTACCAGACCTTCCAGGAGTTCAGGGTTCGCCTGATCACCCTGGTGGATAGGTTGCTGGATATCCTGGCCAGCGATCCCAGCTACTGCCACTTCATGCTGGATGGGCAATCCATCGTGGTCGAAGATTACCTGCAAATTCGACCCGAACGTGAGCCTGACATTCGGGAACAGGTTCAAAAGGGCCGGCTGCTCATCGGCCCCTGGTACGTGCTGCCCGATGAGTTCCTGGTAAGCCCGGAGGCCCTGATCCGCAATCTGATGCTGGGCCAGCGGGTGTCCCGTCGCTTCGGCCAACCGATGCCGGTCGGCTATATCCCGGACTCATTCGGACACATAAGCCAGTTGCCCCAGATTCTGGCCGGCTTCGGCATCCGTGACGCGGCCATTTGGCGCGGCGTGCCCGACCTGCCGACGGAGTTCCTGTGGCAGTCGCCCGACGGATCGGCTGTCCTGACCATATACATTCGCGACGGCTATGGCAACCTGGCCTGGACGCCCCACGACCCGGACGGCTTCGCCCAAATCGTGCGCCAGGCGGTGGATAGCCTGGCCCCTCACGCCACCACCCACGCCATCCTCTTGATGAACGGCATGGATCACACGGAGCCCTTCGCTGGCCTGCCGAGCCTCATGACCCTTGCGGAAGAGAACCTGCCGCACCTGAAACTCGTCCACGGCACCCTGCCCCAGTACGTTGCCGCCGTGCGCGCCGCGAATCCCGACCTGCAAACGGTTCGGGGGGAGTTCCGGAGCCCCCAGCGTTCTAGCATCATCCCCGGTGTGCTGTCCGCCCGCATGTGGATAAAGCAGCGCAACCGGGCCTGCGAGACGTTGCTGGAGGGCTGGGCAGAACCGTTCAACGCCTTTGCTGGGTCCGTAAATTCGGAAACTGGTCTACGAATTTACGATTCTACGAATTTACGGATTTACGAATTTACGACATTTGCCTGGCGCTACCTCTTGCAGAATCACCCCCATGACTCCATCTGTGGCTGCAGTGTGGATCAAGTCCACGAGGAAATGCGGTTTCGCTTCGACCAGGTGGAGCAAATCGGCGAGGAGATCACGCGGCGCAGCCTGGCGAGCCTGGTGCAGCACATCGCGACCAAGAGCCCTAAGCTCAATGACTCGCAGGAAGCTCTCCCCGCCGCCGATCTGATCCAGCCCGCTCCATACGTGCCCATCGTCGTCTTCAACCCGACCGATGGACCTCGCACAGACCTGGTCCACGTCCAGGTTCAGATACCACCTACCTGGCCAGGCTATGAGTTGATAGATGAAGAAGGTCAACCTTTACTGTGGCAGCAGTTGGGCGAGGAGAAGCTCGATTTCTCACTCCTGGGCATTGATCGTGAGGACCTGTTGAGTCGGCTAACGCAGGAACACCCTGGGCGGGTGGGGGGACAGGGGATCGTGAGGCTCAGGTATCACGAGGGCCAAGCTGGCCCGGTGGTGGCAATGACCCTGAGCGCTCATGGCCGGCCCAGTTCGGCCCACCTGGAGATGGCCCTCACCGAGATCCGGCGGCGACTGCGTGCTGCCGGAGGGAAGCATCCGGCAGTGGAGGTGGAGCTTGCTTCACAGGCGGCCCTGGCCTTCGTGGCGCGGGATGTGCCAGGCCACGGCTACCGTGCCTACTTCCTGCGGCTTGGCCCCGCACGCCTGGCGCGAGAGGCGAGAACCGGAGCGTCGAGCATAGAGAACGACTTCTTTCACATCGAAGCCGACCCTGTGGACGGTAGCATCATCCTGCGTGACAAGACAACCGGCATCGTTTATCGAGGGCTCAATCGCTTCGTAGACGAGGGCGATCGGGGAGACGTGTACAACCACTGTCCGGTGGAGCAGGACGTGGTGGTGGATGAGCCCGCCCGACCACCAGTGGTGAGGCTGTTGGAAACAGGCCCGGCCCGCCAGACGCTGGAAATCGCCCTGCGCTATCGCCTGCCGTCCCGGCTGACCGCCTCCCGCCGCGCCAGGCTGGCCAGACGGGTCACTCTCCCCATCACCACCCGGGTCAGCCTGGTCGCCGGCCTTCGCCGCGTGGACTTCGAGACCACGGTCAACAACACGGCCAGGGATCATCGGCTGCGCGTCTGCTTTCCTACGCCTGTCGAGACCGACCGTTTCCGCACCGAGACGCCCTTCGACGTGGTCGAGCGTCCGCTGGACCTGCCGACGGATACGAGTGGATGGCCAGAGCAGCCAGCCCCCACGCATCCGCAGCGCACCTTCAGCGACGTGAGTGACGAACGGGCCGGGCTGACCCTCATCAACCGTGGCCTGCCGGAGGTGGAAGCACGACGTGAGCCCGACGGCACGGCACTGCTGCTCACATTGCTGCGCTGCGTAGGCTGGCTCTCCCGGGACGACATGCCGGTCCGCCCCGGCCACGCCGGTCCGGGTATCTCCCTGCCTGACGCTCAATGTCCAGGCGTGCATACCTTTCGCTACGCCCTGGTCCCGCATGGCGGCGACCGGGAGACACCTGGCTGGCTTTCAACCTTCCCCCAGGCCTACGCTTTCAACGCCCCCCTGCGGGCCGTGGTGGCCGATCCGCATGATGGGCCGCTGCCGGCAGCTAAGAGTTTCGTAGAAGTGAGCCCTACCAGCGTGGTCGTCAGCGCCATCAAGCTGGCTGAGGAAGGCGATGGGTTGATCGTTCGTCTCTGGAACGTCGCCCCGGCGCCGGTTGAGGCCAGGCTGCGGCTTAACCTGCCTTTCCGTCGAGCCTTCCTGACCGACCTGAACGAGCGTCCCGGCGAGGAGCTGAGCCCGGACGCGGACAACGCCGTCAGGCTCCACTTGCGCCCACGCCAGGTTCAGACGGTGCGTTTTGAGTAGTGACGGCTTTAGCCGTTCCTGGCGACTGAAGTCGCTACTACGTCCCACAGCTCTACTAAGAAACAAACGGTGGTGCGCAAAACCCGGGGAGCGAGCGCCGGTTGAGTAGCGTAGCGTATCGAAGACTTTGTTGAAAAATGCTGTGCTGTGGGACGGATCCCCACCGCAGAGCGCCGGAGTCCCGAACTTGTTCGGGGTGTCCCCACAACGGCGTCAATTTGCAGACCCAAACGCCCCCAACGAGTTGGGGAATCCCACCGAGGATGCGTTTTTCAACAAAGTCTTCGAAACCAAGCGAGCGGCTGTCTGCATAAGCCGCTTGGCCTCAATACGTCGCTTGTTTCGACAAGCTCAACACAAGTCGCTCCTACTCGGCCGGCGCTGGCGGGTTTCTTTCTCAATGAGTAGCGCGAACGCGCTATGGAGTAGCTCGTAAGGAGTTCTTCGATGGTGGAACTATCCCGTACGCTGACAGGCAGCGTCACCCCGGCCGACAAGGCAGCTAACGACTACTTGTTGCTGCCCTTCGAGGTGCCGCCCGGCCTGAGCCGCCTGACTGTCTCCTACGAGTACAGCAACGCGGTCAGTGCTGCGCTGCCGGGAGGCAGCGGCAATGTCGTGGACATCGGGGTGTTTGATCCGCGCGGCGCTACGGTGTTCCAAGGGCAGGGCTTCCGTGGCTGGAGCGGGAGCGGCCGCTCCGAATTCACCATCGGGCCGGCGGACACTACCCCGGGCTACCTGCCCGGCCCCATTTATCCCGGCACCTGGCACATCCTTCTTGGCCTGTACCACATCTTGCCCGAAGGATGCGATTATCGCCTGACCATCGTCGGCCAACCGGGGGAAGTGGCCTCACCTGCGCAGAGAGACTTGAGGGCCCCGGTGTTGAGCCGAAAGGCCCGCTGGTACCGGGGCGATTTACACAGCCACACCCACCACTCCGACGCCGTCGGCAGCCTGAGCGATCTGGTCGCCGCAGCGCGGGCGCGAGGCCTCGACTTCGTGGCGGTCACAGATCACAACACCGTCAGCCACCTCCCCCACCTGGCCGCGGCCGGCGGCGATGAACTGCTCCTCATCCCCGGCCAGGAGATCACTACTTACTACGGACACGCTAATGCCTGGGGCATCCAGGGTTGGCAGGAGTTCCGCTGTCGTGACGACGTCACCATGGCCCGGATCATTGACGCCGTGCACGCCAGTGGCGCGCTGTTCTCCGTCAACCATCCCAAGGATAATGGCCCGGCCTGGGAGTATAGTCCCAACCTGCCCTTCGATTGTGTGGAAGCGTGGCAGGGCCTCTGGGCATTCAACAACTATCAATCGTTGGCCTTCTGGGACCGTCTACTCCAGCAGGGGCGGCGGGTGGTGGCAGTGGGGGGAAGCGACAAACATGTGGAGCCCTTCACCGGACAGCTAAGCTTCTATGACATCGGCACGCCAACAACCTGGGTCTACGCCGGGGAGCTTTCGACGGCAGGCATCCTGGGCGGCATCCAGGCGGGGCACGTCTTCATTTCGGCCGATCCGCAGGGGCCAGAGCTGTACCTGGCCGCCGACGCCGCTGGGGATGGGCTGCACGAAGGTATGATGGGGGATGAGCTGATAATTGCCGCCGGGCGTTCCATGATGCTGCGCGCTCAGGTAGTCGGTGGCAGGGGACTGGTGCTGAGGATCGTGTCCGGCGAGGGGGTGAAGAGCGTGCCCGTCGAGAGCGACGATTTCGCCTACCGTTGGCAGGCCAGGCCGAAGGGCGACACCTTCTACCGGCTCGAGCTGGTCGAGCCAGGCGGTGCGAAGGTAGCCCGTAATCCAGCGGCGCTGGTGAGGCGCGCCCTGTCGAATCCCATCTACGTGACCATCGCTGCGCCAGGGAGGGATGGATGAACTCACGTGAGCGGGTGATGGCGGCTCTTCGTCACGAAGTGCCCGACCGGGTGCCTATTGACCTGGGCGGCATGCGCGCTACCGGGATTACCGCTTTGGCCTACCGTCGGCTCAAGGAATACCTGGGGATCACCGAGGGAGACATTTACGTCTACGATACCGGCCAGCAACTGGCTGTGGTAGAGTTCCCTATCCTGGACCTCTTCGGCCTGGACGTAGTGCCGCTGGACCTGGATCAACTCCGGGACTGGCAACCCTACACCCTCCCCGACGGCTACCCGGCTCGCATAGTGGCCGATTTCACCATCGAAACAGCGCCCGATGGGTCGGTCTACCAGCTTGAAGACGGCCGCCGGGTGTGCCACCGCCCCTCCAGCGGCCTGTACTTCGACCGCATCTACCATCCCCTGGCCGAGGCCACCACGCCAGCCGATTTGAAACCCTTCCCCCTACGGAGCTATAGCGACGACGAACTGATCCTCCTCCGCGACCGGGTTCGCTACCTCTACCAGAACACCGATTACGCCATCGTGGGCAACTTCGGGGGGAGCATCCTGGAGACAGGACAGGGCTTGCGCGGCTGGGAACAGTTCATGATTGACCTGGCTCAAGGCGGCCCCTTCCTGGAGGCTTTCCTGGAAAAGCTGACCGAGGTTCACTTGGCCAACCTGGCTCGCTACCTGGACGCCGTTGGCTCCTACATCCAGATCATCGCTATGGTGGATGACCTGGGCACTCAACACGGGCTTCAGATCTCCCCTCAGATGTACCGTCGCTGGATCAAACCCTGTCATACCCGCATCTACGGCTACGTCCGTCAGCATTACCCGGAGGTCTACGTCTTTCTCCATTCCTGCGGCGGCATCTACCCCCTGATCCCCGACCTCATCGAGGCCGGGGTTCAGATCCTTAACCCGGTGCAGATCTCGGCCGCGGGGATGGATCCCATGCGGTTGAAGCGGGAGTTCGGTGCAGACCTCACCTTCTGGGGCGGGGGATGCGACACTCAACACACCCTCCCTCGCAGCACCCCGGCGGAGGTAGCGGCCGAGGTGAAGAGACTCCTGGACATCTTCGCCCCTGGGGGCGGCTACGTCTTCAACCAGGTGCATAACATCCAGGCTGATGTCGCTCCAGAGAATATCGTGGCCATGCTGGAGACAGCCCGCAGCTATTGTTACTACATGTGGGGTTCGTAGTAGCGACTTTAGTCGCTACGGCTTCATTGTGGACGACTGAAGTCGTCACTACGAACAAAATCGCCAGTGCCCAGGTTATTATTGAGGGACTATATTCCTATGAGTGAAAAAGAGCAGAAACGGCCCCTACGCATCATCAACAGCGTCGCCCCCATCCGCATCTGTGACAATGGCGGCTGGACCGATACCTGGTTCGCCGAGCATGGCAAAATCTTCAACATCGGCGTCTATCCCTATGCCGAAGTGCAGATTGAAGTCTACCCCTACGACGACCGGGAAGAGCGCGTCGTCATCTACGCCGAAAACTACGGCGAACGGTATGTACGGCATCTCGAAAAGACAACCTGGGATCGGCATCCGCTGCTGGAGGCTGCCATCGAGCGCATGGGCGTGCCTGATGACATCGCCATTCAGGTTACCATTTTCTGCGAAGCGCCTGCCGGTGCCTCGACCGGCACCTCGGCCGCCGTCGCCGTCGCTCTCGTTGGTGCCTTGGATTGTCTAACACCTGGGCGTCTGACCCCGCACGAAGTCGCCTACGTGGCCCAATCTATCGAAACAGACATGCTCAAACAGCAGTGCGGGATTCAAGACCAACTCTGTTCTGCTTATGGTGGCATCAACTACATCGAGATGTTCCAGTATCCCTATGCTTCGGTGTCGCAAATTCGGGTGCCCAACTCCATCTGGTGGGAGCTGGAGCGACGGTTGGCCCTTATCTACCTGGGTAAATCCCATCGCTCGTCCCAGGTACACGAGAAAGTGATTCGCCACCTGGAGGACGCTGGGCCGACTGCCAAACAACTTGAAGCACTGCGGGCCACGGCCGAACCCTCGCGGGATGCCCTGTACGCTGGCGATTTTGTCGCTTTGGGGCAGGCTATGATACAGAACACGGAAGCACAGCGAAACCTGCATCCTGATCTCATCAACCTCGATGCCGACCGCGTCACCAAAATCGCCCAGGCCCACGGCGCATTGGGCTGGAAAGTGAACGGTGCGGGCGGTGATGGCGGTTCGCTCACCATTCTGGGTGGGCCTTTGTCCCCCGTCAAGCGAGCTATGATCCGCGAAATCGAACAGGAAAGCCCATTTTTCAAAAATATCCCCATCTATCTCAGTCGCTTCGGCCTACGCATTTGGGAGACTGATGGACCCGCGCGCTGACATGAAACTGCGGTAGCCACTCGGCATACGCTTCCAGGTAATCGTTCAGGATGCCTTCCGCCTGGTCAAAGTCGCTGATCATGGGATCGAGCAGCAGCGCTTGCAAGGCCAATTCCCGGCTGCCGGTCACCGCCGCATCCACTACCAGCCCGGCCAGGGCAGCTTCGCGGCGACACAGCTCGGCGATGGGTTCCGGCAGCGGATCCAGGCCCAGGCCGTGGATGCCCGCGCCGTTCGCCACGGCCGGCACTTCGACGATGATCCCGTCGGGTAGATTGGGGATGTAGCCCTGGTTGGGGACGTTGACGGTGGGGAGGTAGGCATTGGTATTGCCGGCGATGGCTTCGATCAATTCCACGGCCCCTTCGCTGCGCACCTGGCGCAACCCGTCAATGGGCTGCTCACCGGCGGCCATGGCGGCGGCCAACTGGGCGCGCTCTTGGCGCCGCTGCTCGCCGGCAACCCAGTTGTATAATCGCAGGTTGTAGGTCTCCCACGGTTTAGTCTGAGGGTCATGGCCCCAGGACAGGTATTCGCACAGGTGACTATCACCGGGGCCGGGGCAGAGCCCAAAAACCTCGAACATCTTGCGGGTCAGGGGCTCAAAGTCGGGACGGGTGGTGAGATATCGCTGGCGGAACAGCGGGTAGAGGTCTTCGCCGCTGGCCTTGTCGCGAATGTCCACGATCCAGATAAAGTGATTGAGCCCCACAGCCTTGAGGTCCACTTTCTCGCAGGCCAGGTCAATCCACTTGCCCATGTCATAAGTCGCCTTTGGATCAGGGTGGGTACCCAGGCCGGGGGGTACCTGGATGCCCCACCGTTCGGCCAGCACAGCAAAGGCGATGAAGTGGGCCATGTAGAGTTGGTGGCACAGACCGATGGTTTTGGCCCGGGTGTAGCGCGTGGCGGCCAGGCAGAGGCGAGGCACCGGATTGGTGAAGTTGATGAGCCAGGCATCGGGGCAGAGGCGCTCCATATCCTGGGCAACTCCCAACAGGATGGGAATGTTGCGCGCCGCGTGGGCGAACCCGCCGGGGCCGCCGTTCTCGGCGTAAGGCTGCCGCAGGCCGTACCGCAGGGGGATCTCCCAGTCCTGCCGCCACAATGCCTCGCGGGGGCCGGCCTCAATGGACAGGATGACGAAATCGGCCCCCGGCAGCAGGTCAGCGCGTTCGGTCGAGGACTCGATGGTTATCTGGGCATCCCATTCGCGGTTCATCCGTACCCCCAGGGAGGACATGGTCTCCAGGCCCCTGCGATCTATGTCCACCAGGCCCACTGTGCTGCCGCGCAGGGCCTGGCTGCGCATGATAGTGGCCAGCGTGTTCAGGCCAAAGCTGGCGCTGCCCGCGCCGATGACGACGATTTTGGTGACAGGCATGGGGTTGTCTCCTTTCTCTGTACCGTGATGTGTCCGTAATTATACCATACGGGGGAGAGATTTGCCAGAAACAATGAAAAAGCTAAAAACCTCAACGGATGCCATTAGCGAAGAAGCTGAACAACGTGGTATTGGGGCTGGAGTAGCAGTCCAGCCGCTGCTATTGACAACTACGCCAAATCGTGGTACGATGATGATGCGCTTGGAGCCTATCGAAGAATCTAGAGAGCCGACACTCTGCTGGCGGCTGGGGGTCGCCTCTACTGGCTTCTTGGATAGTTGTTCATGAACCGTACTACTCACCTCGCTCGGCCTGGATTACCAAATCCAGGCCGGATGGGCCGAAACCAGTCAAGTTCAGCTTGTAGGCCGCCGGATCTGGCGATCCGACGGGAGCAGGTGGTAGTTACAGCGGGGCTTCGTATGGTAGACTTGGCCAGCGAGCAGCAGAGCCTGCCTTGCACTTTTCGCGCTAGCCTAACACTTGGGCGGGACACTATTTGTCTCCCCGACATCTCGTCGTCAGAAAGGCAAAGTTTATGTACCTCGTCTTACTTGGCCCACCCGGCTCCGGGAAGGGCACCCAGGCGGAACGACTGAAGGAACAATTGAGGCTGCCTCATGTGGCCAGCGGCGATCTCTTCCGCGAGAATATCGGGAACGAGACGGAGCTGGGGCTATTGGCCAAGGGATACATGGATCGGGGACAACTCGTGCCCGACGATGTAACTATCGCCATGGTGCGGGAGCGATTGCAGCAGCCCGATTGCGACGATGGCGTTATCCTTGATGGCTTCCCCCGTACCCTGGCTCAGGCCCTGGCCCTGGACAAGATGCTGGCCGGCACAGGCCGCGCCCTGGCCGGCGTGCTGTACATCAACCTCCCCGATGAGGAGACGGTGCGGCGATTGTCGGGGCGGTGGATTTGCGGGCAGTGCCAGACACCGTATCACGCGGTCTTCAGCCCCCCTGCCGAAGAGGGCGTGTGCGATGAATGTGGTGGGGAACTCTACCAGCGAGACGATGACAGGCCGGAGACAGTGCGGGCTCGCCTCATAGTCTACCACGAGCAGACGGCGCCCCTCATAGACTACTATCGTCGAGCGAGGCTGCTGGTAGAAGTGGATGGCGCGGGGGACATCGAGGCCGTCAGCGCAGCCCTTTTGGAGGCAACCCGCAACCTGATGAAGTAGGACTAGGTCTGGTTCCCTCGGGTGGCTGGAGGGAGGAAGATGAAACCGAAAATCGAGGACATGAGCTTCGGCTCGATCACCATTGACGGCCGGGAGATCGAAAACGACGTCATCATCAGACTGGACGGCTCAGTCAAGAAGCGCAAGAAGAAGCTGTCCAAGCGAATCTACGGCGCCTCTCACACCATTTCATTGGACGAGGCCAGGTACGTCTACGAAGAGGGGGCGGAATTGCTCATCATTGGGACGGGGCAATATGACCTGGTGCGCCTTTCAGATGAGGCCCGGGCCTACTTGGCGAAGCACAACTGCCAGACGAAACTGGCTGCCACGCCCGACGCCGTCGGCATCTGGAACAAAGCCCAGGGCAAGGTCATCGGACTGTTCCACGTGACCTGCTGACATCCAGAAACCAGGTTTTTCCCCAGAAAAACCTGGTTTCTCCCATAAAACGCTAGGAGGCAGAGAAATGCTGTTGTGGGAAAACATCTGGCAAGCGATTTTGGATTGGCTTGTGACAAGTGGCCTGCGCATCGCTTTCATCCTCGTGGTGGGCCTGATAGCCTCTCGCTGGTTGAGGGTACTGAGCGCACGACTCGAAAGGTTAATCGCTGGCGCAGCTCCCACTGAAGATGAAGCACAGCGGGCCAGCACCTTGACCAGGGTGATCCACAGCACCACTCTGGTGACTATGGCGACCGTCGCCGGGCTGATGATCCTGCGGGAGCTGAACCTGGACATCACCCCCCTCATCGCCGGGGCCAGTGTCGTTGGGGTAGCTGTGGGTTTGGGTGCTCAAACCTTGATCAAAGACGTCATCGGCGGATTCTTCATTCTGCTGGAGGATCAGTTTGCCGTCGGCGACGCCATCCAGGTGGGAAACATCGCCGGGGGCGTGGAGAAGATGACTCTGCGAGCCACTTTTCTCAGAGACCTGGAGGGGACGCTGCACGTCGTCCCCAACGGCGAGATGCGCATCGTTTCCAACCGCACCAAAGGCTGGTCGCGGGCGGTGTTGAACCTGGGCGTGGCCTACGAGGAGGACATCGGGAGGGTGATGGCCGCTCTGGGAAAGATCGGCCACGGCCTTTACCAGGACGAAGGGTTCGCGCCGCTGCTTCTGGAAGAGCCGACCGTCAGCGGGGTGGAGGCCCTGGGCGATTGGGCAATGACGATACGGATCATGGTCAAGACCAAGCCGGGCAAGCAATGGGATGTGGCCCGCGAGCTTCGCCGCCGCATCAAAGAGTCCTTCGAGCGCGAGGGGATCGAGATGCCCTATCCTCGCCAAGAGGTGCTGATACGTTCGCCGTGAAATGGAGAATGGAAGATGGAGAATGGAGAATGGAGAATGGAGGATGGAAGATGGAGAATGAGGAATGGAGGATGGAAGATGGAGAATGGAGAATGGAAAATGGACGACTTTCCCCCTTCCCCCTTCCCCCTTCCCCTTTCCAACATCCAACATCCAACTTCCAATTCGACGCCGTTATCTTTGACCTGGATGGTGTGATAACCGGTACCGCTTCAGTGCACAGCGCGGCCTGGAAGCAGATGTTCGATGAATTCCTGAAGGCTCATGCCGACAAGACAGGCGAGCCCTTCCGTGAATTCACCCACACCGACGACTATTTGCCCTATGTGGATGGAAAACCGCGATACAAGGGGGTGGCATCATTTCTGGAATCGCGGGGCATTGACCTGCCTTATGGAGACCCTGCTGATCCCCCAGACCAGGAAACGGTCTGCGGATTAGGCAATCGGAAGAATGAGCTCTTCAACGAAATGATTGCCCAGGGGAACGTGGGAGTTTTTTCCACCACCGTGGATTTTATCAAAGAGTTGCAAGAAAAAGGCATCAAAGTGGGGGTGGCTTCATCCAGCAAGAATGCCAAACCGGTTTTGGACGCGGCTGGATTAACAGACCTTTTTGAGACGCGGGTAGACGGAATCGTTTCCGCCGAACTCAACTTGAAAGGAAAACCGGAAGCCGACATCTTCACTACAGCCTGCGATAACCTGGGCGTGCATTATGACCGGGCTGTCATCGTGGAGGACGCTGTTTCCGGGGTGCAGGCGGGGTTGAACGGCAACTTCGGTCTGGTTCTGGGCGTTGCCCGGGAAAACAACGAGCTGGAATTGAAGCTTAATGGCGCCGACATCGTCGTCGAGGACATGGGAGAAATCACCTTCAACACCATCGAAGAATGGTTCTCCAAAGGACTTGACGACGAGCTGTGGTCCCTGAGTTATTATGATTATTGGAAAGAAAAAGAAGGGGCCAGGGAAGCGCTTTGTACAGTGGGGAATGGGTATTTCGGAACGCGGGGAGCCCTGGAGGAATCCGATGCGAGCGATACGAATTACCCTGGTACCTACATCGCGGGAGTCTATAACCGTCTGGAATCCGTGGTGGCTGGACGAACCGTCGTCAACGAGGACTTCGTGAACTGCCCCAACTGGTTATCAATAACGTTCAAGATTGGAGCTTCCCCCCCAGAGTTGGGGGGGAGCGAGGGGGGGCTTGGAGATGGCGAATGGCTGGATCTGAACAGAGCGGAGATCATCAGTTTCACCCGCCGGCTGAATTTTCGTAACGGCGTTCTTCACCGAAAAGTGGTGGTGCGTGACGCTGTCGGAAGAGAAACCCTGATCGAATCCAGCCGATTAGCCAGTATGGCTCATCCCCATCTCGCAGCACTGAGATACACGATTACACCTTTGAACTACTCTGAGCGCATCACCATTCGATGCGGATTGAACGGCCGAATCATCAACGCCGGCGTCGAACGCTACCGCCAGCTAAGCTCCAAACATCTGGAGCCGATTGCCGAAGGGGGAAAGGATAAGACCAGTTACATTGTGCTGCAAACCAATCAATCCGGGATACAGATAGCGGAAGCTGCAAAACTCTTTATTTCTGTAAATAATGACCGCGTTGATCCAGAGGTCACTTTGGATGAAATGTCGGGAGCCGTTTATTCGATCGTTAACCTGGACACCCAAAGGGGCTCACCCATCTGCGTTGACAAAGTGGTAGCCATCTACACTTCCAATGATAAAGACATTGGAAACCCACTGGGAGCTACGCAAAAGGCCCTGCAAAGCGTCAACAGTTTTGATGAAGTGCAGCAGGCCAGTGCCGCTGCCTGGGCCGACATCTGGGAGAAAATTGATATTCAGATAACGGGAGACCGGCGGGCGCAAAAACTGCTCAGGTTCAATCAGTATCATTGCATGATCACTGCTTCGCCACACAATGCTAATCTTGATGCCGGTATCCCAGCCAGGGGATTACACGGGGAGGCTTATCGCGGCCACATTTTTTGGGATGAACTGTATATCCTGCCGCTCTACGATCTGCATTTCCCGGATACGGCTAAATCTGCTCTGCTTTACCGCTATCGCAGGTTGGATCGGGCCAGGGCATACGCGAAAGAGCATGGCTACCAAGGAGCGATGTTCCCCTGGCAGAGTGGTAGTGATGGCAGGGAAGAGACACAGGTGTCTCACCTGAACCCAATATCTGGGGAATGGGGGCCTGATTATAGTTCGTTACAAAGGCACGTTTCTCTGGCCATTGCTTACAACATCTGGCACTATTTCTGGATCAGCGATGATGCTGAATTCTTGGAAACCTACGGTGCCGAGATGTTTCTGGAGATCTGTCGCTTCTGGGCCAGCAAGGCCAGTTACAATGAGAAGACGGAACGTTATAAGATAGATAAAGTCATGGGGCCGGATGAGTTCCACGAGAAGTATCCCGATTCGGAAGCCGGCGGGTTGAAAGACAACAGCTATACGAATATTATGGTCGTTTGGGCTTTTAACAGGGCTTTCGAGATCCTTGATTCGCTGAATGAGAGGGCCAGAGAAAAGCTGGCAGAAAAAATCGGTCTGACTGAAGACGAACTGGAGAGATGGAGGGACATCGGCAAAAAAATCAACATTCCCCTTTCCGATAACGGTATCCTGGAGCAGTTTGACGGCTATTTCAAATTGAAAGAACTCGATTGGGAGACATACAGAAACAAATACGGAGATATCGGCAGAATGGATCGCATTCTAAAGGCGGAAGGAAAATCCCCCGACGAATACAAAGTATCAAAACAGGCAGATGCCTTGATGACATTTTACAATCTGGATACAGGTGAAGTCGCCAAGATACTTGATGGAGCCGGTTATGCTGTCGGAGAAGATATGTTGCATCAGAATTTTGATTATTATTTTCAGAGAACGTCCCACGGTTCAACCCTGAGCAGGCTGGTTCATTCGTATTTAGCGAATTTGATCGGGAACGAGGAACTCAGTTGGCAGTTGTATATGGACGCATTGAAAAGCGATTACGTTGACATTCAGGATGGCACGACAAAAGAAGGCATTCACACTGGGGTCATGGCTGGGACGGCGGCCTTGGCCTTGAAGTCCTATGCGGGATTAAATGTGAATGGGGAACAGGTAGAAATCGCCCCCTGTCTGCCGGCAGCCTGGCGCAAGGTGCGCTTCAATATTGGGTTCAGAGGAGATCGGTATTATTTTGAGGTAACCCCGCAACATCTGAGGGTAAAAGTGGATAGTGGCCGCAAGGGGGCGATAGATATTATCGTTCGTGATCAAAAAGTGACAATCATTCCCGGAGAATGGGATACTATACTGAGCGCATTTTGACTTTGTGAATTTCGGTGATGGCGGAAAGAGTACCTCGGATTGTGGAAATACACGATATTCAGCCGTGAATTGAGACAAAACGTGCCCTTTTGACTTTCGGAGGTGTGGTTATCGTGTATTTCTTCATCCGAGGTACTCCCCCCCCCCACGCACAATTTCACACTTTTCAAGTGCGTTGAGTATATCAAATTGAGAGGAGAATTGTGAAATGCTAGGAGACATCCTATTAATCACCGACAATCACAGAAAAGCGGCTGAACAGATCGTCAGTAGGCTTGGCAAGTTCCAGGCGGACAAAGTGGTGATAGCCATCGGAGGCGAATCGGGGGCAGGGAAGTCTGAATTGGCGCACGTGATAAGCAGACGGCTGAAAGAAAGGGGGGAGTTGGCCAAGGTGCTTCACATTGACAACTACTACAAAGTCTCCCCCACGGAAAGAACGGCGTGGAGAAAGAAACACGGCGTCGAAAGCATCGGGTTATCAGAATACGATTGGGACCTCATCAACCAGAACGTTGCCGAGTTCAGGCAAAGCAAAGAAGCCGTCTTGCCTTGCATAGATCTGCTGACCGATCAGGAAGACAAGTTGATCACCAATTTTGAGGGAATAAAGTATCTTATCGTGGAAGGACTATATCCTCTGAAAGTTGATGCGGATTTGAAAGTATTTATAGATCTAACCTACCATGAGACGAAGAAAGCTCAATTTCTCAGGGGAAAGGAACCGCAAAATGAGTATCGGCGGCAGGTGTTAGAAAGAGAACATCAAGTGGTGCAATCCCTCAGACCGTTGGCGGATCTCATAGTGACCGAAGATTTCGAAGTGGTTGAGGCCTGAGTAACGAGGCAACCGATAAGCTCAAGCACTTACATCAACAGTTAAGGAGACCAAGATGTTAAACCGTGCTCGCGAGATCGAACAGCAACTGATCAATTGGCGCAGGGAAATCCACATGCACCCCGAACTGGGCTTTCAGGAGTTCAAGACCGCTGAGCTAGTGGCCGAAACCTTGCGCTCATTGGGTTTGAGGGTAAAGACAAATGTGGGCAAGACAGGAGTCGTCGGCTATCTGGGCGAAGGCAAGCCAGTGGTGGCCCTTCGCGCTGACATGGATGCCCTGCCCATCCAGGAGGCCAACGACGTACCCTATGCCTCCCAGTCGCCGGGCGTGATGCACGCCTGTGGCCACGATGCCCACACCGCTATCCTCCTCGGCGTCGCCACGCTGCTGCGCGAGGAGGAGCTGCCCGGCCAGGTGCGCTTCCTCTTCCAGCCAGCCGAGGAGATGAGCGACGAGGAAGGCAAGAGCGGGGCCGCACGCATGATCGAAGATGGGGCCATGGAGGGAGTTGACGTTGTTCTGGCTCTCCATGTAAATTCGGACGTACCGGTGGGGAACATTGACATTGATGACCCTTACATCTCGGCGGGCGTTGACACCTTCTATGCCACTCTCATGGGCAAAGGATGTCATGGCGCCTACCCGCACCGTGGGGTTGACACCATCTTCATTTTGGGCCAGGTCATCAACGCCATCCAGGGCATCGTCTCGCGCCGCATTGACCCCGTGCAGCCGGCCGTCATCTCCATCGGCAGTGTCCACGGCGGCCAGGCCGACAATGTCATCCCGGACAGAGTGGAAATCTCCGGCACGATCCGGAGCGTGGACGAAAAGGTGCGGCGAGAGCTCTTTGGGGAGCTGGAAAGGGCCCTGGGCGTGGCCAGGGCGCTGGGTGGCGACTTTGAGCTCAGGATCGAGGAGGGGTATCCGGCCTCACTGAATGATCCCCAGGTTGCCTCGCTCATCCGACGAGTAGCCATTGATTCGCTGGGGGCAGATTGTCTGCATCCACCTGAGCCGGGAATGGGGGCGGAGGACTTTGGGTTGCTGGCCAACCTGGCGCCGGGCGCGATGTTTAGCCTGGGCACGAAGTTGGAAGGCGGGCCGAGGGAGGCGCACAGCCCTACCTTCGACATTGACGAGCGCGCCCTCCCCATCGGCGCAGCCATCCTGGCCGAGGCTACCCGCCGCTATCTGGTGGGTGAAGGATAAAGCCAGGCAATTACGGGGTGGGCTTGTTTTGACTTTCCTTCTATCCTCTGCTATACTTATCCTGCCACTGAAAATGAACCTCGCTGTTGAGTTTTTGATACATTAAGAGGGAACAAGCTGAGATATTCCAGGAGAGGCCGTCGTGGTTGCTCATCCTCGCTTGAAGGGGGGAGGGGCAATCGTAGTGATTCCGAAAGGAGGTGACGAAACAAGATCAATAAGCTGGATGCTAGATTGCTTGCGTTTTGAAAACACTTTGAAACAACTATTACAATAAGGAGGAGAAATGTCTACCAAGAAAGTAGCTTACGTTGCCTTAGCGGTGGTAATGGTGGTCAACCTGCTGGCGGCCGGCGTGGTCAGCGCTGCCCCGCCGAAGCAGGAGGAGGTGACCTATACGGTGAAGCTGGGCGACACCCTGTGGGCTCTGGCTGAGAAGTATCTGGGCGGTGGTGCGGGCTATCCAGCCATTGTGATGGCCACCAACGCCAAGCATAATGAGGATGAGACCTTTGCCTACATCGCGAGGCCCGACCTCATTCACCCAGGCTGGAAGTTCGTTATTCCTTCGGCAGCGGAGGCGGAAGCGTTGTTGGCCAAGCCCCGGGTTATCACCATGACCTTCTTCGAGGAACCCGACAGCCTGAACACCATGTACACTGACATGTGGTACGCCGGGCTGGCCATAGACATCTTCAACCCTGGGCTCTGGGCCTGGGACGACAAGCTGGAGCCCTCGCTGGAGATGGCCGCCGAGTTCCCCACCAAGGAGAACGGCCTCATCTCCGAGGACGGCCTGACCATCACTATTCCAATCAACCCAAAGGCTAAGTGGTCGGACGGTGAGCCGGTGACCGCCGGCGACTTTATCTTCACCTACGAGATGATCCTGGACCCAGGGAACATCGTGCAGAGCACCTGGCCCTACGCCGACTACCTGGAGAGCGTCACAGCGCCGGATGATCACACGCTGGTGGTCAAATTCACCGAACCCTTCGCTCCCTGGGCAACCACCATCTTTAACTTTGTCCTGCCTGAGCACGTTCTGGGGCCGGTCTTTGAGGCCGAAGGGACGATTGATGACGCCGACTGGAACCGCAACCCCACTGTCTCCAACGGCGCCTTCATCGTCAAGGAGTGGGTGGCGGCCAGCCACATCATCCTGGAGGCCAACGGCAACTACTGGCGCGGCCGGCCCAAGCTCAATCAGATCAACATCCTGATCGTGCCCGACGACGAGGCCCAGATGGCGGCCATCAAGACCGGCGATACCGACATCGGCATCTTCCTCTCCTACGCCGACATCCCCACTATCGAGGAGTTGGAGGACGTAGACCTGGTCATGGTGCTCTCTGGCTACAACGAGACCTGGTTCTTTAACCTCAACACCGACGAGACCGCCGCCAAGAATGGCCATGTGGCGCTGCAAGACGTGCGCGTGCGCCAGGCCATCGCCTACGCTGTGGACTTCGACGCCATCTGCCAGGAACTGCTGTACGGCAAGACCTACCCGCCTGCCACCTTCTGGGAGGAAACCCCCTACTCCTATCCAGACGCTAACCTCTACAAGTGTGACCCGGCGAAAGCCAAGTCGCTGTTGGACGAGGCCGGTTGGGTGGACTCCAATGGCGACGGCACCCGTGACAAAGACGGCGTGGAGCTGGTTCTCGTCTACTCCACCACCGCTGGCCGTGAGGTGCGGGAGCAGACCCAGGTCGTGGCCATGCAGTATCTGGCCGACGTGGGCATCGGCATCGAGATCGCGAACAACTCCTACGACACCATGTGGAACAGCTACGGTGCGGGCGGGCCCATCTCCACCGGCAACTACGACATCGCCGAATGGTCCACCACCGGTGACTTCCCCGATCCGAACACTCCGGATTGGCTCTGCTCCGAGATCCCCTCAGACGAGTCTCCTGAGGGCGCCAACTGGTACGGCATCTGCGACGAGGAACTGGATGCCCTCTTCCAGGCCCAGGCCGTCGAAGTGGACCCAGACAAGCGCCTCCAGTTGTTCCACGACATCGGCAAGATCATGACCGAAAAGGTGTACTGGCTGGGCGTGTGGCACGACAACGACCTGTGGACCATCAACAAGCACACGGGGAACGTCAAAATCTCCGGGGCAGATTGCTTCTGGAACTGCTGGGAGTGGGACGTTTTCTAATCACCTCAGCCTGGGCTCAGAAACCAGGTTTTTAGCTGAGGGGGTCTGGTCTTTCGCACCACATAGAGCCCCAAAAGCGACGAGTTGTCCATTCAGGCAAGGAAAAACCTGGTTTCTCCAGAGGAGAGGAGGGGAGAACTCTCTCCCTCCTCTCCTCGCTTATCTTTCTTTGGGCAGGGTCTTTTGATTCTCCGGCAAATGGCCAGCGAGCGCCGATTGAGTAGCCGTAAGGCGTATCGAAATCAAGCGAGCGGGGCCGTGCTGGATATGTCGCTTGGCTTCGATACGGCTCTTTGCTGCGCTCCGAGCCTACTCAGCCGGCGCTCTGGAGAGAATTAAAAAGCCATTCTTTGGGAGGGACTATGGGCCGATATATTATCCGCCGTCTCCTGCAGGCCATCCCGCTGCTTTTGATCATCAGTACTATTCTGTTCCTGCTCATGAATGCCATGGGAGACCCTCTGGCCTCGTTTGGCGGCCGCCGGCGCATCCGCTCGTCAGACCGCGAACGATTGACCCGCCAATTGGGCCTGGACAAACCGATCGCGGTGCAATACGCCGTTTGGCTGATCGGCAACGACTGGATGGATATTGACCTGGACGGCGACGGCGTGCCCGACGCCAAGGGCACCCGGCGGGGCATTCTGCGCGGGGATTGGGGCAAGTCCTTTATGGAGAAGCGGCCAGTGGGCGAGATCATCGCCGAGCGTCTGCCCAATACCCTGATACTGATGCTAACCACTGAGGTGGTCATCCTGGTCTTTTCGCTCTTCATCGGCATCTATTCGGCTATCCGCCAGTACTCGCTCTTTGATCACATCGTAACTGGACTCTCGTTCATCGGGTACTCCATGCCCATCTTCTGGTTGGCGCTGCTGATGATGTTCATCTTCGCCGTCTACTTCAAGAAATGGGGGCTTCCCTATTTCCCCACCGTGGGTATGTACGACCTCTCCGTGGGGAAAACGATACCTCAGGTGGTGTGGCACATGGCCCTGCCCGTGGCCACCATGTCCATCATGAGCATCGCTGGCTACAGTCGCTTCATCCGCGCCAACATGCTGGAGGTGATCCATCAGGACTACATCCGCACTGCCCGCTCCAAGGGGCTTTCCGAGAGGGTGATACTCCTGGGCCACGCCCTCAAGAACGCCTCCCTGCCCCTGGTGACCATCGTGGGCATGGACCTGCCCATCCTGCTGGGAGGCGCGGTGGTCACCGAGTCCATTTTCGCCTGGCCGGGGATGGGACGGCTCTTCTGGGACGCTGCCAAAGACACCGACATCCCCGTCCTCATGGGTGTGCTCACCCTCATCTCCATCGCCGTAGTTGTGTTCCAGCTCATCACCGACGTCACCTACACCTTTCTCGACCCGCGCATTCGTTATGATTGATTCACTGGATTTAGAAACCAGGTTTTTTTGAAAAACCTGGTTTCTCCAAATAAGAGGATTGAGCTATGGCTGTAGCCGAAGCGACAGCGGAGGCGCAAGTTGCCGTTTCTGAACGACCAGCCTGGACTCCCACCCAGATGGCCTGGCGGCGCTTCCGCCGTCACAAGATGGCCATGTTTGGCGCTTGCCTGCTGATCCTGATCGTACTGTACGTCATCGGAGGGTCGTTGGTGCATAGTGAAGCGTACGCGAACCACAACGATCTGTCCATCACCCTCACCGCGCCTTCCAGGGAGCACCTCTTCGGCACTGACGGCACGGGCCGTGACATCCTGGCCCGCACTATCTACGGTGGTCAGATATCCATTATCATCGGTCTCTGTGCCGTCGTAGTCTCTGTGATCGTAGGCGTGCTGGTCGGGTCCATCGCCGGGTACTATGGAGGCCCTGTTGACGCCGTCCTCATGCGCCTCACCGAGGCCATTTTCAACATTCCCCAATTGTTCCTGCTTATACTGTTGTCCAAGCTCCTCAGCGGCAAGGTGCCAACTTTCAAGCTGCTGGGCCGGTCGTTCAGTGGCAGCGTGGTCGTCATCATTGTGGTCATTGGTCTAACGAGCTGGATGTATCTGGCCCGCATCGTGCGCGCCAGTTACCTCTCGCTCAAGGAACAGGAATTCGTCACTGCGGCCCGCTGCATCGGCACGCCGAACACCTTCATCATCTTCCGCCACATCCTGCCCAACAGCATGGCCTCCGTCATCGTCTCGGCCACGCTGGGGGTAGCCGCTGCCATTCTGAACGAAGCCTACGTCAGCTTCCTGGGGGTAGGCGTTCAGGCCCCCACCGCCACCTGGGGCAACATGCTGGACCAGGCCTACCACCACCTCGAATCAGAGCCGTGGATGTGGATCTTTCCTGGCCTTTTCATCCTGCTCACTGTCCTCAGCATCAACTTCCTGGGCGACGGGCTGCGAGACGCCCTCGATCCCAGGACGCGCATCTGATGTTTTTGGAAAGACCCTAAGGGTTTCAGAAAACCCTTAGGGTCTTGTATGAGGAGTTTCATACAATGCGGTATCGTAAATTTGGAAAGCTGGATTGGCAAGTTTCCGCACTGGGATTTGGATGTATGCGATTTCCCATCAAGAACAAGGAGCACTCCAACATTGACGAGCCAGAAGCGACCAGGATGCTCCATTACGCCATTGACCACGGCGTGAACTACCTCGACACGGCGTATCCGTACCACGGTGGGAACAGTGAGTTGGTCGTCGGCCGTGCGCTCGGAGGAGGGTATCGGGAAAAGGTCAAGCTGGCCACCAAGTTGCCTTGTTGGAAGGTCGAGGTATGGGAAGACTTTGATAAATTTCTCAACGAGCAGATCGAAAAGCTGCAGACCGATCACATTGACTTCTATCTCCTGCACGCGTTGAACGAGAAGAGCTGGCACAAGATGCGCGACCTGGGTGTGCTAAAGTGGGCTGAAGGAGCTATTGCCGATGGGCGCATCGGTCACCTTGGCTTCTCGTTTCACGACAAGTATGAAGTTTTCCAAGAAATCATAGACGCGTATGATGGGTGGACGTTCTGCCAGATCCAGTACAACTATATGGACATAGAAAACCAGGCCGGCGCCAAAGGACTGCAATACGCGGCGTCCAGGGGACTGGCCGTCGTGATCATGGAGCCTATTCTGGGTGGTAGACTCGTGAACCCGCCCCAGCCAATTCAGCACCTCTGGAACACCTCTGCCAAGAAACGTACGCCTGCCGATTGGGCGCTGCAATGGCTCTGGAACCAGCCGGAGGTGTCGGTGGTGCTCAGCGGCATGAGCACGATGGAGCAGGTTGAAGAGAACGTCGCCAGCGCCGACGTATCGGGCGTCAACACGCTGACGGCGGAGGAGCTGGCGCTGCTCGATCGGGTACGGGAGAAGTATCAGGGGCTCTGCCCCATTCCCTGCACAGAGTGTGGATATTGCGTGCCGTGCCCGAACGGGGTAGACATTCCGCGCAACTTTGCAGTCTACAACCAAGGCGTGATGTACGATAAGGCTGACTACTCGCGTACTGAATACAACAATTGGATACCCGAAGAGGCCCGCGCCAGTGCATGCACCCAGTGTCGCGAGTGCGAAGACAAGTGCCCACAGAGCATCCCCATCAGCGAGTGGATGGTGCACGTCCACGAGGTGCTCGGCGAAGGCCAGCCTTACATCTATGAGCTTCCTTGACGGATGTTACAAATGACGAGGCGGGTCGCTGCCCGTGAGCGCGGCCCGCTTTTTTGCGTCCGGCAGCGACGTTGACGGCGGCGCAGAGGTGTGGTATCATTTGGAACCACTGAGGCACTGAGGCAGATGAGAACACTGAGAGCTTCAGTGCATTCAGTGGTATCAGTGAATCAGTGATTCTAGTGTCACCATGAGTCAACCTATTTCCGATTTGCGATTTTCGAATCGAAAATCGGAAATCGGCAATGAAAATCGAGGTGTAAATGGTCAAAATCCCCGTGTTGAAAAGTATCACCGAAGCCAATGCCTTGTTGGCCGATGCCATTCGTGCGAGGTTCGTCCAGCAGGACGTGTTGGTGCTGAACATTATCGCCTCGCCAGGCGCCGGCAAGACCACGTTGCTGGAGCGCACCATCGAAAAGCTGGACGGTGAGCTGCACCTGTCGGTTATTGCGGGCGATCCCACCACCAGTCTGGACGCCGAGCGTATCAGCGCCGCTGGCGTGCCGGTGGTGCAGATCAACACCGACGGCGGATGCCACCTGGAGGCGCGCATGATCCAGGCAGCTCTGGGGCAACTCGAAGTGGCAGACGCCGACGTGGTCATCATCGAGAACGTGGGCAATCTGCTGTGCCCCACCGGCTGGGACCTGGGCGAGGACGCCAAGGTCGTGGTCGCCAGCTTGCCCGAGGGCGACGACAAGCCGCTCAAGTACCCGATGGCCTTCGCCACCGCCCAGGCGGTGGTCATCAACAAAATTGACCTTGAGCCTTACGTCCCAGCTCAAGTGTCGGTGCTGCGCGAGAACGCTCTCCGGATCAACCCAGATCTGGCAGTGTTTGAGATGTCTGCCCTCACCGGCCAGGGCCTCGATGGATGGGTGGATTGGATACGGGGGAAACTGGCCGAGAAGCGGGAGTCCTGATGCACGAGGCGTCCATAACCGAGGCGATGTTGAACCTGGCCCTGGAATACGCCAAAGGCCAGCGCATCAGCGATGTCTATTTGCAGGTGGGCAGGATGTCGTTTGTTGTTCCTGAATGTGTTGAGTTCTATTTCGAGCATCTCAGCAAAGGCTCTCTGGCTGAGGGGGCGACGCTGCACTTTGAGACTGTGCCCCTGGAGATGACGTGCACAGATTGCGGGAGGCAGGCCGATCTGAGCGAGTGGGCCGACGAGCAGCCTCGAGCGATCATGATAGAGGCCCTGGCCCGAGGTTGCCAGTGCGGCAGCAATAAACTCCGCGTCACCGGCGGCACTGGCTTTCACATGGTAAGTCTCGAGGTGGAGGCTGAATCTAATGGAAAGGAAAAGGAGAACGAGCAATGACTGAGGACATCTATCGCCAACTGGCCCAACGACTGGACGCCATCCCCAATGGCTTCCCCGCCACCGAGAGCGGCGCGGAGCTGCGGCTGCTGGCCAAAATCTTCACGCCGGAGGAGGCGGCGCTGGCCAGCGTGATGCGCCTGAGCCGCGAGCCAGCCGCCGACATCGCTGCCCGCGCCGGCGTGGACGCCGACACGGCCTACCGTACGCTCAAGCAAATGGTTCGTAAGGGCCAGATACGCATCAAGAAGGGCAAAGGTCAACTCGCCTTTGGGCTGAGGCCCTTCGTCGTCGGCATTTACGAGGAGCAGTTGCCCCGCCTGGACGCAGAACTGGCGACGCTGTTCGAGCAATACCTCCAGGAGACGCAGGGCGGCAGCATCGTCCGCGACGCGCCTGCCATTCACCGCGTCATCCCCGTCGGAGAGGCGATTCCCTTCGACCTGGAGATCTTCCCTTACGAGCGCGCCACCGAACTGCTGGAAAACGCCAAATCGTGGGGCGTGCGCGACTGCATCTGCCGCGTCCAGCAGAAACTGGTCGGCAAGGGGTGCGACCGCCCGATCGAAAACTGCCTGGTCTTCGCGCCGGTCGAGGGCGCGTTCGACCACAGCCAGGTGGACCGCGCCCTCACCAAAGAGGAGGCGCTACGCATCCTACACGAGGCCGAGGAGGCCGGGCTGGTGCACTCCACCGGCAACTACTGTGACCAGCACTACTACATCTGCAACTGCTGCACCTGCTGCTGCGGGGTGTTGCGCAGCGTGGCCGAGTTCGGCGTTTCCACCACCGCCGTGCGCTCCGACTTCCACGCCGTCGTGGATGCCGGGATGTGCACCGGTTGTGAAGATTGTATCGAGCGCTGCCAGTTCGGGGCGCTCTCCGTGCCGGATGACATTTGCCTGGTGGACTATTCCCGTTGCGTGGGCTGCGGGTTGTGCGCCACGGTCTGCCCCACCGACGCGCTGTATCTGGAGCGCCGTCCTGAGGGCGAGGTTCCAGTGCCACCGGCCGACATCACGGAGTGGATGGTGCAACGCGCCCAGGAGCGCGGCATCTCGATATCGGATGTTCTGTAACTTGACATTGTTAGATCTGCCGAAACACTACAACGGATTCAGAATAAAACGGATCGCGAGCAAGGAAATCCGTTCCTTTCTAAATCCGTTGTTGTGTTTCACCGAACACTACAGCGGATTGGGAATGGAACGGATTTTGTGCATGATGAATCCGCTCCTTTCCCAATCCGTTGTTGTGCCACCTACCTGACCCGCACCGGCGTTATCCTCAGTCTGGTGCCATAGAAATTCGCCAGTAGGCCAAGCTTAAGGCCCAGGCGACGCAAGTGAGCTTTGAGTTGTTCGGCCATGACATCTTCGGTCTGGCGAAGGGCGAAAGTGGCCAGCAGCACCTTGCCTTCGACCGGGATCAGGCGGACATCCTGGTAGCCTAAAAGCTGGCCTTCGTATTCCACAGGCAACTGTTTGATGTAGTCGTAGCTGAGACCGCTGCGACGCAATTCGATCATCGTGGCTCGTCGGTAGACTTGGTGTAAGAATCCCGGCCCCAACGTGAAATGAACGCGGTGACAGGCACGCTGGATGACGTTTACCAAATCAGGGTAGAGCAGCCCCTCGGCGACAGGCCGTAGCTGCCAGACGAACTCCGGTTGCTTATCGCGTAGGAAGTTGGGCAACCGCTCGATTTCCAGAGAAGGGCCACCATAGTTGACCACGAACGCTAAATCGGCGTCGGTGACTTTCAGGTACGAAATGGCTTGTGCCTTGTGAATAGGCTCAATGGCAAGCGCAACTTTGATTTCAAGTATTATTTTGCCGTTCTCAATCCACACGTCCACACGGTACAGGCCAACTCGTTCGTCTTCGTAATAGACTTCAAAGACTTTCTCCGGCTCACAAACAACCCCGCCTTTCTCCAGCCCAGTGACAATGGCATCCCTGTGGTACTCCTCCTTGAGCATTGGGCCGAGCGTATTGTAAACGTGGAAAAGCACCCCGCGCACCTCATAACTCAATTCAGCGTGTATCAGTTTGGACACGACGCCCTCCAATCTTAATCCGTTTTATTCCCAATCCGTTGTAGTCTTTACCAGAACCAGCACACCCTCCGCATCCGTCTCCACATCGGCTCGTCCCCACAGCATGGGATGATACTCGATGTTCCGCCAGGGGTCAATCATGTCGCCGTAGTGGGGATGGTAGGGGTGGCCGGATTGGCCGGTGGTGTGCATCGAGACCGAACGGGTCAGGTCGCCCAGGTCCACGATCTGGCGGTAGGAGGGGACGATCACCACGCCGTAGGGACGGTTCGCGCTATAGCCAGTGTTGTTGACGGTGGCGATAGTGCCGTCCACCTCGACCGGCCCCCGGTTGAACAGAGCCTCGATGAGACCGATGCCGCTCTGCCCCAGGCTCTGGTTCTCAAAAGTAGCGGTGTGGATATCGCCCCAGCGCCAGCGGGACATGTTCCGCCCCAGCGTCTCGGTCAGCTCCTCCACTGCCTCCTCCAGTGCTTGCAGCAGGATGTCGTCGCGCGTCTCCACCTGGGGCGTGCTCACGTCGTCGAACCAGGGGGATGCCTCGTCGGCCAAGAGGCCCACCAGCGCGACCCCTGCCGTGCTCCGCGCCCGGCGCAATAGTCGCTCCCCCAGTTCGTCGCCGAAGGTCAGGTCTATCAGGTGCAAGCGGAAGGCTTCGAAGAGGGCGCCCCCCGCGCTATCCCGCATCGCCCGCCCGTCCCAGTCCCGCAGCAGGTTTAGTGCCTCCGCCAGTCGGGGCTCGTCGCTGGAAAGAGCCCGTATGTAGGGCAGAACGTCCTCTGCCCAGATAGGGCTGCTGTTTCCTTGCATAACTTGTATGTCGGCCAACGAAATCGAGGGATCAGCCTCGATCAACTCCACGATCCGCCGCGCCCGGTAGCCGGGGGCCCAGTCATTCGTGAGGAAGTGGGGGTAGTCCGGCCCTACCACAGCGTTGTTGGCGGTGACGATGTATCCCTCCGGCGGGTTGAAGGCGCGGGGCAACTCATCGAAGGGAATGTAGTCTACCCACTCGTACTCGCCGCTCCAGCCGGGCACTGGCATCGAGCCGTCGCCGGAGGCGCGGATGGGGATGCGGCCGGGGGACTGGTAGCCGATGTTCCCCTCCACGTCGGCGTAGACGAAGTTCTGGCTGGGCACGTCCCAGTAACTCAGCGCGTCCCTGAACTCCTCCCAGTTGCTGGCCCGGTCCAGGAGCAGGATGCTGTGCACCATCGTGCCGGGCTGAAGCGCGGTCCAGGAGAAGGCCAGGGGCTGCCAACCGAAGGCCCAGTCCTCCTCCGGGCCGCCGGCTACGTCGTTGATGATGGGGCCGTGGCGGGTGATGCGCACGTCCACCACCACCGGCTCTTCCTCGCCGGCGACGCGGATCTCCTCGCGAACGATCTCCATATCCAGCCACTCCCCCTGGTACTCGTACTGGTTGGGATTCTCCGGATTGATCCGCTCAATGAAGAGGTCTTGCACATCCGGCCCCAGGTTGGTGACCCCCCAGGCAATGCGGTCGTTGTGGCCGATGATGACGCCAGGAACGCCGGCGAAGGACGCGCCGCCGACGTTGATAGGACAATCCGGCCCGACCGGCTCGCAGTGGAGGCCGATCTCGTACCAGATGGAGGGCATCTGAATGCCCAGGTGGGGATCGTTAGCCAGGAGGGGCATTCCCGTCTCGGTGCGGCTTCCGGCGATGACCCAGTTGTTGCTGCCGACGCCTTCCCCTTTCCCCAAGACGTGGAAATCAAAGGCGGCTTCGGGCAGCGCCCCCAGCGTCGCTCCCGTCAGCGGGTGGGGGACGATGACCGGGTAGTCGTCCGGGTAGGGCGGCATCAGCACTTCGACGGCGGATGTGCCCAACCGGGCGGCGATGTGGGCACGCAGCAGTTCGTCGCTCCTGTTGCCGCTCAGGTCCCAGGCCATCACTTTGGCCCAGGTGAGGGTGTCGAGGGGAGTCCAGGGCTCCGGGTCGAACTTGACACCGGTGAGCCCCAGGATGGTGAACTCCAGCCCCAGGCGGCCCCGGTGGGTGGAGACGTAGGCGTTGCCCCCCTCGGCGTAGGCCTCCAGCACTGCCCGCGACTCGTCGTCCAGTTGCTCCAGTTCCTGGGCGGCGGTGCGGTGCCAGCCGACGGTGCGGATGAAGCGGTCGTTCTCAAGAGCCGACTCCCCCAGGATCTCCGCCAGCCGTCCGGAGCCGATGCGCCGCCAGAACTCCATCTGCCAGAAGCGGTCCTGGGCGTGGACGTAGCCCTGGGTGAAGAAGAGGTCGTGGGGGTTGGAGGCGTAGATGTGGGGGATGCCCCAACTGTCCCGGTAAACCTCCACCTGGGATTGGAGCCCCGCCACTTCGATCGTGCCGTTGACGGCCGGGAAGCTGCGTCTGATGACGAAGTAGCCCCCGCCAGCCGCCACGATCACGACCAACAGGATGAGAACACCAATGATCTTCAGGATAGTGCCTAGCAGTTTTCGCATTTTCTCTTCTCCTTTGTGTGATTTTGTAATCAGGGGCAGAAGAGGCGGCTCCCACGCCGCCGGATATCGTAGGCCGAAATCGCGGGCATGGGAGCCCGCTCTGCTGCAGGGGACGGCGGTCAGCACAACAACTCGTCAGCGTAGGCAAAGAGGGCCGGCGTGCCCCCGGTGTGCCAGAAGAGGACGGTCTCATCTGGGCCGAAAATGCCTCTCCTGATCAGATCAATCAGGCCAGCCAGGGCGCGGCCAGTGTAAACGGGACCCACCAGCAGGCCCTCGGTGCGAGCCGCGAGTCGAATGGCCTCCCGCTCCGGCGGCCCCATCCTGGCGTAACCCTCGCCAAGGTAGTCATCGTGGACGATGAAGTCTTCATCAGCAAAAGAGAGGTCAAGCCCCAGGGACGCCGCTGTCTCCGCGACCAACTCCTCCAGCCTGGCCTCCAGCACGTCTTGGGTCGCACTCACGCTGACGCCCTCGATCCGGCCAGCAAACCCCAGGGCCTTGGCCCCTACCATCAGGCCCGCCTGGGTGCCGCCAGAACCCGTGGGGAAGATGACCCTGTCCAATTGGAGGTCTCGCACCTCCAGTTGCGCCACCAATTCCAGCATGGCCATCACATAGCCCGCCGTGCCCACGGGGTTGGAGCCGCCAACAGGGATGATGTAGGGACGGCGGCCCAGGCGCATCATCTCCTCAGCCACTTCCTCCATCATTTGCGCGCGGTCTCGCTCACCGGCCCAGCGGATCTCGGCCCCCAGGAGCTCGTCCAAGAGCAGGTTGCCGGTCCAGCGGCTGGGGCTCTGTCCGCTCAGAACCAGGCAGCAGCGCAGGCCGAACTTGGCGGCGGCAGCGGCTGTCTGGCGGGCATGATTGGACTGGACGGCGCCAGCGGTGATGATGGTATCAGCCTGCTTCTCCAGAGCATCGGCCAGCAGAAACTCCAGCTTGCGAGCCTTGTTGCCGCCGGTGGCCAGGCCGGTCTGATCGTCGCGCTTGACGAGGAGGCGCGGCCCGCCCAGGGCCTCGCTCAGGCGGGGCATCTCCTCCAGGGGGGTGGGCAGGTGAGCGATGGGTACGCGAGGCAGGTTCTCAGTCAACATGATGTTCATCCTCCTTTTTGTGATAAGTATACCACACTTAGCCTGAACACGGAAACACGGAAGCACGGAGAGAACGGAAACACGGAAGGTGGACAAAACTCCGTGTCTCCGTGTGCCTCCGCTTGACAGCCTGCCATCTCGCTGCTATACTCATTACCTGAGAATCTGGTATCTGGAGCATCCCTCATGGCTGAACCCGAAAGATATGGAAGTTGGAGGTTGGAAGTTGGAGGTTAGAAATTGGAAGTTGGAGGGTGGAAGCTGGACTGTACAGCGAAGTAGCGTCGCCTGCACAGCCATCGTCATCGGCATGCTGGTCGTAGGTTTTGGGCTGCTGCTCCTTTGGGATGGGATACCTCTGGCCAACGCCGTCCGCCCGACGATAAAGTCGTCGGGCTACAGAGTAGCGCCCCATCAATGGGGCTTTGGCCCTGCGAAAGTGGAGCCTACCCCGACGCCAACGGCTACCGCTACCACATCCACGCCGACGGCTACCTCTACTACACCCACGGCCACCTCGACCCCGACCAATACGCCCACGCTAACGCCGACCCATACCCCTACGCCAACGCCAACACAAACTCACACTCTCACACCGACTTCTACACCTACGATAACGCCAACGCCGACTGAGACTCCCATGCCCGAAATCTACCTACCTCTGATTGCCAAGTACCCGACGCCTACTCCAACGTCTACGCCCACTTCTACGCCCACTTCTACACCCACGCCAACTCCTCTTTGCGAAGAGCTGATCGTCAACGGCGGCTTCGAGGAAGATGACGATGCCTGGTTTATCGGCCTCACATCGCGCCCAGCGGTCTACTCCAGGGAGGTAGTGTACAGCGGTGCTCGGTCCATGCGCCTGGGCATAACCGACCAGAGCGATTATCCCAGCTACTCCCCCATTTGGCAGAAGGTGACTATACCCTTCGATGCCTCCTACGCGACGCTATCGTTTTGGTACTATCCACTCTCCCAGGATGTGATCGAACACGATTGGCAAGAGGCCATGATTCTGGATGCTAACCACTATTTCCTCGCTCAGGTGATGAAGGTGAATTCCAACAGCCAGACTTGGACATATCATGCTTTCGATCTGCTACCCTATAGAGGGCAAACGCTAGCGATTCGTTTCAACGTGTACAATGACGGGGGGGGCGATCTGAAGACGGCCATGTATCTGGATGACGTGTCGGTGGCCGTAAGCGGCGGGGCGGGCCGGATGGCGTACTCAGGCTGGGCGGTGGAAGCATATCCGGAGCTAAGCTGGGAGGAGATGCGGGGAATCATCAGCAGGCAGAAGGACAGAGGCAGCAACGTCGTTTTGATCGGGCACAACAACCCCGGCGAGGTAGACATTTACAAGGCCGAGCCTGGGCTGTCCTACGCCGTCTATCGAGCTTTCATTGACCCTGGGAACCCTCTGCACGACGATGCTCAGGCTATGGTGCTGGCCCAGTACCGCATGTTGGGAGTCTGTCGCCAGGAGGGGATGAAGGTCATCCTGCCCGTCGGCTATCAGATCCAGATGGGGGAGCAGTGGAACGCGCAGCACCCCTACGATCTGCGAACGGATTACTACGGCAATCCCCTCAACATCGGCGGGCAGAGTGCCTCGTTCTATTCGTCCGCTTACCAGGCCGACATTCAGACCTATTACCAGTGGGTGAATGCCAATTTCGTCCAGCCTTACAAGGACATCATCCTGATGATCAACTTGGCCGATGAGCCCCAGGGCGCGGACTACTCCAGCCATGCCAATGCCGTCTTCTCGAACAGGTACGGATATTTCTTCTGGGAGGTGGGTGACGATCCCCAGAGGTGGCGACAGTTGGGCGAGTTCCAGGCCAACTACATCGTCGAGTACGCCGCCTGGAGCGCGAATGTGTGGCAGGGGATAGACCCGGAGATCATGACCACCATGTCTTTTTGCGGCATGTTGGCCCGCTACGGCTACTACATGCCCTACATCGAGCCGCTGTTCAGGGACACGCCGTCCAACTTCGCCATCACCTTCGATGCCTATCCCAGGGACGGATACTATACCGACCCCATCACCGAGGGCGACCTGACGTCGTTGTTCATCCTGATTCGCTCCCTGGGTCGCTATTCGGACATCTACGACAAGCCCCTCTGGTTTTGGTCCACGGCCAACAGTTGGGGCCTGGGCCAGGACAGCTACGACAAGGCGGACATCGCCGACGCAGCAGCAAACATCTTCTACCTGGCCCAGTTGACCACCCAGACAGGTGGGCAGCTTCAGGGTATAAACTACTGGAACTACAACATCAAGGGGCAGGGGCTGTACAACGATACCAATCCCATCGTCTACGATCCCGATGAGATGTTCGAGCGGGTTTCGGTGGCCGGGAGCAGCGCCCGCGAGATCATGGTATCTGACCCATCGCCGACTTCAGTGCTGATCTTCGCTCCCTCCAGCTATCCCTACGAGCTCATCGGCCAGACCAAGTCGTGGCTGCATCTCGCCCGTCTGGCCCAGGACATGCCCACTTTCCGCCGGCTGATCAGCAAGAGCATTCTCAACTACAAATTCCCCCAGATGAACGCCCTGGCCAGGAACAACGTCAACTCCATCGTGGCCACGCATCTCGTTCGGTCGGATTTGGAGGGGATGGAGACGGTTTTGGTGCTGGCTCCGTCGTCAGCCTACGTCTCTTCAGAGGAACTCGCTCTCCTGTACGATTTCTACAGGCAAGGTGGGGAGATCGTGGCCCAGGAGGACATCGCCGAGGATCTGGAGAAGCAAATGAAAGACCCTCAGACGACAGACGTGACTTCTTATTTGACCAGGATCACTTCTGTGGTCAGCGACGGCGCGGTCTACTCCAGCTCGCCAGACGTAGAGACTCTGTTCATGGATGACTACCAGGGCGAACTGGCGGCTTTCTGGAAGGACGTGCTGAGAATCGGGAAGCTCAACCGGGGGTACTTTGTGCAAGGGGACGGACACGCCTTGCTCTACAGCATAGCTCCCAGCCCGGTCTCTTTTGACGTGGACATCCCTTTCACCTACGGGGGTGCGAAATACGACCGCAGCGGTCGCTACGTCAGCGGCCTCTCCGGCTCCGGCACTTTAGCCGTCACCCTGGGCCACCACGAATACGCGCGCGTCCATCGCGTGGAGTGACCAATACCCAATGACCAATACCCAATATCCAATATCCAATCCCCACTACCGGCGAAACTTCATCTGCTTCGTCCTGGACTACGTATTCTTCGGCGTCGGCCTGGCTTTCATTAACCAGACGACGGTTTTGCCGTCCTTCGTCAGCCAGCTCACCGATTCGGCTCCCCTGATCGGCCTGGCCTCAACCATCCAGACCGGCGCCTGGCTTTTGCCCCAACTGATCGCCGCCAGCTACCTGGCTGATAAGGCCCGCAAGAAGCCATACCTGATGCTGCCCGCGGCCATTGGCCGGCCTGTCTTTTGGCTGCTCGCCGCGGTGTTGTTCCTGGCCGGAGATCTTTCCCCCACGTTGATCTTAGGGTTGTTCTTCATCGGCCTGGCCGTTTTCATGAGCACCGATGCCCTGGCTGCCGTGGCCTGGTTCGACATCTTTAGCAAAGCCATCCCTCCAACCCGGCGAGGCCGGTTGTTTGGGATCGCCCAGTTTTTTTCAGGACTGCTAACAGTGGGGGCAGGAGCGGTGGTAAGCACCCTCTTAGGTCCCCAGGGCCCACCCTTCCCCCGCAATTACGCCCTGCTATTCTTCCTGGCCGGGCTGTCTTTCCTCTTCTCCTTGGCGACCATGATCTTTCTGCGCGAGCCAGTCGAGCCAACGCAAAACGAGCGATTACCCTGGAACGCCTTCTTACCCAAACTATTGACGGTCTTGAGAGAGAATCGTACGTTTAGCCTGGTCACAGCTCTGCGGCTGCTGATGGGCCTGAATGGAATGGCTTTGCCATTTTACGTTGTCTACGCCACTGAAGAACTGCAACTTGGCATTGAAGCCATCGGGCTCTTTCTTTCGTCCCAGGTAATTGGCGGCATTCTGGCCGGATTCGTGTGGGGGTATCTGAATGAGCGATCTGGCAGCAAGATCGTGATCCAGTGTTCGACGGTGATGGCTCTCGCTTCGCCCCTGCTGGCCTTGCTCATGGGGCCGATAGCCCGCCTGGCGGGGGCTTCAACGATCTACATCTACTCCCTGATCTTCGTGGCCATCGGGGCCCTGAACAGCTCTTACATGCCGGGATTCATCAATTTCGTCCTGGAGCTGGCCCCACCCGAAGAGCGCGCCACCTACATCGCCCTGACCAACACCTTGTGTGGCGTGCTTCTAGTGGCGCCTTTCTTGGGAGGCTGGATAATACAAGCGACATCCTACTCCGTTCTTTTCGCTGTCACAGCGGGAGGTGTCGCCCTCGGGTTGGTCCTGACCTTCCGCCTGGAGGAGCCGCGTCAAATGACTAATGACCGTTGAGACGAGTTCAGCGACACGCTGGCTTTTCGTGGTGCGTGGCCCAACCGGGCGGCTGTTCTACTGCCCTGACATTGACACGTGGGACAGGTGGGAGCACGACCTGCGGAGCTTTGTGGCCGAGATAGACGTGGTTTTGCTGGATGCGACCTTTTTCAGCGCGGACGAGCTTCCTGGCCGTGACCTGAGTCAGATTCCGCACCCCCTGGCCACCGACACCGCCGAGCGGCTGGCCGGGGTGGATTGCGATGTGCGGCTGATCCATCTCAACCACAGCAACCCGCTGCACAGGTCTGGGCCGGAGCGGGAGTGGCTAGCGGCGCAGGGAATCGGCGTGGGAGCCTTTGGCGAGCGGTGGCGGCTGGGGAGCGAAGCATCATGACGAAGTTGGGTCATGATAACTCGTTTGGAACTTCAGTGTCCTGTCAAGTCAAATGAAAATGTTACCGAACGGTGATCGTTCAGTCAAAAGATAATGTTACCCGGGTTGTCCCCTCCTTTCTTGGATTTGATGATCTGGACAGTGCTGAGTTGAAGTGGTCATAGGGGCTGTGGATAT
>JAUWOY010000055.1 GCA_030611885.1 Chloroflexota bacterium | reverse complement strand
CCGGTTGAGTAGACCTTCAGGTCGTATCGAAACCCAGGATGCGAACGGGTCTACCGGCAACCCGCTTGGCCTCGATACGTCGCTACGCTCCTACTCGGCCGGCGCTGGATTTGTCCTCCCCCGATTTTTTGAGAAGATACCTTAAATTGAACATGTGTTCGACTAGAAACCAGGTTTTTCTCTGCAATAGACAGGATTCTGGCTGAGCAAAGTGACTGGGACAATGAAGCTCCTCGCTTTTGGGTGCAAAAAACCTGGTTTCTTAGGGAATTTAACATTGTCAAGGTAGTTACTTCAGTTTTACGTTGGACAAGAAGGAAGAGTTGTGGTATCATTAGGGCAGATTCTCGGGGAAGGAGGTGAAAGAGATGCCGGTTGCTATGCCGCAAGTCGTAAGGCGGGGCTGGGGCGAAGAGGTGGTAGCGGCATTCGTGCCCTGGCTAAAAGAGGAAATCTCCGAAACTGTCAAAGAGAAGGCCGTGCCGAGGGACGAGTATCGGGAAGTACTGTCGCGGCTGGACTTACTAGAGAAGGACATCTCGCTCGTTAAAGAAGAGCAGACTCGGATGCGGGCTGAGTTCCGCGAGGATCGGGCCCAGATGCGGGCCGAGTTCCGCGAGGATTTGGGCGAACTCCGCCGCGAGATGCACGAGCGCTTCGACCGCATGAACGGGCGCTTCGATCAGATGTCGGAGCGGATGCTGGTACAGACACGGTGGCTGATCGGTTCCATTGCCCTGTTCGGCACCATCCTGACCATCATGATGGCCATTGCCCAGTTCACACCGTAGAGCGGGGAAGGGGAGGAGGGAAGGCAGAGGAGCCGAGGTATGGGTTCGAAATCCGCAATCTGAAACCTGTACTGAGCCCAGCGATGTCCTGAGCCCGTCGAAGGGTCGAAGTATCCGAAATCGAAGTGGATGCCCTGATCGCTGCGGCGGAGCGGGGTGATCGTGACGAGGTGCGGCGGTTGTTGAAGGTGTTGGTGCCGGAGTATCAGATGGCAGAGGGCAGGAGCAGAGAGGGGGAGAATGGAAAATGGACGGGGGAAGACGGAGGCATCATCCATTCTCCATTCTCCATCCTCCATCCTCCATCCTCCATTTGAAAGTTGTAGTTTGTGCCAGTTCGTATCGCCAAACAGGCTATCTACTGCCCAAGCTACATCATTCATTATGGAGGGGAGAGGAGGGATGGGGGAAAATGGACAATTGGCGTCCTCGCCCCGTCTGGTGGCCGTTTAGCCCCCAACATCGGGGCGAGGACGCCCCTTTTTAGCGAGGGAAAATGTGGCTACTCAGGCATATCCGCAGAACGCGGGAACACGGAAGCACGGAGAGCATGGGAGCACGAAAGCTCCGTGATTCCGTACCTTCCGTGATTCCGTGTTCCAAACTCTAACGGGGATTGCTGCGCCGCTCCGCTAATTCGTGGCCAATAGCGGGCGGGAGGGCGCCCAATTTGATTTTGAGGGTGGTATGCCGCAGCGAAGAACAGACCTTTTCCACGAAAAAGAAAAAATTAGTGAAAATTCGTGTAATTCGTGGCAAATAGCCGGCGGACGTCCACATTTGATTTTGAGAGTGGGATGGGGTATAATTGGTAAGGAAACGACAACAGGCAAACAGACGCCAACATAGGAGGTGGCGACGATGACCGAAATGAGGCTACTGGAGCACACTCGACAGTTTATGGTGCATCCCCTTCCCAGGTTACGCAGTCTGCCGACTGCTCTTCCACTGGAAGGGGTCGTGCGCATCGAACTTGAGGAAGGGATGCCCGTATTCAGAGCCTCCGGCTTCATTCAGGCCCGGATTGAGGAATTGCTTCTCAAACAGCGAGAGGCGCGGTTGAGCATCCAGGAGAAAAAGGAACTGGATCAATGGGAAGAGATGGATGATTATTTGAGCCTCATCAACCGTGTGGTGCGGAACCTGATGCAGGTCCAGTGTGACGAGTGGATGGATGTCTCAACGACGCAGAATCCCACCTGAAACACAGCGCCTGGTTCGGCAACGGGCAAACGAGCGATGTGAGTACTGCCATACCTCAGAACGGTGGCAGTATGTACGGTTTACGGTGGACCACATTATCCCTCTTGCCCAGGGTGGTTCGGACACTCCCGACAACCTCGCTTTGGCCTGTTTTCACCGTAACCGCAGGAAATCTGACCGGCTGACGGCTTTGGACCCTGATTCCGGGGAGGAGGTTTCGCTGTTCAACCCACGTCAGGATGACTGGCGTGAGCACTTTACGTGGTCAGCCGATGGTCTCTTGGTTATCGGTCTGACGCCGGTGGGGCGGGCGACGGCGGTGTCCTGAGCCTGTCGAAGGGTCGAGGCGTTGGCATTAAACCGTGAACGGGTCATCAATATTCGTGCGGCTGACCGCATGGTCGGTCGGCACCCACCCCCTGGCGACCCGGTGCAGGGGACAGGGATAAATTAGTGAAAATTCGTGTAATTCGTGGCAAATAGCGGGCGGGAGGGTGAGATGAAACTGAAGAATTACTTTGATTTCCTCGACACAGATGACATTCGCATCAAAGGAACACGGGTGGGCATAGAGACAGTGTTGGATGACTATCTGAATGGTGCCAGCCCAGAGGAGATTGCGGCGCGCTACCGCACGCTGACGTTGGAGCAGGTCTACGCCACCATCACCTATTACCTGCGCAACCAAGAAGAGGTAGACGAGTATCTGGAGGGGTGGCGGGCCTACGCAGAGGCCGCCTGGCAGGAGCAGCAGCGCAATCCGCCTGAGTTTGTACGGGAACTGCGTGAACGGATTCAACGCCAGCGAGAAGCATTGGTAGCCGAAGGGGGTCCAGAATACCTGATGGCTGGCCGACGATGACCCCGCCACGTTTCCTACTCGACGAGCATGTTCCCCAGGCAATCCAGAGCCAACTGCTGCGGTTTGATGCCGAGATAGACATCCTGGCAGTTGGCCAGCCGTTAGCGCCGCCACTTGTACTGAGCCTGTCGAAGTGAAAGGTACTTCGGATCCAGACATCCTGGCGTGGATTGAAGAGACAGGCTACATCTTGGTCACCGGGAATCGTCGCACGATTCCGGGGCACGTGCGGGCACACTATGTTGCGGGGCATCGTGTCCCCGGAATCCTCCTCTTGAAGCGTGGTGTCCGCATGGGGCAGATCATCGAACAACTCTATCTATTGTGGGCTGCGTCCGATGCCAAGAGTACGTAGATAGACTCCTATACCTGCCCATGTAGCGCCGTCCTGAGGAGTACATCGCCTGGATCAAAGAGCAGCGACACCTGACATCCATTCTCCACCTTCCATTTTCCAGTTTCCGTCTTCTGATTTGGGTAGGTTAGTGGAAGTCGGGCAGGCCAGGCGCCTCGGTCGGGGGCGGGGTGTCCGCTATGTGGCGACCTGATGTCCCAATTTGCTCCAGAATGTCCTGATCTATGTCCCGATTACGAGGGAAAGGCGTCCATTCTCCATCCTCCATCCTCCATTTTCCATCGGAAGAGGAGTGGGAAACTGCAACCCGGAGGAGGAAAAAGAGATGAAAGGTCTAATAACCATCTGCCCTGAATGTCAAGTTAAGACGGAGCTAAGAGAGATCACCGTTGAATTTGAGCGAAAAGGTATACGGGCAACGATGTCAGGCATTCCCGCTATGGTGTGTCCTAATTGCGGCGAGGAATATATACCTGGCGAAATCGGCGGAGATGTCATTGACGTCGTCTCCAGGGCGATTGACTACCTGGAAGCACTCCTGAAGAGATCAGAGGTCCGCCGCAAAGAGCTGTTGCCCGATCAGCTCACTCCGTCCCCGAAGCGACTCGAGCTGGCATTGGCCTCATAAGGAGGGGGGAGGAGGGAAGGGGGAAATTGGAAAAGGGAAGTATGGAGGGCAGAAATCTTGGCCGGTGATGACGTTTTCTCTTTACACAACGTGGACTACTCCGAGAAGGGGATGGAGCAGGAGATCATCGTGGAGGGGCAACGCAAGCTCCAGACGGTGATCTACTCCGCTCTTGACTACTTGGGGGAAAAGTGGTACTATACTGAAGAAGGGCATCGGTATATTCTGGATGCAAGAAGTAGGAGGGGCCGCCAGCGATTCGTGAAGGGTTACCTGGACAAGATACCGGTCATCGTTCGGCAGCCGATAATCGTGGGCCAGGATAGCGATCAGCCCCAGAATCTATTCTATTACGGCGCGGTAGCCATTGAGGAGCACGGATTCAAGAGAGAGTTACTTGCAGTGGTGATGAAGAAGAGCAACATCAGCGTGGTTTGGGACATTTATTGGGTGGAGAAGAACAAGGTGCCTCGCAAGGTTGCTGTTCTCTATCGGGCCAAAGGAGCGGGGAGATACCTGAGAGGGAGGTGATGAAATGGCTTTCAATCTGCGCGTCATTTACGATGAAAGGGACAACCTGGAAGCCTGGATCCCGGAATTCGATAGCGAGGATCGGTATGATACGGAGTCAGGGCCCTATGAAATGTTCTGCAATGCCAGGCTCAAGGGGACTGCTTGTGCCCTCGACAGCTTGATGATTGATGGGTTTTCCGCTTCATACAGGCGGGTCATGGAAGAGATTAAAGAGAAAGAAAGCTCCATTCCGGACAGTTACAATGTCCCGGAGTTCGGGCTGTACGATGTCCCCCTGAGCACTGTGTTGGAGTACGTCTATCAGACCTACATCCTGAAGCAGCCCTCAACAGTGCTGAAAGCCACTGTAGTGGTCGTGCAACGGGCTATTCCCCTGCCCGACTACATCATCCGCAAGACCAACATCCGAGACAACACCCGTTTGCTGGTGCGGGTGATTGATGAGAACACCTTGCAGTTCAGCAAGGTGGATGGGGATAGCCGGTAATGGAAGGGGGAAGACGGAAAGGGGAAAATGGAGGGGGAAGATAGAAGGGGGAGGATGGAGAGGGGAGGAGGGGAGGAGGGAAGGGGGAAAATGGAGTGTGTTCGTCAAGTAGTTGGGTCTGAAGGATTGCAGATTCCGTTGTTGATCATACAGCGCTATGGCCTGCAGCCAGGGACCGGAGTCGTGCTAGAGCTAGAGACAGACGGGATTCGTATCCTGCCGGCTGCTCCTGGGCAGGAGGAGATCGAAAACCGGGCCTTACGCTACCTGTTAGCGTATCTGGGAGATGCAGCCACCATTAAGGTGGAAAGAGATGACGGCGATTGGCATGTGTCCGTATATGGTGCGGACATTGCCGATTCCTTGGGCCGATTGGTCTATTCACCAGCCGGCGAGCTTCTGCTAGATCGCTCTACGCCAGTGGAAGATATGCATCAACGAGCAATAGAGGTCGCCTCAGCACAATGAAGCTGCCAGTTCCTCACTTCAGACAGCAGCTTCCCCATACCTGCTTGCCTGCTTGTGTCCGTATGGTTCTAGCCTACTGGGGCAAAGAGCACAGTGAAGAAGAACTGGCGCAAGCTCTTGGCACCGTGCCAGTATTGGGAACCCGGCCGGAGAGTGTTGTTGCCGGGCTGGAGAATATGGGCTACCGTGCCCTGTGGTTCGAGAATGCCACACTCGAACGGCTTCTTGACCTGCTTGTCCATGACTGGCCGGTGGTCGTCTTTGTGCGAGCAGCCGATCTACCGCATGGCCGCATTGGCTTGCACGCAGTCGTTGTCATTGGCATAGAAGGCGAGCATGTCACATGCCTGGATCCTAGCCTTGATCGTGAGTTCAGTTTTGAACTGTCTTCATTTCTGAGGGCCTGGTCTAATCTGAGGCGTCAGGGCCTAATCGTGTGGGTATAGAAGGTTGCCTTTGGTTGGGATGGAAAAATGAGAAAGCCTGACCTGACTTGCCGCACCCTCTGCCGACTCCTCTCCGGCCGGGCCTGTCCTGAGTTCCATCGAAGGGCCGACGTGGCCCTCACATCAACCCTCGGCCCCGACGACTGGTGCCTGCTGGCCGCCACCGCCCGGCGCGAGGGCGTCGCCCCTCTGCTCCACCACACCCTCAAGGAGCAGAAGAGCCGAGGGGCAGAGGTGCAGGAGTGCGAGGCTGAACCGTCTTCGTCCCCCCATCTCCCCATCTCCCCCTCTCCCCATCTCCCCCGCGTCCCCCCCGACGTCCAGGCCGACCTGCGTCAGGCCTACTACGCCACCACCGCCCGCAACCTCCTCCTCTACCGCGAACTCTCCCGCATCCTCACCGCCCTCAGCGCCCCGCCACAATCCCCAATATCCAATATCCAATACCCAATACCCAATCTCCAACCTCCAATCTCCAACCTCCAACCTCCAATCTCCAACCTCCAGCCTCCAATCCCAGTCATCCTCTTGAAAGGCGCCGCCTTAGCCGCCACCCTCTACCCCAGCATCGGCCTCCGCCCCATGGGCGACCTGGACCTCCTGGTGCCCGAGGAGCGACTGGCCGAGGCCGTGGCCCGCCTCAAAGCCCTGGGCTACGTCGAGCCTTACCCGGACATAGCCGCTGGCTTCAATGCCTTGTTCGGCCACCACGTCAACCTCCAGGGCGGCCAGGACCTCCACCTGACCGTGGAGCTCCACTGGACCCTGATCGGCGGCGAGCACGACCGGCGCTCCCCTTCCCTCCCCTGGTTCTGGCAGCAGACTGAGAAATGGAAGATGGAAGATGGAAATTGGAAGATGGATGATGGAGTCCAACCTCCAATACCCAATACCCAATCTCCAATACCCAATCTCCAGCCTCCAATCTCCAACCTCCAACCTCCAACCTCCATTTTCCAACTAACGCCTACGGCGCACTTGCTCTACCTCTGCGCCCACCTGATGCTCCAGCACGGCGAAGCCCGTTCACCACTTCGCTGGTTCTACGACATCCATCTGCTGGTGACACGAGAGGGTCAGCGCATTGATTGGGATGAGATCGTCGTACGCGCTCAAGAGTTCCACTGGGCGCCGGCCGTACAAGCCGCCCTGGCTGGAACCGCCGCCCGGTTCGCGACTCCCCTACCGGCTGGCCTTCTGGAATCCCTGATCGAGGACGCCGATTCCAGAGATCAGGCGCTGGTTCAGCGCAAGGCTCGGCTTCAAACCCGTGGGGAGAGTGTCAGCGATGTGCTCGCTTCCCTCAGTTGGCGCGCCCGGCTGCGCCTCGTGCTGGCCCACGTTGCCCCCAGCCCCACCTACGTGCGCTGGCGCTACAAGCCTCGTCCTGCCTGGCTCTGGCCCCTCTGCTACCCCTACCGCTGGCTCGACATCCTGCGCGAGAGCCTGAGCACCTTGTGGAAGATTGGAAAGGGGAGGGTGGAAGGGGGAAAGGGGAAAGTGGATAAGGGGATAAGGGAAAAGGCCAACTCAAACCTGCGCGTTTGACGTAGGTAGCTTTTTATACTATACTATCTCTCGTCATGTCATCTGATTCTTTCCCTCAGGTGTAGACAAGGAGGCACCGATGGACATGGACCGAGAACAAGCCTGGACTTTGCTGACCGAGCACACCAAAAACGAGAACCTGCTCAAACACGCCCTGGCAGTAGAGGCGGCCATGCGGGCCTATGCTCGCAAGTTTGGCGAGGACGCGGAGAGGTGGGGCGTCACCGGCCTCATCCACGACTTCGACTACGAGCAGCACCCCACCGCTGAGGAACACCCAGCCTGGGGAGCGCAACTGCTGGAGGAGCTAGGCTGGCCTGAGGACATCGTCTACGCCGTCCGAGCTCACGGCGACCACCTGGGGCTGCCCCGTAAGAGCCTGATGGACAAAGCCCTCTACGCCGTGGACGAGCTAACGGGACTCATCGTGGCCGTGGCCCTGGTGCGGCCTTCCAAGAGCATCATGGACGTTAAGATCAAGTCCATCAAGAAGAAGTGGAAGGATAAGTCCTTCGCCCGAGGAGTGCATCGGGAAGACATCGAGAGAGGCGCTGCGGCCCTGGGTGTGGATCTGAACGAGCACATCGCTACAGTCCTTTCGGCCATGCAAGGCATCGCCGACGAGCTTGGTCTAAGGTGAAAGCGGGATAGAATGGCGGAGGAGAGAAGATACTGCCCGACCTGCGGGGCTCAGGTTGCCCAGAGCGCCAAAGTGTGCCTGATGTGCGGAGCCCCTCTTGAGAGACCCAAGCCTGGAAGACGGTTCTCGATTCCGATCTTCGTTCCAGCGGCATTTTTGGCTGTCATTATCCTGACGAGCCTGGCAGCCCTGCTGGTGTTTGGGCTTCCGCGAAAGCCAGAGGCGACGAGCGTAGTCCCAACCTCGACCGCGACGCCGACAGCTACAGCAACGGCCACGGCCACGGCCACGGCGACGTCAACGGCTACAGCCACTCCCACTGCTACGCCTACGTTCACCCTTACAGCCACCCCTACGCTCACATCAACACCTACGTCTACGTCTACATCCACCCCTATGCCTACGCCCACATCCACCCCTACGCCCACGTCTACCCCCACCCCGCCCCCTACCAAAACCCCCACGCCGACCCCTATCATTTACACCGTGAAACGTGGCGATAACCTCTCCTCAATAGCAGCCATGCACGGCGTCACGGTAGAGGCCATTTTGGAAGCCAATGGCCTGAGCATATCAACGATCCTGAGCATCGGGCAACAACTGACCATCCCCGCCGCCGGGCCTACGGGGGGGATGTTCCCCGGAATGCCCATCATCTCCGAGAGCGGAGTGATCACCTACGTGATCCAGGCCGGGGATAGCTTGTACTCCATCGCCACTCTATACGGAACCACGGTCGAGGCTCTCATGATGGCCAACGGCATAGTGGACCCCGTGCTAATCCAGATTGGTCAAGAACTGGTCGTATCCTGGGAATCGCCCATTCCAACGGCGACGGCGACGTCCACACCAGAGGCGACACTTACACCTACGCCAGAACCAACAGACACGCCGGAGCCGACATCAACGCCCACGCCCACAACGACGCCGACCTCCACTCCCACGCCCACGCCTCAGCCCACATCCCAGCCCACGTCCCAGCCCACGCCTGCCCCCACATCGGTGCATCCCTATCCTGCCCCAGCCTTGCTCGCCCCCGCCGACGGCCAGGTCTTTCGAGGGATGGACGAAGTCATCGTCCTGAACTGGGCCTCGGTAGGCATCCTGGCCGAGGACGAGTGGTACGTCCTGAGGCTGCGATACGAGGCCGAAGGAGCCGCCCAGCCGCCCGGGGTCTGGACCAAGACCACGAGCTGGCGAGTGCCGGCCGATCTGTATCCCCCGGCTGACGTTGAATCTCGCTTGCTCCGCTGGGATGTGACCGTAATGCGCCAGACACACACCGGGCCAGACGGGACGCCGGAGGGCGTTGTTATTAGCCCCGTGAGCGCGACCCGCAGTTTCTATTGGTACTAATTAGACCAGGTCTTTGGGAATTGGCATGAGTAGCGGGCTGGAGTCCCCAACTTGTTGGGGTTTGCCGCGCCGCACCCCCAACGAGTTGGGGACTCCAATACTATGACCCTGCGAAATCCCAAAGAGCCATCAGACTTTGCTCCGGCTGGATCTGGCGATCCAGCCAATGAGCGACGGATTTGGCAATCCGTCGCGAGCGGAGAAAAACCCTGAGAAACGCAAAAAGCCCCTCCCGATGGGAGGGGCTTTTTGAGTGGCGGCGACTGGACTTGAACCAGTGACCTAGGGCTTATGAGTCCCCCGCTCTGCCCACTGAGCTACGCCGCCAGTTCATCATATGAGGTTCGTAGTAGCGACTTTAGTCGCTTTGGCTCCATTGTAAACGACTGAAGTCGTCACTACGGTCGTCATTACGAAAAAAACGCCAGTGTCCAGATTTGTCAATTAGGTAGCGGGGGTTGGATTCGAACCAACGACCTCCGGGTTATGAGCCCGACGAGCTACCACTGCTCTACCCCGCGTTGCGATCAATATTATACTACATGATTAACCTTTAGTCAAACAAGCGCTTCAACCACTCCTGCCAACGGGGCCCCTCGCTGGGGCGGCTCTCCTCCTGCGGACGAATTTGGGGAGCGCTGGGAGCTTCCGGAAGCATGGGCACAACGCTGGTCTCTCCGGCCTCCACCATCTTCCACTCCCTCCGAGCCCAGGCGCCCACAAACTCGTCGGTTTGGACGTACCCCCTGAGCCACTCCAGATAATCCCCTCTGTTCTCCTCGTACGCTATCCCTTGATCCAATCGGGCCTCTTCGAGTTGCAGTTGGCGGTAGAGGGCCACCTTGTGTCCAAAGTCCACCAGCAAAGATAGCACGACGGTGGCCATTATGAGAGCTACAAATTGGGTTAGCGATACTCCAGAGCGCTTCTTTGCAATAGCCATCGTTGTCTCTCCCATCAACTAGCCAACCGGAGGGATGAATCTCGGTAGTGCCTGCTCACTTTGTGCTCACAGCGGACCCTAGTCCGCTGGACTAGGGTCCAGCGGGAGCAGATGAGTAGTCCATCTGTAGTGCCGAAGGTGGGACTTGAACCCACATGGGCTTGCGCCCACACGGCCCTGAACCGTGCGCGTCTGCCTATTTCGCCACTTCGGCATTCTTCCCCCATAATTTACCACGGTTTGCCCTATTTGTCAAGCTTGATGACTCGCTTGGTCACAATGTACCATTCGGTGACGTTGCGAAAACGATCGCTGGGATCGCCCATAGGCCCCAGTTGGACGCCCTTGACTTTCTCGTCCACGGCATAGGTGTAGATCGGATAATAGAGAAGCAACGACGGCACTTCGTCCGCAAAGATCTCCTGGAAGCGACGATACAACTCGGCCCGCCTCCCTGAGTCAGTTGTACATCGCGCCTCCTCGAGGAGCTTATCAACCTCGTAGCTGACGAAGCCAGCATAGTTTTGCCCCTCACCGCTCGCCTGGGTCGAGTGCCAGAGGGGATAGGGATCGGGATCGCCGCGCAGCTCCAGGTCAATCAGAAGAGCCTCGAACTCCCGAGGATGGAGAAACTCGCGCACCAGTCCTGAGCCTATCGTCCGAAGCGTGGCTTTCACCCCAATTGCCTCCCACTGGCGGGCGATCTCCTCGGCCAGTTCTACGCGCAGGGGGTCGTCGTCGGTCAGCAGAGTGAAGGCCAACTTCACCCCCGCTTTCTCCCTGACGCTATCTTTGCCCTCCCCGTTGGTAGTGGGATTGTGCCAACCAGCTCTGGTTAGCAGATCTCTGGCCTGATCAGGATCGTGCTCGTATCTGACAACGCCATTGTCGTAGGCCCAGGTACCCCGCAAGATAGGACTGTGAGCCACCAGGCCCTGGCCCTTCAACACACTGTTGACAAGCTCCTGGCGGTTTATAGCATAGAGCAAAGCCTGCCTGACCAGTCTTTCCTGAAAGAAGGGCAGCTCAGGGTCTTGCAGATTCAGGAATATGAGGGTGTAGCCTGTCAACTGGGCCGAGAAAAGCTGCAACTCTGAGTTGGCTTCAACCGCCTGGGGCAAGTCCTGGGGAAGGACGCGGCTGATGCCCTGAACCTCGCCGCGCTCATAGGCGCCGAGGACGCTCTCATGATCGGGATAGAATCTGAATTCGATTTTGTTCAAATAGGGCTGGGGACCGTAGAAGAGGGGGTTGGCCTGGAGAAGGGCGTGCTCGGCGGTGACCTCCTCCACCTGGAAGAGGCCCGTGCCGATGGGATGCAGGTTAAACGGATCCTTGGGCAGCGACTCGGCGGGAACCTCGGCCAGGAGGTGGGCCGGCAGGATGCCAATGGTGGTGTAGTCAAGAAATGGAGCGAAGGGTTCCTCGAGGGTAAACTTGACGGTGTGGGAGTTGACTTTGACGACCTCGACGCTCTGCCAAAGCTCAGCCAGATAGGGGACGCCCCGATAGCCGGCATCCTGCATTGCTTTGACGGTGAAAACCACGTCGTCCGCGCTGAAGGGAACTTCATCGTGCCAAAGCACGTCGCGCCGCAGCCAGAAGGTGTAAACGAGGCAATCGTCGGAGATCTCCCATCTTTCGGCCAGATCGGGGATAACCTCGCCCCTCTCATTCAACTTGGTCAGGCCATTGAAGATGAGGGAACAAAGCTCCCGCTCCACCTGGTTATACTGGCAGAGGATGGGATTTATGTATTGTGGGTTGCCAGCCAGGCCCTCCACGTAGGTCCCGCCCACAGCAGGGACAATGACCATAGCGAAGGTAAAAGCTAGGTAGGCCAGCAAAGAGCCCAGCAGGGCTATCCCCAGAAGGGTGATGACGACCTGCCAGCGGAGATGCTTGCTCAAGCCTCACACCCCTTCCCTACTTTGAGACCCTTGGGGTTTTAGAAACCCCAAGGATCTGAACGCTCATCCTGCCAGGATGACGGTGATCGTAGCGAAGACAAAGAAAGCGACGGATAGACCGATAGTGACGTTGAAGATGGTTTTTTCCACCCCACGGCGGCTTGTGTACACCGCACCCTGGCCCCCGAAGATACCACCCAAGCCCGATCCCTTGGTTTGCAGCAAAACAGCCGCAATGAGGGACACGGAGATGATGATTTGGACAATGTACAGGTAAGTGAGCAACTCGCGTTACCTCCATCATGAATTGTGTACATTATACCACGTTATCAGCTAGCTAGCAAATACCAGCGTTTTGTGGTATAATAACATGGAGTCCTCAACTTGTTGAGGGAGAGGCCAGCAACCCGAACAAGTTCGGGACTCCGAATAGATAGCAAGGAGTGCAAACATGAAACCCTTAGACGAACAAACGGCCATCCTCATGCGCGGGGTGGATTTCGGCGACGAGCAGATCAAGCAAGTAATGGAAAGGGAGCTGCGAGAGCGGCTGCACGAAGGGAGGCCGCTGCGCGTCTATTGCGGCTTCGATCCCACGACGTCTCAGTTGACTTTGGGCCACACGGTGCCCATGCGGAAACTGCGCCAGTTCCAAGAGCTAGGCCACCGGGTTATCTTTCTCATCGGCACCTTCACTGCCCTTATCGGCGATCCCAGCGACAAGGACAGCGCTCGCCCCCAACAGACGCTCGAGGAGGTAGCCGAGAAAACAAAGGGATACGCAGAGCAGGCGTTCAAAATCCTGGACCCCGACCAGACCGAAGTGCGCTACAACGCCGACTGGCTGGCGCCGCTGACCTTCGCCGATCTCATCAGGCTGTCCTCGCACTTCACGGTGCAGCAATTCCTGGCCCGCGAGAACTTCGCCAAGCGCCACGCCAAGGGCGATCCCATCTGGCTGCACGAGCTCTTCTACGCGCTGATGCAGGCCTACGACGCCGTGACCCTGGAGACGGACGTGCAGATCGGCGGGACGGAGCAGCTCTTCAACCTGATGGCCGGCCGCAAACTCCAGGAGGCCCTCGGACAGCGGCCTCAGATCTGCCTGACGCTGCCCATCCTGGTGGGAACTGACGGCCACCAGCGCATGGGCCAGAGCCTGGGCAACTACATCGGCGTGAACGAGCCGCCGGAGGAAATGTACGGCAAAGTGATGAGCATCCCCGACCACGCCATGCGCAACTACTTCGACCTCCTCTCCAGCTTCGAACCGGCCCAGATCGCCGACCTTGAGAAGAGAATGGCTGACGAAAGCCTGCATCCCATGGACGCCAAGATGACGCTGGCCCGCGACATCGTCGCCATCTACCACGATGCCGAGGCCGCAGCCCGCGCCGAGGCTCACTTCAAGCGGGTCTTCCGAAAAGGGGAACTACCCGAAGATATGCCCACCCACGAGCTGGCCGCCCCCCAGAACATCGTGGACCTGCTGGCGGAGGTCGGTCTGGCGCCGAGCAAGAGCCAGGCCCGCCGCCTCGTCGCTCAGGGCGGAGTGCGCCTTGATGGGAACAAAGTGGAGAGCATCGAGGAAACGGTGATGCCCGGTGAGGAGGCGATCCTTCAGGTGGGCAAGCGGAGGTTTGTGAGGATCGTGCAAAAGTAGCGTTCGCACTCCCACCTTAAATTCAAGCCCCCTCGATTTCCGATCGAGGGGGCTTTTTTTACCTTTAGCCCTCACCGTCCCCATTATCCTTAACTTGATGTGTATGGGGGTTATGCCACTACTCCAAATAGACGGTAAACGACGCATAGACGAAGTCGCCGTTTGTCTTTTTGATCTTGAGTTTGAAGAGTGTGGTCCCGGCAATCGCCAGCGCTTTATAGTCGTGGCCCACTACAGCCTTTTCGGTTCCGCCATAAATGAGCCAAATAGCCTTGGCACATTCCACGTGCCAAGAGATGATGACCGTTCCACCAGCATGGACGTGATAGGTGTTCGGGGCAAAATACCAAACTATAGGGTCGCCACAACCGGTGCCGGTGACGTAAACCGTTGTCTGATAGATCTCCTGGCTATCGTCTTGCTTGGTCGCAATCGCCTTGTAGGTGGTGGTGACGCTGGGGCAAACCTGACAAGAATCCTGGCCGGGGACTGGCTGTTTGTCATAGCCATAGCCAAAAACGACGTGAAGTGCCTTGATGCCGGTAAAGTTCCAGCTCAGCGTGGTGCACTGCCCAGCCTGGAGGCTCGTGTCTGCGACGCGGAACGGCAGCACAGCGACCGCTTCGACGTTGCTGTACATTCCGTATCCCCACTCGTTTTGAGCGCGCACGCGATAGTAATAGGTTCCGCCCGGTCTGCCGGGCTCCGGCACGGACCAGGAGGTCTCAGCGCCGCTGTAGACTATGGTCGGGCTGGGGAAGCTGGCGTTGTTGTCTTCTTCCAGGACGTAGGTCTCTGGCGAATCTGTTGGAGGCGGGCTCGGCTTCCAGCTCACCGTATAGAATCCATCCTCATCCGCGTTGTCAATGGAGTCCAATGTGGGTGGATAAGGAATGGGCGGCCAGCGCTTTGCTATGAACGGGAAGAAGTAGCGATGGTACACCACAATCGTCGTGTCGGTAGCAGAGTCCCGGATAGTGGGACTGAGCTGCGATGTGGCGGTGACGATGGTGGTGTCCGTCAGACCAACGGCGTCCGAGGGGACGGTCAGGCTGATCTGGAAGGGCGCTGTCATTTGCGCGGCGACCTGCAGCGACAGCGTCCCCGTCGGCTGAGTTGCTCCCACCAACTCCACCGGCCAATCCCGCGTTGACAGCACCTCCAACTGAAACGTGTCTGTCGTCGTGCCGGTGTTCGTCAGGATGTGATCGTAGAGGATGGTATCCCCGGCGTAGGCCTGCTGCGTATGGTCTGGCCCGATCTCCACCCCTGGGCCTTGAAGAGCAGACGCCCAACCGACCAACAGCAGCGCGCCTACGACCCCCATCAACACACACGCCACCATGTAGCTGCTGGCTTTCAATTGCTTTCTCCACTTGTCCAACATAGTAGTACCTCCTTTGTTATCTCCGGGATTACCAGAGCCGTAACGCTGTAATCCCTTCTCCATTTGGCTGCTAATAGTATATCAGATTTCGGCTCCTTTGGCAATAACGAACCCCACCAAACTTGCGCAGCCGGGTAAGACGGGGTATAATGACTTTCGCTCGCTTTTCAACTCAACAAGATTCGTGTCGTTCGTCCAGCCGTGATATTCGTGTTCCAAGAACTGTCCGCTACTGAAGATTGAGAGAGGAGAACAAAAATGAAGAAAAGGACGATAGTGCTCGTCGTTCTGGGGTTGTTGCTCGCTTTCCTGCCCACCTGCCAGCGCAAGCTTCCGAGTGGCCCTTGGGAGCTGCTCTATACCGCCCCTTTCGAGGCCGGCATTGAAAAGGGTTCCAACCTGCCGGGCACGGGTATTCGCTACGTTGGCCTATCCGACAAGGGGGCCGAGATCCTCATTGATGACCAAGCCGCCTTCAAGCAGAAGGGCGATTCCATCGGCTGGAAGGGCAACCCCGTGGAGAACGTGCACCTGGACCTCTCGCTGCGAGTGCTCTGGGTGACCGAAGAGACCGTTTACGTGGGGGGAACAGCTAAGACGACCGTGCGCGACCCCAGGCCTGAGGCGGCCTCCATCCCGGAAGTTCCCGTGAGATATTCCAACGCCCCGGTGACCTACCGGGTGGAGAAGGGCGACTCCATTCCCGGCACCCTGGTGAAGTACGTGGGCAAGGCGGAAGAGGGAATCGAGCTGAGCGGCGTCGAGGGCTATCCCTATCGCAAGCTCGGCGACTCCATCGTCTGGAAGGGCAAGCTCAGGGAGAAAGTGTTCCTGCAGTTGAACGTGCGGGTGGTTTTCATCGCTGAGGACTTCATCAGGGTCGCCGGCACTGCCACCCTCTCGTTAACGCCGTGAGACGGGCAGTACTCGAGCCTCACGGAAATTGAACGCCCCCTTGACATCTGAGGCACGATCAATATAATATCCATCGCAAATGCTATTCAGGAAGGAGCTTGCGTGGCCATTCGTCCTGTGATTTTCGCTGACAATCCAATATTGCGAATGAAATCGAAGAAAGTGAAGCGCTTTGGGAAGGCCCTGCAGGTCTTGATAGATGATATGGTGGAGACCATGCACTCCGCCAACGGACTAGGTCTGGCCGCCCCCCAGGTAGGCGTGCTGCAACAGGTCATCATCATCCAACTACCTGAGGACGAGGAGGAGCCCCAAAGCGGCAAGCTCTTTGCTCTCTGCAATCCGCAGATCGTCAGGGCCGACGGGGAGGAGGAAGGTGAGGAGGGATGCCTCTGTTTGCCCGGCTATGTGGGAGAAGTCAAACGGGCCACTTCGGTCATCGTCAAGGCCCAGGATCGTCGGGGCAAGAAGGTGCGGATCAAAGCGGAGGGGTTCCTGGCCCGCGTCTTTCAGCACGAAACAGACCACATCAATGGTATCCTCTACATTGATCGAGTGGAGAGTCCTGACAAGTTCCGGCGCATCGTTCCGCCAGAAGAAGGGGAGAGGGAAGTCAGCAAGGCAGAGATACCGCTGTAAAAAGCTGAAAGTTTTCAAGTTCCAGATACTTGACAACCTTGAAGAAGGTGATACAATTTGCAACAAGTGATTCCCGATACAAGAGAGGAGGCAAAAATGAGCGAGCAAACGACGCGCAGGGGTGCTGAGTTCCTGGCTAGACTGGGGATCATCGGAGAGTTGCTGCGCTTCTTGTGGCAACGAAAGTTGTGGTGGATGATCCCGATGATCGTGGTACTGCTGTTGTTTGTGGTGCTGCTAGTTTTTGCTCAGGGATCAGCCATAGGCCCGTTTATCTACACGTTATTCTAGCACGCATAGTGAGGTGAGGTATGGACTTCGTTAGTGGACTGGCGCTAGTATTGTTGACGCTGGTAGGGTACTCCAGCGGGGCTGTGCTGGCCGGAAAGGGTAAGCAGGTGGTCCCTGGATTGCTCGATCTGGCCGTTGCCGTTGTGCTGTGGGCCGCGGCTCTGACGACGCGGGTAGCCCTGGGGAGGGGATTGGCTATCCTTGTCTGGCTTGTCGTAGGTCTAACAGTGAGTGCCGGGCTGACAGGGTTGCGCAGGGGGAGATATCCGGACCGCAAGCAAATGTCTCCGGCGGCAGCGCAGGATGCTGGAGGATTGCGACGGTGGTGGGAGAGGTGGAAGGCATTTGCCGCCGAGATGGGCAACTACCAGAGCCGCACGCTTCTCGCCTTCTTCTATTTCATCGTCGTAACGCCCCTTGGGATCCCCCTGCGCCTGTTTGGCGATCCTCTGCGGCTACGCCAAGTAAGCGGTAGTTCCTTCTGGGTGGAGCGACAGTCCGTTAGCCAGGGGATAGAGAAGGCCAGAGAGCAGTTCTGATAAGACGGGAGGGAATATGTACATCCTGGGAGTATCTTGCTTCTATCACGATTCAGCGGCAGCTCTGATCGAGGACGGTATGCTGATCGCTGCGGCGCAGGAGGAGCGCTTCAGCCGGGTCAAGCACGACTACAGCTTTCCCAAACAGGCTATCCAGTTCTGCCTGCGCCAGGCCGGGATCACTGTTGCCGACCTGGACTACGTGGTGTTCTACGAGAAGCCGCTGGTCAAGTTCGAGCGCATCCTGCTCACCACTCTGAGCACTTTCCCGCGCTCGTGGCGCACCTTCGGCGAGGCAATGATCACCTGGTTCGACGAGAAGCTGTGGATCAAGTCACTCCTGATGCGAGAACTTGGTGTGCCGGAGGAAAAGGTGCTCTTCACCGATCACCATACAGCCCACGCCGCCAGCGCGTTCTTCTGCTCGCCTTTTGAAGAAGCGGCCATCATGACAGTGGATGGGGTTGGTGAGTGGACCACGGCTACCCTGGGACGGGGACGGGCCAGTTGGGAGGATGGGAGCGCCAACGAGATCACTCTGACACACGAGCAGCGCTTCCCTCACTCCCTGGGTTTACTGTACTCAGCCTTCACTGCCTTCCTGGGCTTCAGGGTCAACAACGGCGAGTACAAGGTGATGGGTATGGCCCCCTACGGGGAGCCCCGCTTCGTGGACAAGATATATGACCATCTCCTCCAGGTCCAGAACGACGGCAGTTTCCGGCTGAATATGGACTACTTCAGTTACCACTACTCGCCGGAGCGGACTTTCAACGGCAAGTTCGTGAACCTTTTCGGCGAGCCACGGGTGCCAGACTCGTACTTCATCACTACCCTGACCGACCCGGACAAGGCAGACCCCAATAATCCCGATGTACAGAGGAACCAGCACTACGCCAATGTGGCGGCCAGCATCCAGCGGGTGACTGAGGAAACCCTGCTTATGATGGCGAACGCCCTTCATAAGCAGACCGGGCTGAAGCAGTTGTGTATGGCCGGCGGCGTGGCGCTCAACTCAGTGGCCAACGGGCGCATCCTCAGGGAAACCCCTTTTGAAGAGACCTTCATTCAGCCAGCAGCAGGCGACGCTGGCGGAGCACTGGGCGCGGCACTCTATGTCTACCACGTATTGTTACATCAACCGCGCCGGTTTGTGTTGGAGCACACCTTCTGGGGGCAAGAGTACAGCGACGAGGAGATCAGAGCCACGCTGGAGCAGGCGGGGACGCGTTACGAGTACGTCTCTGACGACGAAGTATTGTTGAGCCGGGTAGTAGACGCGCTGGTGGACGGCAAAGTAGTCGGCTTCTACCAGGGGCGGTTCGAGTGGGGGCCACGGGCGCTAGGTAATCGCTCCATCCTGGCCGACCCACGCCGGGCAGAGATGAAAGACATCGTGAACAGCAAGATTAAGTTCCGCGAGCCCTACCGACCCTTTGCTCCGGTCATTCTGGAGGAACGAGCAAGAGACTTCTTCGAAGGATTAGCCGAACCGGAGCGGCACTATCCGGCACGGTATATGCAACTGGTGTTGCCGTGGAAAGGCGAGGCGGGTAGCCTGATCCCAGCCGTCAACCACCTGGGGACGGGGCGGTTGCAGACCATTCGGCGTGAGTGGAATCCGAGGTACTACCGGGTAGTGAAGAAGTTTGGCGAGGCCACCGGCGTACCGGTACTGCTGAACACCAGCTTCAACCTGCGCGGTGAGCCGATTGTAAGCAGTCCGACTGATGCGTGGAACACGTTTTCCAAGAGCGGGATTGACGTGCTGGTGCTGGAGCAGTATTGGGTGGAGAAGTAAGAGAAGAATATCACTCCCCCAACGTCGGCGGATGGATAGGCTGGTGTTGGGGAACTACTGGAGGTAGTAGCCATGATCGAAGGGAAAACTCGTCGTCATCGCTTGCAAGTGTTGCGGGCGACAATAATGGTGGCTGGCGGGGCAATAATGCTTGTAGGCCTCGTAGCCGACTGGATAGGGTTGAGTACGCCCGGAAGCTTTGGAAAAGGTCAGATTCTGGCTGTTTTAGCCGGACTTGGTCTATTGCTTATCGGCTTGCTTGGCCGACGGGTAGTGAGCTTCTATCGAGGAGGGGCCGTTCTTCTTCTGAATACTCTGGTTTTATTTGCTTGTTTGGAATTGGGAGCCCACTTTGTCTTCAGGATGGGGGATCTGCTTTCGAGTTCAGTAGAACCGCAGGTGCCAGACCGGAAGGCAAAGTTACCTTACTATACTTCACAAGATTGGGCAGAAGAATACTGGCGTGATTTTAAGATAACGGGAGTCAAACAATATCGCCCCTGGGTCATTTGGAGCCGAGCTCCTTTCGAAGGCACCACCATAAACATCAATCAGGACGGTATCAGAGAGACACCTGGTGCAAATTGTAGCGCTACTTCTTACAAAGTGTTCACCTTTGGTGGTTCCACGATGTGGGGGACTGGGGCTCCAGACTGGGGTACGATAGCAACATACCTACAGGCTGGTCTAGAATCGCTGAGAGATAAGCCTGTTTGTGTGGTGAATTTTGGCGAGACAGCTTTTGTTTCAACACAGAGCATTATTGAGCTACTATGGCCTTATGCTAGATCGGAAAAGCCAGCGATTTGATTTGTAAGAAATTCTGATTGCCCAGTAAACGATTGAGATAGATGCACAGCGTGTGGGCCGCCAGTTTGGTATACAGTCTGGTGCATAGTCCCCAGAAGGTATG
>JAUWOY010000043.1 GCA_030611885.1 Chloroflexota bacterium | reverse complement strand
GATCAGCCTCGGTTTCGCAAATGTCACACTCGCACTGGTGAATCGTCAACCTCACTTCTGGCATCATACAGCAACCTCCTGTTTTGAGATCGCCCTATTATACCACAAGTGCGGGAAGTTATTCTTTTATGAACCCTAAGGATAACTTTTACGCCTCCAGAGACTGAGCAGGCGGGAAGCGAACCGGAATAAAGAATGAGATCAGCCGATCTTAGCCTCAAAAGAAGACTCTGGGCCTTTCGCGGCATCGTCATCCTGGTCTTCATGATCTTTGCCTTCCAGATGTGGCGGCTGCAGATCGTCGAGGGCGAACGCTATCAAATGTTGGCCGACCGCAACCGCTTCCGCTTGGCGCCCATCGAGGCCGCCCGCGGCGTCATCTACGACCGCCACGGGCGCATCCTGGTACAGAACATCCCTAGCTTCGCCGTCACTATAATACCAGCCTATTTGCCCGAAGATGAGCAGGAGGCAATGGCTGTTTTCTCCCGGCTATCGGCCCTGCTTGGAATTCCCGCCAGTACTGCGGCTGCTTCCGCTGGCCGCCCCCCCTTCCTCCCCCCCAAGGTTGGGGGGGAGAGAGGGAGGGGCCTCAAGGAGATGGTGGACGAGGCACGCGATGCAGCCCCCTATCGCCCTCTCACCCTTAAGACCAACGTAGACCGCGACACCGTCTTCATCATCGAAGAGGAGCACCTGGACCTGCCTGGCGTGCTCATCGAGATAGATCCCATCCGCCAGTACCCCAGCGGGGAACTGGTTTCCCACATCATCGGCTACATGGGACACATCCCTGGCGAGCAGGCAGAGAGCTATGCAGAGCGGGGCTACGACCCCAACAACGACCAGGTGGGGCTGACGGGCGTGGAGCTAACTTTCGAGGAGGAACTGCGCGGCAGCAAGGGGAGCAAATATAGCGAGGTGGACGTGGCCGGGCGCGAGATCAGAGCGGTGGGAGATCCCCAGCCCCCCCTGCTGGGCCACAACTTGATCCTGACTATTGACCTGGATCTGCAACAGTTCACGGAGGAGGCTCTGCGCCAGGGCATGGAAAAAGCCGAGTCCGCCTTCGGCGAGACTTCGCCGAGCTCAGTCGAGGCGGCCAGTCGAGTCGAAAGCGGCGTGGCCATCGTCATGAATCCCCAAACCGGCGAGATTCTGAGCTTCGTGTCTCTGCCCAGTTATGACAACAACCTCTTTGCCAGCGGCATTTCCCAGGAGGATTGGGCTCAGTTGATAGGAGATCCCGGCAAGCCTCTGGTCAACCACGCCATCAGCGGCCAATATCCGCCGGGCTCTGCCTTCAAGATCGTCCCCGCCGCCGCAGCCCTGGAGGAAGGTATTGTCAACAGGAGGACGACTCTGACTTGCCAGGGCACCCTCTGGCTGCCCAACAAGTACTTCCCCGACGATCCTGAGCTAGCCCAACAATTTTACTGCTGGATCCACAAGTATGATCGAGGCCACGGGTCATTAAACATCATCCAGGCTATTGCTCACTCCTGCGACATCTTCTTCTATCAAATCGCGGGAGGCCTCGAAGAGTTCCAGGGCCTGGGACTGGAACGACTGAGTGAATACGCCCGCTCTTTCGGACTGGGCCAACCAACGGGCATTGACCTGCCGGGGGAGGCCCGTGGCCTGGTGCCCACCAAAAAGTGGAAGCGGCTGAACTATTCCGAGAGCTGGGCTACGGGCGACACTTACAACGTAGCCATCGGCCAGGGCTTCATCCTGGTCACCCCCCTGCAACTCCTGAACGCCACCACCGTAGTGGCCAACGGGGGAACGCTCTACCGGCCCCAGCTCGTCTACCAGGTGACCGACGCAGATGGCCAGGTGATCCGGCCTTTCACCCCAGAGGTACTCGGCCAGATTCCCGTTTCGCAGGAGAACCTGGCCCTGGTTCGCGAGGGGCTGCGGGCGGCGGTTGAATGGGGCACCGGCTGGGGGGCCAACTTAGAGGGGGTGGCGGTGGCCGGCAAGACAGGCACCGCCGAGTACCCTGGTCCCCGCGATGATGAAGGACATCTGCCCACCCATGCCTGGTTCACAGCTTTCGCCCCCGCTGAGGAGCCAGAGATTGCCCTGGTGGTCTTCGTCGCCGGCGGTGGCGACGGAGACGCCACCGCCGTGCCCATCGCCACCGACATCCTGCGCTACTATTTCGACATACCCGAACCGCAGCCCACACCCACCCCAGAATCTGACTCGCCGGAGTAAAACTATCGTGAAATCACGGCAACGCCAAGAACTCCAACCTCCAACCTCCAACCTCCAAATTCCAACCATTGTGCTGGTCGCCAGTGCTCTCCTGGCGACCTTGCTCATGGCCAGCATACTCTATTCTGATCGGAAGAACAGCGAAATCGCCGCCCTGAGGGCCGAGATAGAAGTCCTCAAACAGGAGCAAGAACTCACCCAACGAGACATTACGATCCTCACCGATAAGGTGGAAGGTCTGGAAAAGGCGGTATCGTCTCAAATCAGCATGAACGTTACCGCGCTCGGAACCGACATTGAGACCCTGCGGCGAGATCAGATGACCATGCGCTCGGAAATCGAGGACCTTGCCAATGAGATAGAGTTATTGAAGAATGTGAGGCCGACGGAGGAGATCTCCTCGGCAGAGGTGAAGCTAGACGTACCGCGCTACAAACAAGCTCACAGCTTGACTTGCGAGTCATCGGCAGCCTCAATGGCAGCCAACTTCTATGGGGTTCGCCTGAGCGAGGAAGAGATCATCGAAGCGCTACCGAGAGACGAAAACCCCAACCTGGGCTTCAGAGGTAGGCTGGATGGCGTCTCTGGCGGTTTAACAGACTACGGGGTGTATGCCGAACCCATCAGAGAAATCCTGACTGCGAATGGCCTGGAAACCACTTATGTAGAAGGGGGATTGGCGGGTATCAAGAGAGCTCTGGACAGGAGGCATCCAGTCATAGCCTGGGTAACCTACAGGCTTCGAGTGCAACAGCCGGTGGAAATCGCGCTAAGCACAGGGCAAAAAGTAAAAATGGTCAACTACGAGCATACAGTGGTAGTGACCGGCTACAATCAAGAAGGCTTCTGGGTAAACGATCCCTACGATGGGCAGGAGCATTTTTACAAAAGCACCGACTTTGCGCGAGCTTTCGGCTACCTGGACAACATGGCCCTCGCGGTAGCTCCCTGAGAATTTGGATATTGGATATTGGATATTGGATTTTTGTGTCGGGGGCTGGCCTGACTTTAGGCGTTTTCGCCAGCCGCTTCCTGGCAGAGAACTTTTACCACACCCTGCCAGGACTCAACTCCCTGCCCCAGACCGCCCTCCTGTCGCTGGCCATCACTCTGGCCCTCATCGCTTTTTGGCGTCTCTATTCAGCAGCTTGCGCTCGACGAGTTAAGGAGTCACTGGCTCAGGCCCTCGCCGACGACGCCCTCACCTACACCCCACTCTTTTTACTACTCCTATATCTCATCCAAAGCGAAGTGAACCCCCTCCAGGCCAAAGTGCTACTGGGCGGCTGTCTTCTCCTGGTCATGGCCTTCAAAGTCAAAGCCCTGATCAGAAAGGACTTTGAACTTTGGATTTTGAACTTTGGACTTCCATCGGCCCTCTTCGTTCTGACCTTCGTCGTCTATCTGAGCACCCTCTCGCCCACACTGGGCGAGGCTGACAGCTTCGAGTTCCAGGTCGTCTCTTACACCCTGGGGATTGCTCATCCCACCGGCTACCCGCTGTACATTCTCTTGGGAAAGCTCGCCACGCTGCTTCCCATCGGCAACGTCGCTTATCGGGTCAACCTCATCTCCCCCCTCTTCGCCAGCCTGGCCGTCGTCTGCCTCTATCTCTGCCTGGCGCATCTGACCCGGCACCGAGCTGCCAGCCTATTGGCAACCCTGGCCTTCGCCTTCTCGCGCACCTTCTGGTCGCAGGCGGTGATCGCGGAGGTGTATACCCTCAATGCATGCTTCGTGGCGCTGGTGCTCTATCTGGTCGTGGAGGTTGGAGGGGGGAGGTTGGAGGTTGGAGGGGTGAATCGGCGAATCGGCGAAATTGCTTTCGTCTACGGCCTCAGCCTGACCAACCACCTCACCATGGCCCTCCTGGCTCCGGGCATAGCCATCTACGCCTTGCTGACTGGGTTTTGGACAAAGACGGGGAAGGCGGTCAGAAACCAGGTTTTTGAAACCTTTGGTACCCGAAACGCGCCCAATTGTGAGCACTTCCGCTCCCCCGGGAATAACAATGGAGAGGAAAAACCTGGTTTCTCTTTCACCAACCTGAAGAAAATGCTGATGGCTGCGGGCCTTTTCTTACTGGGTCTCTCTGTCTATCTCTACCTCCCCCTGCGCTGGCCTGCCCTTCATGATGGCCGCCCCATGGCGCTGGGCGAGTTTGCCAACCTGGTGCTGGGCAGCCGTTTCCGCGGCGCTCTCCACTGGGACGCCTGGCTCAAAGACCCTGAGCGCTACCTCATACTCGCCCGCCTGATGCTGGAGCAGTACGGTTTGGCCGGGCTGATCCTGGGACTGCTGGGACTGGTCTGGTTGTTGGCCCCCCCTTCATCCCGCCCCCCTCGCCCCCCAACGGGGGGGGGAATGGGGGGAGGGGGGAAAGAGGGGGGACGAAGGGAAGCCGTTCTTTTGCTGGTTGCTTATGTCGCCTACCTTTTCTACGGCCTCAACTACTACGTGCCCGACATCTCGGCCTTCATCATCCCCGCCCACCTGATATTCGCTATCTGGATTGGAGCAGGACTTCACATGGCGAATCAGCGAATCAGCGAATCAGCGAATCGGCGCACATGCTCCTTGCTCCTTTGCTCTCTTGCTGCCCTCCTACCTCTCAGCCTGCTCTGGACCAACCTCCCTCAGGTGGACATGAACCATCACGGCTGGGAGGCCTACCGCTGGGGCCAGTACGTCCTGGGGCTGGACTTGCCTGCCGAAGCCGCAATCCTGGCCGACAGCGAGAAAATAGCGCCCCTGTACTACCTCCAGCGCGTGGAGGGAATGCGGCCCGATCTCGACATCATCGTCATGGGCGACGAGGCGGGCTATCGCCAGCAATTGGAGACCCGCCTGGCTCAAGGTCAACCCATCTACCTGGCCCGCTATCTGCCGGGCCTGGAAGGGCGATTCCACCTGCGCTCTCTGGGTCCCCTGGTGGAGGTGGGTACGACACCACTCACCCAGGCGCCGCCTATCGAGCAGCCCCCGTCAACTGACTTCGGCCAGAACATCCGCCTCTTGGGCTACACCGCTTCGCTAAATGCCGATTCTTTGACTGTCGAGCCACCGGGCCATCTGCGCCTGACCCTGTTTTGGCAAGCTCTGAGCAAAGTTGACGCCAACTATCACGTTCGCCTGCGCCTGGTGGGAGAGAGCGGCCACGTCTGGCTGGAGGAAGAGGGGCGTCATCCCGTAAGCGGCTACTATCCAACCGTCGCCTGGCGCCCTGGGGAGATCGTTCCCGACTTCCACGAGCTGGCTATCAGCAAGGCCCTGCCCCCTGGCGCATACGAACTGGAAGTGGGCCTTTTCCCGCCTTTCAGCCAGGAAAGCATCGCTATCGCCCAGATAGGCCGCGTTGACATCTTGGCGGGAGAAGGTTGGCAATCCCCGGACGAGTTGGCCATCCCCTACCCCCTGCGGGCCAGCTTCGCTGATAAGCTGATCTTGCTGGGCTACGATCGGCCCAGCTTCGTCCGCCCTGACGGATCGGCAATCTTGACCCTCTACTGGCAACGGCTACGCGAAAGGCAGGCTGACTACGACATCGCCTTGCAGATGGTTGATGAGTCCGAAAACGTGCTCTGGCAGGAGAACGTCCCTCCCCTCTTCAGCGAGCATCCGACTTCGCGCTGGGGGGTGGGCCAGATCGTGCAGACCAGCCACGCCCTGACCATGCCTGCAACTGCTGGGGAGGTCGGTTTGCGGGTGGGGTTGAGCCACGGGCCGGGCGAGATGCTGGCGGTGAGGCGCCACTGGCTGGCTCCCCTGAGCGAGTGGCGCCCCCTGCGGCCCATCCAGGTACGCAGCGCCCCCCTGACTGGCGGCCCGACTATCAACTTCGACAACCGAATCCTGCTTTTAGGGCACAACCTCGACCGACGGCAGCTTCGTCCCGGCGAGACCCTGGAGCTCTCCCTCACCTGGCAGTGCTTGCAGAGGATGGACGAGGACTACACCGTTTTCGTCCACATTCTCGATGAACAGCAGCGCATCTGGGGGCAGGAGGACATAGGGCCTGTCCACGGCACCTATCCCACCAGCCAGTGGAAGGAGGGCGAAATCATCGAAGACATCCACTCAGTGCAGTTGTCCTACGAAGCGCCTCCGGGCGAATACCAGATCGAGATTGGGTTCTATCTGCTCTCCACCATGGGCCGCTTGCCAGTCCTGGACGAAGAGATGAGAGCTGTTGACGATAAGGTGCTCGTCGGAGGGATAACGATATCGCCGTAACCCGATTACTTTTCCCAGGAGGAATCAAAGATGAACTTCGAACTCACCGAAGAACAACAGATGATCCGCAAGATGGTGCGAGATTTCGCCGAAAGGGAGATCATGCCCATTGCTCAGGAGACGGACAAAACGGGGGAGTTCCCCTGGCAGACCATCCGCAAGATGGCCCCCCTGGGCTTGCTGGGCCTTCCCATTCCTGAGGAATACGGCGGGGCTGGGGCCGACAACGTCAGCTTCGCCATCGCCCTGGAGGAGATCGCCCGAGCCTGTGGCTCCACCGCCATCACCCTGGACGCCCACACGTCTCTCGCCTCCGAGCCTATCTACCTCTTCGGCACTGAGGAGCAGAAACAGAAGTATCTCGTCCCCCTGGCCAGGGGCGAGAAGCTGGGCGCCTTCGGCCTGACAGAGCCAGAAGCAGGCTCCGACGCGGGAGCGACCAAGACCCGGGCCGTGCTAGATGGTAACGAGTGGGTCATCAACGGCCAGAAGATCCTTATCACCAACGGTTCCATAGCCGGCGTAGTGGTGATAACTGCCGTGACTGACCCAGAAAAGGGCACGAGGGGCATCAGCAGTTTCATCGTAGAGAAGGGCACGCCGGGCTTCCGACCGGGGCGCGACGAGGAGAAGATGGGGCTCAAGGGATCTGTGACCAGCGAGCTCTTTTTCGAGGACTGCCGGATTCCCAAAGAGAATCTCCTGGGCCAAGAGGGGCAGGGCTTCAAACAGTTCCTGATCATCTTGGATGGGGGGCGCGTCGCCATCGGAGCCATGGCGTTGGGACTGGCCCAGGCTGCCTTCGAGAAGGCCGTTGCTTATTCCAAGGAGCGGGTGCAGTTCGGCCAGCCCATCGCCAACTTTCAGGCCATCCAGTGGATGATCGCCGACATGGCCACTGAGATTGACGCCGCCCGGCTGCTGATCTACCGCGCTGCCTGGCTCAAGGACCAAGGCGTGCGCTTCACCAGGGAGGCTGCCATAGCCAAGCTGTACGCTTCCGAAACCGCGGAGCGAGTTTGCCGCAAGGCCATTCAGATCCACGGCGGCTACGGGTACACCAAGGAGTACGACGTGGAGCGCATGTACCGCGATCAGCGGCTGTGCACCATCGGCGAGGGGACGAGCGAGATCCAGCGGCTGGTCATCGCCCGGCAGGTGCTGAGGGCGTAGCCACTGGCGCAGTTTACAACTTGGGACAAGAGATGTATAATTATGGACAGAGTTAGCAAGGGAGGATTCTCATGCCAAACTTACACCCTCTCGTCCAACTAGCCAAAGACACCATCGAAAACTACGTGCGCCACGGAGAGACCATCCAGCCGCCAACAGAGCTGACGTCGGAGATGGAAAAGCAGGCCGGCGCCTTCGTCTCCATCCACAAGTACGGGATGCTGCGGGGCTGCATCGGCACCATCGAGCCGACTCAGGCCAACGTGGCCCAGGAGGTGATCCAGAACGCCATCTCCTCCGCCACCCGCGACCCCCGCTTCCCGCCGATCACGCCGGATGAGCTGGCCGACCTGGACATCAAAGTGGATGTCCTCGGCGAGCCTGAGCCGGTGGACGGCCTGGAGGAGCTGGATCCCAGGCGCTACGGCGTCATCGTGAAGAGCGCCAGGGATCGGCGAAGGGGACTCCTCCTGCCGGACCTGGAGGGGGTGGACACGGTGGAGTACCAGGTGGACGTCGCCCGGCGCAAGGCCGGCATCAGGCCCGACGAACCGATAGAGCTCTACCGCTTCGAGGTGGTGAGGTACACCTGATCTTCAGCCTTGCGAAGACCCGTCATAAAAAACAACACCCCACGCTGAAAGCGTGGGGTGTTTTGGTCTGCGTAACCAGCAACTCAACTACCGTCGCCTTGGTACTCGTGTCCCCCTATCCCCCCTTTGAGCAACTCGATCCCGTGGGGGATGGCCGGCAAGATGGCCTCCAGGTCCTCCCGCACCGCTTTGGGGCTGCCTGGCAAGTTGATGATGAGGGTATGGCCTCGGATGCCGGCTACGGCGCGAGAGAGAATGGCGTGGGGCGTGATCTTAAATCCCGTGGCCCGCATAGTCTCAGCCAGTCCCGGCGCTTCCCGCTCGATCACCGCTTTAGTAGCCTCAGGGGTAACGTCCCGTGGCCCGAAGCCCGTCCCCCCGGTGGTGAGGATCAGGTCGAGGCCCACCTCATCGGCCCACACCACCAGCGTGCCTTTGATGATGTCCAACTCATCGGGCACCACTGCCTCTAGCTCCACTTTGGCTCCCAGGTACTCGACGGCCATCTCGCGGAGGAGGGGCCCGCTCAAGTCATCCCGCTCCCCTCGATAGCTGCTATCGCTGATGGTTAAGATACCTACGGTGATCATGGAAACCTCCCAATCAGAACCCAACGACGAATCGCAATTTGACTGTGTCAAGACCATCCTTCGACAGGCTCAGGACACCGCCTGGCCCGCATGCGGCGATAAGTTGTCACCAGGGTTGAATCAGCCAGCGCCTGCTCAAACCGGCGCAGCCAGGTCACCACGTATTCGTCGTCCAGCGCCTCGCCCTGCCGACGAATCACGCTCTCGGCATCTTCGTGGTCCCGCTGGCGAGTAGAGATTAACTTGTAGACAATCAAGTCTTCGGGACTGCACACCGACGCGATCAGTCCCGGCTGCAATGTCACATCCCTGGCTCGCCGGATGGCCTCAGCGTCAAAGCTCACGTCAGACAGGAGTAGATCCAGGCGTGTGCCCTGGGCATCTTGCACAAACAAGATGCCGGTGCGGGTCAAGGCAGCCAGAGGGTCAGCCTGCAGGGGAGCATAGTCGGGGCTGATAGCCTCCAGCAGACGAGGCGCGGCATCACGCTTCAGGAGCACTTTGAGGTACACGTCGCGGGTTACTCGCGGCTCACCCCACACCCCCACGGCTATCCCGCCGATGACCGCTGACAGGATGCCTGCTTCACGCAGCCGATCCTGCAGTGCCACCACAGATTGAAAGAGATTCTCCACCCTGCTGCTCCCCTCACCCATCCAGTTGTGCCAGACGGCGCTGCAACTCTTCCAGGTATGCCAGGCGATCGGCTCGAAAGAGGGCCTCAGTCTGCTGTAGGTGCGGCTCAAAGGCCCGCTGGAGGGCCAACAAGTGCCGCAGGCCATCCTGGATACTCATCTGGGCCTGTCCTGAGCTCTGTCGAAGGGCCAGCAGCCGCGTCTCTTCGGCTTCGACCTCCCGCCACCCATCGCGCACGCGGCTCAGATCACTCCAAGTTGACTCTCCTTGTTCGCTCGGACCTGTGGCTCCAGGGGACCGTTGCTCGACGGCCTTATCCATACTCCTCCTCACAACACCAACGCCCACATAACCCCATTTTGGTCACAACGGCTGAAAGCAGATAAGCGGATGCAAGTGGCCTTCATCCGATTATCCGTTATTTATCCGCTGCCTCACATCCTCAAATAGGCATCGGCGAAGATGACCTCGTTGTTCAGGATTCGAAGGGTCTTGTAAATCGCCGCCTGTTCGGGATTCCCCATGTCCACCAGGGATGGGTCCAGTTCCTCCATGGCTGCGGTGGCGTCGTAGAGGTTGACCAGGAGCTGGCCTACCGCGGTGCTGGTGTCCCGCTCCTCGACGATGCGGATCGCCTCATTCTGGGCCTCGTCCAGGGGATCGGCGATGGCCGAGTCAAGCCCAGCAGCCATGAGCATCACCAAAAAGGTCCGGTTGATCAGGCTGCGGTTCTCGTGCGGCACGCTGTTGGACACGTTGGACAGGCCCACCACGGTCATGGGGGGCGGATCGCTGAGGATCTTGAACATGCGAATCGCGTTAAGATTTTCCGGAGCATGCTCTTGCATCCCCTTGACTGTCATGACCAGCGGATCGAGGTAGACGTTCTCCATGGGGATTCCCAGCTCCATGGCCTTGGGCAAAATGACCTCCATGGCCAACTGCACCCGGCCGTCGGCTGTAGCGGGAATGCTCTTCACCATGGTGAGGGCGATGATCTTGGAGCCGTACTCTGCCGCCAGAGGCATGGTCGCCTCCAACCGCTCAGGATCGGCCGAGGTGGAGTTGATCAGGGCCTCTATGCCCAACTCCTGACAGCGCTTCAGGCCGGCTTCGATGGCCGCCGAGTTGGTGGTGTCCAGGGATAGGGCCGCGTTGGGAACCACCTCGTGGATGGCCTCGACCAGCCAGGGCATGACCTCGTGCCCATCCTTCTTACGCCGTCCGATGTTGAGGTCTATCATCTGAGCCCCGCCCGCAACCTGCATCTTGGCCAACTCCTGGAGAGGCTTGGCATCCCTCTCACCTATAGCCTTTTTGACCACGTTGGACATGATCTGGATGTTCTCGCCAATGATGTACACTTTGTCCTCCTTTGTTGGATGTTGGAAGTTGGAGATTGGAAGTTGGACGTTCCAACCTCCAACCTCTAATCTCTAATCTCTAATCTCTAATCTCCAATCTCCAATCCCTCCAGCGCCAGGAAGATCTTCTCCGCCGAAAGGGGCAGGTCGTTGAAGCGGATGCCCAGGGCGTCGTTGATGGCGTTGGCGATCGCTGGCGCGGTCTGAACCATCACGTGTTCTCCCACGCCCCGTGCGCCCCACGGCCCATCCTCCAGCGGCGTCTCGACGAAGTCACCGTGAATCTCCTTCGGCACGTCCACGCTGGTCACAATGCGATAGTCCACCAGGCTGCGGTTGAGAGGCCGGCCTTTCTCGTCGAACCGCAGGGCCTCAAAGGCCGAACTCATGCCGTGAACCGCGCCGCCCTCGATCTGTGCCAGGACAAGGTCGGGATTGATGGCCTTGCCCACGTCGTACGCGCTGGCGATCTTGAGGATCTCGATCTGGCCGGTCTCGGTATCCACCTCCAGATCCACCGCCTGCGCGCCGACGGTGTAGTGCACCACCGCGCGGGTACCCTGGCCGGTCTCGAAATCCAGGTTGGTGACGTAGGTCGGCATGAACATGCCGCGCCCGACGATAGGCCCACCTGTCCACCCCTCGAAGTTTTCGTTGGGCAACCCGTAGATGACCATATTCTGGAGCGGCTGTTCCTGCTCGGATTTGTACGAGATAACCTTGCCGTCCTTGATGTCCAGGTCGTTCGGATCCTCGCCCCAGTGGTCGGCCACGATCTCCAGGATTTGCCGCCTGGCATCCTCGGCGGCGGCTTTGACGGCGTTGCCCATCGTCCAGGTAATGCGGCTGGCCACCGTCTGCCACTCGTAGGGACTGTACCTGGTGTCTATCGGGGCGGAGACGCGCACCCACTCGTAGGGCACACCCAGGGCCTGGGCCGCCATCTGGGCAGCCACGGTGAAGGAACCCTGCCCCAACTCCTGGGCCCCGATCTCGACGTTGAGCGTGGCATCCTCGTTGAAGCGCACCACGGCCGAGCTGCCGGGGTTGGGCGGCATGGCCGGGGCTTTCCACATGATGGCGATGCCCTTGCCGCGTTTCTTGTGTGGCGCAGAAGGCTCTTCTTTCTTGCCCAGACTGATCGCCTCGGTGACCTTGTCAATACAGGCCACCAGGTCAATGGCAGGCATCTTCATCCCGGTCAGGATGGTATCGTCTGTCTTGACACAGTTGCGACGCCGGAACTCGGCGGGGTCCATCCCGATCTTCTCGGCCAACTGGTCCATGATCTGCTCGATGCCCCAGTGGATCTCAGGCATGCCGAAGCCGCGCATCGGCCCGCCGATGGGCAGGTTGGTGTAGACGGAACACGAATCGCCTTTTACGTTCGGAATATTGTAGGGGCCGGTGCAGGAGTAGCCAGCGGCGCGGGCGATGTTGACGCCGTAGTCGTTGTAGGCGCCGCCACCGAAGTAGTACTGGGTCTCCATGGCCAGCAGGTTGCCCTCGGCGTCGCAGCCGATCTTGGTGTGCGCCACCAGGCTCTGGCGCATCGTCGTGCCCACGAACTCCTCCTCGCGCGTCAGGCGCAGCTTGACCGGATGCCCCTTGACTGCCCGCGCCAGCACCACCGCGCACGCCTCCATCGTTACGCCCGCCTTGCCACCGAATCCGCCGCCGACGTAGGGTGACACCACGCGCAGGTTGCCGTGGGGGATATCGAGGCTCTGGGCGATCAGGTCGCGCTGAGCGTGGGGCGACTGCGTACTGGTCCACAGCGTGACCTGCCCCGATGGCTCCCAGAGGGCCACCGATATGTGAGGCTCGAGCGGCACGTGTTGGATCTGGGGCAGGCGGAAGATGCCCTCCACGATAGCGGCGCACCTGGGCCAGGCGGACTCGACGTCGCCTTTGCGCAGCTTAAAGTGCTCCGAGATGTTGGTGCCCGGTTCGGGAAAGATAAAGCTGGCCACCTTGTACTCACCCAGGTCGGGGTGGAGCAAGGGGGCATCCGGCTGGATGGACTCCATTGGGCCAAAGACCGCCGGCAACTCCTCGTACTCTACCTCGACCAGTCGAGTCGCCTCTTCAGCGATCGCTTCGCTGATGGCGATCACTCCGGCGACCGGCTCCCCAAAGTAACGCACGCGCTCGCCAGCCAAAACGGAGCGGTCTACCAGGTACATGCCAATTAGCTCTGGAGCGTCCTGGCCGGTGACTACCGCCTTCACGCCGGGCACCTCCAGCGCCTTGCTGGTGACGATGCGCTTGATCAGGGCGTGGGCGTGGGGGCTGCGGACCAACCGGGCGTAGTAGAGGTTGGGACCGAATTGTATGTCGTCGGCAAAGAGAGCAATCCCGGTGAGCTTATCGTACACGTCCACGCGGGGGACACTCTTGCCAACGGGATCGGATGTAAACGTCGCTTTGCTTACGGTCATTTTATGTGCCTCCTTCCTTCGACAGGTTCAGGATACCATTCTCCGCAGCCGTCTGGACAGCCTGGATGATGCGCAGGTAGCCCGTGCAGCGGCATAGGTTCCCGACCAGCGCCAACTTTATCTCGTCCTCGGTCGGGTGCGGATTGCGCTTCAGCAGGGCGTGAGCGGAGATCAACACCCCCGGCGTACAGAAGCCGCACTGAACGGCGTTATGCTCCACGAAGGCTTCTTGCAGAGCTGTCAACTGGCCGTCATTTGCCAGCCCCTCGACGGTGACGATCTCGGCCCCATCGGCTTCCACCGCCAGCACCAGGCAGGAATTGACCGGCGCGCCGTTCATCAAAACGGTGCAGGCTCCGCACTCCCCCGCAGAGCAGCCGTTCTTGGTGCCAGTGAACGCCAGCTTCTCCCGCAGCAGTTGCAGCAACGTCATGTTCGAGGGAACAGTCAGGTACTCTGCCTCACCGTTCACCGTCACAGTAATCGAATGCATTGTCATTTCGTCTACCCCTTTTCTGTGTTTCGGGTTTCGGGTTCCAAGTTTCAAGTTCTGAACCTGTAACCTGGAACTATGAAACCTGAAACCAATCCTAACTCATCTGCGCCCAAACCTCACGCAATCCCCGCAGCGTAAGGTTCCGTACCATCGCCTTGCGGTAGGCAGCACTGGCGCGCACATCGTCAATGGGGCTGGCGGCCTCCATGGCCTTCTCGGCTGCCAGGGCGAAGGTCTCGTCTCCTGGCGGGTTGGCTGCCAGCACCTCCTCCGCCTCCAGTGCGCGCAGCGGCACCGGCGCGACCGAGGCCAGCCCGATACGGAAGTGGTAGCCGGAGGTCGTTCCATCGGGGAAGCCAAAGACCGCCACACCGGCGATGGCCAGGTCGCCGGCCTTGTTGCGGCCCAGTTTGAGGTATCTCCCTGCGCTGCCGGCTGGTGGGACTGGGAAGCGAATGGCCGTCATCAACTCGCCCGCCTGCATCGCCGTCGCGCCCGGCCCGAGGAAGAACTCGTTGGCCGATACCTCCCGCTCTCCATTTTGCCCGTAGAGAACGATGCGTCCCTCCAGCAGCAATGTGGCCGGAGCGGTGTCGGCGGCGGGGGAGCCGTTGCACAGGTTGCCGCCCAGGGTGGCGCGGTTGCGCACCTGGTATGAGGCCACGGAATTGGCCGCCTCTGCCAGCAGCGGGTAGTGGGTTTGCACGGCTGGGTGCCGGGCGACTTCGTTCATCGTGGCCGCCGCGCCGACCGTCAGCCCTGTTTGTTCGTCGTACAGGATGTCGCGCATGCCGGGCAGATGCTTGACGTCCACTACGATCTGGGGGTGGATGAATCCATCGCGCATGCGCACGAAAAGGTCGGTGCCGCCCATGAGGAGACGCGCCTCATCACCGTGCTCCTCCAGAAGGCGAGTCACCTCGTCGAGGGCGCTCGCCCTCACGTAATCGAAACTCGGAAGACCAGGTCTTGCTGTCACGTTGCTAACCTCCTTGTTCAGTATCTAACTCGACATTGTTCGACATGCCGAAACACTACAACGGATTTGGAATAGAACGGATCAGGAGCAAGGAAACTTGTACTGAGCTGTCGAAGTATCCGTTCCCTTCTCAATCCGCTGTAGTGTTGACAGAAATGACTTTACGTATTCCCAAATGAACTCCAGATAGCCATTGAGATCGTGGTCTGCATCCACCTCGATCAGGCGAACGCTAGCGGGGAAATCAGCCGCATACGCTCGGCTGGGTTCTATCGGTACAGTTTTGTCGTTGTGGCCGTGAACGATGATGATAGGGGCGGCAGGCGGGATGGACTCAAGATAGCGAAGCCCATCTACCTGAAGGTCGTATCTGACGGGAATCTCTTTTCCAAACGCACTGTGGGAAACTGGCGCCGCGCCGGCCTTTTTCCACTGTTCAAGTTCATTCTCCGAAAGTCCCCCCGATAGCCAGGTCAAAGCGGGGGCCAGGAGCAGCATTTTCTCAACCCCGCCGAATCGGTGCGCATAATGCAGGGCGATCAATCCGCCGTACGAACTGCCAATGATGCTGACGTTTCCCAGATGATGATCCAGCACGTATTGCCGCAGGCGGTTGATCCGGCCGGTGGTGGTCACGTATTCAAAATCCGTGGGGGTCGGATTGAAGTCAATAGCGTGGAATTCCACCTGGGGAAACGCTTTGAGCTTCTCTCTGAAGTATCGGGCCTTGGTGGATTGTCCCGAAGAGACAAAGCCGTGTAAGTACAAAATCGTTTGCTGTTCCATTTTGGTTTTCTTGATTCCTCGTTGCCTTGTTACTCTTTACCCCAAAAACGGTAGGGGCAGCCTGTACGACCGCCCCTTCTCGTTATCGCTCACCATACTTTGCCTTCACTCTTTTACGTAGGGCTGCCCGAGCGCTTCAGGTTTGGCCGACCCCCACCTGATCCTAAACCACTTCGTGGAGATGATCAGCAAAACCCCTATGGTGATGACAAAGGGAACCGTCCTCCAGATGTACCTGGACAAAAGGCCGGGGAGTACCAGTTGTGGGTTGAGTGAGAGTTGCCACAGGGTTCCAAAAAGTAAGGAACCTCCGAGCAGGATCAAAGGATTCCACATGGAGAAAAAGACGAGGGCCAGAGCGATGAAACCCCAGCCCATGAGAAAGTTATAGTTCCAGACCGGGTTGTAAAACAGAGAGTAAATCGCACCCGAAAGCCCCCCAAGCATCCCACCGATGGTGGCACAGAGATAGCGAGTTTTCGTGACGTCTATACCTGAAACTTCCGCAACGGATGGATTCTCTCCCACCGATCTTATCCTCAGCCCCAAGCTCGTCTTGGAGAGCACGAACCACGAAACGACTACCAGCGCGATTCCGATATAAAAGAATGGGGAAAGACCCAGGATAGTGGGTATCCTCTCCATCCCCAGAGGCCCTGTGTATGGGTTGCCTATGTAGGTGGTGAGGCCGAAGCCGAGGATCCATATGCCCATCCCGACCACAACTTGGTCGCCCCCCAGCGTTACGGAAAAGAATCCGTGGAGAAAGCCGAGCAGGCCTCCGATGGCAATTCCCACCAGGAAGCCGAGCAAGTAGCTCTCGGTGGATTGGGCAGCGATGAAACCCAGGGTGGCACCGAAAAGCATCACACCCTCGATCCCAACGTTCAGAACTCCTGATCGCTGGTCAATGAGTTCGCCGAGAGCGGCAAAGGTGAAAATCATTGAGGCTTCTAGGCTTCTAGCGATAAATTCCCACATCTAGCTTCTTCTCCTTGGGGCGCATTTACACGTTGGGGGACCCCCGCGAAAAGGGCAAGTCCAGCGCCGGCCGAGTAGGAGCGACTTGGGTTGAGCCTGTCGAAACCAAGGCGTATCGAGGCCAAGCGGGTCGTTTTATGGAGCCGCTCGCTTGATTTCGATACGCTTCGCTACTCAATCAGCGCTCGCTTCCCCAACTTCTACATGCGCCCTCCTCTCTGTTTTTGCCAACACGATTTTATAGCGGTAGAAGAATTGAAAAGCCACGAGAGTAATCATTAAAACTCCGAGCAGGGCATAATCCACGCCGAAGCCTATATGGAGTTTTCCCTGGACGAATCTGCCACCTGTGGACAATCCTCCGAAGAGCAGCGCTACCGGAATCGCCGCTAAAGGGTTTCCGAGGGAGATCAGTCCACATATGATCCCATAGGAAGCCAGATCACCGAAGTATCCATAGGTCCTCGCAATTTTGTAGACGCCGGGAACCGCGGCGAAGTAGTGATACCCAGCCAAACCAGCCACGGCGCCTCCGATGACAAAAACCAACAGCGATATCCTGAATGGACTTATACCAGCGTATCTGGCCGCAGCCGGGCTATGACCGTGGGCCTTGATTTGATATCCGATTTTGGTTTTGGCGAACACAAAGTACAGCAACGCGGCTACCCCGAGGGCGAAGAAGACTGTGAAGGGGACGCCCATGATCAAAGGCGCGTGAACCGAGGGGGGGAGCTCGAAGCTTTCACCTCTCCCGCCGGGATTCATGAAGGGACCTCCCTCTTTGATCATGTGTGCAACCAGCCAGAAAGCTATAAAGTTTATTATCATGGTCACCACGATTTCGTTGGTATTGAACTTCCCCTTCAGAAACCCGGCAATCGCTCCCAGCCCTGCACCGCCCAAGGCTGCTGCGATCAACATCAATGGGATGAGAATTGCAGGGGAAAGATCCGGGGGAGGAAGTGCCTTTCCGCCAAAGGCAAACAGTACTGCGAAAGCGGCCAATGCTCCGGCGTAAAGCTGCCCCGGCATCCCGATGTTCCAGAGCCCAGCTCTAAAAGGGATGATGAATGCGGACGTACACAGCAATATGAAGATGAATCTGTTGATCGTCAGCGGCAGGCCATAAGGGTTGGCGAAAGCGTAGGAAAAAATCTCCTGATAAGCGAGCAGCGGGTTGATCTCGTCCAGGATGAAGATGATGCTGAAGAGCACGAGGGCGAAGATGATCGCCAGGACCGAGATGATCGCTGCCTTCCAGCCGGTTAACGTCAACCTCTTCCCGAGCTTCAATTCGTAGCCACCGATCTTCATGTCTCTTCCCCCCCTTCATCCCCCCCAACTTGGGGGGGAAAGAGGGGGGGACGCGAACCAGCCATCATAGCACCTACGCTCTCCCTCTTGGCTTCCTCTCCCGGAATGATGCCCATGAACTTTCCTTCGTAAATCGGCGCCACCCAATCGCTCAACGATAAAATCTCATCGAGGTCCTCGGAGATGAGGAGAATAGCGGCTTTTTCCTTCCTCGCCTCCATGAGCTTGTTTCGAACGAACTCCGTCGCCCCTACATCAAGTCCTTGGGTCGGTAGATTAGCGATCAGAAGCCGCGGTCTGCGTGAGAGCACACGCGCCAGGATGAGTCTTTGGAGATTTCCGCCGGATAGACACTTGGCCTTCGTGTCTGGGCTCGGAGCCGCCACATCGTACTCGGAGACGATTTCTTCTGTCAGCTTCCGTATCTTTCTGTAATCCAATATCCCCCGCCGGGAGAAACTATCATCGAAGTAAGAGTTCATGGCGATGTTTTCCACCAGGGAGAAATCACCGATCGTACCCACTTCTGTGCGTTCGCAGGGAATGTATCCTATCCCCATCTTCCATCTTTCCAGGATAGAGGATGCCGTGATGGCTTTCCCCTCGAAAATCACCTTACCCCCCACCGCCTTTCGGAGACCGGCCAGAACCTCGGCCAGCTCGTGTTGCCCGTTACCGGAGATTCCGGCCAGGCCGAAGATTTCGCCTTCACGTATGGAAAACGAAACACCGTTCAAAGCCAGAAAACCTTTGTCGCTGAGGGCGGAGAGGTTTTCTACCTGGAGTATGGGCTCCCCTTTCTCTACCTTTGTCCTCTCTATCCTGAAGATGACTTCTCTCCCCACCATTTTCTTAGCCAGGCTCTTCTCCGTTACGCGCCCCGTCTCTAAGCGGGCGGTGACTTTTCCACGCCTCAGAACCGTCACCCTGTCGCTTATCGCCAGCACTATAGGGAGTTTATGGGTGATGAACGGGATTATGGCGAGTTCATCTGTAGCCATGGCTTCGATGGATGCCAAGAGTTTCTTCGTTTCGGGAGGCGTCAGCGCGGAAGTCGGCTCGTCGAAGATGATGACCTTGGCCCCGCGATAGAGGGTCTTCAGGATCTCCACCACCTGCTTTTCTCCTTCTGAAAGCTGCCAGACTTTCGCCCTGAGAGCGACGTTGAATCCGTATCTCTCGCAGAGCTCCTGTATCTCCTCCTCCGCCCTCTTCAGGTTCAGGATTCTCCCAGCCCTCGGGTGCCCGAGGATGATATTTTCGATCACCGTGTGAGCGGACACCAGTTTGCGGTGTTGATGGACCATTCCTATTCCCAGATCAATAGCGTCCAGAGGCGATCTGAATCTGACCCTCTTACCGCCGAGATAGATCTCGCCTTCGTCGGGTTGCAATAGCCCGAACAGGATATTCATCAAGGTGGTCTTCCCGGCACCGTTCTCCCCGAGGAGTGCGTGAATCTCGCCCGCTCTTATCTCGAAATCTATGCCGTCATTAGCGACGACGCCCGGAAATCTCTTCGTGATTCCCCTCGCCTCTAAGACCGTCTCTCCGCGGTTTATCCCTTCCAGGATCCCTTTTTGCATTTGTCTCTCTTCTCACCCACCAAGATACAGCATAAATCGAGGCTCCCTCCCTTGGGAGCTTTTCCCTCAAGAAAGGGAGCCTCATGCCTCTTGGCTACGGGTCTTTGGGAATTGGTGTGAATAACAGGCCGGAGTCCTCAACTTGTTGAGGTTTGCCGCGCCGCCGCTCCCAACAAGTTGGGGACTCCGATACCGTGACCCTGCGAAATCCCAAAGAGCCACTCTATTTCACTCCAGTACCACCGTGCCTTCCAGGTCGAAGTTGAACTTTGAAAGCAGCCACTCGTCCGACAGCATCTCATTAGCTGGCTTGACCACTGTCCCCGCGGCTGGAACTGGCAAATTCTCCAGCGCCAGGCCAGTCCCGTTGCTCACGAACTCGAACTCGAAGAAGGGATCCCACACTCCCTTGATCATCTGATCCCTTCTTTTCTCAACGAGTTCTATGATCTCATCCGGAATCAATGGCCGTGCTTTTGGACTTATGGCGTCAACTCCCACCTTGTTGTCGTTCATGATATCAACGGTGGGAAGCTCTGTGCCATCAGCTAGAATCATCTTGTCGTCCATGCCCATGTACAGCACTGTCTCTGGACTCACATCGCCAGCCAACCAATCCTTGACGATCTTCTCGTAGAGGACTTCCCACCGCGTGTCGAAGGACACGGCCACGGTATCCGTGCTCGACCAGCCGTAGAACCCCACGATGTCCATGTCCTTGCCTACGAACCAGATGCCCTCTTCTTGGGCAGCGTCCAGGGGGGACCCGGAATCGGTCTGCTGGGTTAAGACATCAACGTCGTACTGGGTTATCAAGGTGCTGGCGATGTCTCGCTCTTCCGTGGGCAGGTACCAGTCACCGGCGTACTTCACGTACACCGTGATGTCTTTGCCAAGCAACTCTGCTGCATCCTGCACCCCAAGGTAAAAGCCGGCCTGCCGCCTGATGACCTGAACACATGGGAAGGCCGAGACGATGCCGATATTGCCTGACTGGGTTAACGCCCCGGCGATGAGCCCTTCCAGGTACAGCGCCTGATATTGCCTGGGGAAGAGCCTGATGTAGTTCCTCTTCGTGGTCAGATCGCTGGCAATGATGGATACAAAGTAAACATCAGGGTACTTATCAGCGATGTCTTTCAAGGGCAGCCCCATGAACTCTGCGTTACCCACGACGATATCGGCCCCGTCAGCGATCAGCTCTTCGGCGTAGGGAACTGTGGCATCAGGCCCTACTTCCTCTCTGTAGACGTAGTCTACATTGGGGTATTTCTCAGCGATTCGCTTTCCAGCGCGATCGTGGGCTCCAGACCAGGTTGTCCCCTCAATTATGCTGAAGTGCTCGATCGCCAGGGTAGCACCCTCCTTCACTTCTTTAACCACTTCGACGGTGACAGGAACCTCTTTCTCGACCACCTCAGGGGCGGGCGCGGCGCAGGCTGCGATGAGGGAACTCAGAACGAGGATAGTCATTAGCAGTCTAAAGATTCTTTTGCTATTCATTTGTACTTTCTCCTCCTAAGTAAGATGCTAGGGCTGTTGCACGATGCAGCAGCTTTTTCGGATACATCTCTTCAACTTAGCTTCGTTGCATACACACCCTCCTTTCCGTCTGAGGTCTCGGGCGAGACCCTTCAGCCCTTGGGGCAGCTCCACTACAGTTATCCGCGGCCTGAGCCTCGCTGCTGCGGCCACTTGTGTTCCCCTCCGCCTGAAGTGATTTCAATTATACACAATCATTGGGAGCTTGTCAAATCTGCGCATTAGTTCATGTAAAATGTTACCGGGGGGCACGAGTTTATGCAAGACCACACTCTGAGAGCATCTTAATCCTTGGGATTGGATATTGGAGATTCAATCCCAATCTCCAATATCCAATCTCCAATCTCCAGTATCTAATCTCCCTCTTTGAAAGCCACGAACCGCCCCCACATGGACGCGATTTCCATGCCTTTCTGCAGGTAGCAGCCGATGTAGTAGCGGCCGCTCTCGGTTGTGGCGATGTCGCCCGCCAGGTTCTCGGCGTGGACGATCCCCTTCGGGAAGAGGTTCAGGTGCATGTCCTGGTAGTACTTGTCCAGGGGATACATTTCGTCCCAATCCTTGCCGAAGTCCTCGATCAGCTTGCGGTTGGCCTCTTCGAAGGTCTTGGGATGCCAGAGGCGCTGGATGGTGTTCATGGGATGGTCTGCACTCACGGCATCCACGCCGATCCATTTGATCTGCATGTCCACGCACCACTGCGCAAAGTCAGCCGAAGGCCCAGGGTGTTTGATCATGTAGCGGAACTCATCGGAGTCCGGGCTGTTCCAGCCGTACTTGTGCCAGCCGGTCTTGATGATGAGGATGTCCCCCTGGCGGATGTCCACCACGTCTTCGATCATCTGGGGCGTGTACACGCTGGAATCGCTGACCAGGTGGGAGATGTCGGCGATGACGCCCGGCCCCACCCACTCCTCCAGCGGCACCTCGCCGATGGCGCGGCCCGCCGGCCAGAAGTGCTTCTCGCCGTCCATGTGGGTCGCCAGGTGGATGCTGGCGTTGCAGATGGAGCCGTTTCGGCCCATGCCAAAGTGCTGGCCGCCGACCCGCTTGGTGTAGGTGACGGTCAGTGGAATGTAGTTCGCCCACTGCGGCGTCTGCACGCTGAAGGGGATGGTGAGGTCCAGCATCTCGGCCGAGTCCATGATCTGGAAGAACTCTTCCTCGCTCATGCCTTCGGGAGCCTGGTGGGCGACCACGCGCGACCAGGCGGTCTCAACTTCCATGAAAGGTATGGGTTGAATCATGATCCAGGCCCGCTGGTTGTTGAGCTTGTCAATATCCCCCACGATGCACTCAGCCAGGAGCAGGTGGGCCTTGGGCATGGTGATGTGGGTCAGCTCGTAGTAGTCATCCTGGGGGAACATCTCGTCCCACGTCTTGCCGTATTCCTGCATCAGCTTGGCTTCGGCTTTTTGGAAGTGGTTCGCGTGCATGCGGCGGATGGGGGTGTTCATGGGATGTTCGGCGCAGCCGCAGTCCACCCCGATGACCTTGAGCTTCATGTCCAGGGCCCACTGGAAGAAGTCGGGGGAGGGGCCGGGGTGTCGCACCAGGAAGCCGAATTCCTTGGACTCCACGCCGCCCTGAGCTTCCTCGTTGTAGACGTCTGGCAGGTCCCAGGAGTACTTGTGGTAGCCGGTGTTGATGATCAGGATGTCGCCCTCTTTGACGGTGGCCCTCTCCATGATCATCTCAGGCGTGTACAGGCTGTAGTCGGACACCGCATCGGAGATGTCCACCACCACGCCAGGCCCGCACAGGTCTTCCAGCGGAATATCGGCGATGGCCCTGGCCCCGGAGTGGAAGGCCGTCTCGCCCACCAGGTGCGTGCCCACCGTGTTGCTCCAGTTCAGTAGCTGGCCGTTGGCGCCCTGACCGCCCCCGTAAGCCCCTGTGACCCGCTTGAAGAAGTGGATCTCCAGCGACTTCTCCCCCGGCCACGGCGGCGTGAAGATGCTGCAGCCCTGGGTCAGGTCGTATAGCTTGGAGTCGGTCATTGTTTTGATAAATTGTTCGCGGTTCATATTTCCTCCTTTTCAAGATGTTATACTGAGCGCATTTTGATTTTGTGAATTTCGGTGATGGCGGAACGAGTACCTCGGATTGTGGAAATACACGATAGTCAGCCGCGAATTGAGACAAAACGTGCCCTTTTGACCTTCGGAGATGTGATTATCGTGTATTTCTTCATCCGAGGTACTCTCCCCTCACACGCACAATTTCACACTTTTCAAGTACGTTGAGTTAGTGGGTAGTTTCCCTCTTCGGTGTTGTTGGCTTGACGGTGCCCCAGTATGACATCGAATTTGAGGATTAACCGAATCTGGCGTCGTGAATTCGATGGATCCTTTGAATTCGTTGTTATATCCGCCACACAGCCATCCAGCAACACTCAACTAGATCCCATACTTCTCAGCGAACGCCACCAACGCCTCCTCAAACATCGCCATCGGCGGCCGCACCAGCCCGGCGCCAACCTGCCCCACGCCGGCGTCCTTGTGGGCGATGCCGGTGTTGACGCGCGGCGTGATGCCCTTCTCCACCACCTTGCGGATGTCGAGGCCGGTCGGCGTGCCCCGGAAGTCCAGCGGGGGGATGGTGAAGTACTTGTGCTCGGTGTAGCAGATCTCGTACATTTCCAACGTGGCGTTGATGGCGTCCTGGGGCGTGCCGCTGACGAAGGTGACGATGGCCGGCGCGGATGCCATGGCGAAGCCGCCGATGCCCGCCGTCTCGGTGATGGTGCTGTCGCCGATGTCGCCGCTGGAGTCCGCTTCCGTGAAGCCGGGGAAGTAGAGACCTTTGGGGATCGCCACCGGCGCGACGAACCAGCGGTCGCCCAGCCCGCTGACCCGGATGCCGAAGTCCGTGCCGTTGCGGGCCATGGCGGTGACAATGGTGCTACCCTCGATCCCGTGGGCGGCGTCGGTCATGGCCTTGCAGGCCGCCATGACAGGATTGAGCACGCTCAGCGCGTTTTCGCCCAGGAAGCGCAGCACGTCCGAGGCGGTATCAGCGTCGGTGGCCTTGACGATGAAGGGGGCCAGCTTGGTGGTGTAGATGATGGAGCCGGCCTTGTTGCGATTGTGCCCCTCGTCGCCCATGTGCAGGGATTCGGCCAGCAGGGCGCGGATGTCAATCCCGCCGCTGGCTTCGATGGCGTCGGCCAGGACGGGGGCCATCACGTCCTCCATCCAGCGCAGCTTCGCCAGCACCTCCTCGCTGTACGCACCGTAGCGCAGCACCTTGCCGTAGCCCTCGTTCAGGCCTGAGAAAGCGCGATTGCCGTGGGTCTTGTTCTCGATAATGTAGACCGACATGGAGGGCGCGATGAGGCCCGCCATCGGCCCGGCGGCCCCGTGGTGGTGGCAGGGTTCAAGCTCGATCTCGCCCGATTCCACCAGGGCCTGGGCTTCCGCCTCGTTGGTCGCCTTGCCCTCGAAGATCAAGGCTCCGGTAATCGCGCCCTGCATCGGCCCGGAGGCTCGCTCCCAGGTGATGGGCGGCCCGGCGTGCAGCAGCAAGTTATCGCGCATGCCCGGTATCACATCCCGCGCCTTGCCCAGTCCCACCAGCACCGGGCGCGCCTCCATCATTCGTTCTGTTGCTTCTGTGTTTGCTTGTTCGATGTTCATGGTTGTTCTCCTTTCAGTTCAATGCTTTGATATGCGGAATTTCTTCCGCAAAACATCCCAAAAAGGGTTTATGCGGGAATCTCCTTGCAGAGCTTCTCTCAAAGGTACGGGAAACAGCCAACCTCATGGCCAGGCGCGATCTCCATCAGTGCCGGTGGCGGTTCCTCCGCACAGCGAGGGGTGGCGTGCTCGCGGCGGGGGTGAAACCTATAGCCCGGTGGTCGCGCTCTCGGTTATCTGATCATACGTTCGTATTCGTCGTGAGTACCAATCCAAACCCAAATGAAGTCTTCTCCATCGTCAATCGCAAGTGCCCTGTGATTGATTCCGACCCGGGCAGACCAAAACTTGCCCACTTTCTTGAAATGAAGAGACGGGTGTGAAGGATTTGCTTTGAGCAATGCGAATTTCTTTCTCGCTATCCGTTGGACAGATCTTGGAAGATCTCCGAAGCATTCCCAGAAACGCTTTGTTGTCCTATGCATCTATAGTTCTCTCAGGATGCTCTCGGCTTTTTCATTGAGAGCTTCCTCAATTAGGAAATCCAGCTTTCCTGACTCCGAATCCGCCTCAATTTGCCTATTCCATTTTTTCCAGTCCCTTTCCGAAAACCACTGCATCAGGCGTATGTACTCCTGATAAGGCAAGGATTCAATCGCAACTTGAATCTCCTCTACTCGTGCTATGCTCATCATCTTCTCCTTTCTTGTCTTGTATTCCTCTCACGGTGCGGCGCACTAACAGCCGGGTTCACCCGCTGGCGCGAAGCGGAGCGTCAAACTCGATCTCGCCCGATTCCACCAGGGCCTGGGCTTCCGCCTCGTTGGTCGCCTTCCCCTCGAAGATCAAGGCTCCGGTGATCGCGCCCTGCATCGGCCCGGAGGCTCGCTCCCAGGTGATGGGCGGCCCGGCGTGTAGCAGTAAGTTATCCCGCATGTCTGGGATCACGTCCCGCGCCTTGCCCAGCCCCACCAGCACCGGGCGGGCTTCCATCATTCGTTCTGTTGCTTCTGTGTTTGCTTGTTCGATGTTCATGGTTGTGCTCCTTTCGATTGTCATTTCTTGGGTATTCCTCACTGTGTGCAGAATCCTTCTTTCAGCAAGTCGCTGACAGGTCTGCGATTTGGGAGACGCAGTCGGTCACCTTCAGCAAGCTGCCTGCCTTCTCTTTTGGAAAAGGCCCTCCGTTCGCACTGAGACGCAAAACGGCGCTCAGTAAATCGTCGCTACCGACACTTTTTTCCGCTATTCATTCTGCGGCTGCAAGAGTATGGATTAGTTGTAGAGTAGCGGGCAAGTTGCCTTGGCTTCCTATTACATAACCAGGAGCATCTATCGGTATGGGCGGTTTGGAGAGATATGATGATAAATAAGATCGTGGAGCGATAAAGTCGGGCAACGACAACCATCTTCGAATCCTGGTCTGTTTGATTTTATAGCACTTGCCTCCTTCGAGTCGCTTTGAAAGAAAGAAGAAAATCTTTACTCGAACTTCTTCCACCGAGTCTTGAAGCATAACTACAGACTTCTCACCATATGATTCAGCCATCCCGCGTTCGGCCATTCCACTTTTACATATCCAGTACATCTTCTTATGGTGTAGCAATAGTGAGTCATCTTCTACCATTTTATAGTCGGTCATACTTCGGCAAATGGTTGATTTTCCAGATCCGGATCGCCCAAGTATTAGAATCCCCCCTTGCCCCTTTGCTAAACCTGCACCATGTACTAAGTCCCAGTCCTGCGTGTTCAGCGATGCAAAGTACGCCAAATACTTGCGAATGAAATCAATAGGTGCACAGGGAGAATCTCTCATCAATGAAGGGATGTTTAATCGCACATCTGGTTGCCCTGCAATCTGTAGACTAAGACTATCCCTGGTTAGGAATGCTCTCAGAGCACTCTTGGAATGAGTGTCGGGCGCTGGTCTGAAATAGCTTTCTGCAGGAAAGGCATTGTGAGCAATAAGCTCAATTGTCGTTCCAGCAACGGTCAGATAAGACTTCTTCATCTTGCGGCACAGAGGTCATGAAAAAGGGGCCACTTTGCCAACAGTGAAAGCCCGCCCCCCGCTTCCCTAAATTCAGGCAGAAGGAAACACCCCAGGCTCCCTCTGAGATCGACACAGAAGGCTGGTTAATGTTCATCCAAGTGAGAAGGCACTTGCCGCAGTCCGCCAGTGGCGACTGCAAGCTCAATCTTTGACCCCTAGATGCTCACACTAACTTGGAGCGAACTTACTCTGGCACATCATAATATAGACATCGTCATGAATTATGTGCTTGAACACATGTTCTGTGCATCTGGCAGCTCAAACAAGGCCCCACTCGCGGTTTTTCATCACACAACGCAGTCCAGTGCACGCAAAACCTTGCTGTCAACGTAGAACAAACGGTCAAGCACATAATTTTATGCTATGTCATAATATATTACCCTGTCAAAAGGTGCCTGATCGTAGTGTGTGACATGAGCTTCCCAGTATCCTATGTGTGCTTTTTTGCGCAGGATGCGCTTGATGGCACCCTGAAGCGCCTCATTTTCCGTGTCCGATGCTTCATTTGGTGCTGTTGACATACTAGGGTTGTCTGAAGCAACAGCTTTGGGATCAGCCTTGATTTCACTCATTTTGCCCTCCTTAAGTCGTAAGCATTAACTCATCGAAAGAGTCAGGTGACAGGCAATTGAGTTCTCCTACCACTATTGTATGCTGAACATCATATCCACAATCCAGCGTGGAAACGTGGTTGTACAATAGACTCATCTAGCTGCCCATCACTACAGCGGTAAAGTTCTGTGCCATCTGCGGAAGTGTTTTCCCAAAGACCTCTCTTATGTGATGAAACATATATTTCCGATTGGAGCAGTAAATGTATTTCCCTTGTACTTGTGTTGGACTCAGATTTTTCCGAAAACTGGTGCAGCCATTATGGCAGTAAGCCAAGTACTCACAGGCCCTACAATCTACAGGTAAGTTGAGAATTTGTTGGCGAACAAAACGCTGACGAGGTTCTCCAGCCAATATTTGAGCTAAGGATTCTGACATGATGTTTCCAAAAAACCATTCCGATGACATGCGTTCACATGTATAAAAACTTCCCTGTTCATCAACTGTAACGAACTCGTGGCACCTCCCAGTAAAGCCGCATGAATTCGGTGGTAAACCGGCAGCCCCTGCAATCAATTCATCTACCTCTCGTATGCCGAATCCCGAATCATTCTTCTCCAACCAATACTTGAAACATGTAACCAATAGCCACAAGTGCTCTTCCTTGCTAAGGGCCAGCGCATCGGGCTCACTGCTACCGTTGCTGTCGAAAGTATTGAAAGCAATGTACTTGATCTTTAGTTTCCGCTAAAGATTGTGAAGTTGTACATAAGACACCTTAACAATAGAAAAACTGGGCAACTTGAAACAGCCAACCAGCCCGTTTTTGGCCAGTGGCAAGCCCAAAAAGCTCATTTGGGCGCCTAAACCGCTGC
>JAUWOY010000063.1 GCA_030611885.1 Chloroflexota bacterium | reverse complement strand
GATCAGCCTCGGTTTCGCAAATGTCACACTCGCACTGGTGAATCGTCAACCTCACTTCTGGCATCATACAGCAACCTCCTGTTTTGAGATCGCCCTATTATACCACAAGTGCGGGAAGTTATTCTTTTATGAACCCTAAGGGTCTCGGAGACCCTTAGGGTTTGTCTCCACATCCCACATCTCATCACATCAACCCAGGGATGCTCAATCCACCGGTCAATGCGCCCATCCGCTCCGCCGCCAATTCCTGGGACCTCTCCAGGGCCTCGTTCACCGCCGCCGTGATCAGGTCCTCCAGCATCTCCACGTCGTCGGCATCCACCACCTCAGGGGCGATGGAGATGGACTGAACCTTCTGCTGGCCCGTCATCACCACGGTAATGGCCCCGCCTCCGGCGGTCACGGTGATGGTCTCCTCGCCCAAAGCCTCTTGAGCTTTAGCCATCTCCTCCTGGAGCCTCTGCATCTGCCGCATCATGTCCATCTGCCCGCCTCTGGGCTGAAACTTTCTTTTCTTCTTGCTCATATGGCGTACCTCCTTGTCGTCTCAGACCTAAACCTGTCAGGTCTTACTGCACATCCACGACCTGAGCTCCGTATTTGCTCACCGCCTCTTGAATGAGGGGATCCCCGGCGATGGACGAGTATTTGTCCCCGACTGTCTCCTCATTCTCGACGGTGTCTTTTTGCAGCTTCTTGGCTGGCCTCTGAACTGGTTGTGCTTGCCGCTCGCCCCTGGGCGAGAGCACACAACGGATGTGACACGAACTCTTCACCACCTGGCTAACGACACTCTCTACCAGAGCCTTGTTCTTGGCTTCCTCGATCTTTTCTTTGTGAAAAGGGTACTGGAAGCCAAGCACGACCTCCTGACCCTCCACCCCCAGGGGGCGGCAGGATTTGAGCAGGGCCTCAATGGAACGGTTTCTAAGCTTCGCCTCGCCAAGGATCCGACCCCATTGACTATTGACGGTGGTCAGGGTCAACTTCAGTCCTGCGGAAGCTCCCGGCTCCTCCCTGGGCTTCTCTCTGACAGCCTTAGCTGGCTCACTCGCTGGAGCCGATCGGGGAGCAGAGGCAACCTTTGTCTCTGCGGATGTTTTGGGAACGGTTCCAGGGCTGAGCCGAGCCGCTGGCGGAGCAGCCTCCTCCTCTTCACCCAGGGTGGCATCCACGAAGGCCAATTCCAAAGGCAACTGTGACTGGACGCTGGCTTTGAGGTCGAGACCCGCCTGATTGAAAAGTTTGACCATCTTGATCAATTCCCTGATCGAGAGTTGCGCCACCTGGCCCTTCATCTCCTGCAGGACTTCGGGCGTGACGTGCACCAGGCTGGAGTCGTCGCCGACTTTGATCAGGAGCAACTCACGCAAGTACTCCACCACCTGGCGGTTGAACTGGCGGGGATCAACGCCGTCGCCGATAACTCGATTGATAACGTCGAGTCCCTGGGCCACGTTGCGGGCCAGCAGTTGATCCACCAGTTCCCCCACCGCCTGAGAGGGGACAGTGCCTAAAACCGACTGCACCTGGGCTAAAGTGATCTCCCCACCGCCGTATGAAATCAACTGATCCAACAAGCTCTCCGCATCGCGCATGCTTCCCGTCGCGCTGCGGGCGATGAGCTCCCATGCCGCCGGCTCCACCGCCAGACCCTCCTGCTCGGCGATATATTTCAGATGGCCGATCATGTCCTGGAGGGGAATACGCCGGAAGTCGAAGCGCTGGCAGCGAGAGAGGATGGTGTCCGGGATCTTGCGGGGTTCGGTGGTGACCAGGACGAAGATCACGTGGGGCGGCGGTTCTTCCAGCGTTTTCAGCAGGGCATTGAAAGCCGGTTCGGTCAGCATGTGGGCCTCATCGAGGATATAGACCTTGTAGCGAGCCTCGTTGGGCCGGAAGTTCACCCTCTCCCTGATACTCCGCATCTCATCAATCCCTCGGTTAGATGCGGCGTCTATCTCGATGAGGTCCAGCAGCCGCCCCTCGTTGATCGCCTGACAGATGCGGCACTGGTTACAGGGCTTGTTGTCCTCGGTGGACAAACAATTGACCGCTTTGGCCAGGAGGCGCCCCGTCGAGGTCTTGCCCGTGCCCCGGGGGCCGGTGAAAAGGTAGGCGTGGCTGATACGCCCGGCGGGCAGGGCGTTCTGGAGAGTATGAGTCACGTGTTCCTGGCCGACCACCTCGTCGAAAGTTTGTGGGCGCCACTTACGGTAGAGTGCCTGAGCAGCCATAAAAAAAACCTCCTCCCAAGTCCTCTCTATAGTTTATCACCGATAGCCGATTTGCGCAAGCCCGATCACGAAGGGAATCCCAGGCGGTGCTGATTTGTCTCGTTATCAATACCGTGCTATAATTAGGCACATCGCGGCTTCGACTTGCAACTATTCTAGAATTAAACCGCACCATGGGTCAGAGAATGAGGAGAATGATTGAATGGAAAGTGTGCAGCTAAAGGGTGTGCAATACGTGACGGACGGCACAGGTAAGCGTATGGCTGTTCTCATCAGCCTTGACGAGTGGGGCGAGCTATGGGAAGACATCTACGACGTGCTTGTCTCCCAAGCTCGCAAAGATGAGCCAAGCGTACCCTGGGAAACACTGAAAGCCGAGATGATGAGCGAGGTGCCCATAAGTGGCAACGTATGAAGTGCAGTTTGCTCGTTCGGCGGCGAAAGAGTTTCGTTCGCTGTCCACAGGACTGAAACATCGTATCGGTGCTGCGATTGATAGTCTGATTCGGGACCCACGCCCACCAGGGGTCCGCAAGCTGGTAGGACACAAACGCCTATATCGAATTCGCGTGGGGCAGTACCGCGTTGTGTATGAGATTGACGATAAGGAGAAACTCATCCGTATCACACGCGTTCGACATCGGCGAGAAGTCTACCGATAAACTGCTACACCAAAGGTCGTCCGAAGAACACAAACATCAAGGGAAATTACTCAAAGGGGGAAAACATGTTTGGACAAATAGGGGTACCTGAATTGCTGCTGTTCTTCTTGATCATCCTTTTGCTCTTTGGAGCCAGCCGCCTTCGCGATGTGGGAGGCGCTTTGGGCGGAGCAATCCGCGATTTCCGCAGCGCTGTGACTGGCGTGGACGAAGAGCAAGACAAGGGAGAGAAAGAGGAACAGAAGACGGCTTAGGATTTGGAGTTCGTCCCTGGGGGCTAGAGCTACCTTCCCTCCTCGCTCTTGGCCCCTAGCTACTCTTTATCTACAACTTTTCACAGCACGTCAAAGCGGGGGGATGAGGGTAACTGTCAACGGATTCCGGGAACGAATTGAACGGATTGGAGCTCCGCACGTGACATCTCCCGTTCAATCCGTTCAAAACCTGCCCTGAGCAAAGCCGAAGGGAATCCGTTGACAGTGATTAGCGCTTTCTATCCCCCTACTTTGGGGTGCTAAGCAACTTTTTGCTGTTGCTTGGCTTCTGCTGAGAAACTCTTAGTAGACCGCTGACGCGGAGGTGAAGAGCAAATGAAGAATATACCAATGATACCAATGACCAGAAGGATCTTACGTTTTCTCTTGGTTGTCCTGTTCCTCCTTCTCCCCTGCCTTACTTTCGCCGGAGACCCAACGCCGACGACACCCGACCCAGCCCCTGGCGCGATGGAGTTCAAGGCAGGCGAGATCATCGTCAAATTCAAAGAGGGCACTCCACAGGCCAACGTCCAATCTGCGCTCCTCGCTGAGGACCTGAGTATCCTGGACGAACTGGACAAGCTTGGCATCATGCTGCTCTCCGTGCCCAAGGGCCGGGAGCTAGAGAAGATAGAGGCGCTAAAGCGCAACCCTCTGGTGGAGTACGCCGAGCCAAACTACACCGTTCAGGTTGCAAATACTATCGCGGCCGAGCCCCATTACAGTCCTCTCCCTATGGCTGTCTGGCCCGATGATCCGTATTTTCCTTGGAACCTGTCCAATATTGGAGCCCCTGCCGCCTGGGACATCACCACTGGCAGCGATAACGTGGTTATCGCTGTTATTGGTACGGGGGTTAAGCTGGATCACCCGGAGTTAAAGGATAAGATATGGACAAACTCTGGGGAGACAGGTATGGGTGCGAACGGGAATGACAAGGCGACCAATGGGATTGACGACGATAAGAATGGCTTTGTAGACGATGTGCATGGCTGGGATTTTGTCAACTGGCATGGCGAACCCCAGGATGATCATTGGCACGGGACCTATGTGGCAAGCGTCGCGGCAGCGGAGACCAATAACGGCACGCTCATCGCTGGCGTCTCCTGGGGCGCTGAGATCATGCCCGTTAAGGTGCTCGATCAGAACGGTGGCGGGTCTATTGCTGACATAAATGGGGGAATTCTCTATGCCGCTGATAATGGGGCCAAGATTATAAACCTAAGCTTCTCACTCACCTGCTCCAACTACCCCCATTCAACGCAGAATGTAGTAAATTATGCTTATTCTAAGGGCGCTCTTATCGTTGCCGGGTCGGGCGACCCCAGAGTAAATAATCCTGTTCCCCCAGATGCATATCAGTATCCAGCAGCCCTCGATCACGTTGTTTCCGTCGCTGCCACTGACCGTTACGATGAACGCCCTGATTGGTCCACCTACAATAACAAGGTGGACGTCGCTGCGCCTGGACGCGGTATCTGGGGTGTCTGTATCTTTCCTGGAATGGAGCCAGCCGCTCCCATCAACGGCACTTATGCGGCCGCTGCCCAGGTATCGGGATTGGCAGCACTGATCTGGTCGGTTAACCCCCACTTGACACACGACCAGGTGGAGGGCATCATCGAGTCCACGGCTGTGGATTTGGGCGAGCCGGGTAGAGATGACTACTTCGGTTACGGACGCATTGACGCAGCCGCTGCCGTACTGACAACAACCCACTACCTTGAGGTAAAACCCGATAACACCCTCGACTTCGGCCGCGTCTGTGACCACGGTGTTCCCCAGTGGCGGAAGATCACCAATCCGAATACAAACTATGCTACGTGGAGCGCTACGGCGATAGATGACTGGCTCTCCGTTAGCGACCCTGAGGGCTACACACCATCTTCGGCAATGGTCTCTATAGACAAAAGCTCCTTGCAAGGTTATGGAGTTTATACCACGGGGATCACCGCTATCAGTACAATGACCAATTACGAGCACAGCCCGCTAATAATTCCCGTAACCGTTGTATATACGCAGTGCTGGACGAGCTATCTACCTTTGCTCTTCAAGAACTATAGTTCCGATTAGCTCTTTTGGTAATGTACGGACCCTGGGCGATTCAGGCGGTCGTCCACGTTTTGCAAGGGAGCTAGTGCGCGAACAAATCATCGCTTGCAGGTTGGCGATGGGCACCTTGAGGTTGAAAAACTCGATCTTCTCGTTATGACCCGAATCATTTTAGTGCGGCATGGCCAAACGGAGTGGAACGTCGGAGCTGGGGGCGGCGAGCGCTTCCGGGGCCGGGTTGACCTGTCGCTGGATGATGCAGGGCTGGCTCAAGCTCATGCCCTGGCAAAGCGGCTCGCCGACCGCCCCATTGTCGCCGTCTACTCCAGCCCCTTGCAGCGAGCGGTGGAGACGGCCCGGCCAACAGCTCAGCAACTCGGCCTGCCGGTGCAACTGCTGCCGGGCATCATTGACATCAACTACGGCGACTGGCAAGGACTGTCACATGACGAGGTCGCCCAGGCCCATCCCGATCTCTATCCTCGCTGGCTGGAGACACCCCACCGCGTCAAATTCCCCCACGGCGAGAGCCTGCGCCAGGTGCGCCTCCGAGGCATGGCCGCTCTGAAAGAAGTCGCCGCCCGCCACGATGGTCGGGTTATTTTACTGGTGGCCCATCAGGTGGTGAACAAGGTGCTGGTTTGCGCCATGCTGGGCCTGGACAATTCCCACTTCTGGCGCATCCAGCAGGACAACGCCTGCCTCAACGTCTTCGAATACAGGGATGGGATCTTCACCGCGGTACTGATCAACGACACCTGCCACCTACATAACTGAACGCCGGCGTTTTTTCGTAGTGACGACTTCAGTCGTTCACAATGGAGCCAAAGCGACTGAAGTCGTTACTACGAACCCCTCTCGACGCATCCCCCATTGACTCATTACTCGTTGACTCGTTACCCTCATTTGAGGTACATCGCCTTGGCAAACTCATCAACGAAACGCTTGTCGTTAGTCAGCTCGATGTACTCGACCTGGCGAGCGATCTCGGCGGCCTTAGCCCGCTGCTCCCCGGAGACGAGAGCCAGCTTGGCCCCCATGCCCGCCGCGTTGCCCACCTGGTTGAAACGATCCAGAGGCAAGGGCGGAAACATGCCAATGGCGATGGCGCTGGATACGTCAATGTAGGTGCCGAAGGCCCCCGCGATGACCACCTGGTCAATGGCCTGCTCGGATAGGACGGCTTCGTCCAGGAGGATGTTGATCCCCGCTCGAATGGCTCCCTTCGCCAGTTGAATCTCGCCCACGTCGCCCCGAGTGATGACGATCTCCCGGCCACTCCCCTCCTCACCGGCTGCCACCAGGACGAACTCCGGGCCGTGATCCGTGCGCCGCACGCCAGGGTGATCGCCCATGTTTCCCCGCTCGTCCACCACTCCCCACTGGCGCAGTTGGGCTACCGCATCCAAAACGCCTGAGCCGCACAGCCCCACGGGTGGCGCGTCGCTGATGGTCTGGTATTCCACCCCAGAGTCCGCGATGCGCAATCGCTCGATAGCCCCCTCGGCGGCCCGCATGCCATCCCTGATGTGCGCCCCCTCGAAGGCCGGGCCTGAGGCGGTGGAGCAGGCAATGAGGCGGCCGTTGGCTCTCAGAACCACCTCGGTGTTGGTGCCGATGTCCAGGCCCAGCACCGTTCCCTCGGCCTCGCTGATCTCAGTGGAGAGAATCATGGCCACGTGGTCGGCCCCGACGAAGCCGGCGATATTGGGAAGCAGGTGGACGTAGCCGCCGGGGGCGATCTCCAGCCCCACCTCCCGCGCTTTCAAATCCAAAGCCTCACTGACCGCCGCCAGATAAGGTGCCAGGCCCAGTTGTCTCACCGGCAGGCCGAGGAAGAGGTGATGCATGGCGGTGTTGCCTACCACCACGGCCTCCACGATCTCCTCGGGAAGATGGTCGCTCTGGGTGCAGAGGTCGCGGGCCAGGTCGTTCACTGCGCCGACGACCGCTTCGCGCAAGGCAACCGCTTGCTCCCCCCCTTCCATGGCGTAGGCGATGCGGGCCATCACGTCCTCGCCGTAGGCGATCTGGGGATTCATGGCCCCTGCCGCAGCCAGAGTTCGCCCCGTCTCCAGCTCCACCAGATAGCCAGCCAGCTTGGTCGTCCCCACGTCAACGGCCAAACCGAGGAGCTCGCGCCCCAGCGGGCCGAAGCTGACCACCTCCTGGCCCCGCAGGCCAACGGTGCCTGCCCATACCTCCTCCCTCAAACGGGTAGGCAGTTGGCGCAGCAGGGCGAAATCCACGATCAAATCGCTCAGGCCCAGCGTCTCCGCCAGATGATGTCTCATTCGATCCAGGTCGGAGCGAATGTCCTCCCGCGTGGGTGGGGGGAGCCGAACGTCGCGGCCCACCACCACGGGGACGATGGGCACCGTCAACTCTCGCCCTTCCACCTGGGTGCGCTGGGCGGCGGTCAGCGATTGGGGGGGGATGTGGAGCTTGAGATCGCTCAGCACCTCGGCCTGGCAGGCCAGGCGATAGCCCCTGGCGACCTCATCTGGGCTGAGCTTCTTCCCTTCTGTTTCGCTCAGCGGTGAGAGCTGGCCTTCGAGAACCCGCACCTTGCAGCGGCTGCAGGTGCCCTTACCCCCGCAGATAGAAACCAGGCCCACCCCGGCCTGCTGAGCGGCGGTCAAAATAGAGACACCTCGGCCAACTCGCAACCGCCGACCGAGGGGTTCGAAATCAACATTCACCCACCACACCTCACCGCGCTTCATCGCTAACGTCTCCTATCGTGGCTTCTGCCCATTCCAATGCTTCCGCTTCACGCTCCTCGTCCTGGGCCATCTGCTTGTAAGCAGCTTCCAACCCTTGATGAATCACGTACGGGCGCACCAGGTCCTCGATAAAACGGCTAATACGGCGACGACCTATGACCGCGTGTAGTCCTTCATAGACTTGTTCATCAATCGTAATGGTCAGTTTCTTTTGCATTTTGCAACCTCCCCACAGGTGTATACGCACACTATACGGATAATAATGCCTGTCATAGAAAAAGTCAAATGACTGCACCCCCAATGCCGACCAGGAGCAGAGGGCCGCCTGAAAAGCAACAAGAGAAGATCAGCAGAACTGAGGTGCTGGCCCTTTATTATTTGGGTGCATTTCATTTCGGTTGAGGTTAGACTTCGGAAGTCGTGTCTAACTCATTTGAAACACACCCATTTCAATTAGGAGCAAGTAGGCTTTCTGTTGTCATTGCGAGCGGTTTGTGCGAAGCAATCTCCGTTAGAGTTTGGAACACGGAATCACGGAAGGTACGGAGTCACGGAACTTCCGTGATTCCGTGCTTCCATGTCCTCCATGCTTCCGTGTTCCCGCGTTCTCCGGATATGCCTGAGTAGTCACGTTAAGCGCTACTAAACTTGTCTCCAAATTTAGAGGCTGGCCAGCGCTTGGGTTAGATCGGCCTTGAGGTCATCCACATCCTCGATGCCGACGGCATAGCGGATCAACCCTTCTGGGATGCCTGCTGCCACCTTCTCTTCGAACAGGCTTGTGGTGGGATTGGAATTGCGGTTGTAGATGTCGCCAGGAGCTTGATGCAGCGCGACCGCACGCCACGTCTCCAGGTCTTCGTAGGCGAAAGCCGTGTTCACGCAAATCGGTGGCAGCTTTTTCATCCAGCGGCCGGCCTCCAGCAGTTGTTCGACCATCTCGTCCGGCACCGGGTCCGGCCGGTAGCGGCGGATGCTGCGCCGCTCTTTGAGCAGGGCCAGCAGCGATTCGGGGGAAATGCAGTCATTACCCTGGGTCATCTTGAACGCTCCCTCCCACTCAGATTCACTATCGTCTCTCGCTCCACAATGCCGGTGGCGCAGCCGATGCCGCCGGCTGCCTTGAGGATCTCGTCCACCTCGACCACCTGGCAGGCGATGCCAACATCCTCGTAGAACGCCTGGGTGATGGGATTGCCGGCCGCCATCAGGATCCGCCGGGGACCCAGCGTTACAAAGTTGAGCGACATCCCGCGTTTGGCCTCCCCCTCGTCCGGTATGAAGAGGACGGTGTAGCCGCGTGCTCGCAGCGCAGCCACGACGGCGTAGGGCACGCGCCCCGGCCAGGCGATGGCCAGGTCCCGGTCGGCGAAGCGCAGCGTCCCCATCAGGTGCATCGCCCCGTAGGGAAGCCCGGCCTGGATCACCTCGACGCCCATCTCCCGCAGCAGGCCCGCCACCTGCGCCGCACCCTCGGCATTGGTCCGCATCCCCGTCGCCACCAAAGCAGTCTGCGGATCAATCCAGAGCGCGTCCGCCCCCTCGAAGGTTCCCCGCCCGCGCACGCTGCGCAGGATGGGCACCCCCAGGTCGGCCAGCCGCCGGGCGACGAATCGCTCCTCACCAGCCCGCACGGTGGATGCCGGTCGCCCCACGATGGCCCCTTCCGGCGTTATGAACATCAGGTCGGCCACAAAAATCAGGTTGGGAGGCGGCATCTCGGCCGGCTCGACGTAGTGTACGGTGACGCCGGCGTCCCGATAGGCCTGAGCCAGGGCGTCGTGCTGCTGCCGCGCCCGGCTGGCATCCAGCGGGGCGAGCATTTGAGCCGCGTCCGGGTCGGCCACTTCTTCCAGCTCCGGACCGGGCCGGTGGAGCAGCACCGCCTTGAGCGGCGACCACTCCGTCGCCACGCCGCACGCCCCCCAGACCCCTCCAATCTCCTGGCGCAAGGAGACTGTGCGTGGCGACCAGCCCGCACCGCCATAGGCTGCGGTTTTAAGGATGTCTGTCATTGTACATCTCGACTTCTCACTCTCCGCAGCTAATCCCACCACATCGTGACCAACCGCTGTTGCTCGATGCCGCCGCCCAGCTCCCGATTTGTCTCCTCTTCCTCGTAGACGGAGACCGTGTCGGCTAGCCACCTCTCGCCCAGTCTAGCCAGCCGCCTGGCGCTGCGTTCGTCGGTCGCCAGGATGTACAGGGTGTCCACGTTCCAGAAGTTATCCGCCAGATCGCGCAGCTTGACCAGACCAGCGCTGGTATCCATCAGGACAGCTTCCCACCACTCCCGATGGGCCATCAGATCCTCTGCCACCTCCTCGCCCTCGAAGCAGTTGTGTTGGTGGCGGCGGATCAGTTCCAGTTGGATTTCCTGAACAGTGGCTTCAGTCAGGCGAGGAGATTCCTCTGTTGTTGTCATAGCTCATTCCTCCCGTATGTTTTCTTAAGAACTCGCAAGGCGCGCAAGGTGACCCACTTGCTGGGCTTTCCCTTCTCCTCAATGTCGGCCCACATTTTGCCGCCGAGCGAGTTCTCCAGCTTCCAGCGTCCTTGAGCGTCCTGCTTGCTCAGGATGAGCTGGAAGGCATTGGTCAGCCGTGGATCGCTGCCGTAGCCCAGTTCCACCAGCACCGCCGTGGTCTCCAGAACGTCGCTCCAGTAGGTCAGCGGGAAGCCGAACTTGAACCAGGTCGAGCTAACCCGCTGGGTGTAAGGATAGTCGGCCACGGCCGGGTCGCGGCTGAGCAGGAACTCGGCGCCGACCTTGAGGGCGCGCTGCACGGCCAGGGCCCCGCGCCGCTCCGGTGGAACCGCAATCAGCGCCTTCATAGCTTTGTTAGCGCCCCAGGCGCAGGGCTGCCCTTCGTTGGCGCTGCAGGCAAAGCACGGCCCACAGGTGCCTGACTTGAGGTAGCGGAAGTCACCCTCACCGGTGATGGCCCGCACCAGCCACTCAAGGGCCGCCTGCACGCGCGGATCGTCGGCGTAGCCCAGGCGCTGCAGAGCGTACAGCAGGTTGCCGTTCAAGCAGGGGATGGAGCCGCTGGGCACTGGCTTTTGGTAGGCTGAGAATGCGCCGTTAGCGGCGATAGAGTGGCTCAAGAGGTACTCGCAGCCCCGCCGCACTCGCTCGTCGGCAGGATCAGCTCCCAGCTCGGCCAGGAAGATGATCTGCCAGACGGTGCTCCGATACTTGGGCGAATAGCCGCCGCCGGGCTTGACCCAGTAGCCGTCGGGGTACTGGGCGTCCAGAATGGCCGGCACCGGCCCCGTGGTCATGATGGCCGCCCTGGCCGCTTCAACTTCAGGATCATCCTCCGGGCGATCCAGCAAATCCCGCAGGGCGAAGTAGCGCACGCTGGGGTTCTCAGAGTCGGGCTCCAGCAGCCAGGGGATGGGATCGTTATTCAACACGTTCTGCCAATCAGGCATTTGGTCACCTCCGACAAGTTCAGGGTGCTGGCCATCAATGGCGCAAGCTCAAGCATAGCACTAAGGCCCTGATTCGTCAAGTCATCGCATTCATTCCTTGCGCAGATTCGAGGAGTCGGGTATAATTAGTTCATCGGAGAAAAGTGTCCAATCCAAACCCATAGTACATGCGTTCGGTTTGAACACTACCCGTTTCTTAGTAGCGACCGCAGGGAAAGGCAATCGCAGGTTGCACGCAATTCCCTCCGTCGCGGGTTGGAGATTGCTTCGTCGCTCCGCTTCCTTACAATGACACGCCAGAAGTTGGGTTGCGGCTGTGCTATCATCGGCTGGACATTTGTCGGAGTCATGGGACATACACCCCAGCAGGTGTTCTACCCACAAACTATCATTCAATCAAAGGAGGACTGCATTGCGAGAACTCACTGATCGGGCTTTGAACGTAGCTGAGATTAAAGGCGCTACTTACGCCGACGTCCGGATCGTGCGCCGGGAGAACCAAGGCATCGTGGTCAAGAACGGGAAGGTGGAAGGCCTCTCCCAGGACGAGAACCAGGGCTTTGGGGTGCGGGTCATTCTCAACGGAGCCTGGGGCTTTGCCTCCAGTTCTCTTCTTTCACTGGAAGAGGTTGAGCGGGTCACTGCCCTGGCTGTTGAGATAGCCAGGGCCAGCGCGCTGGTCAAAACCAAATTGGAAGTTGGAATTGGCCCGCCCATCGTCTACTCGGACACCTACCGCACGCCAGTGGAGATTGACCCCTTTCAGGTGTCCATGGAAAAGAAAATCGAGCTGCTCATGGCCGCCGATGCTGATATGAGGCTGGCCAAGGAGGTGGTGGTGGCTCAGTCCAACCTCCGGTTTGTGCGCGAGCGCAAGGTTTTCGCCAGCTCCGAAGGCTCTTTCATCGAGCAGGAGATCATCGAGAGCGGGGGTGGCCTGGAGGCTACGGCTGTCGGCGAGGGCGAGGTCCAGAAGAGGAGCTATCCCAACTCCTTCGGCCGCCACCAGGGAACGGCTGGCTATGAGCTCATCGAGGGGATGGACCTGGTGGGCAATGCTCAGCAAGTGGGCGAGGAGGCGGTGGCGCTACTCACGGCTCCCCAGTGTCCGAGCCTGGCTACCACTATCATCCTGGGAGCTACCCAGTTGGCCCTGCAGGTGCACGAGTCCTGTGGCCATCCCATCGAGCTGGATCGTGTCTTCGGCACCGAGGCCAGCTATGCTGGCACCAGCTTCCTGACGACGGAGAAGCTGGGGACATTCCGCTACGGCTCGGAGATCGTCAACATCACCGCCGACGGCACTATCCCAGGCGGCTTGGGCACCTTTGGTTACGACGATGAGGGGGTGCCTGCCCAGCGAGTGCCCATCGTGCAGGATGGCATGTTCGTCGGCTACCTCACCTCGCGGGAGACAGCGGCGATGATCGGGCAGGAAAGCAATGGCTGCATGCGGGCCGATGGTTGGAATCGCATCCCCATCATCCGCATGACCAACATCAATCTGGAGCCAGGGGAATGGGACTTCGACGACCTCATCGCCGACACCGACGACGGGATCTACATGGAGATGAACAAGAGCTGGAGCATTGACGACAAGCGCCTCAACTTCCAGTTCGGCACCGAGATAGCCTACCAGATCAAAAACGGCAAGCTGGGGCAACTGTACAAGAACGCCACCTACACCGGCATCACTCCGCAATTCTGGGCCGGGTGCGATGCCATCTGCAACCAGAAGCACTGGAACGTGTGGGGCACGCCCAACTGTGGCAAGGGCCAGCCCTCCCAGACCGCCCACGTGGGCCACGGTACGGCGCCCGCTCGCTTCCGCAACGTGCAGGTGGGAGTGATGAGGTGAAAGCCAAAGCTCAAAGTTCAAAGCTCAAATTAGTCTCTGCCGACTTAGCTAGACGGCTTCGGGAGTGCGAGCGTGAGATCGGCGATTTCGAGCTGAAGTACAGGATGACCTTCGCAGAGTTCACCGAAGCCTGGGAGGGTGATGAAATCCCAAACAAGTGGTCACACCAGGTGGAAAGGGATTACATGATTTGGGAGGGACTGGAAGCTGAAATTCGAAGATTGAGAGACCAGACCAAGGACCATCCGACCACCCGACCACCTGACTAACGAGAAAGGAGTAACAATGCTAGGTAGAAAGAAGATGCGCGAGATCGCGGAGCGAGTCCTGTCTCTGTCCACTGCCGAGCAGACGGAAGTGATCATCATGAGCGAGGACAGCGGGCTGACGCGCTTTGCAAATTCCTATATCCACCAGAATGTGGCCGAGCGAGACGTGGGGCTCAGAGTGCGAACCGTGGTAGGCAAGAAGATCGGTGTGGCTTCCATCAACGACCTGAGCCAGGAGGCTTTGGAAAGGGTGGTGGAGAGGGCCGTGACCATAGCCAGTCTCCAGCCTGAGAACCCCGACTTCACATCGCTGCCCGGTCCGGCGCCTATCGCCGAGATCGAGGCCTTCGACGAGGCCACGGCTGCTTTTGGCCCTGAGGCGCGGGCCAGGGCCGTGGGGGTGATCTGCCGACAGGCTGTGGACAACGGGCTGATCGCTTCGGGGGCCTTCACCACTGGCGCTGGCGAGTTGGTGGTGGCCAACTCCCTGGGCGTCTTCGCTTACCATGCCACTACCTCGGCCGACATCAATACCGTCATCATGAGCGACGACAGCTCTGGCTTTGCCGAGGCCACCGCCTGGAAAGTGGGGGACATCAACACCGAGGCGATGGGCCGCGAGGCAGTGGAGAAGGCTCTCCGCAGTCGCAACCCCAGAGATCTGCCGCCGGGCCGTTACCCGGTCGTATTGGAAGAGTACGCCGTAGCTGACTTTATGAGCATGTTTTCCTACCTGGGCTTCGGCGCTTTGTCCGTGCAGGAGGGGCGCAGCTTCATGATTGGTAACTTCGGGAAAAAGATCATGAACGAGGCCATCTCTATCTGGGATGACGGCCTCGATCCCACGGGCCTGCCCATGCCTTTCGACTTCGAGGGTGTGCCGAGGCAGCGAGTTGATCTGATAAAAGAAGGCGTGGCTGAGGCTGTGGTGTACGATTCCTACACCGCTGGCAAAGAGGGGAAGGCTTCCACCGGGCACGGACTGCCTTCACCCAATACCTTCGGCCCCATTCCCGCCCATACCTTCATGGCGCCTGGTGAGGCGAGCAAAGAGGAGATGCTGGCCTCGATGGAGCGGGGCCTCTGGGTGACTCGCTTCCACTACACTCGCCCCGTTCATCCCAAACTGGCCATCGTCACCGGCATGACCCGCGATGGAACTTTCCTGGTCGAGAAGGGCGAGATCGCTTACCCCATCAAGAACCTCCGCTTCACCCAGAGCTATTTGGAGGCGCTGGCCAACGTGGAGGCAGTTAGCCGCGAGACCAGGTTGCAACAGAACTGGTTCGGCGGCACCCGCACCCCGGCCCTGAAGCTGGCCGAATTCGAGTTCACCGGGGCGACAGAATTTTGAAGCTCAAAGCTCAAAGTTCAAAGTTCAAAAATGGCTCATGAAAGGTTGAGAGGTGCGATGTCTTATCACTGGCGGGGCTGGTTTCATCGGCTCTGCCCTGGCAAATCGTTTGGTCAGGGAAGGGCATCACGTGCGTGCCCTGGATGACCTCAGTGCCGGCGATCCCGCGCGCCTCGATTCCCAGGTGCTGTTCACCCGCGGCGACGTAAAAGATGTCCCCAAGCTCTGGACGCTGCTGCAGCACGTAGACTGTGTCTACCACCTGGCGGCACGGGTGTCCGTTCCGGAGTCCATTCTGTATCCCCGCGACTATAACGACGTGAACGTGGGCGGTACGGTGGCCATTATGGAGGCCGTGCGGGACGCGGGGGTGAAAAGGGTGGTCTTAGCCTCCTCAGGAGCCATTTACGGTGAACAGCGCAGGCAGCCCGTCAGCGAGAAAACCATCCCCAACCCTCGCTCGCCCTACGCGGTGAGCAAGATAGCAGCAGAGCACTACGTATTCACCATCGGCGTCCTTTGCGGCATAGAGACCGTTGCGCTCAGGATATTCAACGCTTATGGGCCAGGGCAATTCGTGCCTGCTTCCCACGCTCCGGTCATCCCCCAGTTCCTCAAACAAGCCCTGGGCGGCGGCTCGCTGATCGTCTTTGGCGACGGAAACCAGACCAGGGACTTCGTCTACATTGACGACGTGGTGGACGCCCTGTTCGCCGCGGCCACGGCCTCCGACGTGGATCGCCGCATCATCAACGTGGGGAGCGGCCAGGAGGTAAGCATCAACCAGTTGGTGGAGAAAGTAGCACGCGCCACCGGCCGCGAGGTCAGCCCCCTTTACAGCCAGGCCGACAACGGCGGCGTCTCCCGGCTGGTGGCCGACATCGGTCTGGCTCGACAGAAGCTGGGTTACAGCCCCAGGGTTGATCTGGACAGGGGCCTGGAGTTGATGCTGACCTTGGATCCCCAATTTCAAGTGGCAGTTGACCAATGACCAATGACCACCTGACCAACGACCACCTGACCAACTTAGGCGTTTTTTTGCTTTCCATGGCCGGCTTGTGCCTGGAGATCACCCTCACGCGAATTTTCTCCCTGGCCCAATGGTATCACTTCGCTTTCATGGCGGTCAGCATCGCCCTCCTGGGCTTCGGAGCCAGTGGCTCCTTCCTCTCCCTTTTCCCCAAGCTGGTCAAGAAAAATCCAACCAGACTCCTCGCTAACCTCTCGTTGCTTCTGACTGTTGGCATCCTGGTCAGCTATCTGAACATCAACTACATCCCCTTCGACTCCTATCGTATCGCCTGGGACCGAGAGCAGATCCTCTTCTTGGCTATCTACTATCTGTTCCTGGCGCTGCCTTTCTTCTTCAGCGGCCTGGCCATAGGCGTCCTGCTGGCGGCGCGGCCTGAGTTAGCGGGCAAGATCTATTCCTTTAACCTGGCCGGCTCAGCCCTGGGCTGCCTGGCTGCGGTGGTGGCCCTGCCCCTCCTGGGCGGGGCGGGGACGGTGATGCTCAGCGCGCTGCTGGGGGCACTGGCGGCCATCGCATTCTCTGTTGGAAGTTGGAAGTTAGAAGTTAGAGGTTGGAAATTGGATTGTGGGGCTAGATTTCCAACCCTTCGGCCAAGCTCAGGACAGGCCTCCAACCTCCAACCTCCAATATCCAATCTCCAATCTCTAATATCCAGCGCAATCGCCCTGGCCCTTCTCTTCCTCACCATCCGTCCCCCATCTTTTCTGGAGATTCGCCTCTCCCCCTACAAAGGTCTCAGCCAGGCTCTGCTCTATCCCGAAGCTGAGGTCATCTTCAGCCGCTGGAACGCCTTCTCCCGGGTTAATGTGATCGAGAGCCAGGGAGTAAGATCGGCGCCGGGCCTGAGCCTGGCCTATCCCGACCCTCTGCCAGTTCAGTTGGGCCTCTTCACCGACGGCGATAACCTCTCCCCCATAACCAGCCCCGAAAATCTGGATTTCGTTGATTACCTGCCTGTCTCCTTGCCCTACCGCCTTCGGCCCCAGGCGAAAGCTCTGATCATTGAGCCTAAAGGCGGCCTCGATGTCCTGGCGGCTTTACACCAAGGGGCCTCGTCAGTGGTGGCCGTGGAGAGCAATCCATTGGTGATCGAAGTCGCCAGAGATGCCTTCCGAGACCCCTATTGGAACGAGAGGGTGACGGTAGTAGTGGAAAATGGGCGCAGCTACGTGCGCCACGTGGGGGAGATATTCGACATCGTCCAGGTGTCGTTAGCTGACACCTACAGGCCCGTGACCTCCGGGGCTTACAGCCTCTCGGAGAACTATTTCTACACCGTGGAGGCTTTTGCTGACTACGTAGCTCACCTGAGCGAGGGCGGCCTGCTGGTAGTGAGCCGCTGGCTGCAAACGCCGCCCAGCGAGAGCCTGCGGGCCGGGGCCCTGGCGGTGACGGCTTTGGAGAAGGCGGGGATTTCTCAACCAGAGCTGCGTCTGGTAGCTATCCGCAGTTGGTCAACCCTGCTGCTGCTGGTAAAAAACGGGGAGTTTACGGCCGGGGAGATCGAGGCGGTGAAAGGTTTTTGTCAGCAGCGGCAATTCGACCTGGTGTACTATCCAGGCATCCAAGAGGCCGAGGCCAACCGCTACAACGTCTACCCAGAGCCTCTCTACTACCGAGCCTTCCAGTCCCTCCTGTTCGGCGACCGAGCCCGCTTCTACGCCGACTACTCCTACGATGTCTCTCCCACCAGCGATGACCGTCCCTTCTTCTTCCACTTCTTCAAATGGAGCCAGACGCCAGAGATCCTTCAGACCTTCGGCAAGATCTGGCAACCCTTCGGCGGAAGCGGCTACTTCGTGCTGGTAGCTCTTCTGATCCTGGCCCTGCTGGCTTCGGCGATCCTCATCCTTTTGCCTTTGCTGTTCCGCCGGCGGGTAGCTACCCCCCTGCTCCCGCCGGATCGCCAGATCCGGGGGGGGGGGGGGGGGGGGGGGG
>JAUWOY010000020.1 GCA_030611885.1 Chloroflexota bacterium | reverse complement strand
CGACCACATCACCGTTCACGACCGCAACGGCTACAGGGACCCATCGTACGCCTGCGGAGCGAATTGCCCAACCTTCTACGCACTGAACGACGCGGTGAGCTCCTGGGAGGCTACCGATTGAGAGAAGCGGCCAGGAATGAGGTCCGACCCCTCTACGATCAACGAGGCGAATGGACCCTGACGGTGACAGAACTGGTAGGATTCGATCTGGCGCAACCGGGGGAGCAGACACGGCTGGCCGGGCCGTGGGTCTTCCACTTCCGCGTGCCGTAACGATCAGGGACGAGAATGCCCGGCGTGGGTCTCTCCGTGCCGGGCATTCTCGTTTGCATCGGGACGGCAAAAGGGGTATAATCGAAGGGAGATCGGGGAACATTGCTGGGGGTGGCTACGTCTAATCTAATGAGAGAGTAAGAGGAGGTCAAAGAATGAGGCATTCCTGGTTCAACCTATTTGCTCTTCTTCTGATCGCGCTGCTGGCTACGGCCTGTGTGCCGCCGACCCCGGTGCCAGTTGCCGGCCCGGCAGCGACTTCCTCCGTGCCGCCTACCGAAGCGCCCACGGCCATTCCTGCAGTCACGTCAACACCCGTCACACCACCCCCGGCCTACGCCACCCAGGAGGCGGCCCTCCAGGCGACCATCGTCGCCCGGGCTACCGCCTCTCCCTTCCCCACCGCCGGCCCGGCCACCGTTCAGACGGGTCAGCCGGCCAGCGCCAGCACACAGCGTGATGGGCTGTCCTTCCAGGTCCGTCTGCCCAAAAACACTTACCTGGCTGGCGAGGGCGGGCAGGCCAAGGTCTCCTTGCGAAACGACGGCCAGGAGACAGTCTTCGTCGGCGGTGAAGGTGAGCACCTTGGGCAACTGGTATTGCTGGATGAGCAGGGGCACGAGCCAGCCCCCTGGCCATGGCCGCCCATGATCCTCCCGGGCTTTCCCTACCTGCGCGAACTGGCCCCGGGCCGGATGGTCACCGAGACGCTTACCTTCCAGGTGCCACCTGTGGAACAGGCGACTGGTCATTCGTACGTCCTGTGGGCGGAGACGCGCTTCAGCTGTCCGCATCCTGGTCATCTTGAGGGGCCGGACAACCTGTGGCTGCATCTGGAGACGGGGCCAATCCCTTTGCGAGTGACCCTGCCCAATCCCACGCAGCGGCTAGTGGCCGAGTTGGAGGCCGACCGGGACGGCTGGCGCCTGCGGGTGACCGACGTCACCGGCCAGGTGCCCCCCGGCCCACTGTGGGGCTTCCGGGAGGTCGTCTCGTCCAACACGGCCTCCGCCGGCCCCCTGCAGGATACCACTGACGGCACCTGGTCGGGAGCATGGGATGACTATATGCGCCAGGACGACGGCCAGATTTGCCTGCGGGTCTGGGTTGCCGCCCCCGGCTACGTCACCGCCGCCATCACCCAGACGGTGCCCGGCGAGGGGGATGCTCGCCGCCTGTTCGGCGCATGGGAGTCCCCCACGCGCCAGACCTTCGCCTCGTTGGAAACGGCCCAGGCAGCGCTCGACTTTCCCCTCTACCGGCCCGATCAGTTGCCGGCTGGCGCGGCGCTAGACGTGGTGCAGGTCGAGATCAGGACCCATGCGGAACGCAGTTGGATAGATGTGTACCAGTCCTATCGCCTGCCGGAGGACGCCTGGCTGGAGCTGACCCAGATGGTCACGACGGGGCGCTACGCCAGCGCCGGCTGGGGCCAGGCGCGCTATGCCCCGGAGGCCCGTCTCGTGACGGTAGGGCAAACCGCTGGGTACGCTATTCAACGCTTTGACTGGTGGGTGCTGGACTGGAAATGCGACGACGTGGGCTTGGAGCTGCGGGCGCCGGTACAGGCTCTCTCCCTGGAGAACCTGCTGGCCATCGCCACCGGAGTGAAGTCGCCCGAAGGCACCTGTCCGCCGGCGCCAACAGCCACACCCGGGCTTAGCAGCCCTCCCCCGCCCCCCACCCCGACTGAAACAAGCCATCACGAGCAGCACCCAAAGAACGGGGACATCATGGTTTGCTGGCTTGGGAAAAGGGAGGCCACTCTCTGCACATCTAACGGGAGGGACGGCATTATCGCTATGTTGTGGGGCCGCGCCGCTGAGGATGAGGAATGGATATGATGAAACGCCAGGTCTGGCTGCTGAGCCTGTTGATGCTGCTGGCCGCCTGCGCGCCGCTCACCGAGGCACCCACAGCCATTCCCGCAACTACGCTACTTCCCACGCCAGCCTCCGCAGAAGAGGCCGCCCTCACGGGGCTGCGTCCGCTGACGACGTCCGGTCTGGCCGGGTTCGGCGACTGGGCGCCCGATGGGGAGTCGCTGGTGTACATCGTAGCGACGGAGCCACCCTTGCTCTATGGCCGCTGGCCCGGATGGCCCGAATTTGAGGTGTGGTGGATGCGCGCCGACGGCAGCGACGCGCGACGGCTCGCCCAGGGCCACTCGCCATTCCTCAGCGCCGATGGGCAAACGGTCTTCTTCCTGCATCGGCCGCTCTACTCTAACCTAAAGCTGTGGGCAGTAGATGTCAGGGGCGGCGCACCGCGCCGCCTGCTAGGGCCGATAGGCGGACTGACCGTACACCAGTTGGACGATGGGCGCCTGGTGGTCAGCGAGAGCGGCACCTACACTCCCCTGCGCCTGTTCGACCCGAGGAAAGGGACGCTGTCCAACCTGACAGGGGAGATGCCCACCAACTCGCCTGAGGATGCGCGTCTCTCCCCTGACGGCACTCGCCTGGCCTACCCCAAAGGGCAGGACGTCTACCTGGCCGAAGCGGACGGTTCCAACCCGCGGCTGTTGTCCCAGGGCGGCGGCTCCGGCGCCCGGGTCTGGTGGTCGCCCGACAGCCAGCGGTTGGCTTACACCACGGGCAACCATTGGACCGATCAGTTGATGGTCGCCGATCGGGACGGCGGTAACCAGATCGTCCTGCTGCCCCGCTTGGAGGAGAGCGGGTACGTCGCCTCGCTGGCCTGGTCGCCCGACAGCAGGATGCTGCTGGTGGCCACGGATGCCTACCACCAGCAAATGCCACGCCCCACGCGGTTGCTCCTGCTGGAGGCCGACGGCTCAGGGCAACGCCAACTGCTGGAAACGTACCTGCACGACGCCTCCTGGTCTCCCGACGGGCGCACGCTGGCCCTGAGCCGCTGGGACGGCCCGCAGGGGGAGCTGACCTCGCGCGACGTCTGGCTGGCCACGCTGACCGATCGCGCCACGGTAGCCGAGCTTCCCCCGCCGACGCCGGAGCCCGTTCCCACCCCCACGCCGCCCCTGCCCCTCCCTGGTGCCGATCTGAGCCCGGAGCAGGTCATCCACCGCTTCTGGAAGGCCATTGATGCCGGCGACCACCTCACCGCCTGGGCATGCCTGGCCACGCAGAGGCGGGCATGCCAGGGACTGGCATATTTCATGGCCGGGTGGCAGTGCGTTCACAGGGCCCACGTGGTGGACATCCGCCCTATGTATACAGAGATGGAGGCCGAGACCGAACGCCAAATGTTTCAGGTGAGGGTGGATCTGGAGATGACCGAAGATTGCTTTTACGGCATGGCGCCTGGGCCGTTCACCCTGCTGGTGCGGGAGACTCCCCATGGTCCCTGGCTGATTGATAGTTTCAACACCGGGCCGTGATCACACAAACTATGATGATAGGAGGTTGATATGTTGAATCCCATTAGATGGTTGATCTTACTGGTTATATTGCTGGTCGGTTGTTCGGCCCCTGCGGAGAATTCACTCCAAACTTCCACCCCTACCACCCAACCAACCGCTGCATCGGTGGGAGTGAGTGATGCCTTGCGGCGCGATGCAGAAACGATGGCGGAGGATTTAGGTATTTCAGTTGATGAAGCCATCCGTCGCTTAAAGCTGCAGGATCCCATTGGCACACTGGGCGCGGAACTGGAACGGCTGGAAGCGGACACCTTTGCGGGATTGTGGATTCAGCACGAGCCAGAGTACCGCATTGTGGTGGCCTTCACCCGCAACGGTGAGGAAACGATACAACCGTACATTGAAGACACCCCCCTTGTCGACCTGATTGAAGTGCGCACCGCCGAAGCGACCTATGAAGAACTCAAAGCGGTACAGCGGGAGGCACATTGGCTTCTCGATGAGTTGGGGCTTTCCGTGGCTTCGGGCATAAACATCAAAGAGAACCAGGTTGAACTATACGTGACCGACCGCTCCCTGTTTGACACCACATTGCGGGAGGCCAACATCCGGTTGCCTGACCACGTCGAGGTCATTACAATTTACGAGCCGCTCGGCGACGACATTCCCTTTGCCGTGACACCCGTCCCCACGATTCACTTCCCCCAGTTAAGAACGCGCAGCGCGACCTTTATGGAAGCCCTGTTGGTGGGCCAGCTCATCGTGAAAGATGGCTGTTTGCGCGTCAGTGCGAGCGAGCATGACAGAGGTCACCTTATTATCTGGCAACCTGACTACTTTCTAAATAACAATGAAGGCGTTATCGAGATATTGGACAGAAAAGGTGAGGCCGTAGCGCGTGTCGGGGAAGAGATACGCATGGGTGGCGGTGAAGTGCCCTTAACGGCGAATTTGAAGCGGCAACTGCGTGAGCCGCTGCCTGAGCAGTGTGAAGGTCCATATTGGCTGATGGGTCAACTTGTTTCTGAATGAATAAGTGAAAGGAGAGTGTTACATGTTACAACAACGCAAATCCATCTTCCGAAACAGGCTCATGGTTGCAGTAGTGGCAGCAGGAATCCTGGCCTTGCTGTTAAGCGGCTGTACCCCGTCGAAACTGCCAGCGGGCTCCCCGGCCAATCAACCACCAGCAGCACCGCCCTCGCCGGTGGCCACGTTGGCCCCTACCCCGGTGCCAACGCCAACGGCGCTTCCCGCACGGCTCTACCTGTCCCTCTCCCCCTGGCCATTGCACGGGGCGCCGCCCTTCACGGCCGGCTTCGCTGCCCGCCTGAGCGGTGATATCTGGCAAGCCGGTGAAGCCGATAGCTGCCAATCGCTCTACTGGCGCTTCGGCGATGGTACAGAAGAAACCCAACCCTGCTCGCCCGCAGAGCCGCCGTGGCGTTTTGAGTCCCGCCACACCTACACGCGGCCCGGCACCTACCACGCCCGCCTGACACTTACCCTGGCCGACGGCCGCGAAATCGAATCCACCACGCAGACCGTCGTGGTTGCCGTCCCGCAGCCGCTGCCAGGGAGCGAGCAGCCCGTGCGCTGGGGCGCGTGGGGCCTGAGCCTGCTGGGCACAATGGGGGCGCTGCTGTGGCTGCGACGCCAGCCGGGGCGCAGGAAAACCATCGGCTATCTGCTGGTGGCGCTGGGGCTGCTCACCTTCGTGCCGCCTTTCTCTTATCTGCCAGACCCGGCCGGCATCTACTGGGCTTGGGCTGGTGGCTATGCCTACGATCCCCGCTTGCCCTTCGTCAACCGCTTCGTCATCGCCGGCGATCCCACAGCCCATCTACACCCCTTCCTGGACGGGCTGATCGGCCAAACGGGGCTGGATCCGCTGCATCCGCTGCAGCCACTGGCCGGCTACGAATTCGTAAAGGTATCGCTTCCCCGGCCTTACTTCGCTGACGTGCAGGTCACCACCCGCATGACCTATGCCGACGGCTCCCAGCGCATCTACTATATCCCGCTGTACCAGCCCGACCACTCCTTTGGCTTCTACCGCGGGGATTGGCGTTACGACGGCCTGGGCCGGCTGCGGACGGAACATCGGGAGATGGTTGGCACACCCTTCGTCACCGCCACGGTGCCGCTGCGCCTGGGGACGCCGCAGCGGCTTACGCTCCATCCACAGTCACATCGGCTAAATGCAAAAGACCCCACCAACTGGGGACCCGCCGGTTTTCCCTGGCAACGTTTGGTCTGGTCGCCACAGGGGGATGCCTTCCTGGCCGCCCAGACCGTCACCGCCAATCGGATTCGACGCGACTTATGGCTGGTGAAGCTGGACGGCGGCCCACCGGCCCTCCTCGCCCGGAACGTGTGGAACTACAATTGGTCGCCCGATGGCCGCTACGTCGTCTTCAACAAGTATGTTCTGCCCGGTTTCGGGGTGTACGTCGTCCCACGAGATGGCCAGGAGCCGCGGGCCCTCGTGGAAGGCCTGGAGTGTTCAACCTTTCCCGGCCTGAACGATGAGGGTGTATGGTATCCATTGCAGGGAGATCTATGGCTGGCGCCCTACGACGGCAGCCCGCCGCGCCAGATTGCAGGCCTGCCGAAGATGGAAATGGAAACCTTGCTGGCGCGCCGTCACGGGCAAGTGGAAAGTTTGATTCGCCCCGCGCCCGAAGGCACACGCATCGCCTACAGTTGCGGAGAAGCGCTCTGCCTGCAGGATCGGGATGGGGAGAATTGGAGGCAAGTCGAGGTGACTCCTCGTGAGATCGCCTGGAGCCCGGACGGCTCGCGCCTGGCGGCCGTGTACTGGGGCTATGGAGAGGATGAGCCTGCCACTCTGACGGTGATGCGGCGAAACGGCGAGATCGAGCAGCAACGGACCCTGGCTCCCAACGGTACTGTGGATGCTCCGCAGTGGACGCCGGATGGCAACTGGCTGTTCGTACAGGCTTTCCCTTTCCACGGGCGACGCATTCTGACGATGAACGTCACCACCGGAGAGGTGCTGGACCTGAGCCGGCCGCGCTGGGATGCCTGGTTTGCCCTGGCGCCCGATGGAAGGCGCTTGTTGCTGAGCAACGGGCGCGGCGGTTTCTGGTTCAGCGAGCTCGCTTTCACGCCTGCCGGGGGTTCGTCCAGATAGACAGAAGTCCCACCCTCCCCTGGCCTCTCCCTTCGAGGGAGGGGAAACGCTCTACCATCAATAGTTACCAACTGCGAAGTCGCCCTTCGGCGACAGAGAGGAGATTTTCTAATGAAACGACGACTCGCAATCCGCTGGCTCACCGCGCTGGCCTGCCTGTTGGCGCTGCCTTTCCTGACCTGGATCCCGGCGGCGCTGGTTCGGCTCGCCATAGGCATCAACCCCAATCCGAAAGGAGTGTTCAACACCCTGTTGCTCTGTCTGTACGCCCCGGTCTTCCTGGCCTCGCTTCTCCTGAGCCACGTGGCGCACTATCTCGTCTTCGCTATCGCCGGACTCGTCCTGGCGCTGGCTGCGCTGGCGCTGCTCTTGGCTCGCGAGCGGGGGCAAGTCTTCAGGCGAGCGCGGTTCTACCTGCTCATCGCTTGCGTGGTGAGCGTTATGGCCTTTCCGCTGGCCTTTCGCTACCGCCCGGCGGTCGAGGCTGCTCAGGGCGTGGAGATGCGCATCGTCAACCAGCCGGGCCTCTTGGACGGGGCGGTGCGCAGTTGCCAGGCCCACGCAGAGGTGTACACCGAGGTCTACGTCCCCCTGGGCTGGGCCGACGAGCACACCCTGGTCTACCGCGTCCACACCTGCGACCCCGGCCCGCTGCGCCTTGCCTGCGGCCATTTTTCAAACTGGGCCAGCGGCGATGCTCCCCTGTGGGCCTACGACGTCGAGACCGGCCGGCGTGCGCCTTACACGGCGGACGAGGGATCACTCACGCAGGACACTTGTGGATTCCACGCCTGTATCAAGCCACGCCTGGACACCGAATGGTTCTTCAGCGGCCGCTCAGGGTCATCCGATGGGCTCGTCTCCCCCGACGGCCGCTGGGTCGCCTTTACCGCCCGCCACGTCTATGGACCGGAAGACCTGTTGGTCATATCGCGGTAAGGAAATGCCGGCATGATTCAGAACCAAGGTACTCTGTTCCCACAAGTTAAGCAAAAAATCGCTTGATAGGAGAAGATAACTATGCAATCGCAAAATCGCTTTTCATCTCCAATATGGCATCATATCAGCAACGTATTGGCAGTTGGTATACTAATATTCAGTTGGTGTGCTTGCTATCTATGGATTATGGGATTAACCGAGGGCTGGGGCGCGCCGTGGGACACGACATCCATTCGACCGCCAATCGGTCATTGGCAACGCACCATTAACGACTTTTTTGAATCTGGTATAGGAGTGTATTTGCCCACGGCTCTCTTCCTAATGACCAGCCTTCTACTGTACTTTCTCACTCTGGTACGTACCCGAGCTGTGCGAACAACATCGCTCATATTTGGGATTACCAACCTCGCAGCCTTGATAACACTGCTCATCATCACCATACCCATTCAGATGTTTCTAATCAATGTACCGGCTCATCTTACTCCAGAAGATTGGTCGTACTGGGGTGATTTCAGGCGCGAATGGCCCTTGACATTAATTGCCCTACTGTTGTTTACTGGCCTGTTCTTGATACAACCGTATTTAGCACATCGGCTGACTCGAACAGCAGACTAGCGGCTTTTCCGTCAGAAAGAAAGCTGTGCTCTACAGCTAGGCCCACCTGGTGGAGGCCATATTCTATCGCTGGGGGCGGCGGCCCTTCGTGCTGCGCTTCACCACCGCCGGGGTGGATGGCCCCACGGCGACGCCGATGCCCCGCACCTTCGGCCCACCGGAGCCCTTCCCTACTCCGGCCCCTCCGCCTACACCCACGCCCAACCCCTGACCACGCCGGAGCCGATGACGGAGCAGGAGGTGAAGGTGCTGCGGCTGGTGGCGTAGGGGGCTGAGCAACCGAGAGATTGCTGGGGAGTCGGTGATCAGCAAGACCACGATGCGCACCCGTGTCAGCAACATCCTGGGGAAATTACAATCGGCCAGGCGGCCCTCTACGCCCTGTGGGAGGGGATCACCCCTCTGGAACCACCAGAGAGATAAAGCTTTCTGAGAACAAGGATGGTGTAGCCTCGACGTCACCCCAGCCTGGTGAACAGGGAACCAGGTTGGGGTGATTTCTCTTTGTGAGAGCGATGCAGTATTTCAGGGCCTCGTGCGTTTTAGTAAGTGAAGAAGGGCAGGAATGGGTTTTTCAGGCAGAGAGGCGGTCATTGTGCAGAGCCGATTGGACCCTGAACAGGAATGGGTGCTGGTGAAGAAAGCCCGGCGAGACTCGATGGCCTTTCAGGAGCTTTACAGCCATTACTTTCCCAGGGTTTACGCCTACGTGAGCTACCGTGTGGGCCGGGTGCAGGACGTCGAAGACCTGGTCTCCGATACGTTTCTGAAAGTGGTCGAGGGGCTGGACAAGTTCCGGTGGCGTGGCGAGGGCTCCTTCGCCGCCTGGTTGTTCCGCATTGCCCACAACCGGGTGAGCGATTATTACCGGCGAGGCCGGGGCTCAGAGGAAGCGGTGCCTCTGGAAGAGCTACCCGAATTGGAGGCCAGCAACCTGCTCCCAGCCGACGCCGTGCTGCAAAAGGAAAAGTTTGCCTATCTGCGAGGGCTGATCGGCACCCTCTCTCCCCGCCGGCAGGAGATTATCACCCTCAAGTTCTTTGGCGGCCTGCGCAATCGAGAGATTGCCGCCCTGCTGGAGCTGGATGAGCGCACAGTCGCTTCCCACCTGTGCCGGGGGGTGAAGGATTTGCATCGCAAATACGTAGATGAGTGCGTCTGAGCGAAGGAAGGGGACCTCAATGAGTGAGCGAAACGAATTGACCGAGCGGGATCGGCAGTTGCTGGAGGAGATCGAGGAGATCGTGGTCAACGGGGGTGGTGAGCGGCGCGAAGCCGATTCGCTCTACGGCTTTTGTGCCCACCTGGCCAGCACCGTGCCCCAGGCCGACAACGCCTTCCAGCAGCGGTTGGAGGCCCGTTTGGTCGCCACGTTGCAGCAACAACAGGAGGTTCGAACCCTGGGCACTATGTCCCAGGATAAAGGGGAGGCGCGCTCCCCATCGTGGTTCCGACGCCTGGCGCCGGGCGTTGGCCGGATCAACCAAATCTTTGAAGGAGGTCTAACGATGAAAAAAGGATTCGCTTTGGCCGCCCTCGCGGCCCTGGTCATCGCCGTCAGCACGGTGGCCCTTGTCCCCTCCGTGCGGGCCCAGTTCCTGCGAGTGGTGGGTATCTCGGCCCCCGCAGGGACGGGGCAACTGAGTGATACGCCCATCCCCGGAGGTCACCTCATTACCGTCATAAACGAGGAGACGGGGGAAACCCAGACGATGTATATGGGCGAGATGCACGAGACGACACGCCAGACGGTAAGCTGGGACGAGGCGCAGGCAGCGGTGGACTTCTCCCTGCGGCAACCGGCCTACCTGCCCGAAGGGGCGGAGCTGACCCGGGTGGAGTTAGTGAGTGTGCCCGATGGGGAAGGAGAGATCGAGGAGCGAGGCGTGGTGCTGTGGTACGTCGCGGGGGACAGCGAGCTGGTGCTGGAACAATGGCCTGCTTTCCCGGAGGTTCTCCCCCCGCCCCCTGGCGTTACAACGGTTACGGTGAACGGCGCTCCCGGCTGGACAGTCAGCGATGAGAATACCGTCCTGATCTGGCAGACAGCCGAAGCCCGCTACACCTTGAACGGCTACTTGCCGCTGGAGGAGATGCTCGAGATCGCCGAGTCGCTCGAGTAGAACGACGATTACCAGGTTCCATATATCCCCAATCCGGTGGCTCACGCCGCCGGGTTGGGGCTCTTTTTTCACCCCACGACGTGATTCAGGGAGGCCGACTGTTCCCCACTGCCAGGGAGTCCCACCCTTGAGCGCTACCCGTCGCCCGGCCTGTGGGCCGCTGGTGCTCGACCGCCCAGCCCGCCGTGCCCTGCTGTCTGGCCGCGACCTGCTCTTCACGCCCAAGGCGGTGGCCGTGCTGGACTACCTGATGACCCACCCCGACGAGGTCATCTCCCGTGAGCGGCTGGAGTACCCCATCATCACCCAAGAAATAGATGCCCCGAGCCGCCGCCTGGAGTTCTTGCAGCGATATTCGACAAGACCGCGCGTGAAATTCACCTCTTCCAAACGTACGACGGGGTGGCTATGAGGTAGCCACCCCGTCATTACACTAAAAGTTCTTTTATCTCCTGCGCCAATCCTGGGGCAGCTTGGGGAACAGCCAAGTTTTGCTACCCCCCGATGAGCCCTCCTACCGCAGTGACACCCAGGCCCATCAGGCCCAGCACCGCTCCGGTAATGGCCATGATCACAAACAGAGCGATCCAGCCCAGGATGACGGTGACGATGGTCTGAACCCATTCCAGGTCCAATGCCTCCTTCGCCGCCACGAGCCAGGAGATCAATCCCGCAATCCAGGCGACAAAGGTGACTGGAGCCAACAGGCAGGATAGAGCGTCTGAGAAGCCGGCCAGTACCCCAATGACTCCCACGAGGTTCCAGACGTAGGCCAGACCCAGGGTCCGAACCAGTTCCTCGAAGGTGACCTCGGCGTTGAAGACCGTGCGTCCCACCCAGTTGATGATGAAGGCGCCCACGGCGAAAGCGATGACCACCCCGATGGTACCCAGGACGGCGCCAATCAGCCAATGGAACGGCCTTCCAGATACACGTGACCCAAGCTGGTTGAGAAATCCGACCACGATCACCAAGAGCCAGGCTGTGGTGGTGAATGTGGTGTCCTTCTCGACCTCCTTGTAAACTCCGCTGCGGAACGTGAACGCACTAATGATACGATCGGTAAGCATGATTCTACCTCCTTAAGTAGAAAATGTGATTGGTGTGTTTTCTCCTATAAACATCCTGCTCTCTGATTTATGTCATATTACTACCTCCTCCCGCTGCGGCTCCTGGGAGATGCTGTAGAACTCCACCAGCCGCTTCTCCGTCTCACCTTCGATCCGCGCCACCACCCGGACGTAAGGGGCAATGCTAGAGTTCTTGAGCTTCCGCTTCAGGAGCTCATCCACCTGGAAGATGCCCGCGGAGTTGCTCATGGTGATCACAATCCGGATGGGAGCCGTCTCGCCCTTTTCCAGGGCAACGCTGTCAATGGCCATCGCCGAGACGGAGTGAATGTTGGTCAGGCCTGCCTCGAAGGGAATCCGCGACCGCCCCTGGGTCAAGTCCAGGGCATCGGCCACTTTGAGGATCCCCGCCTCGATGGTGTTACAGTGGACGTCCCAACGGTGGGCGATGACGGCGTGGAGCACCTCGGAGACCATGATGGTCCGCTCCGGTTCTTCGTAGAGATTGGTCAACAACTCCCGCGCCTTGGGTGCAGCCAGCATCAAGCTGTACTGCTCGTGATTGTCGCGATGAACAGCCATCCCCACGTCATGGAGACAGGCGGCCAGCACGACGATCACCTCGGCGTCTTCGTACGTCAGGCTGTAGTCCTTGACGACGCCGGTCTCCACATCCGCATCGGCCAGCAGCCGCAGCATCTTCAGGGCAGCATTGGCCACAATTTGGATGTGCACCTCCCCATGATCGCTGATGCCTGCGCGATCTACCGCGGTGATATTGGCGCATTTCCACAATTGCTGCAGCTCCAGATCCTCGTTGATTCGCGCCAGCAACTGCGAGAGCTTCTCGTTGTGACGACTTGGAACATTTAAAGGCATTTGCTCAACCCCCTCGTCAGAAACCAGGTTTTTAAGCTTCATCATGAGAAGCACTTTTGAGCAAAAAACCTGGTTTCTCTACTCCAGCCTACCCTAACCGGCCAGTGATGTAATCCTCGGTGCGTTTCTCCTGGGGACGGGTGAATATCTGGCTGGTGACCCCGTACTCCACCAGCTCTCCCAGCCAGAAAAGGCCCGTCCGGTCCGACACGCGAGCGGCCTGCTGCATGTTGTGGGTGACGATGACGATAGTGTAGCTCTGTTTCAGGTCTTGCATCAGCTCCTCGATCTTCAAAGTGGCCACGGGGTCGAGAGCGGAGCAGGGTTCGTCCATCAGGATGACCTCCGGCTCCACGGCCAGCACGCGGGCGATACACAGCCGCTGCTGCTGCCCCCCGTCCAGGTGCATCGCCGAACGCTTCAGTCTGTCCTTGACCTCGTCCCACAAAGCCGCTCTTCTCAGGCTGTGCTCTACTAGATCGTCGAGATTCACCTGACGATGCAACCCCAGGACTCGCGGGCCAAAGGCCACGTTGTCGTAGACCGCCTGGGGAAAAGGATTGGGTCGCTGAAAGACCATGCCCACCCTGTGCCGCAGATCCGCCACGTCCACGTCCGGCCCGTAGATATCTTCACCATCCAGCAAAACCTGGCCCTCTAATCGAGTCCCAGGTATGGTCTCGTTCATCCGATTGAGACAGCGCAAGAAAGTTGACTTCCCACAGCCAGAGGGGCCGATGAGAGCCGTGATCTGGTGCTCCAGCACCTGCAAGGTGATGTCCTTCAGGGCTTGGAAACCATCGTAATAGAAGCCGAGGTTCAAGACCTCCATCTTGGCCATTCAACTTCTCCCCAGCACGGCAAGTCTGATCATGTCCACTATATTTTACCAGAAAACCGCTCATAACACAAAAGCCAGTTTGACGGCACTGAAGGTAGGTGATATAATTCCATGCAGCCAGAACTGCCGATGAAAAAGTAACTTCCGGGGGCACAGGTGGGTCATGAAACGTGAAGGCGTGAAACGTAAATTTCGTGTATTTGGAATGATAATTGTGCTGGCGATCTTGAATGTGTTGCCTGGCTGCGGCGGGCCAGGAATATCTCCCTCAGGGACGGCTGAGCCGCAGAAAACGACGCGGGCCATCATCAACAAGGGCTCGGACACCATGGTCAATCTGGCCCTCGCCTGGGCCGAAGCCTACGCTGCCCAGCGCCCTGAGGTGCGCATCTCGGTCACCGGCGGCGGCTCTGGCACGGGAATCGCAGCCCTGATCAACGGCACGGTTGACATCGCCAACGCCTCGCGGGCCATGAAGTCAGAGGAGGTGGAGAGGGCGCGGGCCAATGGCATCGAGCCGGTGGAGCACATCGTGGCCGGTGACGCTATCGCGGTGGTCGTCAATCCGACCAACCCCGTCAGTGCCTTGACCATTGACCAGTTCTCGGACATCTTCACCGGCAAGATCACCAATTGGCGCGAAGTAGGCGGGGAGGACCGCCCCATTGTCTTGCTCTCGCGCGAATCCAACTCAGGCACCCACATCTATTTTCTGGAGAACGTGATACGCAAAGGAGAGAAGGACAACCAGCGCCTTTTCTCTCCCGACACCCTCCTGATGCCCTCCTCGGAAGGCATCAGCGTCGAAGTACGCCAGAATCCCAACGCCATCGGCTACGACGGCCTGGGCTACGTGACACCAGATCAAAAAACAATCAGGGTGGCCCGCAGAGCCGGCGAGCCCTACATCCCGCCCAGCATCGAGACAGTGACAGAGGGCAGCTATCCCATCGCTCGCAGCCTGTACATGTACACCAGCGGCCAGCCCACTTGCATCATCCGCCAGTATCTGGACTGGATCACGGGCGCGGAGGGACAGGAGATCGTGGAAGAGCTAGGTTTTGTGCCTTTACAATAGTCGAAAAAGAAGGAGGAGAGCATGAACGAGGCCAACATGTTGGACATGATCAAGAAACGTCGCAGCATTCGTAAATACACCGATGAGGCGGTGACGGACGAACAGCTACGGCAACTCCTGGAGGCAGCCATGGCCGCCCCCTCGGGTAACAACGTTCAGCCCTGGGAGTTTGTGGTCGTCAGGGATCCCGACCTCAAGAGGCAACTGGCCCAGACCCACACTTGGAGCTACATGGCCGCGGACGCTGCGGTAGTGTTCGTGGTATGCGCTAACGAGCGCGCCTCCCACCACTGGATCGCAGACGCCAGCGCAGCCACGGAGAACTTGCTCCTGGCGGCCACGGCCCTGGGTCTGGGGGCCGTCTGGGTGGGCATCTATCCCGGCACCGACCGAGAAGCCCACGTGCGTCGCGTGCTGGATATTCCGGAGGAAATCCGTGTCCTCTGCCTGGTGCCCGTAGGCCATCCCGCCGAGAGTAAGGCGGCCCGAACCCAGTACAGAGAGAGCAAGGTTCACTACGAGGGGTGGTAACACAGAGATTGGAGATTGGAGATTGGAGGTTGGAGGTATGGGATTCGTAGTAGCGACTGAAGTCGCTTTGGCTCCATTGTGGACGACTGAAGTCGTCACTACGAAAAAAACGCCAGTGTCCAGGTCATATCTGCCCAACAGCCATCTAGCAACACTCAACAGGGAGACCACCGACGCGAAAGGTGAATTAAAACGGCGAGCAAAGAGGGAACATGACCACTAAAACCGGCAAAGATAAAAATAAAAAGCCCAACCTCGTCGAATTCGCCATCGAGAGCCTGATCCGGACGGCGGGCATCTCGGCTATCGTCTTCGTGGCCCTCATCTTCTTCTTCCTCATCCGCGAGGGATCCCCGGCCTTCACCCGTGTCCCGCTGAGCGAACTCTTTGGCAGGCGTTGGTATCCTGTGTTCGACATCTACGGCACCCTGCCCCTGATCCTGGGGTCTCTGGTGATCACGGTGGGAGCGGTGGTCATCTCCGTGCCTCTGGGCCTGGCCACGGCGGTGTTCATCGGTGAGATCGCCCCCGACTGGGCGCGCGAAGTCCTCAAGCCGCTGATCGAGGTGCTGGCCGGCATCCCCTCGGTGGTGTTGGGCTTCCTGGGCATGATCGCCATTGCCCCCCTGGTGCGAGAGCGTCTCGGCGCCCCCACCGGACTCACCGCCTTCACTGGATCGCTGATGCTGGCCTACATGGCCCTGCCCACCATCATCAGCGTGGCCGAGGACGCCATTGATGCCGTTCCCAAGGACTATCGCGACGCGGCCCTGGCTCTGGGAGCCACCCACTGGCAGACCATTTGGCGGGTGGTGATCCCCGCCGCGCGGTCGGGAATCCTCATCGCCGTCATGCTGGGCATCGGGCGGGCGATTGGGGAAACCATGACCGTGATGATGGTCACAGGCAACGCGGCGCGTCTGCCGCTCGGACTCGACGCCTACTTCAAGCCGGTGCGCACCATGACCGCCACCATCGCCGCCGAGATGGGAGAGGTAGCGCAGGGCAGCACTCATTATCACGTTCTGTTCGCGGTGGGCATCATCCTGTTCCTGATGACCTTCATCGTGAACGCTATCGCGTCGGTGGTGATCATCCGTGGAGGGCCGAGGCGGGGTAAGAGGCTGCTGGGGTAAGAGGCAAGGAGGGCATCGTGGCAGTTCGGATCGGCAGGCGCGGCTTTTTGAAGGGGCTTTTGGGCGGATGCTTAGCCTTGGCCGCCGGTCCCGCCTATGCCACTCAAATCGAGCCGCGCTGGATCGAGACGGTGAGAATAAACGTGAAGCTGCCCAACCTGTCGAGAGCGCTGCACGGCTTCACCATCGTCCACCTGAGCGATTTCCACCTGGGGCCGTATGTAGGGACAGACGACGTGCGGCGCAGCGTGGCCATGGCCAACGCCCTGGGGGCCGACCTCATCGCCCTGACCGGCGATTTCGTTTATCGCTCGGCCCACTACGCCGAAGCCTGCGCCCGCGAGTTGGCCGCGCTCAGAGCGAGATATGGCGTCTACGCCGTGCTCGGCAACCACGACGTCTGGACTGACCCCGATGCGGTGACCGAGAGCCTCCGTCGGGCGGGCGTCCGCGTCCTGCGCAACGAGCGCCAGGCCATTGAGGTGGGATCGGCCCGGCTCTGGCTGATCGGCATCGAGGATGTCGGAGTCACTGGGTTTACTGCTCCCGGCCTCATCTCCAGTATAAGCCGCAGTGACTTCAGGGCGCTCTGGAAGGGGGCGCACGATGCGCTCCTGAGGGCACTGGAGGATATTCCTCCCGCCGAGACGCGCCTGCTCCTGGTGCACAACCCCGATTTCGTGGAGATGATAGAAGAGGGGGTTGACCTCGTCCTGGCTGGCCACACTCACGGCGGGCAGGTGAGGCTGCCGCTGGTCGGCGCGCCCGTCGTCCCCTCCTGCTACGGGCAGAAATACGCGGCCGGCCTGGTGCAGGCTGGCGGAACCCCGGTCTACGTCAACCGGGGCATCGGCGTCATCGGCCCGCCGGTGCGCTTTCTATGCCGTCCGGAGATCACGCTGCTGCGCTTGTTGGAGGAAGAGTAGCTATGTCACGTCAAGCCACACAAAAGATCGCTTTCGCCACATTGACTATCCTGGCCATCATCGTCGTCCTCCCCATCGTCCTGGTCGTGGTCTACATCGTCGCCCAGGGGATAGGGGCCATCAGTTGGGAGTTCATCAGCGGCTTCCCCCGCGGCGGGATGCGTGAGGGCGGGATATTGCCAGCGGTCATCGGCACGGTTTTGCTGACGTTTGGCACCGCCATCGCCGCCATCCCCCTGGGCGTGGGAGCGGCCATCTACCTGGCCGAATATGCCCGCGATAACTGGCTGACCCGCGCCATCCGCCTGGCTATCATCAACCTGGCCGGCATCCCCTCGGTGGTCTACGGCCTCTTCGGGCTGGGGATGTTCGTGCTCTTCCTGGAGTTCGGCACCTCCATCGTGGCCGGCTCTCTCACCCTGGGGCTGATGACCTTGCCGGTGGTGATCAGCACCGCCGAGGAGGCAATCCTGGCCGTGCCCCAGTCGTTCCGAGTGGTCAGCATCTCACTGGGCGGCACCAAGTGGCAGACGATACGGGAGGTAGTGCTCCCCCAATCGCTGCCGGGGATCATCACCGGGGTCATCCTGGGCCTGGAGCGGGCGGCGGGGGAGACGGCCCCCATCCTGTTCACCGTGGCCGCCTTCTACCTGCCCCGCCTGCCCCATTCCATCTTCGACCAAACCATGGCCCTCCCCTATCATCTTTATGTCATCTCCACTCAGGTGCCGGGGATGCCCGTGAGGATTCAATATGGCACAGCACTGGTGTTGCTGGCGCTGGTGCTTTCCATGAACGTGGTGGCCACGATCATCCGCAGCTACTTCCGGCGGAAGAGGCAGTGGTAGTTTCTTATGATGAAACCCGTCAAAATCCAGGTCAACAATCTCAGCGTGTACTACGACGGCCACCGTGCCTTGAACGACGTCACTCTGTCCATCATGGCCAACGAGATCCTGGCCATCTTCGGCCCGGCCCACAGCGGGCGATCCACCTTGCTGCGAACCCTCAATCGCCTCAATGACCTCATTGATGGCGTTCTGATTGACGGCCAGGTGTTGCTAGATGGAGAGGACATCTACGCCCCCGGTGTGGACGTGGTCGCCCTGCGGCGTCGAGTGGGGATGGTCTTCGCCCTGCCCATCCCCCTGCCCGGTACTATCCGCAGTAACATCACCTACGGCCCTCGGCTCAGCGGTGTGCACGACAAAGGCCGCCTGGACGCAATCGTGAAACGAACCCTGCGTCAGGCGGCCCTGTGGGACGAAGTTAGAGATCGCCTCGATGAACCGGCTGCGGATCTCTCCGGCGGTCAGCAGCAGCGTCTCTGTCTCGCTCGTGTTCTCGCTTTGGAGCCGGAAGTCATCCTCCTGGACGCTCCTACCTCTGGGCTAGACCCCATCTCCACCGCCAAGGTCGAAGGGTCGCTGCAGCAACTCAAGAAGGACTACACCATCGTCATCGTGCCCCATTCCATCCAGCAAGCGGCACGGGTGGCGGACCAGGCCGCTTTCTTCCTCACGGGAGAGCTGGTCGAGTACGGGACAGGCCAGCAGATCTTCACCAATCCCCGCGACAAGCGCACTGAGGACTACATCACCGGCCGCTTCGGATAGCTCTATTCTTGTTCCGCCGGCTCTTCCTCACTCAGCCAGCCACGCAAAGCGGCCTTGATCTTGGACTCCATCTTCCGACCGACGGTGTCCCAGTCGTCTTCGGGCTCAGCGCCGGCCCACTGGCCGAGGCCGGCTCTCACCTGAGCCTCGATGTGCTTGCCGATCTGCTCCCAGTCTGCTTCCTCCTCAGTACCGGCCGACTTTGCCACCTCGGCTCTGATCTTGGCCTCCATTTTACGGCCGACGGTGTCCCAATCGTCATCGGCCTCAGCGCCAGCCCACCTGCCGACGGCCCTTTTGGTGCGGCCCTCCAAGCGCTCCCCGATCTCTTCCCAGTCGGCCTCAGGCCCAGCCCCCGCCAAATCAGCCAGCTCGGACCTGATCTTGGCCTCAACTTTCCGACCGATGGCATCCCAATCGTCAGTCGGCTCGGCCCCGGCCAGCTTGCCGATCTCCCCCCGAATCTTCGCTTCGATCCGACGGCCAATGTCCTCCCTTTCCCCAGTTGCGTGTCTCTCGGTCATGATCCCTCCTCTTCGTTTTTGTAGGCCCTGTACTACTCTTCCCAGTGGCTTCGGCGACGTCCCAGTGTGAACAGGCGCACCAGCAGCAATCCCGCCACGAATCCGCCGACGTGGGCAAACCAGGCCACACCGCCTGCCTGCGCCACACCGAAGGCCATCAAACCGTTGAACAGTTGCAGCACAAACCAGAATCCCAGCACCAATAGCGCCGGCAGGTGGGCCATGCGCGCGAAGTAACCCAGGAAGATCAGCGTTTGGACTCGAGCATTGGGGAAGAGGACGATGTAAGCTCCCAAGACGCCAGCTATAGCCCCGCTGGCACCGATGGTAGGTAAAGGCGAGTTGGGGCTGGCCAACACCTGGGCAGCACTGGCTGTTATCCCAGCAATCAAGTAGAAAACCAGGAAACGCCCTCGTCCCATGCTGTCCTCGACGTTGTTGCCGAAGATCCACAGGTAGAGCATGTTGCCGGCGATGTGCATGAATCCCCCGTGGAGAAACAGGGAGGTCAAGAAGCTGAGAGCAATTGCCGGGCCGAAATTGTGAGTCACTTCGAAAGGCACCACGCCCATGGTGTAGAAGGTCTGATCCAGCGTCCCGCCTGCCTCAGCCAGCAACTCGTAGCCGAAGGCTATTATGTTAACGACAATGATGCTGACTGTAAGAACGGGGAAGCGGCGGGTGGGTATGAAATCACGCAGTGGTAGCATATCGCTCTCCTTTACCTGATAGCTCCCTATGCTGAACAAGCGGCGAAAGCACGGGCGACTTGAGTCTAGTCAGCCGATTCGACTTCCGCATCGGATTCCACTTCCAGATCGAGCACCGCTTCCAGATCGAACTCTGCCGCCGCATCGGGCTCTGCTTCCGGTTCGAGATCCAGTTCGGGTTCGACCAACCCTTCGACAAGCTCAGGACACCGCTCAGGTTCAGGCGGAAGTGGGTACGGTTCTGCACAATAGGGGCAGATTTCCCATCGCATTAGCATCAGCCGACCACAGTGAGGGCAAGCTTTCCTCAGCTCGGTATGGCAAGCGGGGCAGATGATAAAATCCGGCTCAATCCGGCGCTTGCACTCAGGGCACACCGGCTGTTCCTCGGTTATGTCCTGCAACAAGGCTTCCTCTTCCAGAGTCCTGGCGTAGGCCTCCGACAGGGTCTCCTGGGGGCGAAGGATGAGGTAGATGAGCATGCCTAATGGTCCGAAAATCAAGACTACCAGAGAGGCGAGGAGCTGGGCGAAGATGTCCCTCGACCGCAGGCGCATGTCGCGGAAGGTCCAGATGATCAAGCTCATCCAAAAGGCCGCCGTGAAAGCGCTGATGAAAGCGACGATAGCTAACAGAATTTTCCCGATATCCTCAAGTTGTGGCATATCCATATCCGCTCCTTTGAAGTCGCGTATTTTCGTTCGCCAAAGGTCTCTGACCAAGGCGAGGCAGGGCTCGGTCGGGAGACCTTCGCCCAACGTAGATGCGAACATTATACCACTTTCTTACTTTTTTGTCACCTGGCAACTTTTCCCGTACGTCATCCTCTCCAGATAGATTAACAGAATTGAGATGTCGGTTGGGTTGACGCCTGATAGACGGGAGGCTTGCCCAACGGTAGCTGGTCGGAACCTTCCCAACTTCTCCCGGGCCTCGTTGCTCAAGCCTACTGGAACCTCGTAGTCAAAATCAGGCGGGATCGGACGTTCCTCCAACCGCTTCACCCGCGCCACTTCCCGCTGCTGCTTTTCGATGTAGCCCGCGTACTTGGCCTCAATGGTCACTTGCTCGCTGGCCTCAGGGGACAATGAAAGGTGACGGGGGATGAGAGCTTCTATGAGTTCATAAGTCACCTCCGGCCGGCGAAGGAATTGCAAAGCATTGACGCCGTCGTTCAGGGGATCGAAGCCGCACGCGATCAGTTTCTCGTTGACTTCCTCCGAGGGCGCTAACCACGTCTCTTCAAGCCGCCTCAACTCACCCTCCGTGGCCCCCCTCTTCTCCTCCACCGCCTCATACCTCTCCCGCGACAGCAGTCCGACTTCGTAGCCGATGGGCGAGAGGCGCAGGCCAGCGTTGTCCTGGCGCAACAGCAGCCGGTACTCGGCACGCGAAGTCATCATGCGGTAGGGCTCAGTGATCTCCTTGGTCACCAGGTCATCAATGAGGACGCCGATGTAGGCCTGGTCGCGCCTCAGGATAATCGGCTCTTTGCCCTGCACTTTGCGAGCCGCGTTAACGCCGGCCATTATCCCCTGGGCAGCAGCCTCTTCGTAGCCCGAAGTGCCGTTAATCTGCCCGGCGTGAAAGAGCCCTTCCACCCGCTTGGTCTCCAACGAGGCCTTGATCTGATCGGGGCACACGAAGTCGTATTCGACAGCGTAGCCCGGCCGCACGATCTCAGCCTTGCGCAGCGCGGGGATGCTATGCAGCATAGCAAGCTGGATATCGTAGGGCATAGCGGTATACAGCCCCTGTACGTAGACCTCGGTGGTACGCCACCCCTCAGGCTCCAGGAAAAGCTGGTGGGAGTCCTTGTGAGAAAAACGCACGATTTTCTCCTCGAAAGAGGGGCAATAGCGCGGCCCTACCCCTTCGATGAAGCCTGAGGCGATGGGCGAACGATGGAGGTTTTCGCGCACGATCTGGTGCGTCCCTTGGTTGGTGTAGACCAGGTAGCACGGCAATTGGGGCCGCCAATCGGTTTGGTGAGGGATGGGATAGATGGGATTAGGCTCCGGATGCTGGAAGCTAGAAGTTGGCTGACGGAAGCTGAAATACAGCGGGGTCTCGCTGCCCAATTGGGGGGCAGTCTGCGAGAAGTCTATGGTGCGGGCATTGATGCGGGGCGGGGTATTAGTCTGAAGGCGGCCTAAAGTGAAGCCCAGTTCTCGTAGCGAGGCCGAGAGACCAGTGGCCGGGAACTCACCAGCCCGCCCAGCGGGGAAAGTGACCTCGCCCGTCGTGATCCTGGCTCTCAAAAACGTGCCCGTGGCGAGGAGCACCGTCTTGCCCTGCCACTCAACGCCCAGGTTAGTGACTACGCCCTTGACACGATTGCCCTCCACCAGGAGCTTTTTAACCAGGCCCTGTTTGAGATCGAGATTCGGAACCATCTCCAATGCATCCTTCATGGCCAGGGAATAAAGTCTTTTGTCAGCCTGAGCGCGGGGTGCACGCACTGCCGGCCCCTTTGACAGGTTGAGCATACGGATCTGGATGAAGGTCTGGTCGAGGTTGTAGCCCATCTCACCGCCCAGGGCGTCAATCTCTTTAACCAGGTGACCTTTAGCGGGCCCTCCAACGCCAGGGTTGCAAGGCATGGTGGCGATTAAATCAAGATTCATCGTCACCAACAACGTTCGGCAGCCCATCCGCGCTGCTGCCAAAGCCGCCTCGCAGCCGGCGTGCCCTGCCCCAACGACGATCACATCGTACATAGACACCCTCCCTTTCCCAAATCCGTCTAAGTATAATACACCTGGCCTTCTTTGGCAAGAATGAGCTGGATCCTAGCGACCCAGCGAGAGCAAACAAGGAACTTAACATAGTCACATATCAACTTGACATAGTAAAATTGGGACTTGACATATTGAAAAAAATATGGTATAATATAGTACAGAATGATAAGAAATCCATTGAAACAGACTGAACTGAATTAGCCTGAAACACCCGTAGGGAAGCTAGTCAATCTCTACAGCGAAAGGAGTTAACCTCTGGGCGAAGGCCCTACTTCTCTGCTTGACAAATGTGAACATCTCAGTTATAAATGTGGCCTGGCGACAAAGGCAAACCTAGCGAAAGCCGGGGGCGCAAAGCTACGGGTCTACGTTAGCAATTAGCAAATAGCTCGTTGGCTGATGGCTAACAGGACGGCCGAGCTGCCGAAGAGGCACTTAGCAACGTGCTTTTCGAAAGCAAGCCGTCCGGGAAGCACGTTTTTCATTTCAGGCAATGAAGCCCCTTGCCAGGCCGCAGAGATATCACACAAGAGAGGAGAGAAACAGAAACATGAATACGAAGACCGCACTTGAATACCATCCTACTATCAAAGACTTGCCTGCAGGAGAACGACCACGGGAGAGACTGAAGAAATACGGAGCTGGCTCCCTCTCCAGTGCTGAGCTTTTGGCCATCATACTGCGCACTGGAGTGGGCGGGGAGAATGTCCTCAACTTGGCTGCGCGGCTCCTGGCCAAATTCGGCGGCCTAATAGGTCTGGCCCGTGCCAGCTTCAGCGAGCTTTGTGGGGAAAAAGGAATAGGGGTAGCTAAGGCAGCCCAGCTAAAAGCAGCGATGGAACTAGGGCGAAGACTACTTATCGCCTCCCCTGAGGAGCGCCTTCAGATCAAGTCACCAGCCGACGCGGCCAACCTAATGATGATAGAGATGAGCATGCTGGAACAAGAACACATGCGTCTCATCCTCCTGGATAGCAAGAACTATATCCTGGATACCCCCACCATGTACATCGGCAGTTTGAACACATCCGTCATCCGTGTTGGCGAGCTATTTAGGGAGGCAATCAAACAAAACTCCGCAGCCATCATCGTCATCCACAACCATCCCAGCGGTGACCCCACCCCCTCCCCTGAGGACATAGCGGTAACGGAACTAATCACCCAGGCTGGCCAGCTACTGGACATTGATGTACTGGATCACCTGATTATAGGCCAGCAGCGGTACGTTAGTTTGAAAGAAAGGGGGTTAGGATTCAAGTGATTTCCGAGAAATGCAACCTGATGAGCAAAAACCGGTCGTTATCCGCCCTTGCTCGGCTCTGAAAAAACGCGGTAAGGTTTCTGCGTCCCCACGCTATATAGTCAGCCTGCCCGCTGCTAGCAGAGACGAGCTCCATAATCAACAAAAAGGAGGCTCACAATGAAAAGCCAAGCGTTACTCACTTTGAAGACGATCGCCACTCACACACTGTCAAAAGGAAAAGAAAGAAAGAAAATAACCAAGCCACTGTCCTGGAAGTCGCTTCTACTGTTACTGGCTTCGACCCTGCTGATCCTGAGCTGCCTGCCGCCATCTCTAGTGAAACATCAGCGGTCGGCTGCTCAGACGGCTCTATACCTGGATCTAGCCCCCTCTCTAGCCCTGGAGCCAGTAGCCAGGCTGCGAGAAGCCTTCGCCGAGATGGCTATTGGGATAGAACCCATCGGGACTTCCTCGCTCGCACCGCCTTCACGGGAAGAGATCCGCCAAGAAGCATCGCGGGTGGTACAGAGCCTGCAAGCCGGCTCTCTCTTGGTCAACAATGTCTTCCAATCACACCACAACGGTGTCTTGGAGCAAATGGTGGAGTTGACCAACCAGAGCACGAACCGGCAGAGCTACGCTGTGACCTTCAAGGCTCTGGTGCCCAATGGGGTATCCTTTACTTCGACTGGGCTCAGTACAAGTAGCCAGGAAGGGAAAGAAAGGCTTCTAACCGTAGGTCAATCTGTGGCCCTCGATAGCAACCAATCTGCCCTTCGACAATCCTCGCAGGTTGGCTTCCTGGACCAAGCCGGGCAAGAGCTCGGCCACTTCAGTTGGGAGGATATGCTGGCCCAAGGATTGCACCCTCAAGTGCAGTTGACACGCGTCCCTGAGGGGTTGTCTCTGGCTGCGCGGGTAGAGGTGACGGTGGAAGCGGGGCAGAGCTATCTCATTGACCCCACTTGGGACCTGGCTTCTTCCGACTGGGGGCAAATGACTATCTTTGGAGCCAATAGCAACGACTATACCGGCTTCTCTGTCGCCAGCGGAGACGTTAACGGCGATGGTTTAGATGACGTCATAATCGGGGCCTTCCGAGCCAACGGGCCAGATAACCAACGCAAGTTCGCTGGCCGTGTCTACGTGGTGTTTGGCCCGGCCGACATCTACGGCACCGTAGACCTCGCCTCCCAGGCCGACGTAGTGATCTATGGAGCCGACGCTCGTGACTACGCCGGCAGCGCCGTGGCCAGTGGCGATGTGAACGGTGATGGATGCGATGATATCATCATCGCGGCAGAGTGGGCTGATGGGCCGGACAACAGACGCGTCGAATGTGGCGAAATCTACGTCGTTTTCGGCTCAGGCTCCATCGCCAGCAACATAGATCTGAGAACCCAAGCCGACGTCGTCATGTACGGCATAGATATATGTGATCAAGCCGGCACCTCGCTGGCCACTGGTGATGTAAACGAAGATGAGTACGATGACATCGTCATCGGAGCTGAGTGGGCCGATGGGCCAGGCCCAGGCCACAGGCGCGAGGATGCCGGTGAAGTCTACGTGGTACTAGGGTCAGATTCCCTCCCCAGCACTATAGAGCTGCTCGGCCAGGCGGCTAAGATCATCTATGGGGAAGAGAAGAGAGATCACGCTGGCGACTCCGTAGCCTGCGGTGACCTGAACGGCGACGGGTACGGAGATATCATCGTCGGGGCTATATGGGCTGACGGACCACAAAACCAGCGTCATCAAGCTGGCGGGGCCTATGTGGTGTTGAGTGCGGAAAGCTTCGATAGTAGAATATGTGATCTCCGCACTCAGGCCGACCTGGCCATCTTCGGCTCCGATACTCAAGACCGGGCCGGCATGTCAGTAACCAGCGGAGACATAAACGGCGACGGCTATGACGACCTCCTCGTGGGAGCCGGTTATGCCGACGGCCCAAATAATGGGCGCACCTGGGCTGGCGAGGTCCACGTGGTTCTAGGCTCGGATTCCATCTTCAACTCCGTATACCTGAAATCCGTAGACCTACGAAAACAAGCCGACTTCACCGTTTACGGAGCCGGTAGAGGCGACCAAGCCGGAACCTCCGTGGCAAGCGGCGACGTGAATGGCGATGGTTGCGACGACATCATTGCCGGAGCAAGCTTCGCGCAAAGCAAAGCCGGTGAAGCAAGTGTGGTCATGGGCTCTCCAACTATCGCAGGCACTCTAGACCTGGCCAGCGGAGACGCCCTGACTATCCACGGAACTGATGCCGGGGACCAGGCTGGCATATCGGTAGCCAGCGGAGATGTGAATGGTGATGGCTATGCTGACATCATTGTGGGAGCCAACTCGGCCGATGGCCCGGATGGTGATCGCGAGAAGGCTGGCGAGGCTTACGTGATCTCCTCGCAAATAATCAGTCAATAAGCTATGAGACACACCATCAACCTATGTCGTCTGATAACCCTGATCCAGACAACAACCCCGACACGCCCAACTACCAGGCCCGCTACGACCTGAATGGCGATTGCAATATTGACATCGTCGCCATCGTGCTGGTGGCGGCGAATTGGGGAGAGACTTGTGCAGAATAAGGCCCCTCACGTTCGGAGGGGCCAGGGGTGACGACCAAGCCGGACGAGCCGGCCTGGCAAGGATACTGATGGGGCAAAATGAGCCGTCTGTCAAATCGACAGGCGGCTTTTGCTTTTGGGGGACTCAGTGCTGAAGATAACGCTCTATTCTGTCCAATCCCTCAACAATGTTCTCCATGGAGTTTGCATACGAAAACCTGAGGTATCCCTCGCCATTGTCCCCAAAATCAATCCCCGGCGTCACCCCCACGTGAGCTTTTTCCAGGATGTCGAAGGCCAGCTTGTACGAGTCCTTCGAGATGTGCCTGGCGTTGGCGAACACGTAAAAGGCCCCGGTGGGTTCGACCGTGATGCCAAAGCCTAGCTCCTTGAGGCGTGTGACCATGTATCGCCTTCGCTCGTCGTAGATGCTCTTCATGCGGGCCACGTCTTCCGCTGCTTTTGCCAGGGCAGCGATTCCGGCGATCTGAACCACGGAGTTGGCGGAGATGAAGAAGTTCTGCTGCATTTTCTGGATGGGCCGGATGAAGGGCTGGGGCGCAATCAGGTAGCCGAGCCTGAGCCCGGTCATGGCGTATAGCTTTGAGAAGCCGTTCAGGACAAAAGCATGGTCCGTGAATTCCAGAATGGAGTGCTCTTGGCCCTCGTAAACCAGGCCGTGATAGATCTCGTCTGAAATGATGTAGGGTGAGAATTCAGCGATGGCCCTCATGCGGCTTTGGGACAACAGGTTGCCAGTCGGATTGGAAGGCGAGTTTATGAATATGGCCTTTGTCTTATCAGTGATCTTCTCCTCGATGGCCTCAGGCCTGTATTGAAAGCCGTCCTCTTCGTAAACCGGCACCGCCACAGGGACGCCCTGCACGAATCTGATGAAATTGGGATAGCAGGCATAATGCGGATCAGAGATGATCACCTGGTCACCTTCCTCCAGAAGGGCCGAAAACAGAAGGAACATGGCGGGTGAGGTGCCCGAAGTTATCACGATCTGGTCGGGATGCACCGATACGTCGTATTTGTCAAAGTAGTGCTCACCAATAGCTTCCCTGAGCTTCAAATCACCGAGGCTGTGAGTGTAATGGGTGTGTCCCTCTGCGAGGGCCTGGCAGGCCGCATCTTTGACGCATTGCGGGGTGTCGAAATCGGGCTCACCTATCTCCAAATGGATTATGTGGATACCCGCACTTTCCATAGCGCGTGCCCTCTCCAGGACATCCATGACGATAAAGGGTTTGATCTCTTTGGCTCGTTTGGCGATCATTTAGTGTGCTCCTTTTCTTTGGGTCTGCGAGCCTTTGCCACCACAGCCAAGACAGCACCGATGCCGATGTAGGCGAGGCCAGCGGCTACGATCGAGAACTTCGGTATGGCGCACCAGCGAGCTACCGCAGGCCACAATGCTTGCTGAGACCCCAGCAGAACCCGGATGAGGGCGTAGTTCTCCACGGCATCCAGCAGCGCGGCGCCAAACTGCGCCCAGGCCAGGAGCACTCCCGCGTCTGATATTGCTCTAAGGGGATTGCCAAATCCCCACTTGCGGCCTGGATCTGGCGATCCAGGCCGAGCAGCATCGGATTTATTGAGACCACGAGCCACCAACACGCAGCCCAGGGCGATGGAGCTTGAGTAGGCGACGAGAAAGAGGTAATCAAGACCGAGATTCAGGCCGGCGTAGACCTGGCCCGTCGGCCCCCACGACTCGACCATGCTCTGAGCGAGGGCCAGCTCTCCTGCGAGCTCGAATGAGACGATGCCCGCCGGTGCAACCTCGGTGTTAAGAGGGCCGCCCAGGGCGTTCAGGCTCACCATTACGACCAGCGTCAGGATGAGAAGGACTACGAACGCACGCTTCTGCCCAGAGGTGGAAAGCCAATCGAAGGGATATCGGGTTGTCATTTTTCACCCTCCTTGAGTTTGTTCTGGAATTTTGATATAAGCTCCAAGGCCCGTCCTCGGGCCGCTAAAAACGCACCCGGGGACGGGTGCTAGAGCCCTATATCAAAACTTCAGGTTTGTTCTAAAGATCTGAATCATCGAAACCTGCTGTCAGACTTCTGGCGCCGGACTTGCCCTTTGGCCTGTTCCAGCCAGCCCACTCGGTCGGCTGGATGATGATCAAACTCTGGCACATACGGCTTGATGTCCAGCAAAGGCGTTCCGTCAAGAACGTCCACATTCTCGATGTACAGGACGTTTTGCTCGATGCCTAGCAGTTTCACGATGGACAGCCCGATGGGGTTGGGACGCTTTGGAGCTCGGGTGGCAAAAACTCCGCGAGGCTGGGGATCCATGAAGGGGGTGGCGACGAGCTTGGCCCCTTGGACTCGGTGAAAATGGTAGAGCAAGATGATGTGGGAGAAGCCGTCCAGGTCTTTCAATCCCTCGGCGAATTCGGGGAAAACCTCGACCGTGCCTCGAATTCCGGCAGCCCCCGTGGGTTGGATGGGCATACCCTCGATGTTTGTGAACGGGCTATGAATTATGCCAATGGGCCGATAGCTGATTTCCACAATCCAATCTCCAAACTGGTAAATTGGGAAACTGGGAAACCAATCTACCAATCTTCCAATATCCAGTATTAAGGTTTGATCGCCCGCGTGGCGATGAAAATGTGCATGTAGTTCGCCAGTATGTCGCCTTCCTCCTCACCGTATGAATCCTCGTAAAAACCAGTGATCACAAAGCCAACGTCGAGTTGCCCGCCAATCTGGTCCTCCAAGGTGTGGCTGAACTCAAGAGGAAATCCCTCATCAGTACGTCGCTGCCTTTCCTCTGCGGTCAAGCTGGTCAGGTCGGAGTAGGGGAGGGCGTACTTGACCTGGAGAATGCCAGTGCGGTCAGCGAGGTCGTAGTCAAAGAGATGAATCGCCGGATTGTCGAAACCGGCCAGCAGCGCTCCACCATGCCGCAGCACCCGAAACGCTTCCGCCCACACTGGCCGGACGTCGGGGACAAACACGTTGGAGACGGGATGCACGATGAGGTCAAAGCTGTGGTCGGGGAACATCGAAAGGTCGGCCATGTCGCCTTCGACCGTGGTGATGGCGAGCGAGTCCCTCTCGGCGACGAGGCGGTCCTGCTCCAACTGCCTGGGCGAGTTGTCGAGGACGGTCACATTTGCCCCAGCCGCAGCCAGGATCGGGCCTTGCTGCCCTCCGCCCGAAGCCAGGCAAAGGACATCGAGACCTTTCAAATCGGGGAACCATTCCCTGGGAACCGGTTTCGTCGGCGTCAAGATGATCTCCCATTGACCTTGCCTGGCGGCGGCGATAGCCTCCTTGCTGACTGGAACAGTCCATTGATTCCCGCGCTCAACTTCCTTGTTCCACGCCAGGCGATTGTACTCTCGAATATTCACTCTTCTCCTTCTTACATGCTAGTCCCGATCCCAGACCGAAACGAATCTATACCCATTCCGAAGTGAGCGAGTGAGCTCATTGTCGTCCACGTTAATGGTGGCGATCGCGGCGACGGTGGCTCCTTGCTTCTCCAGCAATTCGATCCTCGCCCATGCGCTCGTCCCAGAAGGCCGCGTTCTGGTTCCACGCCTCTCTGGTCTCTTCGTTGGCTTGCTGTAGGTCTCCGGTTGTCATAACACTCCCTGCTTTGTGCCTACGGATTCTCTTCTCCAAAGACAAACAGATCTCCAATGGACTGTCGCAGATAGTTGCGGCGAATCGCTTCACCAAAAACGTGGGCCACAGAGAGCACGTGCAGTTTAGGATGGCGCTTCTCTGGAGGGATATAAACTGTATCCGTCGTCACAATCTCTGTGATCTGAGGAACGGCGGCCAGCTTTTTGAGTCCCCCTCGTGTAAAGACCCCGTGAGTGCAGACTGTCCATATCTCTTGAATACCATACTCGATTAAGAGCTTGCTCATTTCGAGGACTGATCCACCAGTAGCGATTTCATCGTCAAAAATCAAGGCCCGTCTGCAATCCTGTACTTGTTGACCGACTAATCCGCTAATGTGTACCTCTGTATCAGAGACCCGTTCTTTGTCACCTGCCGCAACTGGCAGGCTCAACTCTCTGGCGAAGCGAGCCGCCGACTTGGCGTGCCCCATATCTGCTGCAACCACAATTGTGCTCGACAAATCGCGCTGCTGAAAATACCGTCTGAAAACGGGTCGGCTGCTGAGCGGGTCGGTTGGCACACTGAAGAAACCGTGTACCTGCGGCGAGTGAAGCATCATGGTCATCACGTGCGTAGCCCCAGCCGTCTGCAGTAGATCGGCTACCAGCCGGGCGGTGATGGAGATACGGGGAGCATCTTTCTTGTCGGAACGGGCAAAGGAGAAGTAGGGGATGATAGCGTGAACCTCTTTAGCTGACGCTGCTCGGGCAATGTCCAACATCATCAGCAGTTCGACCAGATGATCGTTCACGGGGGGAGAGAGTGACTGGACAATGAACACCGTGCGCGAACGCACGCTGGCACCAAGTTGGATGTACAGATTATCGTTGCTAAAGCGGGCGATGTGAGTCTGGTCGAGCGGTACTCCTAGATACCTGGCGATATCGGCGGCCAGTTGGGGGTGGGAACTGCCACTAAAAAAGCGAACTTCACTCGGGTCCATTGCCTCTGTGGTCATTCTTCCTCCTCACTACCAGGATTCGGACATTTCTCGATACAGAAACCACGCTCCTTTGCGGTCTCCCGCCTTTGCGACAGTTGCACGTCCCAGAATATTGTACTACGGCGAGGGCGGCTTTTCCAGAGTTGAAGCGACAGATAAGTGATAGTTTTCTCCCAGGTCTGTTAGCTCAAAATCAAGTATCATTCGCGTGTACTCGGAGAAATACGTCTTCTTTCTTTCGATTAGCTCGCTCATGAATGATTTCATGTACGCTCTCATTGCCCAACTGGTTGCTGGTATTGCTTTTACAGCCTTGTCAACTATATCTTGCTGATCTTCTTTGGGCAACAAGGCGGCGTTCCAGGCCACGATGGCCAGCATCAACAGCTTTCGATAATTTTCTTCTGTGTTGGCGGATTCGAGGTACGGTTCTACAAAGGCCGTCAGCACCTCGGACATCTTCACTTCTCCGCTCGGCTCAATAACAAACTCTTGCCCTTGAAGGAGGCCTTGCTCCAGCTTGCGCTTGAGGCCCTCCAGCGGTTTCTGCCTCCGCTTACGCCTACGTCTTCGCCTTCGCTCAGCCTTCCTGGATTTTGATGAAGTCATTTTATCTTCCCGTTTTTGCCACGAATTACACGAACTCGGAAGTGGAAACGGCTTTCACTAATCTTTATTTTTCGTGTTAACTCGTGAAATTCGTGGCTGACTTGTGGTGTTCTTCCAAGACCTTCTGACGAAACTCCTCCGCGCTGGTCGCCACGTCGTAATCCACTTCAAGGGCCTCGAAATGCCGACGGGCGTAGGCGATCTTTAGGTTCTCCATGGTTATGCCACGATTTTTCCGCATGAAACGCGGTACAGCAATGGCGCAAAACGGAGCGCGGTTTCGACGTGAGCCCCCGGCCTGAAAACCATAGTCCGAAGGCTCAGGTGGAATATAACGGATGGCCTGGCGGGAACAATCCGTTTGTTTCTTAATCCGTTGTAGTGTAGCCGCTTACTCCCGCCGCGACAGCTTGGCCAACAAGAGCACCAGCCCAGCCACCGCCCCCGCCACTGCGCCAAAGATGACCGACTCGCGCGGGCCAAAGGTGGCGTTGACGGTTCCTTCCACCTCGTTGGCGAGCAAAAACACTACGCCGCTGTTCTCGGCTCTCACGTTGCGAGCGACCATCGCTACTGCCCCGCTCTGCTCCATCGTCACGTCGCCGCGAGCCATCAGCAGTTGCGCCCCTGATTGCTCCATTGACACGTCGCCTTCGGAAAGAACAGCGCCCGCCTCCGAAGCGGTGAGATGGGCTGTCTGCGTCCGGGCCAAAACGATGCCTCCGCTGAGCATCTCCAGGTGATCCGCCTGAGCCTTCACCACCCCTCCCTGTCGGACAAGCAGGTTCTCGGCGGTGATGGATTGCGCTCCTGCCTGCCGCAACGTGACATGGGTCGCCTGCACGTTGCGGGCTCCCCCCTGGGTGATGTTCACCGTCTCAGCGGTAACGTCGCCCATGTCGTCCCTCTCTTGCTCTTCCACTTTTTCACCTCCGTGAGTGTTTTTGGTTTCGTTGTCCATTGTTCCACCTCCTACTATTTGCTTGCTATTCTATCACGGTATGAGATCACGGTCAAGCCTGTTGGTCGGGTGGTCCTTCCAATCTCCAATATCCAATACCCAATATCCAGCCTCCCGCCCCCGCCACGACCAGGAACCCCACGGCCATCAGCCACAGCCCCCAGCCGACGTGGATGGGCTGGCCGTAAACCCTGTCCAGCGCGCTGCGAATGGAGAAAAATTGCCACAAGGGGGGAATTGCCCCAGCCAGGGAGACGGCTATCAGCAGGCCGGCCACTACGGCCCTCGGCAGGCGGCGGTAGAGCAGGGATGCCGCGATGATGGCCAAACAGCCTGTCCCCATCAGGAATTGTCGGCGAAATTCGTCTGAGCTTAGAGCCTGGAGGATGAAGGGGTAGGGGGGCAGGACGATGATCGCCAGCCCGATAGCGGTTATCACCATGATCGCTCTGGCCCACAGGGAATAGCGCAAGTGCCGGCTGCTGCCTATCAGGGCCAGGCACAGGGCGGCGGCCAAGGGGGGCAAGTAGAAAAGCTCGCGGATCATGAACTCCGTGCCCGCTCTCACGCCAGGCAGGAACTTGACAAACTCGGCCATGTCCAGCCCGCTCAGCACCAGAGCAGCCGTTTTGTGATTCACCCAGGGGCCCCAGTAGCCGATCAGGGCCAGGGCGACGCCGGTCAGAAACCAGGTTTTTGAGCCCGTTTTGTCCAGAATGTGCGCAATTGTTGTCATCTTCGATACCCTGAGAAACACTCTTGAGCGAAAAACCTGGTTTCTCTTACTTGCTAGAACACAAAAGTGAACGTCAAATCATTAACGTTGGTGTTGGTCGGCCCGGTGATGAGCAGATCGCCCAACTGCTGGAAAAAGTGGTAGGAATCGTTGTTGGCCAGGTACTGGGTGGCCGACAGGCCCGCTTCTTGTGCTCGCCGCAGGGTGGAGCCGTCGGCGATGGCGCCGGCCGCGTCGGTAGGCCCATCGGTGCCGTCGCTGGCCAGGGGTATGATCATCACGTCCTCCAGGCCGGCGATCTCCAGGGCGGCGCTGAGGGCCATCTCCTGGTTGCGACCTCCCAGGCCACTGCCTCGGACGGTGACCGTGGTCTCCCCGCCGGCCACCACGCAGGCTGGCCGGGGCAGGGGGCGGCCCGAATTGATGATCTCCTTGGCGACGGCGGCGAAGACCTTAGCTACTTCCCTGGCCTCGCCCTCGACAAAAGTGGAAAGCAGCAGGGTGTGAAACCCTAGCTCCTCAGCTCTAGTAGTGGCCGCTTCAGCGGCGACCTCGTTGCTGGCGATGATCAGGTTGTAAGTGCGGGTGAAATACTCAGTGCCCTCTTTGGGTGTTTCCGGAATGACGCCCTCCTTGCCCCGCCGCAGCCGCTCGACGATGGGCCTGGGGAGCTCTTCCAGCAGGCCGTATTTCTCGATGACGCCGTAGGCATCGGCAAAGGTGGTGGTATCGGGCACCGTCGGCCCGGAGGCGATGACGTCCAGTGGGCTTCCCACCACGTCGGAGAGGATGAGAGAGACGATCTCGGCGGGGTGGGCCAGGCGTGCCAGATTCCCCCCTTTGATCTGGGAGAGATGCTTGCGCACGGCGTTGATCTCGTTGATGGTGGCCCCACAGCGCAGCAGGGCGTCGGTCAGCGATTTCACATCCGCCAGAGTGATTCCCTCTACGGGCAGAGGCATCAGGGCTGACCCCCCGCCTGAGATGAGGCAGATGACCAGGTCCTCGTCTGTGGCCTTGCGAGCCAACTCCGCCATCTGCTTCGTGCCGGCCATCCCGGCGGCATCGGGGATGGGGTGGCCGGCCTCGTTCAGGCGAACGATCTCGGTCTCCGCTCCGTAGCCATACTTGACGTTGACCAGGCCGGCGGTCACGCGCTGCCCCAGGATCTCCTCGATGGCCTGGGCCATGGAGCCGCCCGCCTTGCCCCCGCCGATGACGTAGATATTTCGGTAGCGACCCAGGTCATAAACTCGCTGCCCGATGTGCAGGCTGTCATCTGAGAGGGAAACCTGTCGTTTGATGGCCTTAACGGGGTCTACCGCTTCCAGGGCCGCGGACAGGACGGCCAAAGCCCGCTCTCGTCGCTCTCTCGTCTTGCCGCTTTTGAGTACCTCAGGGTTGAAGGGGGTCATCACCTCACACTCTCCTCCAAGACCTGACAGGTTTGGAAAACCTGTCAGGTCTGGTTTTTCCCCAATCGCGCAATGCCTGGCAGTGGGCCTGGAAAGCCAAATCTTTCGGCAGCTCGGCGGGCGCGAAAAGACCGGCCTCGCTGGCATCGTCGCCAGCCATCAGCTCTCCGCCTACCATGTGGGCGGAGTAGAGCACCAGGATCAAATGCCCGTAAAAGTCACTGTTGACAGAATATACGCCCAGGAGGTCATCCAATTCTATCTCCAGTCCCGTCTCCTCGCGGCACTCGCGGATGGCCGTCTCCTCGATGGTTTCGCCGTACTCGGCGAAGCCCGACGGCAGCGCCCAGTAGCCGGCGCGGGGCTCGATCCCTCGCCGCACCAGGACCACTCGCCCCTCATCCTCTATCAGCGCGCCGGCGGCCACTTTGGGGCTGATGTAAAAGATGAAGCCGCACTCCTGGCAGACCAGGCGCTCCTTTTCGTCAATCATCTGGGGAGCCAGTCGGCCAGCGCAGTGGGGGCAGAATTTTGGTGTTGAGATGTTTTGTTCGTTAGATTGCATTTCTATTTCATGGAGAAACCAGGTTTTTCTCTATCTGAGTAAGTAGATCTTTGCTTCTGAAGTCTCCTGGGACGCGCAAAGGTGTTTTATCAACAAAAAACCTGGTTTCTGATTCCGGCTTTATCCCAGGGTCTCGTATAAGTTCATCAGCTTCGCCGCTGCCTTCTCCCAGGTGAACTTCCTCGCTTGCTTCATTCCCCTGGCGATCATCCTTTCCCGCAGCGTATCATCCTCCAGAACTCGCTTCATGGCTTCGGCCAGGGCCTCCGCGTCTGTGGCTTCCACCGTTAGCCCTGCCTCGCCCACAACCTCAGGTAGAGAGGAGGCGTCGGAGGTTATCACCGGCGTGCCGCAGGCCAGGGCCTCCAGGGGCGGCAGCCCGAAGCCCTCGTAGAGGGAGGGGAAGACAAAGAGGTCGGCCAGGTTGTAGAGGGCGGGTAGGTCGCCGTCGGCGACGAAGCCGGGAAAGACGACCTTCTCCTCCAGGCTCAACTGCTCGACGGCGGCGAAGATCTCCTCGTAGAGCCAGCCTTTCCCTCCGGCGATGACCAGGTGCAAATCGCAAATCGCAAATCGGCAAAGGCCTCGATGAGTCGGGTGAAGTTCTTACGGGGTTGCAGGGTTCCCAGGCCGAGGATGAACCGGGCGGGCAGGTTGTATTGTTTTCTCACTTCCTCCAGGAGGGCCTGATCCTCGATGGGATGGAAGCGCTCCTCTACCCCAGGATAGATCACCTCGATCCTGGCGGGTTTCACCCCCAGCAGTTCCACCAGGTCGTCTTTGGTGCTCTGCGAATCAGCCAGCACCAGATCGGCCCGGTGCACGGAGCGGGGCACCACCTTGTTCAGATAGGCGCGCAGGTTGGCGTCGGCGCACTGGGGATAGCGAATGAAGGAGAGGTCGTGGACGGTGACCATGGTCCTGGCCCGGCGCACCGGCGGCAGGACGAAGTCGGGCGAGTGGAAGATGTCCACCGGGCCGGTGACGAGTTCCACCCACAGGGGCAGTCGCAGGCGATGCCACAGGATGGCCAGGGCGCGGTCGGAGAGGGGCACCCAACGCATCTGGAAATTGGGCGGCCAGCCCGCGTCCGCTGGCCGCTGTCCGCCCGCCGCCGCGAACAGGACATAATCGTGGCCCTGATCGAGCTCCGCCAGCGCCTTCACCAGCTCCCGTGTATAACGCCCGATGCCCGCCCCCTGGCGAACCGCCGCCGTGTAATCAATGCCGATGCGCAATGCTAAATCCCCCGGTAGGTCCAAAGGCGATTGGCGCCGAAGTTCCAAAACAGCACGATGATGGTAGCTACTGCATTGGACAAGTTGTAGGCCAGCTTGTAGTGGGCCAGGCCAATGTTGAGGGCCAATGCTGCCATCGGAGCCGCCAACACGCCGGCTTCGCCCAGCACCCAGGCATCCAGGCTGAGGAAAATGGCCTGGTTCAGCAGCAGGCCGCCGACACTGACCAAGAAGAACTGGACGAGTAGAGGGCCGATGGGCCTGTCCCTCGCTTCGCGAAACGTCCACAGCCTGTTCCAGATGAAGCTGTTGATCACCGCCACCGTAAACGAGCAAGTCTTAGCCAGCGCCTTGCTGAAGCCGAAGGTCAGGATGAGTAGATTGAGGGTGCCGAAATCAATTACCGTCCCCAGCGTGCCCACCACGGAGAATTTTAGGAAGCGGGTGAGCTCTTTGGAATTGGCACAAGCGAAGTTGACGGTTCTGGACAGTGAATCGTTGTTTTTCATGACAAGTACGCCTTCACCTGATGTCGCTTCCCTCCCAGGGTTGGGGGGGACTGAGGGGGGGCATTGTGCTGGCCGATCACAAACAGCAATCCCAACAGGATAGCCACGTGCAAGTACATGTTGTGTACGTAGAGGTTATCGAACAGATTGTGCACCGAGAGGTGGGTCAGGACGCCCAGGATGCCTACCGCCACCCCTCGCCAATAGCCCTCTGTTGTTCGGACGACGTTCCAGGTTTGCCAGAAGGCGGCTCCCCAGAGGACGAGATAGGCCGCCAGGCCGATCAGCCCCGCTTCGGCGGCGATGTTGAGGTAGTAGTTATGCGCGTGACCCAGCGGTTCCGTCCAGCCTGGCAGGGAGTAGGCCGGGTAGACCGGCTCGTAGTTGCCGATGCCCACTCCCAGCCAGGGCCGGTCGCTGAACATCCCCCAGGCGGCCTGCCAATGAGCTAGCCGCTCCATCACGGCGTAGTTGGCATCAGTCAGTTTGACTCCCCGCACGTCGAGAGTGTGCAAATAGGGGAGGAAGTCGGTGAGGCGCTGGACAATGGTCTGTGGCAGCGCTTGAAAGCTTCCCAGCAGCAGCACCGAGGCGATCAGCAGACAGACCAGGGCGAAAAGAACCGCCGCTCGCCGGCTGTACGCTAGAATCATTAGAGTGAAAGCAGCGGCAAAGCCCAGCCAGGCACCGCGAGACCAGCTCATGATCAAAGCGGCGCCCATGGTGGCGAGGCCGAGGATGGCGAGAGGGAGATTCGTGACTCGTAGATTCGTAGATTCGTGATTCGTAGATTCGTGACGAACCGACGAATTTACGAATTTACGAATTCCGAATGTACGAGTTCCCAACAGTACGCCACAGGCCAGCGGCAAAACCAGCCCCAAATACCCCCCATACGGATTAGGCTGCTCGAAAGTGCCGTAGGCCCGCACGAAGCGGCCGAGGACGACGAAAGCCTGCGGCCCCACGCGGCCCAAAAACTGGTAGAAGCCGAGGAGGGCCTGGCCGATGCCCGCCAGCAGCATCAAGAGAACTGCAACCGGGGCCTGCTTCTTCTCGATGACGTTGGCCACAAAGAGGTAGACGCCCAGCACCTCCACCCATTTGAGGATTTCCTTGAAGCTGTACTTCAATGAGAGAGCGCCCGTCAGCGACAGGAGGATGGCTCCCAGGAAGATGAGCAGGGGCAGAAGCAGCGGTGGGTGGATGATATTGATCTCCCTGGCGGCGATCATCTTAGCTAGCCAGGCGGCCAGCACCAGTCCCACCAGCGCCTCCGCCGCCCCCACCGTGAAGCCGCTGATGGCGATTTCCCTGACCGATCCGAAGGGCACGGCGAGGATCAGGAGATACAGGCTGTACTCAGGGCGGATTAGCGTGACCAGGAAGACGATGCTGCCCAGGATCGCACCTCCCGTCAGTGACAAGGGCAGGAGAGCGATGCTCAGGCCGACTGTGAGTACAATCAGCAGCAGCGCCGCATTGAACAGCGGGCTTCCCCAACTGAAGTCTGCGTGCCCGGCAAGCGTTTTGGTTCTCAAATTAGATCCGTTTCCTAAACGACTCGGTTGTCTTCCGCAGTCCTTCCTCCAGGCCGACCTGGGGCTCCCAGTTCAATACCCGCCTGGCCTTGCTGATGTCCGGGCGGCGTACGTGGGGATCGTCCTTGGTGCGCTCGTCGGTCGGAGCGATGAAGACTATCTCCGACGAGGAGCCAGAAACCTCCAGCACCTGGTGGGCGAATTCGAGGATAGTCATCTCATTGGGGTTGCCCAGGTTCACCGGGTAGACCTCGTCGGACAGGAGCAGGCGATAGAGGCCCTCCACCAAGTCGGACACGTAGCAAAAGCTGCGGGTGCGGGAGCCGTCGTCGTACACCGTCAGCGGCTCGCCCCGCAGGGCCTGGGTGACGAAGTTGCTCACCACCCGGCCGTCGTCTGACCTCATGCGCGGGCCGTAAGTGTTGAAGATGCGTGCGATCCGCGTATTCACTCCGTGGTAGCGATGGTAGGCCATGGTCAGAGCCTCGGCGAAGCGCTTGGACTCGTCGTACACCCCCCGCGGCCCCACCGGGTTGACGTGGCCCCAGTAGTCCTCGCGCTGAGGGTGCTCCTGGGGATCGCCATAAACCTCGGAGGTGGAGGCCAGGAGGAAGGTAGCTTTCTTGGCCAGGGCTAGACCCAGCGCCTTGTGGGTTCCCAGAGCCCCCACTTTGAGGGTAGGGATCGGCTTCTCCAGGTAATCAACCGGGCTGGGCAGTGACGCCAGGTGAAGAATGGCATCCAGGTGCCCTTCCACGTAGACATAGTTGGTCACGTCGTGTTTGATGAACGAGAAGTCGTCCCGGCCTGCCAGGTGAGCGATGTTATCAATGGTGCTGGTACTCAGGTTGTCCATAGCGATGACCTGATGCCCTTCGGCCAGGAAACGATCGCAGAGGTGCGAGCCGATGAACCCGGCTCCGCCCGTAATAAGGATACGCATCATAACCTCCCTGGATTCGGATTAAGCGGTAGTATACAACAAAGAGCCTATAGCGTCAATTTTTTGTTGAGGATTAGCTCCAACCTTGTTCAGTTGACCTTAGTGTCATTGGGTGGTATAATAATGAGCAGAAATGATTGCGAAACAAGGAAACATCGCCAGTGAGCATTGACGACACAAAATGGCCCATCTTCGCAAAAGACAAACGCGGTAGGGAGATTTGTCTCACCAAGGAGCGCTGGAGACATGCCTTGGATCACCCTGGGATGCAAGAACGTTTACTTGACTCTGTGCTCCTAGCCTTGAAGGTAGGCAGAAGGAAACAAGAGGCTCTTGATCCAAGCAAGTACAAATATCGCAGAAGGTTTGAAAACCTGCCGGAAGATTATACCCACATCGTTGTCGTGGTAAAATTCGGCATTGACTCTGTGGATCCGTCAAAGGAAAACAACTTTGTCCTGACAGCCTATCTGGTCAGAGAATATTCGTGAGGGAGAGAGTATGAAAGCGAAATACGATCGAGAAGGGGACATCCTATCCCTCTTTTTCAAAGATGTGAAAGGGCAAAGGAACACGGGCGTTGAGCTGAATGACAACATCGTTCTGTATTTTAACCCGGATACTGGAGAGGCTCTATGCCTGATCATCATTGATTATTCGAAAATGATCGCCCGTACCGATGGGGGAGAACGAGAAGCCTTTCCCCTTGCTGGGCTTTCAAAGCTACCCCTTGAAGTTAGAGCCACTGTTTTGAGAATTCTGCGATCTGCTCCAGTCAACGAATTCCTGGCCGTAGAAGAGGCATATTCCAGCTACGTGAGGCACCCTCTCCTGCAGAAGGTGCAGGCCGCTATCTCCTAATCTTTCCCCTAATTTCCACTGTTCCCCCAAGTCCCTCCACCCTGGCCACGATCCCCAGTGTCAGACAGAACACGAAAGCCAAATCCACCAGAAAATACGAATTGTCAATCAGGCCGTGGGCCAGAAAAGCGACCATGCTGGCCATGAGTCCCAGGAGCAGGGCCTTCAGGTCGCGGTCATCCAGTTGACGATATAGGCGCAGGGCTTTCCCGAAGAAGGCAAGTTGCAGCCACCCGATGGCGATCACTCCCAGGACGCCCAGCCGGGTCCAGTAGTCCAGGATGATGTTGTGGGGATGGGAAAGGTCCAGCTCCTCCCAGGCCTCGGGCAGGACGTAGCGGGTGCGGTATTGGTAGAGGAAGTTGTCCAGGCCCACGCCAAAGAGGGGGTGATCGCGGATCATGTTGAGGCTTCCCTGCCAGAGCTTGAGGCGCAGAAAGGTGGTGCCGCTTTGGGTGTTGAAGAGGGAGGCCAGGCGCTCGGTGCCGATGAGGGGTAGCAGGCTCAGGGCAATAATCAGGATGACGAGTAGCGAGATAAGCAGCACTCTTTTTCCGCGCATCAGGCCGAGGAAGATGAAAGCGGCTGGTAGCCCTAGCAGCCAGGCGCCGCGGGAATAGGTCAGATAGAGGCAGAGGGTGACGGGCAGCGCGATCGCACAGTAGGTGGCTCGTCGCTGGAGCGAGTTGCCAAACAGGGCGACAGCGGCGAGGATGGGCACGATCCGTCCCAGAAAGAGGCCCAGGTTGTTTGGTGAGCCGTAGACGCCGTGGATGCGGCGCACCCCCTCGGCGGTGATGACGTCGCTGGTGAAGAAATACTGATAGAGGCCGATGAGGGAAACAATGGCTGCGGCCAAGATCAGGGCCCCGACGATGCGCCAGAGATGGCCCGCCCCCCCTCCCTCCCCCCCAACTTGGGGGGGTAAAGCGGGGGGGCGCGGGTTGGCCCTCAGTAGAAAGTAAAAGAGGGCCGACTCGAAGACCACCACTCGGAATTCCCGCATAGCCACTCCGAAGTTCTCGGCCCATAACAGCGATGCAGCGGCTATGGTGACGAAGAAAACCACGGCCCAGTCAAGGCCTCTTAAATGACCAATGACCAATGACCAATGACCAACCCTTCGGCCAGGCTCAGGGCAGGCCTCCAACTTCCAATATCCAATCTCCAATATCCAACGCAGCAGCCAAGCGGCGAGGCAGAGCAAAGTCAGGATCTCCACCATTGAGGGGGCCAGGCCGAGAATGTGCTTGGGGTAGAGGTAGAAGGGGATGGAGAAGGCAACCAGGGCCAGGCCGATGTCCGGGCGCAGGAAGATGGAGATCGTCAGGGGAGCTAGCGCTGGGAGGCTCACGAAGGGCCAGGGGGAGAGGTAGAAGACCAGGGCGGTGGCGATGGTCATGGCCAACTGGAAGCTCTCAGGCATAGCATGATAACGGCCTGCGAATTGCTTCGGCAGGGAGCGGGCAGCAAGGAGCAGGTGGCGGCTGACGGCCAACTGCTTGCTGATGGCCACGAGCAGCACGACGGCACAGATTCCCAGCAGCGCGCAGGCCAGCCGATAGGGTAGGGGGTTCGTCTCGCGGGCCACGGTCCAACTGACGATGGCCCACTGTCCCCATCCCCCCTCAGCCACCAACTCGGCTTCGTGCACCTCGTCGGTCAGGCCTGAGGCCAGGGTGACGGTCTCTGTGCGGTAGAGGGGATCGTGGAGGACGAGGTAGGAACGGCCCTGGCTATCCTGAGGCAGGTGATTGGCCGGCTTCCCATCAACGGTCACGTAGAGGATGCCCCAGAAGTCGCCCCGCCGCACGGTCAGATCGAGGCGGGTGCCCTTGAAGGGGATGACCAGGCTATCGCCGGTTTGGCCGATGTCGGCCCCTCGGGGGGAGAGGCGCCAAACGCCCAGATAGCGCGCCGTGTAGTGATCGGCTGGATAGCGGCCTGGATAGGCTACGGGCGCGGCCGTGGCCAGCTCCCGCAATCGTTGGTAAACGGGGCGCGGTTGCCCCTGCTCATCCACCAAGGCGAAGCCCCAGTGAGGGTCGTCGGGGGACGCATCGGGCTGGAAATGGGCCGCCGCCAGAACCCCCAACCAGGGCCACTCGTCGCAGGCCCGCTTGATGGCCGCCACGGTGTATTGAGCTTGCTCCTCCTCGCTCACCTGTCCCCAGATGGAGGGCTGACCCTGCCAATCAGGGGGCAGGGCATTCCAGCCGAACTCCACCGCCCAGACAGCCTTGCTCTCGTCGCCGCTGGCGACCATCACCTCCCGCACCAACTGGATTCGGGAGAAGTTGAGAATCCCCAGGCCGGTTTGGCGGTCGTCGGCCCCCGTGTCGAAGCCATAGGGCTTGACGGCTACGATGTCGAAGTAATCGTCGGCCCCGGCAGCGTACAGACCTCGCAGGAAAGCCACCTCGTTCAGATTGAGAGGGCCGCTCTCGCTGTTGGGGGCCAGGCCAGCCGTCAAGATGCAGGAAGTGGGATCGGCGGTTTTGATCTGGATGTAGCCCTCCCGCAGGAGGCGGGCATAGCCGGCTGGGTCTACGTAAGCGTTGCCCCAATGGGAGCTGAGATTTGGCTCGTCCCAGATCTGATAATGATCAATCTCCTCTTGATAGCGCTCGGCGAAGGCTTGGGCGAAGCGGCCGAAGTCAGCCACCTCTTGCGGTGGCGAGTAGCGGTCAGCCGCTCGTTGGGCCCACTCCGGCGAGGTGTCCAGCACGGCGATCAGGTTGAGATCGTGCTCCTGCACGGCGGCCACGATTCTATCCCAGTCGGCCCAATCGTATTGACCGGCTTGGGCTTCGATGTCGGCCCAGGGGAAGGTTTGGCGCAGCCACTGGAAGCCGCCGGCCTCGATCAGGGCTAGAGCCTGTTCCAATTCTGCTTCGTCGTACTGTTCCAGGGCCACGTTTACGCCGAAGGGATTCACCGTGGCTTGAGGTATGTCCGGGGGAAGATCGCTACCCTGCTTTGTCCACACGACAAAAGCCAGGAAAGCGACGATGACCAGACCCAGGGCGCAGAGAATTATGCCCAGAGCTGATTTCCAGTCCTGACTTGTGGGACGTGAACCTCGGTTGCTGTCTATCTCGACCGGGAAAGCCATCTCTTCTATCCTCGTCCATAATCCTACCACAAACTGCCTTTATCTGCAAACAAATGCGGTGGCTTGACGAGAAAGGGAAAATGCGCTACAATATCACTGGCCTGAGGGCTGACGTACAGCTTGTCACTAATCAGGAAGTTAAAAGAAGCGAGGAGGCAAACATGGAACAAATTGAACTCAAAACGCAGAAAAGAACAGTGCTTGGCAAGGAGGTGAAAAACCTGCGACTTGAAGGACTCATTCCCGCCGTGTTGTATGGGCACGAGACCAAGTCGATTCCCCTTCAGATTGAGGAGCGGGAGTTGAATCGTGTCCTGGCCCAGGCTGGGGGGCATCGGCTGATCGCCTTGAAAATCGGCCGGGCCAGGAAACGCCAAATGGCCCTGGCCAGGGAGGTGCAATGGGATGTGATATCCCGTAAGCTCATCCACGTTGATTTCTACGCCGTGGTTATGACCGAGAAGGTCACCACAGAAGTGCCTTTGGTCTTCGTTGGTGAGGCGCCTGCGGCAGAAGCAGCAGGGGTCATGGTGTTGCAGGGTCTCGACGAGATAGAGATAGAGTGTCTACCCGGCGATCTGATTGAGGCCATCGAGGTTAACCTGAGCGGGCTAGAGGAGATTGATCAGGCCATCTACGTCAAGGATCTTCGAGTGCCGCCTACTGTGGAAATCCTGACCGACGCCGAGGAGATAGTGGCTAAGGTTGCCTGGGCTGCTGCCGAAGAGGTGGAGGAAGAGGAAGTGGTGCCAGTTGCGCCGGAGGAGGTGGAGATCATCGCCAAGGGCAAGGAGGAGGAGGGGCCTGAGGAGGCAGAACCTAGACAAACATATATGTGACCGTTCAGTCCAGTGTCATTGCGAGCAGTTTTTGCGAAGCAATCTCCGAATCGGCGATTGGGGATTGCTTCGGCACAAAAAACCGTGCCTCGCAATGACACCTGAATGCTTACACATATATTAGCTGAAGCATGAGCGAGCAAAGAGGTGAGGGTACGCCCTCACCTCTTTTGTTTTACGCTCGGCATAAGCGGTTCTACAGCCTGGCCATGGCCTCGCCAATCCTGCCCAGGGCCTTCTTGATGTTCCCCACCGAGTTGGCATAAGAGAAGCGGACGAAGCCCTCGCCGTACTCGCCGAAGGATGTGCCAGCGAGGGTGGCCACGCCGGCTTCGTTGAGTAGGAAATCCTCCATCTCCTGGGAGCTCTTGCCCGTGCCCTCGATGCTGGGGAAGACGTAAAATGCGCCTTTGGGCCTCAGGCAGCAGAAGCCGGGGATCTGGTTGAGGCCGTCCACGATGACATCTCGCCTCTCGCGGAAAGCCTCAATCATCTTCCTGGGCTCGTCCTGCGGCCCCTGGAGGGCCTCGACGGCGGCCCACTGGCTGAAGGCGGCGGTGCAGGAGTTGGAGTTGACCATTAGATTGGACACCTGCGCTGCCAGCCACGCGGGCATCACCCCGTAACCCAGCCGCCAGCCCGTCATGGCGTAGGTCTTGGAGAAACCGTCGAGGATGATGGTTCGCTCCTCCAGGCCGGGGAATTGAGTGATGCTGGCGAACTCTCCCTCGTAGACCATGCGGCTGTAGATCTCGTCGGAGAGCACCAGGGCGTCGTTCTTGATGGCCGCCTCGGCGATGGCTTCCAGATCCTCCCTGGTCAGCACGCCGCCGGTGGGATTGTGCGGCGAGTTGAGGATGATCAGCTTGGTTCGGGGGGAGACCAGGCTCCTGAACTCTTCGATGTCGAAGCGGAAATCCTTTTCCATCAGAAGCGGGACGGGCACGGGTGTGGCGCCGGTGAAATTGACCATTGATTCGTAGATGGGGAAGCCTGGGTTGGGGCAGATGGCCTCATCGCCCTTCTCGCACAGGGCCAGGATGGTGAAAAACATGATGGGCTTGCCGCCTGGAGTGACCACCACCTGGTCTGGATTGACCTCGATGCCCCGCGTGGTGGAGATCTCCTCGGCGATGGCTCCCCTGAGCTGGGGGATGCCTGCCGACGGGGTGTAATGCGTCTGGCCCTCGCGCAGGGCTTTGACGGCCGCCTCGACAATATTGGGAGGGGTATCGAAGTCGGGCTCGCCGATCTCCAGGTGGACGATCTCACGCCCCTGGGCCTCCAGTGCCCTGGCTTTCATCAGCACCTCGAAGGCCGTTTCCGTGCCTAGCCTGCTCATCCTGGTAGCGAGTTTCATTGTTTGCCTCCTGGATTTCGGGAATCTACTCGTCATACATAAATGTCGGTTCTTCGTAGCGCCGAGGCTTCTTCTTTCTGAGGAACTCCTTCAATACCTCGTTCTTCGTCTCCAATGACATCCCCTCTGCCTTCAGCACCGACAGCGGGAAGTTAATCCTCAAAGCTCTGCCCTCGACGACGATGTGTCTCGTTACTCCAGGGGGCATTTTGACTGCGTTTTCTCTGGTTTCGCCAGTGGCAAGCCTGGTGGCTATCTGCACCACCTGTTTGGGAGTGAACCTGGGGAAAGCGACGATTATGTTGCAATCATCGTGTTTTTCAAATAGACTATTGATCTGCCTTTCCCATTCCCCCTTTTCGGGCTCAAGGCTATCCCGTTCTATCTTTCCCTCGTAGGTGCTGACCACCTCATTCAGCAATTCAACTCGTGACTCAAAATCCCCATCGCTCCTAACTCCAAAGACGTCCCCGTCCCGGAAGAAGAGGCAGCACAATACCTCTTCTTCTGATACCAGAGCTCTGGCGGCATCGCAGTCCATCGGCAGGGGCTCAATGTCTTTGCTTCTAAGTCGGGAAAGGAAGGGGTCTTTATCCTGGTGGGTCAAGTGACACCAAGTGTCCAGTTTGACACTTTCTGGATTGGAATAATCCACTATTTGTACCAGAATGTGCTGGCAGTTGAGCAGATCCTCTTCTCGAAATACGGTAATCCTGTTGGCACCATCCAGGTGAACGTATTTCCCCTCTGCCAGCCTTGCCACAATGGGAGGATCCTGCAAGACCCCGGCTTCCTCTATTATCTTGGCTAGTCTTGGGGATCTGGTCTTGTCAAAGTGCTCGTGTATGACTATATCTTCGACGGGCACGATCTTCAGTTCTGGGCCGGGTTCACGTACTTTCTTGCTCATTCTCCCCTCCCCATTGAGTTGAGCTCTTAAATTCTCATTTGCTTCCGAGTCTTTCTTGAAATCCGATCACCTTCTCAGCAACCTCAACGCTCACTCGATGCTGGGCCTCGGCGGTTGCCGCCCCGATGTGGGGCGAGCCGATCACTTCATCCAGCTCGAAGAGCTTGTTGCCTTTGGCTGGCTCTTCGAGATAGACATCCAAGGCCGCCCCCGCCACTTTTCCCGATACAACCGCATCGTAGAGGGCGTCCTCGTTGATGGTACCCCCTCTGGCGCAGTTGACAAGGCGCACGCCGTCCTTCATCATCTCGAACTGGGGCCCAGCGATCAGGTCGCGCGTCTCATCGGTCAGGGGCAGGTGCATGGAGATGTAGTCGGCCCGCTGCAACAGTTCCTCCAGGGAGACGAACTCCATGTCCAGCCCCCTGGGATCGGCGACGTAGGGATCGTAGGCGATGATTCCCATCCCCAGAGCCAGGGCCCTCTTGGCCACCAGCCAGCCGATGCGACCATAGCCCACCAGGCCCAGCGTCTTGCCCGCGATCTCGCTGCCCTTGAACTTCTTCTTCTCCCACTTCCCGGCTCTCATCGAGGCCGTGGTCTGCGGGAGACGGCGCGCCAGCGCGAACAGATAGCCGACGGTCAGCTCAGCCACCGCATTCGAACTGGCTGCGGGGGTGTTCATCACCTCGATCCCCTTGGACCTGGCGTATTCGACGTCAACGTTGTCCAGGCCCACGCCGGCGCGAACGATCAGCTTCAGGTTCTCGGCCGCCTCGATGATCGGCTTCCGCACCTTGGTAGCGCTGCGGACGACGATGGCGTCGTAGCCGCCGATGATTCTCTCCAATTCCTCAGGGGCCAGGCCGGTCTTAACGTCCACTTCGAGGCCAGCCTGGCGCATCATTTCCACGCCTTTGTCGGCGATGGAATCGCTAACTATGATCTTCATTGTCAGATTGCCTCCATCTTGGTTTAGTACCGGGCTACAGATTCCAAATCCCCTCGATCAGACCTGTGAGCCAGCGCATGTCGTCCATGGTCAGGTCGCCCATGTGGGCGATGCGGAAGATCTTCCCCTTCAGTGTACCGTAGCCATCGCTGATGACGGCCCCCTGCTCGGCCAGGGCCTGGTTCAGCTTGGGCACGCTGAGGCCCCTGGTGTTTACGACGGCGGTGAGGGTGTTGGAAAGGTAGCGCTCGTCGGCGTAGAGGGCAAAGTGCCGGCGGGCCCAATCGCGTACGAACTCGGCCATGTCAAGGTGGCGTTGAAAGTGAGCCTCCAGCCCCTCGGCCAGGATGTCGTCCATCTGCTTGTTCAGGGCGAAGATGTGGCTGATGCTTGGGGTAGCCGGGGTTTGGTTCCTGTGGTAGTATTTGAGCATTAGGTGGAAGTCGAAGTACCAACCTCGGTTCTTTACCTCTTTAGCTCGGTCGAAGGCCTTCTGGCTGACGGAGCACACAGTGAGGCCAGGCGGCAGCGCGAAGGCTTTCTGCACCCCGGCGATGCAAACGTCTATGCCCAGCTTATCCACCTCGATCTTGGCTCCAGCCATGGAGCTGACCGCGTCCACCATCCAGCAGACGTCGGGGTATTTCTTCATGACCTCGGCGATCTCGTAGATGGGATTCATCACGCCGGTGGAGGTCTCGTTGTGCGTCAGAGCCACGGCGTCGTACTCGTCGCTGGACAGCTTGGCCTCGATCAGCTCTGGGGTGACGGCTTGGCCCCATTCCACCTCCAGGACATCGGCCTCCTTGCCATTGGCCAGGATCATGTCGTGCCAGCGTGCGCCAAAGGCGCCGTTGATGGCACACAGCACTTTCTTATCGTCTCGGATACAATTCCGCGCCGCTCCTTCCATGACGCCCGAAGAGGCGGACGTGAAAAGGAAGACCGGGTTCTCGGTGTAGAGCAGCTTTTGCACCTTGGATGTCGCCTCGGCCTGGAGCTCCGCGTACTCCTTGAAACGATGGCCGATCATCGGCCTGGCCATCGCCTGCAGAACCTCGTCCCTCACGTGGGTTGGCCCAGGGATAAAGAGTTTCTTGTACATTTTTGCCTCCTCGAATATGATGCTCCGTTACTCGGTATTATACAGTGGAGAGCTAACGACGTCAAACTCAATCACTCTCAATTCCTCGTTGCCTCGTTACCCACTCAGAGATAAGCCGCGAAGTGGGGATACAGGTCCCTGGCGTTGGTCACTTCCTCCAAATCCAGGTTCAGCTCGCCGGGATACATGATGAAGGGGTAGTCCTGCGGCCCGCCCAGGCCGCCGTGGCTGGCCACCTGGTCCTCGAAGCAGATCACCTCTCCGTCCCCGCGCCAGGCGCCGAAGATTATGATGTCGCCGCTGTGAGGGTATGAGGTCAACTGGCGCAACTGGCCGGCGGCGAGCTCCGGTTCTGGAAGGGAGAGCAGGGGATTCTGGCCGCGAACCTCTACCTCCCCCCCGTTCTCCCCGCCCCCCTGCCCCCCCAAAGTTGGGGGGAACGGGGGGAGAGGGGGGAGAGCCAGGGTTCCACCTTTGCCAACGATGACTGTCTCCCCTTCCTCGCGCCCGACGACCAGGCCGATGCCTTCGTGCTCGACCAGCCTGTTGAGTAGATGGGGGTAGATGAGGGCGATCTCGCTCAGGTTCATCGGCCGGGGGGTGACGTTGAAGTAGACGTGCGACAGGGAGCCGGAGTTTCGGACCACGATGTCGCCTCTTTTGCTGAGGTCCCAGGTCGTGCCCTCATCATCCACAACCAGCCTCTTGTCCACGAAACGGTAGGCAGCCTGCAGCAGGCTGGCACCTCGTTCGGAGAGCCGTGCCTCTATTCCCTTCAGCTCCTCCAGCAGGAACAGCGCTTTGGCCGCCGACGGCCTCTCGTCGCCGCCACGCTCGTCGGTGAAGACACCTTCGCCTATCTGGTCGGCGATGTATTGGCCCAGGGTGCGGCCATAAGCTTTTTTGAAGGGGATAGAAGGGGTCATGCCGTGGTCCGACAGGATGTACAGGTCGTATCGCCGCTTGCGATATTGGCTCCTCATGCGGTCAATCTGCTTGATCTGGTTGTCTATGCCTCGCAGAGCTTTGAGAGCGTCCGCGCTGCCTACCCTGAAGTGGTGAGCGGCCTCGTCGTAGCTGTAGTAGTTGGTGTAGATGGCCGGCATGCCGCGGTAGATGTCTATCAGGCAGGAGAAAGTCTGTATCTCCCGGAAGATAACGTTGGTGATGATCTGCAAAAAGGGGGATAGAACGCTGAAGGGCCGGTGATAGCCAGGCACGAACAGGGCCACGACCCGTTTGCCCAAATCGGCGAGATACCCCCACAGGGAAAGCACGATGACGCGCAGCACCCGCAGGGGGCTGAGCAGGAACAGAAGCAGGAAGCCCACGCCCCGCACGTTTTCGAAGAAATGCTGGCTGTTCATGGCGCTCAGCGTGAAGAGGGAGAGCCTGGCGTCGCCGTCCATCATGTTCACGTAGCTGGAGCCGCCCCGCAGGATGCCTCGCCGTCCGACGGAGATGCGGTCTTGCATGGCCTTGACCAGGCCAGGCACCTTGCAGACCACCGAGGTGTCGCTTTCCTTCTCGTACCAGCGGAAGGCGGGGATGTCGAAGTTGTTGCCAAACATGATGCCTGCCTGGACGGCGGGGGTGGTGCTGGGCAAGCCGCAGCGCCAACGAGCCAGCTTGAGGACTTTCTTGTCTAGCAGACGCTTCATGTGTGGGGCATAGCCTTTGGCCATAGCTTCACGTAGATGGTCATAAGCCAGGCCATCTATCTGGAGGATGATGAAACCCCGTTTTTGGGCGCTGACCTGGCTCTCTTCCCGGCCCATCCTCTCGGCGATGGCCGCATACTTCCGCGAATAGTATAGGTTGGCCAAGGCGTTGAAAAGGTCAACGATTTTCCTGGTTAACCAAGTCATTTCCAATTTCCAATTTCCTGGTTCTAACGTTTTCTGTGGTTTTAGCCATTCGGATTGTTTTCTGCTAAAGTGGACAGCTTCATCCGTGTAAAAGTTGCCCAAATTGGGCGGATAAGCAGTGAAATCCGCCTGTTTTATGTCGTTTGGCGTTGAA
>JAUWOY010000104.1 GCA_030611885.1 Chloroflexota bacterium | reverse complement strand
GGGGGGAAAGGGGGCATAGCGAGCATCCGCCGGTTGAGTAGACCTTCAGGTCGTATCGAAACCCAGGATGCGAGCGGGTCTACCGACAACCCGCTTGGCCTCGATACGTCGCTACGCTCCTACTCGGCCGGCGCTGGATTTGTCCTCCCCCGACTTTTTGAGAAGATACGTCGGCTATGTGATCCGTCAGAAGCCTATTATACTCCTCCGGCATCGTTCGGTCAAATGAACGCAAGCCCGCCTCCACGTGGGCCACCCTGGCCTTTGTCCTGAGAGGCTTGTCCTGAGCCTGTCGCTTGTACTGAGCTTGTCGAAGTGAAGGGATGCCCACCACTTCGCCGCGCTGCACCCTTCGACTCAGCTCAGGGCAGGCCTCGAAGGAGACGTCCTTCAGCGCCCAGATGGTCTCGTTGGAGACGGCGGACGACTGACCACGGACGACGGAGGATAGACGGCGGAAGGGTGTCTGCACCGCTTCGGTCAGCGATTCGCGGATCGTCTTGTAGCGCGCCTGGGGGCCGCCGATGCGGTATTGATTGGATAGGTTTTCGACTCTAACGGCGATGTCGGTCATACTTCTTTTCTGCCACGAATTACACGAATTCTCACTAAGTTTTCTTTGCCACGAATTGCACGAATTTTCACTGATTTTTTTCTTCTTCTCCCGCATGCTTGTACTGAGCCTTGTCGCTTGTACTGAGCTCGTCGAAGTGAAGTGATGGGGGCGACCTTCACTTCGACAACCCTTCACTTCGGCAACCCTTCGACAAGCTCAGGACAAGGCTCAGTACAAGCGACAGAGTTCAGGCGATGTCCTGAGTTTATCGAAGGGACAAGGCTCAGTACAAGTTACGGATTCTGCATTTCACCTTCGCGACTTGGTAGTCTTGCCAATATTGGTGAGTCCAATCCGGTTTGTGATCTGGACGTCAGCTTTGAACCAGCCGCTCGGCGATGTCTGAGCGACCACTACGGATCAGCATGGCAGCAACATCCGCTCTCATCTCCTCGATATGAGAGGGCCTTGAGATCCCCTGTTGCCGCAGATAGGCCATCATATCATAAATCGAGACCGCCGCCACCTCTGCCGCACGCTCCAGTGTCACCTCTTGTTGCCGATATAATTCGGCTGCATACTCCAGGCGTGCCTGTCGTGCCCCCTCCTGCAAAAGACGGCTGGCCATTTCTGCCCGAGGAGCAGCCCGCCACCGGCCCAGAAGCTCCAAAGTCTGCCAGGTCTCTTCCTCAACCTTCACGCCCAACGTCCTGCTCGTCATCTGCTCGCACCTCCTGAATCAAGCGCCCCAGCCGCAACAACTCGACCAGGTCATCGGCCCGCATACCCATCACGCCGGCCAAGCGAATTGCCATATCCTCAAACTCTGTCAGCCCTATCCGCCGTTTCAGAAACCCTTCCACCAACACAGTATCCGTCCGGCAGAGTGTCACATCCAAAACCGCCGCCGTAGCCCGGGCACGCAGATCATCCAGCACCGCCAAGCACTTTTGCTCCAGGGCCTCGACAATGGTCTCCTGCTCACCCGCCCCTAGCCTCTCTGGGAACCTGGCCTCGTCCAGTCTTTTGTCGGCTGCTGGGCTCAACTGCTTCACCTGGATGCGGCCCTCAGCAATAGCCCGCTCGATCACCAATGCATCGGGATAACCGCCCGCTTTGCCCTGGATCACCACCTCCTGGTAGACGGCATCGGTGATGATGATCTCTTCATACAGATCTTCAACAAGGTCTAGAAGACCAGCCTTGGTCAGATAGATCAGCCCGCTAGCATCCAACTTGATCGTTTTTTTCACCGATTGCCTTCCCTTTGCTACGAATTATACACATCAAGTTCCTCGTGGCTCCGTATCACCTCTGCACCTCTGCCCCCCTGCACCTCTGCTCCCCCGCTCAATTTGGGCCGGGCACCGACCACGTGGAGGATTTTCATCAATTCTTTTCTTTGCCACGAATTGCACGAATTTTCACTAAGTTTTCTTCTTTGCCACGAATTGCACGAATTTTCACTAAGTTTTCTCTGCCACGAATTGCACGATTTTTCACTAATTGTTTAGGTTTTCGACGCGGATGGCTATGTCGGTCATAGATGCCTCAAATCGAGGATTGCCATTCTTCTCGTGTGATACCGGACTGTCGCAGAAGCCGAACCAACAGGTCTACGCTAATATCTCCCCGATGCGGGTTGGGAAGAATCAACCGGCAGTCTCCTCGGAGCATAAACTCGTGCCGGCCGCCTGTGTAGGGACCTTCAAACCCCAACCTCTTCAAACGCTGAATCAGTTCGCGACGTGAAACAGGCGTGAGACGCGGCATCTAGGCTGCCACCTTCTCCGGCAGGTGAATAGCTACCTGCCCCAAAGCTGGGACCGGTAATCCTTCCGCAATGCTAAACAGCACCCAGTCCTCAATTGCCTCGGCCAGGTTGCGGCGACATTCCTCCAGGGTCTTACCTGTCGCCCAGACCCCGGCTAGCGGTGGTACCGCGCCGTAGAACGGTTCCTCATCTTCGATGATTTCATAATGGGCGCATTCCAGTGCGATCTGAATGTACTGCAATAACATGCTGCCACCCCCTCAAGGTTTTCGACACGAATAGCTACGTCGCTCATACCACGTCTGCAAATGTTCTTTCCATCCGTCGGAAGTAATACGCTCCGCTGACCAGCAACCCCACGGCAACGATCGCCGAAACGAGCACTATCGGGCCGGGCGCCATCTCTGTACCCAGCAATGCCCAGCGGAAGCCCTCGACCACACCGGCCATGGGATTGATGCCATACAAGGTGCGCCACGGCTCGTCGAGCAGGCTGCTGGGATAAGCGATGGGCGTGGCAAACATCCAGGCCCTGTGGAAGAGGGAAGGGGGAAAGGGGAAAGGGGAAGATGGAATCCATCTTCCATCCTCCATCCTCCATCTTCCATCCTCCATCTTCCATCTTCCATCTTCCATCTTCCATTCGATGATAGCCCAGGCCGCGCCCAGCACCGTCTGCTTGTAGCGCACCTTGACGTCGCGCCAGGTGAGAAAGTAGAGCAGCTCGCGGTACTCCCACAAGTCACGCAGGTTTAGTGAGATCCAACCCCGCGAGGGGCGGATGATAGTGATTGCGGATACTTCGACTGGGCTCAGTACAGGCTTTGAATTTCCCACTTCAGCGTTTTCTCCCGCGTCGTGATTTGGCGGTTCTGCCCACATCCCCCGTCATGCGGCGGTCTGGATCCAGTCAGCAAGTGTCTTCTGTATCCGATGCAATCGCTCGTCGCTAATCTCCCCGATAGTGCCTATAAACATGTCCACAGAGACCACGGCCAGCCGTGCCACACGAATCACACTTGGCACCTTAAGTCCAGAGCTATGGAAGTCGCTTGCATTTGAGTTGATTATCTCATCAAAGCCGCGTAGCGCCTGCTGGAGCTTGGTGGAGAACATGCACACCAGCCAATCCTCATACGGTCCTGGCACGGGAGCGATCAACAAAACAGGGCGACGCTTGCCTGGCATCAGGTCAACCTGCGGGAAAGACATCAACGCCACCTGCCCCGGTTTCTTCACGACCACCTCTCTTTCAGGTCTTGCGTATCATAGTCAGGCCACTCCTCGTCTTCCAGCCCCCTTAGCGCCGAGGTCAGAGACAGCTTAGACCACAGCACATCCTCCTGCCTGGACTTATATAGCAAGTAATCCACGAAGTCTAGCACTTCTAGCTGTGTTGGCTCTGACAGCCAATTCACCTTGTCTTGGATTAGGTCTGCAATGGCCATTTTTTTCTGCCTCCTTAACCCAGTCCCCTGCCCAGAGCAGATCAGACTGTTGAGTTTG
>JAUWOY010000058.1 GCA_030611885.1 Chloroflexota bacterium | reverse complement strand
TCGTAGTTTGTAGTTTCGAGATACTATTTTCTATTTACTTCTTCAAAGTTCCATGGTCATAGTTACATTGTACTTGGTACATCTTCCAAATTACATCCTCCATCTTCCAACGTCCAACCTCCAACTTCCAACCTCCAACTTCCAACTTCCAGACCGAGATCATCGTGGTTGACAACGCTTCCTCCGATGGCAGCGTGGCGATGGTAGAAGAAGAGTTCCCCCAGGTGCGGCTGATTGCCAACAGCGAGAACGTGGGCTTCACCGTGGGCAACAACCAGAGCATCGCCGTCAGCCGAGGGCGCTACGTCCTGTTGCTGAACCCAGACACCGAGATCGTCGGCGACGCCCTGGCGACGATGGTCGAGTACCTGGATCATCACCCTCAAGTGGGGGCGCTGGGACCACAGCTCCTGAACCCCGACGGGAGCATCCAGTCCTCGCGGCGCCGCTTCCCCACCCTGGCTACCGCTTTCTTGGAAAGCACCATCCTGCAACAGTGGTTCCCCCGCAATCGCGTCACCAGACACTACTACATCACAGACCGCCCGGACGACGAGGTGCAAGAGGTGGACTGGGTCACTGGGGCTTGCTTGCTGGCCCGCCGAGAGACCATCGAAGAAGTAGGTCTACTGGACGAGGGCTTCTTCATGTACTCCGAGGAGTTGGATTGGTGCCGCCGTATCAAAGCGCAGGGGTGGCAGGTGGTCTACCTGCCCACGGCCAGAGTGATCCACCACGGGGCACAATCGAGCGAGCAAGTCAAATCCTTCCAGCACATCCAATTCCAGCGCAGCAAAGTCCGCTATTTCCACAAGCATCACAGCTCATGGCAAGCGGAGGTACTGCGGCTATTCATCCTGGCCACCTATCTTTACCAACTGATCGTAGAAGCCCTCAAGTGGCTGGTAGGGCACAAGAGGCCATTGCGAATGGAGAGGGTGAGGGCTTATTGGCGGGTATTAGAATCGAGGTTAGTCTAAAGATGAACGAGCGAGAATTCACGAACAAAGTCACCAACAGTCAAGAGGACTTTTTGCAGGACTTCCTGGACCTTCTGGATGAGCGAGACGCGCCGTTTTGCGTCATCGGTGGCTTGGCTGTTAATGCCTACGCCGAGCCGGTCGTCAGCCTGGACCTGGACCTGGTGGTCACCTCTGATCGTGTGGATGAACTGGTGGAAATTCTGAGGCAGCGTTTTACAGTCCACAGATTCCCCCATAGCATCAACGTGTCAAGTCCCTCCTCGGACCTGCGCATTCAACTCCAAACCGATCCCAACTATCAGAACTTTGTCGCCCGTGCCTCACGGCGAATGGTGCTGGGATATGAGGTCTCGGTAGCGGCTTTGGAGGACGTCCTTCAAGGCAAGGTTTGGGCTTTCTCCGACCCAACCCGGCGGCCCAGCAAGCGCCAAAAGGACCTGGCGGACATTATGCGCCTGGTTGAAACACACCCGCACCTGATCGCCTTGCTGCCCGAGCCGCTGCGTGAGCAAATCCATTGTCTTCCAGGTGAATGAGCAAATGCGTATTGGCCTGATCACCGGCGAATATCCTCCCGACCAAGGCGGTGTGGGCGATTTCACCCACGAACTAGGTCAGGCACTGGCGACCCTGGGCCACGAAGTTCACGTGATCACCAGTGCCTCACCCAACCCGCAACCCCCAACCCGCACCTCGAAACCTGAAACTCGAAACCCAGTAATCGTCCACCGCAGCGTCCGCGGCTGGGGCTGGGGGTGCTGGCGCGACATCATCCGCCTGAACGACGCGCTCCGCTTCGACATCCTGAACATCCAGCACCAAACAGCCGCCTACGGGATGCACCCAGCCATCAACCTCTTGCCGCTACGACTGAGAATGGGAATGGGGGTCCAACCCTGCACAGTAGTTACCTTCCACGATCTGAAGGTGCCCTACCTCTTTCCCAAGGCTGGCCCCCTACGCTGGTGGGTGAACCTGGCCCTGGCCCGCTGGAGCGATGCGGTCATCGTCACTAACGCCGAGGATTTCGCCAGGCTGTCAACTTACTCGTTTGTCCGTTCCCTATCGCTTATCCCCATCGGCTCGAACATCAGCCCCAAACCTCCAGCAGGCTATGATCGAGAGGCTTGGCGAGCCCGCTGGGGTCTGAAACCCGACGACCTCTTGCTCTCCTACTTCGGCTTTCTCAACGAAAGCAAAGGAGCCGAAACCCTGGTGCGCGCCCTGGCTAGGCTGATGCAGTCAACCTCCAATATCCAATATCCAATATCCAATATCCAACCTCCAACCTCCAACCTCCAGCTAATGATGGTGGGGGGCAAGGTAGGCTCCAGCGATCCCACCAACCTGGCCTATCTAAAGAAGGTCGAAGGTTTGATCGAAGAGCTGGACCTGGCGGATAGAGTGCTTTGGACAGGCTACACTCCCCAACCTGAGGTCTCGGCCAACCTCATGGCCTCCGACGTCTGCGTGCTCCCCTACCGGGACGGGGCCTCCTTCCGACGAGGAAGCTTCATGGCGGCCTTGGCCCACGGCCTTCCCATCGTCAGCACCCGACCACGAGTTGATGTGCCTGAGCTGCGGCACGGGGAGAACATCCTCCTCGTTCCCCCCGATGCCCCCGTCGCGCTGGCCGAGGCGATAGCCAGGCTGGCCGGGGATGCCAGGCTTAGGCGCCGCTTAGGTGAGGGAGCTGCCAGATTGGCCCAGAGCTTCACCTGGGAGAAAATCGCCGAGAAGACAGAAGCGCTTTATGAAGAAATTTCGAACATTCCTGAAAGACATATATCTCGCCTGGAGCGCTGATAATCCCTCTCGATTGGCGGCGGCGCTGGCCTACTACGGGATATTTGCGTTCGCGCCTGTGATATTCATCGCGCTCACCGTAGCCAGTTTATTTATTGACGAACCGGCGACAGCAAGCCAACTGTTCGTGCAGCTTGAAGACACATTGGGCCCAGAGACAGCCCAATTCGTCCAAGATATCGTGGTCAACGCCTCACAACGCGCATCAGGCGGCACGGCACTGACTTCCCTGATCAGTTTCGGCGTGTTGTCTTATGCGGCTTCGGGGTTGTTTGTCCAGTTGCAATACGCGCTCAATACCATTTGGAAAGTTCCACCCGCATCGCACGGCGGGATCATCGCCTCCATCAAGGATCGTCTGTTAGCATTTGTGATGGCCATCGGCGTGGGCCTCTTGCTTGTATTGGCGACAGTTGTTAGCGTTGTCGTCTCTGTATTGACTTCATTCTTTGATTGGGGCAGCCATGTGCCACTCACTAACTTTGTCTCCATGGTGGGACTGGCAACAATCTCGTTTGCCTTGATTTACAAGGTTCTGCCAGACGTAGAGATTGCCTGGCGTGATGTCTGGATTGGCGCGGCGGTAACGGCATTGCTGGTCAGCATCGGCGGGTGGTTGGTGGGGTTCTATCTGACGCACAGCAATACCGGATCGGCCTTTGAAGCCGCCGGAGCGTTAGCGGTTCTACTAATCGCATTTTACTATATCGCCCAAATTTTCTTGTTTGGCGCAGTATTTACAAAGGTCTACGCTTCCCGGTTCGGTTCAAAGATTGTGCCTGCGACAGAGGAATCATCACGAGCTAACGCACACCACCAAGGGTGGCGGCGGAAAGAGAACCTCGGATGACAGAAATACACGATGGTAAGCAGTCGGTTGAGACGAAACGCTCCCTTTTAATTCGCGAGAGCCCAATTATCGTGTATTTCTTCTATCCGTGGTCCTCTCTCTCATACACACACGAGATTTCACAATTCTCAAGTGCGCTGAGTATATGAGCAAGTGGAGCGATTTTTGGAGAGAGGTGAAAGCAAATGGATCTATCCATTGTCATCCCCCTCTACAACGAGGAGGAGAACGTAGAGCAACTTTACACGCAACTGAAGGCCGCTCTGGAGGGAGTGGGTCGAGAGTATGAGATCATCATAGTGGATGATGGGAGCACGGACGGGAGCTTCGATGTCCTGAAGAGGCTGCACGAGGGCGACGAGCGCCTCAAGGTGATCCGCTTCCGCCGCAACTTTGGGCAGACGGCAGCTTTCGCGGCCGGGTTCGACCGCTCCCAGGGCCAGGTGGTGATCACCCTGGACGCCGACCTCCAGAACGATCCCGCCGACATACCCTTGCTTTTGGAGAAGATCGAGGAGGGGTACGATGTGGTCAGCGGTTGGCGGCTGCACCGCCAGGATCCCTTCCTGACCCGCCGCCTTCCTTCAATAATCGCTAACTGGCTCATCTCCCAGGTCACCGGCGTGCACTTGCACGACTACGGCTGCTCGCTGAAGGCATATCGCCGCGAGGTGGTGAAGAACGTTCAGCTCTACGGCGAATTGCACCGCTTCATCCCCGCCATCGCCAACTGGATGGGGGTCTCCGTGGCCGAGGTGCCGGTAAGCCACCACCGAAGGCGCTTCGGCAAGTCCAAATACGGCCTCTCCCGCACCGCCAGGGTGCTGCTGGATCTCCTGACAGTGCGCTTCCTGCTGAGCTATTCCACCAGGCCGATCCACATCTTCGGTGGACTGGGGTTGATAAGCTTCGTGGCAGGCATCGGCCTGGGCGGGTATCTGTCTTTCGTCAAGTTTGCCCTGGGCCAGAAGATCGGCGACCGGCCACTACTCCTCCTGGCGATATTACTGATGGTGCTGGGCGTGCAGTTGATCAGCATGGGGCTCCTGGGGGAGCTGGTGGTGCGCACCTACTACGAGACACTGGACAAGCCCATCTACGCGGTGAGGGAAGTATTGGAGATTAGAGATTAGAGATTATGGAAAGTTGGAAGTTAGAAGTTAGAAGTTGGAAGTTGGAAGTTTGTATCGTTTTGGTTCTCTTCATCCTGGCTTTGCTGCCGCGAGTGTGGAACCTGAACGCTTTCATCACCTGGGACGAGCCTATGTGGACTTACCGCTCTATCAGGTTCCTGACCGCGCTGCGGAGAATGGACTTTGGCGGAACCTTCCTGGTGGGGCATCCTGGGGTGATAACCATGTGGTCTGGAGCAACGGGCATTTCGATTCAGCGCCTGCTAGACCCTGGGACCGCGGCCGATTTCGCCTGGCTGAGCGGCCTGTCGACCCTGGATCTCAGGGACACAGAGGCCCTGCGCGAGCTGGCCCACTTCCTTCCAGCAGCCAAGTTGCCGGCGGCGGTGCTCCACGCAGCCTGCATCGTGGGCATCTACCTTCTCGCCAGGAAGCTTTTCGACCCCAAAGCGGCTCTCCTCGCCGCGCTCCTCCTGGCCCTCGATCCATTCCACCTGGCCCTCTCCCGCGTCCTGCACATTGACGCCCTGGCCGCGGACTTCATGCTCCTCTCGGTACTGAGCCTGCTTGTCCACTTCGCGGAGCGCCGGAGTCCCGAACTTGTTCGGGGTGTTTCACCAGTAGCGTCAGTTTGCAAACTAGAAGCCCCCAACAAGTTGGGGAGTCCCAATCACCCGTGTCTATACCTTCTCCTGTCCGGTATTTTCGCCGCTTTGGCAGCCCTCAGCAAGTCCTACGCCCTTTTCCTGGCCCCTTTCGCGGGTCTATTGCTGGCCGCAGCCTATCTGGCCAAAGAGCGGAATTTGCGCCAGGCAATTCCCCCGCTGCTTGGCTCCTTTGCCACCTGGTGCCTCACTGCCGCCCTCATCTTCTTCCTTCTCTGGCCGGCCATGTGGGTTGACCCCTTGGGCACTATCCGAAGCGTGCTCGATACAGCCTTCGGTTTCGCCGCCACTGCCCACGCCACCTCAGACTTCTTTCTGGGAAAGTCTGTCGCCGATCCAGGACTCTGGTTCTACCCGGTGGCCCTGGCGTTCCGCACGACGCCGCTTGTCCTGCTCGGCCTGGCAGTAGCTCTTCCCCTGCTTTTCACTGGACGGAAGACACAAAAAAGAGGGAACTTAGCGGCCATACTTGCGTACGCCTGCCTTTTCACTATACTTATGACCCTGGGAGCGAAGAAGTTCGACCGCTACATGCTGCCCGTGATCCTGGCCCTGGACATCGTGGCCGCCTGGGGCTTGGTGGAGCTTGGCAAGCTGGAGGTTGGAAGTTGGAAATTGGAAGTTGGAAGTTGGAAGTTGGTCATTGGTCATTGGTTAATTATCCTGTTCTTGCTCCAGGCTGGACACGTTGTCTCCTATCATCCCCACTACCTGGCCTACTACAACCCCCTCGTGGGCGGCTTATCCAAAGCCGTCCAAGTCCTGCCCGTGGGCTGGGGCGAGGGCATGGATCTGGCAGCCAGGTACTTGAATCAGAAAGAGGATGCACCAGACCTCCGCGTCGCCACCGGGGGCATCCCAGGCTTCGCGTCTTTGTTCAAAGGCCAGACGGAGGGGCTGATGGAACACAACCTGGCCACTGCCGACTACGCCGTCCTCTACATCAGCGATGTGCAACAGAATTCACCCGGCGCAGCCGCTCTCTACGGTCAGCAACAGCCTGAGCACGTGGTCAACATCCACGGCGTGGACTATGCCTGGATCTATCCCAACGCTCACTACCAGGAGCTGATCGCCTATTTGCAGAGCCAGGCCGAGCCGGACGACATCATCCTGCTCAACGCCGCCTCACCCTTCGTCAAACACTATCAAGGCCCCTTGACTTATTATGTCATCTCTGATAGCCAAAGCTGGATGGGGATGGTCAAAAAGCTGACGGAGTCCGGTACACCCCAGCAACTGTGGTACGTCGCCTACCCGGGGAGCGATATGGGGAATTGGGTCAGCTACCAACTGAATACCCACGCCCTCCTCATTGATCGAGAGGCCCTTCCCCACGCCACCGTCTCCAGTTATCTGCTTACCTCTCCCCTGGCCCTGGATTCGAGTCCCATCAAGGTGCAGTCAGATGCCAACTTCGGCAACCGCTTGCTGCTAACCGGCTACGGCTTCACCGACGACACAATTGAGTACCGAAAACAGTTGGGGATAACCCTCCGCTGGCAGACCATCGCCGAGATGCAGGAGGGTTACGCTCTCTCCCTCCGCCTGGTGGACGAACAGGGGCACCTCTGGGGCCAGGCAGATGAATGGCTGGAGAACGAAGCATCCCTGGCTACCTATGCCTGGAAAGTGGGCCAGATTAGCGAAAGGCATCATGCCCTGTCTCTCAATGCCGGCACCCCTCCGGGCCGCTATCAAGTAAAGCTGATCCTCTACCGCGTGGACACGCTACAGAGCTTGGACATCCTGGACGAAATGGGCGCCCCGGCGGGTACAGAGTACACTTTGGGGACGGTCTCCGTCGCCAGCCCCACCGTGCCGCCGACCATCGAGGAACTGGCCATCCCCCACCACCTGCGTCACGACTTCGACGGCCAGGTGGAGCTCCTGGGCTACGACCTGTCGTCCGCTGAGGTGCAAGCGGGTGAAGCCGTGAGAGTCGTGCTCTTCTGGCGGGCACTCCAGTCAATGGAAAGTGATTACCGCCTCCACCTACAAGTGCAAGATAGCGAGGGAAACGTTTGGGCTGAGGGCGAGTTTCCCTTGGCCAATGAAGGCTACCCAACCAACCGCTGGAACGAAGACGAGATCATCAAGGGCCAATACGATCTGATGGTTGAGGCCGCTGCTCCAACTGGGGAGCAAACCTTAAACTTCAAACTTCAAACCTCCAACCTCCAACCTCCAACCTCCAACTTCCAACACCTGGCGAGATTGTCGGTAGTGGCCCCCAAGCGGTTTTTCACCGTACCAACCGAGATCCAGCACCCTCTGCGAGCGAACCTGGCTGACAAGGTAGCCTTCCTGGGCTACGATCTCAATAAGACCACCGTTAAGCCAGGCGGCGCTTTGCACCTGACTCTCTACTGGCAGAGCCTGGCGAAAATGGAGACCAGCTACGCCGTCTTCGTCCACCTCCTCGATGCCCAAAATCGCACCTGGGGGCAGAGGGATAACCTTCCCGTGAGGGGCGCCCATCCCACGACGAGCTGGCTTCCCGGCGAGGTGGTGAGCGATGAATACGAGATCGTCGTAGACGCGACAGCGCCAGCAGGTGAGTATCAGATCGAAGTGGGGATGTACGATTTGGGAACCATGTTGCGGCTCCCCGCCTTTGATGAGCAAGGAAACCCCTTGCCCAGCAACCGCATACTATTGAGCAAGGTGCGAGTGGACTGAAGTTCAGAGCCCAAAGTTCAAAATCCAAAGCTCAAATGACCGGAGGCTTGTAACCTGTGACTTGTAACCTGAAACTTGGAACCATCAAACGACACTGGGCCATCGCCCTCATCCTGGCCACGTTTATCGCTCTGAGTGCTACCTACAGCGTGGTCACGCCCATTTTCGAGGCCTCCGACGAGCTGTGGCACTATCCCTTCATCAAGCACCTGGCGGACGGCAACAGCCTGCCCGTGCAGGATGCCAGCATTGATCAGCCCTGGCGACAGGAAGGCAGCCAGCCCCCTCTGTACTACGCTCTGAGCGCTCTGGCCACTTTCTGGATTGACACCAACGATGCCTACGAGGGCCATCCGCCCCTGCTGTGGCACAACCCCCACGTGGACAATGGCGTCCTGACCGCCGACGGCAACACTAATCTGGTCGTCCACTCCCAGCAAGAGGCCTTCCCCTGGCACGGCACGGCCCTGGCCGTGCACCTCATACGTTTCCTATCGGTATTGATGGGAGCGGCCACTGTACTTCTGACCTACTTGATCGCTCTGGAGATATTTCCTGGTCGGAATGATCTGGCCCTCGGCGCTGCGGCCGTCAACGCTTTCACTCCCATGTTCCTGTTCATCAGCGGCGCGGTCAACAACGACAACCTGGTGGTGCCGCTGTGTAGTCTGGCGCTGCTTATGATGGTCAAAATCGCAAATCGCAAATCTCAAATCTCAAATCTCAATTGGCTATTGGATATTAGGTATTGGGTATTGGGGTTTGTGCTCGGACTGGCGGCGCTGACGAAGGAGAGCGCGCTGGGATTGTTCCCGCTGGCGCTACTGGCCGTCGCCGTCCGCGTCTGGCATCAGCGCCGCGACGCCCCACCCCTTAAGCGATTTGGTCTAGTCATTGGCCATTGGGCATTGGTAATTCTGCCAGCTTTAGCCGTCAGCGGCTGGTGGTACTGGCGCAACTGGCGCCTCTATGGCGACCCGCTGGGCCTGAACGTGTTCCTGGACATTCTTGGTCGGCGTCACCCTTCGGCGACCCTCCGCCAGTTGTGGGGGGAGAGAGTGGGTTTCGCTATGTCCTATTGGGGGCTGTTCGGAGGGGTGAACGTGTCCATGGACGCCTGGGTCTACCATCTGCTGAATCTCCTGGCCGTAGTAGCTGCCATCGGCGTTATCATCTTCTTGATCCGCAAATTGATTCGAGATCGCTTGCAGCCAAAGGACTGGATAGCAGTAGTACTCCTGGTAGCCTGGCCGTCCGCCGTGTTCGTATCCTTGATTCGCTGGGCGCTACAGACCTGGTCATCCCAGGGGCGGCTGGTCTTCTCAGCCATCTCTGCCCTTTCGATCCTGCTCTTCCTGGGCCTGAGCCAGTTCGTGCCCCGACGCTATACCAAAGTGTTGACCTGCCTGGTAGCTGGCTCGATGTTCGTCATCGCCGCCATCGCCCCCTTCCGCTACATCGCGCCAGCTTACGCCAAACCCCCTCTCCTCTCGTCGGAAGAGATCGAAGCCATCCCGAATCGCCTCGACATCTCCTTCGGCGGAGCGATGAAACTCCTGGGATACGATCTACCAGTAGCCAATACCCAATATCCAATATCCAGTAACCTGAAGCCCGGCGATGCCCTAACCGTCACCCTCTACTGGCAATCCCTGGCCGAGATGAGCCAGGATTACAGCGTCTTCGTCCACCTGCTCGACGAAACCGAGCTCATCGTCGCCCAGCGGGATATGTACCCAGGTCAGGGCCTCTACCCCACTAGCCTCTGGTCAGTTGGAGACGCCATCGCCAATCGCTACGTCCTCCTCCTGCCGGAGACAGCCTTCGCCCCCAACCAGACTCAACTGGAGGTGGGACTCTACAACTTCGCCACCGGCGAGCGGCTGCTGGCCTACGGCTCCGATGGAGAGCTTCTGGGCGACAACGCCCGCTTTCATGAAATCAAGATCATGCCCCGAGCTGGAGCAGAAGTGCCTAATCCCGTGAACTTCAATTTCGGTGATAGGATCGCCCTAATCGGATATGACATGGACCGACGAGCGGCTGCGCCTGGTGAGACCATTCACCTGACCCTCTACTGGCAGGCCCTGGCCGAGATGAGAGAGGATTACACCGTCTTCACCCACGTTCTGGGGGAAGAAAACCGCATCTGGGCGCAAAAGGACAACTGGCCCCAGGGCGGCGATGCCCCCACTTCGACCTGGGAGCCTGGCCAGACGATAGTGGACAAATACGAACTCGTCATCAACCCCGACACTCCCCCCGACGTCTACGAGGTCGAGATAGGCTTGTACCTGGCAGCGACAGGGGAACGCCTGAGAATCGTGGGGCAAGGGGGACGGCTCCTGGACGACCGCGTACTGTTGAGTAAGGTGCGAGTTAAATAAAGGCCAAAATCCAAAGTTCAAAGTCCAAAATCCAAACCCGAGGACTTTGAGCTTTGAACTTTGAGCTTTGAGCTTTGAGCTTTGGACTTCGGATTATGAACTGGGGACTTCGGACTATCAAACAACATTTGGGCATCGTCGTCATCCTAGCCGCCTTCTTCGCCCTGGGCATAACCTATAGCGTCATCACCCCCCTCTTCGAAGCGCCCGATGAACTGCAACACTATGCCCGCATCAAACGGCTTGCCGAGGCGATTGGCTTGCTTGACTTGGATCCCACTGTGAGCCAGCTTGCGCATCAAGAGAGATACCAGCAACCTCTATATCATCTACTGGGAGCTCTGGCTACCTTCTGGGACAACGCCAGCGATATGCCCAGGCTCCTATGGTTCAATCCCCACGCCGACATCGGTGTGGCCAAAGCCGATGGCAACGTGAATCTGCTAATCCACACCAGTGCAGAAAATTTCCCCTACCGGGGGACCGCGCTGGGCGTGCATGCCCTGCGCTTTCTGTCGGTGCTGATGGGTACAGGAACGGTGCTCATCACCTATTTGATCGCCCTGGAGATATTCCCCCAGCGCCAGTATCTGGCCCTGGGCGCAGCAGCCATAAACGCTTTCATCCCGCAGTTCCTATTCATCAGCGGCGCGATCAACAACGACAATTTGGTGACCATCCTATCCTCAATCGTTTTGTGGCTCCTCATCCCCCTCGTCGAGACGCCGATTTCAATGGGGCGTTCGGTTTTGGTGGGGGTGATCATCGGCCTGGCGACCTTGACCAAGGTGAACGCTTTGGGTCTGTTGCCACTGGCAGTCCTGGTCGTGGCCATCAGCAGTTACCGGCAGCATTCTGTCAAGCTATTTATATCAAGAACTGCTCTCCTGTTAGCTGCTACAGCCCTGGTATCCGGATGGCGGTTTGTTAGGAATTGGCAGCTCTATGGCGACCCCACCGCTCTGCAGATGTTCCTGAACACGCTCGCCCCCCGTCACCCTCAGCCAACCTTGCGCCAGTTTATGGCAGAATGGGGTGATTACAGCCACTCCTTCTGGGGTCTGTTTGGCCTGGGCAACGTCCCCCTGGGGGATACAGTCTATCGCATCCTCGATATCCTGGCTCTGTTGGGAGCTCTTGGCATATTGATCTTCTTGATCAGAGCGTGGCAAGAGCGAAAAGCAAATGATGAAGCTTTGATTAAGGTCCTGGTCCTATTGGCTTGGCCGATTATACTCTTTGGAAGTCTGATGTCGTGGGCGATAAGGATCTTGACCTCCATAGGCCGGTTTTTGTTCCCGGCCATCTCGGCCTTTTCGATCCTGGTCTTCCTGGGCCTAAGCCAGCTCGTGCCCCAACGCTACACCAAGATATTGACCTGCCTGATAGCCGGCCTGATGTTTGTTATCGCCGCCGTCGCCCCCTTCCGTTACATCGCGCCAGCATACGCCAAACCCCACCCCCTCTCGTCGGAAGAGATCGAGGCCATCCCCAATCGCCTCGACATCTCCTTCGGCGGAGTAATGAAACTCCTGGGCTACGACCTACCAGTATCCAATACCCAATACCCAATATCCACTACCCTGACGCCAGGCGATGCCCTCACCCTCACCCTCTACTGGCAACCCCTGGCCAAGATGAACCAGGACTACAGCGTCTTCGTCCACTTGCTGGACGAGAACGAACTCATCGTCGCCCAGCGAGATATGTACCCTGGTCAGGGCCTCTACCCCACCAGCCTCTGGTCAGCCGGAGACGCCATCGCCAATCGCTACGTCCTCATCCTGCCAGAGACGGCCTTCGCCCCCAACCAGGCTCAACTGGAGGTGGGACTCTACGACTTCGCCACCGGGGAACGCCTGTTGGCCTACGGGCCCCATGGGGAGTTCCTGGGCGACAACGCCCGCTTGCACGAAATCAAGATCCTGTCCCGAGCCGGAGCAGAAGTACCCAATCCTGTGAACTTCAACTTCGAGAACAGGATCGCCCTCATCGGATACGACATGGACCGACGATGTGCTTCGCCTGGCGAGACCATTCACCTGACGCTCTACTGGCGGGCTCTGACCGAGGTGAAAGAAGATTACGTTGTCTTTGTCCACCTTCTACGGAGGAAAGACCAAATCTGGGCGAGAGTGGATAGCCAACCGCTAGATGGCGCTGTTCCCACCTCCACGTGGCAGTTGGGACAGATCTTTGAGGATAGCTACGACCTAATCACCAAGCCCGATACCCCGCCCGGCGCCTACGAGATCGAAGTAGGACTCTACCTGCCCCAGGCTGGCAAGCGCCTGAGCATCCTGAGCCCAGACGGGCGCCTGCTGGGTGATCGCATCCTGCTGAGCAAGGTACGAGTGAAGTAAAGTTCAAAGCTCAAAGTTCAAAGTTCGTGGAGACTTGTGACCTGTGACTTGTAACCTGGGACTTGTGACTATCAAACGACACTGGGCCATTACGCTCGTCCTAGCAGCCTTCTTCGCCCTGGGCATCGTCTACGACGTGGCCACGCCCCTCTTCGAGAAGCCCGACGAGATATGGCACTACCCTTACGTCAAATACCTGGCCGACGGGCAGGGCTTGCCGGTGCGAGACTTGTCCCAAGCGCAACCCTTGATGAGACAGGAGAGCACTCAGCCTCCTCTTTATTATGTCACGGCGGCTCTGGCGACCTTCTGGATCGAGGATGACGATTGGCAAGACCTGGCATGGCTCAATCCCTTTTGGGGTTACAACGCCCCCGGCACGGTCAACGACAACAAGAACCGGGTTTTTCACACCGACATGGAACGCTTCCCCTATCGCGGAGCGGTGCTGGCCATCCGCACCGCCCGCCTGGTATCGGTGATCTGGGGAGCAATCACCGTCCTGGCCACCTATCTGATAGCCCTGGAGCTATTCCCCAGGCGGCGTTCTTTTGCGGCCGGCACAGCGGCCCTGGTCGCGTTCAATCCGCAGTTCATCTTCATCAGCAGCGCAGTGAGCAACGACAGCGCGGTGTCCGCCCTGTGCACCCTGGCCCTCTGGCTCATGCTTCGCCTGTTGCATAATGTCTCAATGACCAAATCCCAAATCACAAATCGCAACTGGTCATTGGGCATTGGTCATTGGGTATTGGGTATTGGGTATTGGGTATTGTTGGGTTTCGTCCTGGGATTGGCCCTCATCACGAAAACGAGCGCCCTGGCTCTGCTGCCTGTTGCGCTGGTGGCCATCGCCATGGCTGCCTGGTCTAAGAGGGTGTCTCAAGATTCATTGGGCTCCGTCATTGCGAGGAGCGAAGGAAGCGAAGCGGCTGAAGCGACGAAGCAATCCCCTTCTTACCTAGCCCGGAGGAGATTGCTTCGCCCCTACGGGGCTCGCAATGACACTCCAACCAAGGACTCAGGATGGGCTTTTCTCAAGACATGCATAATTGTCTTCGGTATTGTGACCATAGTAGCCGGATGGTGGTATGCTCTCAATTGGCAACTGCATGGCGACCCCTTGGGCCTGTGGGTTCACCAGGAGATCGTCGGACCTGGCCGGCCAGAGCTTACCCTGGCCGAGCTGATCCACGAATTCTCTCAGATGGAGCTATCTTTCTGGGCAGCCTTCGGTTGGGGCAACGTCCACGCCCACCCGTGGATCTACACCGTCCTGCGAGTTGCGGTGCGCCTCAGCGCTCTGGGGCTGTTAATCCTGACCACTAGAGAACTGAAAAAGGCAAACCTCAGTAGATCACAGTCGCTCGCGGCGGATTTGGCAATCCGCCGCTCTCCCACTGGATCGCCAGATCCAGCGGGAGCAAATTGTGATGTACTGAAACTGGAACGGCATACCTGGCTAGGCCTGGCCTTGCTTCTGCTGTGGAGCCTTCTAGTCTTCGTGGCCCTGCTGCGCTGGCTGCAATGGATCTTCGCCCCCTCCGGACGGCACCTTTTCCCGGCGATTGCGTCCATCACCATCCTACTTTTGCTGGGATTGTTACAGCTCATCCCCAGCCGATTACGAGGCAAGGCCACGGCCCTACTGGCGGGGGCGATGTTCGTGTTCGCCGCCATCTGTCCCGTGGCCTACATCGCGCCAGCCTACGCCAGGCCATCCCTCCTCTCATCGAAAGACATTGAGATCATACCAAATCGCCTCAATGTGAACCTCGGCGGAGTGATGAAACTTCTGGGCTACGATGTTCAAAGTTCAAAGTTCAAAGCTCAAAGTTCAAAACCCAGTAGCTTGAGACCCAGCGATTCGCTGGCGGTCACTCTGTATTGGCGGGCGCTGGCCAAAATGGATAGGGACTACGCCGTCTTCGTGCACCTGCTGGACGAGAACGATCTCATCCTGGCCCAAAGGAACACTTTTCCAGGACTGGGCAGCTTTCCCACCACCCTGTGGCAGGCCGGCGATGCCATCGCCGACACTTATACCCTACCGCTGCCGGAGACGACCTACGCCCCCAGTTCGGCTCAACTGGAGGTGGGGCTTTTCGATTTTACGACGGGTGAGCGGTTACTGGTGTACGGGGCCGAGGAAGAACCCGTGGACGACAACGTGCGCTTCGAACAGATCGAGGTCGTGCCCAGGTCCGAAACCGGCCTGCCCAACCCGGTACACTTCAACTTTGGGGACAAAATCGCTCTGGTGGGTTATGAGATGAACCAGAGAAAGGCTGTGCCGGGCGAGGCAATCCGCCTTACCCTGTACTGGCAAGGCCTGGCCGAGATGAAGGATGACTACACCGTCTTCGTCCATCTCCTGAGAGAAACGGATCAAATCTGGGCGGGGGCGGATCGTCAACCGCAGGGGGGCGCTGCACCTACATCCACCTGGGCCAAGGGGCAGATCGTCGTGGATGAATACGAGCTGGTCATCGCGCCCGACGCCCCTCCCGACGTGTACGAGATCGAAGTGGGACTCTACCTGGCCGAGACCGGGGAACGCTTAGACCTCCTCGACCAGGAGGGCCGGCTAATGGGCAACCGCGTCCTGTTGAGCAAAGTACGAGTTGAATGAACACAAATCGCAAATCACAAATCGCAAATCGCAAACAGGAAGGTTCTAACCTCCAATCTCCAACCTCCAACTTCCAACTATGGTTAGTTCTGATCATCCTGGCGTACATCACGCTGGGCGTGACCTATGCGCTGGCAACGCCGCCGCTGGAGGCATCGGACGAGTACAAACATTACCCGTTTGTGCAATACGTGCAAACGCAACGCACATTGCCCGTGCTGGACCCCGATGATCCCGGCCTTTGGCTCCAGGAAGCCGCACAACCGCCCCTCTATTACCTCCTCATGGCCGCGCTGACCGCCCCGATTGATACCAGCGATCTACCGGAACTCCACCACGAGAACCCCCACGCCTTCATCGGCAACCCGGGCCAGGTGACCAACAAGAACCTCATCATCCACGATCCAGCGCGCGAAGTGTTTCCGTGGCAGGGGGCAGTGCTGGCCGTGTACCTGATTCGATTCGCATCCATTGGGCTGGGCGTGGGGACGGTACTACTGGCAGCCCGGCTGGGGAGCACGCTGTTCAGCCCCCGGGTGGGATTACTGGCGGCGGCCCTGACCGCGTTTAACCCCATGTTTCTGTTTGTCGGCGCGGCCGTCAACAACGACTCGTTGGCCATTCTGTTCGGCCACCTGGGTCTGTACCTGCTGGTGCGGCTGTGGCAAGACACGCCCGATCCGCGCGCCTGTTGGCAGCGTTACGCTGCTCTGGGGGCTGTGCTTGGGCTGGGAATACTGACCAAACTAAGCCTGGGAGGGCTATTGGGGTTGACGGGGTTGGCACTGACCTGGCTGGCGTGGCGACGAGGGAAATGGCGGTTGTTGTTCGGTGGTGGAGCCATTGTGGTAGCAGTGGCATTGGCAATATCTGGCTGGTGGTTCGCCCGCAACCTGCGCGTTTACGGCGACCTGACCGGCCTGGATGCCTTTATCGCTGTGCAGGGCACCCGCGAGGTCCCAATTACCTGGAGGGATTGGGTGGGCGAGTTTGGCACGTTTTACCGCAGCTATTGGGGACTGTTTGGCGGGGTCAACGTGGCTGTGCCAGAGCCTTTTTACTTTGTCTGTAACCTGGCAGCGATGGTCGGCGCGGCCGGACTGGGCCTTTGGCTTGGGAGGCTTTTTGGGATTTCGCGGGGCCACAGCGTCGGACTCCCCAACGGCTCGACTGAGCTCGCCGAAGTCTTGTTGGGGAAGCGGGGTGACACACCCCAACAAGTTGGGGACTCCAGGAAGCAGAATGGAACCTGGCTGCTGGCGGCATGGGCGGCCGTTTTGCTCCTTTTGCTTCTTCGCTGGAACATCATCTCGGCGGCGTTTCAGGGCAGGCTCATTTTCCCGGCCCTGGGAGCGCTGAACGTGCTCTGGGCGGTGGGGTTGCTGGCCTGGACAAGCGACGGCAGGCGACCGGTCCTGGCGCTGGCTGTCTCCGGCTGGATGCTGGGCGCGGCCATGGTCTTGCCCTGGGTGGTCATCCGGCCAGCTTATGCGTACCCTGAACCGTTGACGGCCGTGCCAGAAGCAGCGCGATTCGGCCCGATCACCTTCTCCGGCACCGAGGGCGGCGAAATCCAATTGGTGGGCGTGGAGATGCAAAGTGCTCAAAGCGTGACCCCGGCCGGCGCACCGGTGGAGGTCGTGCTGTACTGGCAGGCGATCCAGCCGGCCAGACGGGATTACGTTAGCACAGTCCACCTGCTGGGGCGCGAGTACACCTCGGTGGGGCAAGTGAACCGCTATCCAGCCTGGGGGATGATCCCCACCAGCCAATGGCAAGCAAACCAAATCTGGCGCGATGTTTACCACATCTTTGTAAATAAAGACGCAGCGGCCCCGACGCGCTTGCGGGTAAGTGTAGGGATGTACGACGCCGAGGCCGGACATCCACTGCCTGCCAGGGGGCCAGAGGGCACGCCACTAGAGATGGTGCTGGTGGGCGAAGCGCGACTAATAACCGACCGACCACCTCCCCTGGAACCGCCGGTGACTCTGGAAATGCACTGGGCTGACGGGATTGCACTGGCCGGGTATAGCCTGGACAAACGGACCTTGAACCTGACGCTCTATTGGCGAACCACGGATACGCCCTCTGAGGACTACACCGTTTTTGTCCACCTGCTGGACGAATCAGGTACGTTGCGTGGCCAGGGGGACGGCTCACCAGTGGACGGCGACTACCCCACTTCCTTCTGGGAGCCGGGGGAAGTGATCATTGATGAACACCGCGTAGACGTGGATGCCGATGCGCCATCGGGCAGCTATCGTCTGGCGGTGGGCCTTTATCGCCTGGCCGATGGGACGCGTTTGGCGGTCTGGGACGCGGCCGGCATACCGCAGCCAGACAACCGCGTAGTTCTGCCAGTGGGGATCGAGCTTGACTAAGCAACATTCCTCACATCGTCATTACCGTGTTTCCGCTATCACCCACACCTTTCGCAACAGAACCTGATCATCCACAGCCTCTCCCTTCTCATCCAGGACCGGCAGTCGAACTCTCGTCGTCGCGTTGTACAAACCTATCTCGACAGCATATTGGCCCGACGGAGCATTGGGGTCTACGATGATGCTATACCTGTCGGTCACTACTTCGCCTTTTATCCACAGCGTGGTGGGATGCTGCCCTTCCTTTGGCGGATTGTCCTGCTGCCCCCAGATGCGATCATCCTCGTCAGTCAGGTGGGTGAACACTGTGTAGCTGGTGTCCATCTGCTCAAGAGCCCGCCAGTAAAGGGTCAAAGGCACGACTTCGCCGGGACCGAATCCGGTGCTCTCCAAATCATAACCCAAGAATTCCACCAGCCCCCCGAAGTTGGCCTGGTAAGGGTGCTGAATGGTCGGAACGTCGAACTCGCGCTCGACCTGAATCACGTGAATCTTTCCCATGTCGAGGGCATAGCCATCGGGGGGGAACGCTCCAAGCAAATCAGCCAGAAGGCCGCCAGGCTGAGCGATTTCAGGCTCGCGCAGCACAATTCCCACGTAGTAATCACCTCCAGGAGCTTCCAGGGGAATGCGCAGGGCATGCTGCCCCTTCACAATTTCCCCCTCATCCCAAAAGCTGGTGGGGTACCCATCGCCAGCGGGACGGATAACCTGTTGGACCCAAAGCTGCTTGTTCTCATCCACGAGGCGAAAGTAGAAAGAGTAATCCTCCGCCAGCTTCTGCGTGACTTGCCAGTATGGCCGCACCCACACCCAATCCCCCGGCCGGTAGTCCCCCTCGGCGAAGTCGTAGCCCAGGAGTTGAAGGCTCCCAAAATCCATAACCCGACGATGTTCCAGAGGCAATGAAGCCACAGCAGGTGGAGAGGCCGGCTTTCCCACCTGAAGGGTCCCGATGTCCACCGCCGTCCCCTGGGGACTTGGATCTCCACCGACGACAGCCAATTGCCGGCTGCCGTCGTGAACCACCATCTCCAAGCGGTACCAGCCCGGTGGTGTGCCGACATCAATCAAAAGCTCGTAATCGTCCTTGACGATCTGGCCCGGCGGCCACTGCGAGGTGGGATAGTGGCCGTTGAGGGGAGCGCGAT
>JAUWOY010000030.1 GCA_030611885.1 Chloroflexota bacterium | reverse complement strand
GGGGGCGGTGTTGGTGGGCGTGTTGGTCGTCGGGTCGGTCTTGGTATTGGTGGGCGTTTTGGTCGGGGTGGGCGTGTTGGTCGGCGTCGAGGTGGGGGTAGGCGTCGGCGTAGGCCCGATATAGTAGGTGTTTACGTAGATGCCGGTCTTGTGTGTGGGCGTGAAGGCGGCGTCGTGGTAGAACTTCATCCTGATGCAACCAGTCACCCCATGCGTGACGGTGATGGCATCCTCGGTGAGGAAGGAACTGACCAGGATGTAGTCGCCGTCATCGTTGTTCACCGGGTCGGTGATGTCGGGGAGCGGTGGCAACACGAGTTCGGTGTAGTCCCAGGGCAGGGTCTCGATGTTCTTCCACTTCCAATCCTCGGTCACCGTCACACCGGTATCCTCATCGGTGGCAAGGGTCTCGGTGAACTTCTCCTCCAGCAGGTTGGTGTCGAAGCGCTCCTCCTTGTCCTCTTCAATGTAGGTGATGAGCAGCTCGTCATCTAGAGCCCCAACATCCCTGATCAGCCTCTTGGCGATGGTGTTGTAGTTGTAGCACAAGTGGCTGGTCTCGCCCATATAACCAGATGGACAGCTTGCGCATTCTGCCTTGCCCTCGACCACGTAGTTGACGAAGACGTTGTCCGGGTACTGCACATCGGGGTAGACGGTCGTGTTGGCGTAACCCTGCACGCAGTCCGGGATGTTGATGTCGTCCACCATGTCGTGGGTCATGTTGAAAGGCGGGAGCATAGGCAGGCTCTCACAAGGAAGTACCGCCACCTTCATAATCGAGAGTTCCTCGATCCGGAAGGTCTCCTTGGGAAGCGGGTTCCTGAGAGTGATGTACTTCAGCTCACGGCCAGGCTCGATGAGGATGGCCGCCACATCGTACTCGACACCATCCACGAAGAAGCTCTCCGCGTTTGGCTGCCTTGCCGTCAGGATGCGGTGTGGGATCAAGGTGGCGGAGTTGGTGCCCACCCACTCCAGGGTCACCCAGAAGGGACGGACTACCGGGGCACGTGCTGCTGGGATCGCTGTCCTGTTCATAACGGTGACCGGCCCATGTCTGGCAGTAACCAGAGCAGCATCGTTGTTGCCGGCGCCCATCTGCAGTTCCGCCGTGCCAAGAAGATCAGGGGGACTGTAAGCAGGGTTGTTGCCAATGTAGTAGATCCCCACCTGAACCCGGCTGGGCACGCCGGGGACGGGGCTGGGGATGATGTCTCTAAGGGTGACCATGTAGTCGAAGAACTGCAACGAATCCCCAACTGCAAGCCGCATGCCGTCAGGCTGCGTCTCATGGGCCGCGACCACGATTGTACCATTGGTGGTCTTTTCGAGGTCAGTTGTCGGTGTTATTACCTCCTCGAAGGCCAGGATCTCGTCGGTGCCGTCGCCATTGACGTCGTAGCGGTCAAGACCTATCTGGGTATCCGCGACGCCGCCCCAGGGAATGCCAGCCATAGGGAAGACCATCTGGGTTGTGCCGGTTGAGCCATGTGTCGGATCATTGGTGTTAGCATCGAGGAAGATATAGGTGTACTCATTAACGATGTCCGGCTTCTTGTACTTCGCCTCTATCACCTCCCAGGGGATCTCGGGATAGGTCGCACCCTTTGGCTCCGGGCGCTTGGGCACATACCAAGTCCTCAGATGGACCTTCTCATTGGCATCCTCATCGGCCTTTATGTGCATGAAGAAATTGTTCTTCCCGTGATCCAGGAAGGCCGGGTTGAAGACCACGAAGTCCTTGGGCGGGTTGTAAGGACTCTGAATGGACAACGGCGCCGTGTAAGCATCGCTGGGGTATGGGAGTGGCGGCTGCTCCTGGCAGCGGCCATAGATCCGAAGCGAGGCGTTCTCCCTGCACTCAGCCGGCATAGCAATGTGATATTGCGCATTGTAGTCAGCGTCGTTGACATAGATGTCGGCGCTGTTGACCTTATCGTCCACGGGGTCAAAGACGAACTTCATCCTGATGCAGCCGCTCACGCCAATTGTAGTGGTGACCGAGTCCTCAGTCAGGAAGGAGCTGACCACGATGTAGTCGCCTGTCTTCCACTTGACGTCCACATCGGGGTCATCGGCCGTGACATCGGGGACCTCCGGGAGCTTGAAGTCGGTGTAGTCCCAGGGCAGAGTCTCGATATTCTTCCACTTCCAATCCTCGGCGGTATCCTCATCGGTGGCAATCTCGGTGAACTTCTCCTCCAGCAGGTTGGTGTCGAAGCGTGGCTCCTTCTCCTCCTGGATCCACGTGACCTGCAAGGCGTCAAGACTCGACCCTGGTACTCCCACACTATCATACCTTACGCGCGGTATTTGCTCAACAGCATCGTTACCCCAGATCCTCTCCCAGATGGTGTTGTAGTCCAGATCGAGCAGACTCACATCTCCGCACCCATCGGGCCCTACGATCTGAGCAGTAGTTGTGGCGGGATCCATGCCAGCCATGAAGGTGTATTCGTCCTTCTCATTGAATGGGCAGGCGTCGTACCACGAATCGCCTGGATCCGGAATGTTATCCGGCATCTGGTAATCAGGATACACGTGTACGTTGGCATTGCCCTGCAGGCAGTCCGGGATGTTGATGTCATCCACTATCTCGTGTCCCTCAATGTTGAAGGGCGGAAGCACGGGCAAATTGTCACCCGCCGGTATACACTTCTTGATCACCGAGAGCTCGTCGATCTCGATATCGTCCTGAACCCCGGGGATGCACTTGGGAAGCGGGTTCCTGACGGTGATGTACTTCAGCTCCTTACCCGGCTCGATGAGTATGGCCGCCATATCGTACTCGGCACCGTCTACGAAGAAGGACTCCCCCGTATGCAAGATGCGGTGCGGCCTCAGGGTGACGTAGCTAGAGCCCACATAGTCCGCGGTTACCCAGAAGGGACGGACTACCGGGATGCGCGCTCCTGGGATTGATGCCCTCGGCATAGGCGGGAGGATCGGCCCATAGTTGGCCTGAACCAGAGCAGCATCGTTGCCACCTGACCACGCCGTCGGGTCCTGCAGCGTTACCGCGCCGATGTACTTGGGGTCGTTGCGGTTGCCGATGTAGTAGATCCCCACCTTGACCTGATTGCCACTGAGGAACTCCTCAACCTTCACCATGTAGTCGAAGAACTCTATGGTGTCCCCAACAACGAGTCGCGACACGGTATTGGGTATCACCTCCTTGATCCCGACCACGATTGTACCATGAGTGGTCTTCGTATAAGGGGTTGTCGGTGATATTACCTCCTCGAAGAACAGGATTTCGGGGTGCGTATCGTTATTAACATCGAAGCGGTCAAGACCTATCTGGCCACCCAGGCCAGCCATGGGGAAGACGATTTGGGTTGTGCCGGTGGGGCCTTGTGTCGGATTATATGCACACCCGTCGGGTTGGAGCAGCATGTAAGTGTACTCCAGAACGATGTCGCTTGACTCATACTTTCTCTCGGGAACAGTGGGATAGGTCTCACCCTTTGGCTCCCAGCGCTTGGGCACATACCACATCCTCAGATGGACCTTCTCATTGGCATCCTGCCCGGCCTTAATCTGCTGGGCAAGGTTTGGGCCAAACCCAAGGAAGAACTCATCCCCGTAGTGGCGCAAGATGGCCGGGTTGAAAACCACGAAGTCCTTGGGCGGGTTGTAAGAGTTCTGAATGGACAGCGGCGCCGTGTAAGCATCTGCGGGGTATGGCATTGGCGGCTGCTCCTGGCAGCGGCCATAGACCCTGAGAGTGTTATAGGTCCCAGTGACACCGTCAGAGGCGCGAAGGGTGCTGTAAGTGACTCTATCCAAGTTTGCCCAGGCGTAGTCCTCCTGCGCCCTGGTAAACACCACCGCCACCACCGCCAAAAGCAAGACAATCAAAACTACCTGCACGACCGGCCTTCTCACAAAGAGTCTCTTACGCATAGCTCCCCCTTTCTCATAGGGCTTCAAAAGAAATGGCTTGTAAGTCGTTGTCTCGCATCTTCCCCGCCGCCAAAGTGCCAGTCCAAGTGCCGAGCATCACTGTCCCCAACAAGTCGCGTGACTATCCTGTAGAATTTGGGGAATATGGGGATGGATAGCGCACATAAAGGGAAAGGAGTCGTGATTGAAGTGATTATACTATAGATTTTTACAAAAGGCAAATACCCTGAAATGGGATGTTCGAAGTAGAAACGACAAGCGGCTTTCGCAGAAGTCACCAGCCCCCCATCCAATCGTTGGTCAACTTAAGACCTGTTGGCAAAGTTGCATTGATTATCTAATCGGTTTGCTGGCGAAATCGCGTTTGAAAACCTCCGAGGTCTGGCCCGTTCTCTTAAGTTGACACTGGGGCGCTCAATATCTCTGGAACCGCGATATAACTTATGGAACACATCCCAAATGAGCAGCAAGGCGGCGGAAAAAGCTGCTAGACCAGCATCCACTATAATATAACACATTTTGCTCGGTTGTCAATGAATTTAGCGTGAAATTGACGTGAATTCTGCAAAGGCGCTGTCAGGCTGAAGATTGAGCTTAGTGGACATATGTAGAAAGCTGCTCCGAAACCAGAGCGGCCCTCTTGATCCGACAGCATTTGGACACCCCTAGCTTTCATCCAGGCCCAGGATGGCAGCGCCCGGCTTGTGCCGATGACACTCACCGCACCCCACCATGGGATCGGTCACTTCGCTCATTTGCAGCGTGCAGAAGGCTTCGACCTGCACGCGGCGCACCAAGCCGAAGCGCCGCCCCACCCGGGCCTCCAAAATCATGTTGGGACAGGCGTTGGCCTGCAGGATGCGGGGCACCGGGCAGGTACGGCATAGCTTCGGAGTCCAGCGCTCCGAAGCCCGGTTGCGGGCGATGAGGCGGCACTCCTGTTGTTCCCGCCCCCGGTAATAGTCCTCGTAGTAGAAGCGACACTCAACTCCTGCTGGATTGCGCATCCTTTCCCACCTTCATCAGACTATCGTGGCAGGGGCTACACATCCAGATTCCTCACTTCCTTGGCGTGGGTCTGGACAAAGCGCTTGCGCGGGGGGACGCTGGAACCCATGAGCATGTCAAAGGTGCGATCGGCGGCGGCGGCGTCCTCAATGACCACCTGCAAAAGCGTCCTCTTCTCCGGGTCCATGGTCGTCTCCCAGAGCTGGTCCGGGTTCATCTCCCCCAGGCCCTTGTATCGCTGGAGGCTCACCTTGGAGTCATCGAGTTTCTTCAGCAGGCGCTCTCTCTCCGCCTCGGTATAGACATAGTACACCTTTCGCTTGCTCTCGATTCGATAGAGGGGAGGCTGGGCGATGAATAGATGGCCATTCTCGATAAGGGGTTCCATGTAGCGGAAGAGGAAGGTGAGGAGCAGGGTCCTGATGTGGGCCCCGTCCACATCAGCATCGGTCATCACGATTACGCGATGATAGCGCAGCCCGCTCAAATCGAACTGGTCACCTATCCCCGCGCCCAAGGCCGATATGAGGGCCTGGATTTCCTTGTTCTTGAGGATCCTGTCCAGACGCGCCCGCTCGGTGTTGAGGATCTTGCCTCTCAAGGGGAGGATGGCCTGGAAGTGGCGATCCCTGCCTTGCTTAGCACTCCCGCCGGCCGAGTCGCCCTCCACGATGTAGATCTCACACTTGGCCGGGTCGCGCTCGGAGCAATCGGCTAACTTGCCTGGCAAGGTGCTGCTCTCCAAAGCACTGCGGCGGATGACCAGATCGCGAGCGTGACGAGCTGCCACACGGGCGCGAGAGGCGGTCAAGCACTTTTCGATGATGGCCTTGGCCGAGCGCGGGTTCTCCTCCAAGAACCTGGAAAGGGCCTCAGAGAGCACAGACTCCACCTGTCCCTTGATCTCGGCGTTGCCCAGCCTGGCTTTGGTCTGGCTCTCGAACTGGGGATCGGTCAGTTTGACACTGAGGATGGCCGTCAGGCCCTCGCGAGTGTCCTCGCCAGTGAAGTTGGGCTCGTTGTCCTTGAGCAAACTGTTCTTGCGAGCGTAATCGTTGAGGGTGCGGGTGAGAGCCGAGCGGAAGCCTGTGAGATGGGTGCCCCCATCAACGGTGTTGATGTTGTTGGCGAAGGCATAGACCGATTCGGAGTATCCATCGGTGTACTGGATGGCTGCTTCGACCATAGCGCTGTCCACTCGCTTCTCCACATGGATCGGGGCGTGCAGGGCAGTGCGGTTCTTATTGAGGTAACGGACAAAGGAGGTGATGCCCCCCTCGAAGTAGAAGGACATCTCCCGCTCATCGCGCTCGTCGAGAAAATGGATAGTCAGACCACGGGTGAGAAAGGCCATCTCCCGAAAGCGCTGCACCAGGGCGTCGAATTTGTAATCAAAGGTCTGTATTATTTCGCTATCTGGCAGGAAAGTGGTTTTGGTTCCCGTCCCCTTGGCCTTGCCAATCGCCTTCACGGGGGTAACAGGCAGGCCCCGCTCATAGCGCTGAGTGTAGAGCTTGCCGTCTCGCTTGACCTCCACCTCCAGCCACTCCGAGAGGGCGTTGACCGCCGAGACGCCCACCCCGTGTAGACCTGAGGCCACTTTATAGCCCCCCGCGCCGAACTTAGCCCCGGAGTGCAGGATGGTGTGCACCACTTCCAGGGCCGACCTCCCCGTCTGCTCATGGATCTCCACAGGGATGCCTCGACCATTGTCCACCACGGTCACGCTGCCGTCCGGATGTATGCTGATCTCGATCCGGTCGCAGGCCCCGGCCAGCGCTTCGTCAATCGAATTGTCCACCACCTCGTAGACCAGATGATGCAAGCCCCGCACATCGGTGCTGCCGATGTACATGCCGGGGCGACGGCGCACTGCCTCCAAACCCTCCAGAACCTGGATGTCCCTGGCCTCGTAGCTCTGTACTTCCTCCACCGCTCATCACCTCCAATGAAGTTGCCGCGCAGTTCATCTGAAAAGAGAAATCCTCCCGAAACCTACTGTATTATATAGAACACTGGGTCGCTTGTCAAACGGCCTTGACGAGAATCACTCTCTGGAGTACAATTAGGGTGGAGGAAAGAAACGGTGAGCATCATCACCTTGACCACCGATTTCGGGCTGGCGGACGGCTACGTGGGGACGATGAAGGGGGTCATCCTGGGCATTGCCCCCACTGCCACTATAGTGGACATCTCCCACGGCATCCCGCCCCAGGATGTGCGTGAGGCAGCTTATACCCTCTACGCCGCCTATCCTTACTTCCCCCAGGGCGCCATCCATGTGGTGGTTGTTGATCCAGGGGTGGGCAGCGAACGGCGGGGCATCGCCCTGCGGACGCCCCAGGCCACTTTCGTGGCCCCCGACAACGGCGTCCTGAGCTACGTGGTCGCTGGCGAGAGGGTGGAACAGATAGTGCACCTCACCAACCCTGGCTATCACCTCTCGCCGGTCAGCCGCACCTTCCACGGGCGCGACATCTTCGCCCCCGCCGCCGCCCACCTGGCGCGAGGCATCCCGCTGACCGAGCTGGGCCAGCCCCTGACGGAGATCGTCGCCTTCCCCCTGCCCCAGCCTCAGGTGCGCCCCGACGGAGCCATCGTCGGCCAGATCATTCACGTTGACCGTTTCGGCAATCTGATCACCAGCATCACGGCCACGGATTTGGCGGATTATTCCCTGCTGGGAGCGAGCGTCATTGAGATCAAAGGGCAGACCATCCGGGACATAGCGAGTAACTACGCTGAGGTGGCCACGGGGAAGCTCCTGGCCCTCGTCGGCAGTTCGGATCACCTAGAGATTGCCGTGTCCGGCGGCAGCGCGTCCCAAACCCTGGAAGCGAAGGGGGGGGATGAGGTTTTGTTGAGGGAAGAAGACCCAGAAACCAGGTTTTTAGCCAACGACTTGGCTATTTTGCACCGCATAGAGACCTGAAAGCGACGAATTGTCCATTCAGGCAAGGAAAAACCTGGTTTCTCCATCAAAGTACGAAGAAAGGACTCCCAATCTGATGGAGAAATTCGTGATCGAAGGTGGTCACCCGCTCAGCGGCGTGGTGGTTCCGAGCGGCAACAAGAATGGGGCTCTGGCACTCCTGGCGGCCACGCTGTTGACCGATCAACAGGTCGTGCTCAAGAACGTGCCTCGGATCAAAGACGTAAAGACCATGCTGGCCATCATGGCCGATATCGGCGTGGACATCGAATGGAGCGGGGAGCACGAGGTAACCGTTCAGGCCAAGGATTTGACCGCCACCCGCCTGGATCCCAACCTCTGTCGGGAGATCAGAGCGTCCATGCTCTTGGCGGGGCCTATGCTGGCCCGCTGCGGCCACATTTATCTTCCCCTGCCTGGCGGGGATGTCATTGGCCGCCGGCGGGTAGACACCCACCTGGCCGCCTTGCGAGCGCTGGGGGCTGAGATCGAGATAGACTCCGGATACAAGATGCAGGTTGACAAACTGCAGGGCCAGGATATACTTCTCGATGAAGCCAGCGTGACCGGCACGGAAAACGTCATCATGGCCGCCTGCTTCGCCGAGGGCACCACTACCGTCCGCAACGCGGCCTGTGAGCCTCACGTCCAGGAACTGGCCCGCTTTTTAAACAGCATCGGCGCGCAAATCTCCGGCATCGGCTCCAATACCTTAACCATCCAGGGCGTTAAAAAGCTCAGGGGCGGCACCTGCCGCATCGCCTCCGATTACATAGAAGTGGGCAGCTTCATCGGACTGGCGGCGGTCACGCACGGTGAACTCCTCATAAAAAAAGCCGCTCCTGAGCACCTGCGCATGATTAGGCTGGCGCTGGGACGTCTGGGGATCAGAGTGGAGATCCGGGGGGAGGACGTTTTCGTGCCCGCCGAGCAAGAATTGAGAGTCGTCCCTGAGGCTCACGGGGCTGTTCCCAAGATTGATGATGGCATCTGGCCCGCTTTCCCCACGGACATGATGAGCATTGCCGTGGTGGCAGCCACCCAGGCCGCGGGCACCATCCTCATCCACGAGAAGATGTACGAGGGCCGGCTGTACTTCGTGGACAAGCTGATCTCCATGGGGGCGCGCATCATCCTCTGCGATCCCTATCGGGCAGTGGTGGTGGGGCCGTCCAGGCTGCACGGCGAGCAGTTGGAGAGCCCCGACATCCGGGCCGGCATGGCCCTGCTCATCGCCACCCTCTGCGCCGAGGGGGTGAGCGAGATCCGCAACATCGGCCAGATAGACCGGGGCTATGAGAGGATTGAAGAGAAACTGCAGGCTTTGGGAGCCAGAATTGAGAGAGTCAAGGAGTAGCGACATCTTGTTAATATACTTGGACACGAATGTTTACTGTCGTCCTTTCGACGACCAAAGCCAAGAGAGAATCAAAGGGCCTCTGCACATAATCGTTCTTGGGTGGGAGGCCCTGGTAGAGAGACTCGGCTACGCAGACGCGACGAGGTTCATCATGCTGCTTGACAGAGGCAGTGGAGACTCGGTTCAGTATTTCAGAGACTTGTGGAAGGGTAAAACGGCCGATGACATTTACAGAGAGATGAGCGAAGGAAAGCTGATCGCAGAACAAAAGGAGGATTATAAACATGGCACACCGTGAACTTCCTATTCCACCTCACTTCGACCCGGATAAAGTCGGCGAGGTTTGGAAAGTTCCTTATGGAGGACGGGCTACGGAGGCCGAGGAGTGGGCGAAGCAGCATAACATACAGCCTGCGGCCAATGACAGGTTCAAAATCTGTCTGGTGGCAGTGGACGTGCAAAACACGTTTTGTATCCCTGGCTTTGAATTGTTCGTCGGTGGACGGTCGGGGACGGGCGCGGTTGACGACAGTCAGAGGCTGTGCGAATTCATCTACCGGAACCTGGGCGTGATCACCCAGATCGCTCCGACGATGGACACGCACCAGGCGATGCAGATTTTCCACTCCGTGTTTTGGGTCAACGACGAGGGCAAACAGCCAGCCCCTTTCACCCTCATTTCGGAAGAGGACGTAGAGAAAGGTCGGTGGAAGTTTAACCCTGCCCTGGGCCACAGTCTGGGGATTGGTGAGGATTACGCCCGTCGCCACCTTCTAAACTATACCAGGACGTTGAAAAAGGGCGGCAAATACGATCTGACCATCTGGCCCTATCACGCCATGCTGGGAAGCATCGGCCACGCCCTCGTCCCGGCCGTCGAGGAAGCCATCTTCTTCCACAGCATAGCGCGCTATAGCCAGCCGAACTTCCAAGTCAAAGGAGACAATCCGTTCACGGAGCATTATTCGGTGCTCGGCCCAGAGGTGCTGGAGGGGCCAGACGGAGAGCCGATTGCCCAGAAAAACGTCCAGCTTATCGAGAAGCTGTTGCAATTCGATGCCGTCATCATCGCTGGGCAGGCCAAGAGCCATTGTGTGGCCTGGACGATTGACGACCTACTGGAAGGCATTTCGGTTCGAGATGAGAGGTTGGCCGAGAAAGTGTACCTCCTGGAAGATTGCACCTCTCCAGTCGTCGTACCTGGAGCTATGGACTACACCGATGAAGCGAACGCCGCTTTCCGGAGATTTACCGACGCGGGAATACACGCTGTCCGTTCCACCGATCCCATTGAAAGCTGGCCCGGCATCAGGCTTTGAGAGGAGAAACGCACCGATGATCCAAAAGACTGACCTTTCGATCTATCCCGCTCTATCCGAAGACCGGGCCGACGTTTACTTCGCCCGCACCCAGACCATCCTGCAAAAAGAAGGGCTGGACCCCGTGGTAACCATGGAGATCTTCCCTGGCAGGGGCGGAATTTTCTGTGGCATCAAAGAAGTGCTGGCGCTGCTGGCCGCCACTCTGCCTGAGGACGCTGAGGTCTGGGCTCTCGACGAGGGCGAGCCTATGAGCCGGCGCGAGATAATCCTGCGCATCACGGCCCCTTACTCCAGCTTCGGCCTCTACGAGACGGCCATGTTGGGCATCCTGGCCCACGAGAGCGGTTGGGCCACGGCGGCGCGGGGGGTAGTGGAGGCGGCCGAGGGCGCTTCCATCATCGGCTTCGGAGCTCGCCACGTCCACCCCGCTGTCTCGGCCCAGATGGAATACGCCGCCATCGTGGGAGGTTGCGTAACTGGCGCCACCGCCGCTGGAGCCAAGCTGGCGGGCAAAGCGCCAGCGGGGACTATCCCCCACGCCATGATCCTCATCTTCGGCGATACAGTGAAGGCCACCGAAGCCTTCGACAAGCACATGCCGCCCGAGTTCCCCCGCATCGCCCTGGTGGACACCTTCCACGACGAGGCCGAGGAGAGCCTGCGGGTAGCTGAGGCCCTGGGCGACCGGCTCTGGGGCGTGCGTCTGGACACCCCAGTTGAGCGGGGCCGCGTCACCCCCGATCTGGTCAAGGAGGTGCGGGCTCGCCTCGACCAGGCTGGCTTTCCAGAGGTCAAGATCTTCGTCAGCGGCGGCATCACGCCGGAGCGAATTCGACAGTTCAGCGCCGAGGGAGCTCCCGTGGATGGCTACGGGGTTGGGAGCTACATCAGCGGCGCCAGGCCGATTGACTTCACCGGCGACTTGAAGGTGGTAGCTGGCAAGCCCCTGGCCAAGCGCGGCCGCATCCCAGGCATCACCCATAATCCCCGGCTGAAGAAATTGGAAATTAGAAGTTGGAAGTTGGAAGTTTGACATAGAGCGTCAAAATAGTATAATAGGTGACGGGATCACAGTTTTCATCATGGAGGAGGGAAGTTAATGCCTAAGCGTACCTATCAACCCAAGAAGAGACGACGGCAGCGAGTTCACGGTTTTCGAGCTCGGATGAGCACCAAGGGCGGCCGCAGGGTCATCAAGGCCCGCAGACTTAAGGGGAGAAAGATACTGGCCACGCAGAAGTACAGGAAGTAGGCTATAGTACGCTTCTCTTGAGCGCTAGTTCATGTGTACTCATAGAGACAAACCGATAGAAGGAGGTGTCGGCTATGCCTACTTGCGTGCAATGCGGGGCGGATACCCTTGACTCCACTTTGGGCACGATTATATGGGGAAAGGAACAGACCACGGGGCAATGGGTGACCTACACAAAGCTGCGGACAACGACCCGGTACACGATAGCGGGAAGGCGCTCTGAGTGGGTATGTTCTAATTGCCTGAAAAGTGAGCGTATCAACCACATCGTCGTATATCTAATGGGAGGGTTGGCACTAGTGATCGGAGGGTACCTCTTGATTGGTCTTCTTGGAGGGGTGGGAGGTTTTGTGCTGCTAATCTTACTAGTGGGGGGCGCAGCGAAGTTCTTTCAAGGAATAACGAAAGACGAACTGGCATCCGCTGTCGTTAGGAAAGAAGTGGGGAAGCCAATCAAGGAACAGGGCTACAAGATTTGGTCACCCAAGCAATATGAGAGTGTCCGGAAGGGCGAGCATCCCTTATGATCGGGCAAGCGATCATAGAATTTGTTGCACAATAGTGGAGGGCCCCAGAGCTAACTCCGGAAATGTCTGCCATCAGCCATAAGTCATGGAGAAAAGATATCGCTTAACCAAGAACGAACGGTTTCAGCGAGTGCGTCGGGAGGGGCGTTCCTGGGCCCATCCCTTGTTAGTTCTATGCGCCTTACCCAACGACTTAGAGCACAGCCGTTTCGGTTTCTCTGTGAGTCACTGGGTGGGCAACGCTGTGGTTCGTAACCGGGCCAAACGCCTCATGCGGGAGGCGACGAGGCTCCGCCAAGGGGACATCGAAGAAGGTTGGGATCTAGTATTCATCGCTCGCAATCCCATACGAGAAGTGAACTTCAAACAAGTAGACCAGGCCGTCCGGCAGTTGTTGAGACGAGCTGGTTTGCTGAAAGCGGCCAGCGAGGAAGTGGGGTAGGATCGGCGATGAAAACCCTCGCCCTGAGCATCATCAAACTCTATCAAAACACCTTCTCCCGTGCTTTGGCCCCCGCCTGTCGTTTCGAGCCCTCCTGCTCACATTACGCATACCAAGCCATCGAGAAGTACGGCCTCCCGAAAGGTGGCTGGCTGGCCATCAAGCGCCTCAGCCGCTGCCACCCTTTTAATCCCGGAGGGTATGATCCTGTGCCGTGAAGCAAAACCGTGATCAAGCAGAGGTGAGCGCTATGACTCTTGTGATTACAACCGAACCAATCTCCCTGGAAACTGACGCCGATGGAATTGTGCGCGTTGGCGGAACTCGTGTAACATTGGACACGATTGTGGCTGCCTTTAATGACGGGGCAACAGCCGAGGAGATTGTACATCAGTATCCATCCTTACATTTAGCTGATGTGTACGCTGTGATTAGCTACTATCTACGACAGCATTCGGAGGTAGAAACATACTTACGTCAGCGGCGACAGCAAGCGGCTTACATACGCAGACAAAATGAGGCCCGATTCGACCCACACGGTGTGCGTGACCGTCTGCTGGCCCGTCGTACTGTACCGGAAGGTTTGAAAGGCTTAAGCTATGCTCCGGCTAGCCGCTGATGAGAATTTCAACAACGATATTGTGCGCGGTCTATGGCGTCGGAAGTCGGAACTGGACATCGTCCGCATTCAGGACGTTGGCCTTTCTGGAGCGGATGACCCGACAGTGCTCGAATGGGCTGCGCGAGAGAGACGTGTGCTGCTGACGCACGATGTCACAACGATGTAAATCACAGCCGTAGTGAGGAACCATGCCAACCGTCTTGATCACTGTTACCGAAGACGCGCTCATTGTTGACCTGACCGACGGACGCACGATTTCTGTTCCTCTGGCATGGTATCCGCGCCTTTTACATGGCACGCCAGAGGAGCAAAACAAGTGGCGTCTGATTGGTAACGGGGAAGGCATCCATTGGCCTGATCTTGACGAAGATGTAAGCATTGAGGGCCTGGTATTAGGAAAACCCTCTGGTGAAAGCCAGCGTTCGTTCAAGCAATGGCTGAAGCAACGCCAACAGGTCTTGGAGGAAAAAGCACATCCGCAAACACCTGTCCTCCAACCACGCCGCGCGCGAGTTGCAACGGCAATGTTGCATTCCAAAGAGGGCTGACCGTCCTGCTCGTACTACGCATACGAAGCCATTGACAAGTACGGACTCCTGATACACACTCGCCAAGGACGACATAGTGAAGATCACATCTATCATCTGGCTGCCAGAAGTTATCGAAAAGCTTGAGGTTAAGCATGGTGTCACAGTTGAAGAGGTTGAGGAAGTCTTTGAACTCGGCGCAGCCTACCGTCGAGGACCATGCGGCAAACGACGAGGCGAGAACCTATACAAGGCTTATGGTCAAACGGAAGCGGGACGATACCTGTTTGTCGTGTTCATCTACAAACTTGATCGCAGAGCACTGATTCTAAGCGCCCGGGACATGACAGACAAAGAGCGGCGGTTGTATCGAAAGGATTGAGTGATGGCAAAGATACCAGATTTCAAAACCCAGGATGAGGCAGTCGAATTCTGGGAAGTCCATGATTCTGCTGATTATTGGGAGGATATGGAGGAGGTCACGTTCGAGATTGCTCTCCATCAGAACCTTTTCCACCCTAAGCTCATTGTCTTAACCCATCGGCCTGAGTATTGCCCGCGTTGTCAGCACGATCTGGATGATACTGTAATCGAGTACGTTGCCCGGAACAACGGACATCTTTTAGTGATCCGCGATGTGCCTGCGCTTCGCTGTCGAGTCAATGGACACGAATACATCCTGGAAAAGACACTTGATGATGTTGAACGACTGTTGGACCTTGAGAAAACCCGTAAACTCCAGCCCTCTGAAACGATCCAGGTACCCGTGTTTAGTTTGAAAATGACAGCATAGGGCCTTGGCAATTCGCAAGGTCGGCAAAGGCGTGCTGCCACCCTTTAATCCCGGAGGATACGATCCCGTGCCGTGAAACTGCGCGCCAACCGTCGCAAAGCCACGCAGCGGCTGAACTCCGATCCGTTAGGCGGCCTGGCGCAAATTGGAGGCAAAATGGAAATTCACGAGCTGGTAATCGAGATGAAGTTGCTTGAGCGTCGCTTGACCCTCTATGAAGAGAAATATGGCGTTCTCAGCGGAGACTTTTATGCCGCTCTCACGTCAGGCAAGTTAGCACGCTACGATGATTACGACGAGACCCGCGCGGATTTCAGCCGGTGGAAGGGCATTTACGAAACGTGGCTACGACGTAAACAAGCCTACGCCATGCAAATCAGACAGCGCGATTTGACTGAAACCCTCCGCTTTCAGCCGGCTTACTAACGATGAGCGACAATCCCCTGAAGTCGCTGGTCAACTACAGCCGCTTTGTAGCCGAATTGCTCCATCGTCCCACTGTAGAGCGTTCCACAATAGCGGTTTGGTCTGACAGCCGGTATACGGGCATAGCCGAGGGAGAAGTATTCTTCTCGAACGACATCCGGCTACGCCTGAGAGAGGAACTGGATTTCGACGTCGGCCTAATCACATCGTATGGCTACGAAGTCTATCGGGGCGCAGAACGAGTGTATTGGTATGACGACTTTCCGCATCCGAACGACCCGGATTTGGCTACAACATTCCCGCATCACAAGCATGTGCCTCCTGACATCAAACACAACCGCACTCCCGCGCCGGAGATGAGTTTCACCCGACCCAATCTTCCTGTGCTCATTCGAGAGATTGTAGAACTCACAAAGGCTTGAGCAACATGAACACTTTACCTGAAACGAAGTACGGCCTCCCGAAAGGTGGCTGGATGGCCATCAAGCGCATCAGCCGCTGCCACCCACGTAATCCCGGAGGATACGATCCCGTGCCGTGAAGCAAAGCTAGAAGGAATCAGAACAGCAATCACAAAAACAGGAGGTCCGAGTTTTGAGAAAGGTTATGACAAGATCTAAGATCGTCCTTTGGCTCTTTATAATCACCGCCTTGCTAACAGGCTGTCGAGGCGGAGCACCCGCCACCAGTTGGCCTGGGCTGACGGTGGCCGAGGGTGTCGTGTACGTTGCCGCCGGCGCTAAGGTCTATGCCCTGGAGGCGGAGACGGGGAATCAAAGGTGGGGGTTTCCCGGCGAAGAGAAAAAGGGTCCCTTCTACGCCGCCCCAGCGGTGGAGGAAGGCCTGGTTTTCGTCGGCTCCACCGACAGCAATCTGTACGCCCTGGACGCGGTAACGGGCAACCAGCGGTGGGCCTTCGCCACCGAAAAGCCCATCATCGCCGGGCCCGCAGTAGCCGGCGATACGATCTACGTGGCCTCCGCCGACTCCAAGGTCTACGCCCTGGAGACGGCCACGGGGGTCGGGCGCTGGGAGTTCACCACCGGCAACTGGGTCTGGGCCACGCCGCTGGTAGCCGACGGCAAGGTTTACGTCGGCTCCATGGATCATAAGATGTACTGCCTCGACGCCGAAAGCGGCCAAAAACGGTGGGAGTTCGAGGCCGGCGGTGCGATAGCTGCGACCCCCACCCTGGCCGGGGGGCTGCTCTACTTCGGCGCCTATGACAACAAGGTCTACGCCCTGGACGCGGCCAGCGGCGCAAAAAAGTGGGAATTCCAAGCAGGCGGCTGGGTGTGGAGCCAGCCCCTGGTAGTGGACGACGTTGTCTTCGTCGGCTCCATGGACAAGATGGTCTACGCTTTGGACGCCGCCAGCGGCCAGAAGAAATGGGAGTTCACCACCGAGGGCGCAGTTCTGGCCAGCCCCGCCTTCGCCGAGGGCCTGCTCTACGTGGCATCAGAGGATAAACAGCTCTATGCCCTGGATGCCGCTACCGGGCAGAAGCGGTGGTGGTTTACCGCTAAGACAAGCATTTACACCCCGCCAGTCGTGGCCGATGGCGTGGTCTATACCTGTTCCCAAGACGGGCGAGTCTACGCCTTGGATGCCAATAACGGCAACCAGCGCTGGGCTTTCCCGCGGACGGAACAATAAAGGAGGTAGTTTTCGTGTCACAACTGTGGAACCTTCTGCTTCAGATCATGGTCAACAGCCTGCTCTTCCTGTACAATGTGCTGGGTCACAACTTCGCTCTCAGCGTAGCCGTTTTCACCATCCTAGTGCGGCTACTCACCCTGCCCTTTACTCTACCCGCCCAGCGCTCGGCGAAAGTCCAGCAGGAACTCCAACCGGAGCGCGAAAAGATCCGCAAGAAATACGCCAAGGACAAAGAGAGGCAAACGCAGGAGACGATGAAGCTTTACAAAGAAAAAGGCATCAATCCTATGATGGGATGCCTGCCCATGCTTCTTCAGTTGCCTATCATGTTTGCTTTCTATCAGTCCATTGTCAAAGCTCTGGCCAACACCCCTTTGCAAATGGTGAGCCTGGGCAAATTCGCCTCGGCCAGCCTCTCGCAACTGGTGCCCCTGGGGAGCCATTTCCTGTGGCTAGACCTGGGCTACCCCGACCCCTTGTATATCTTGCCAATTCTGGTGGTGGCCACGACCTGGCTTCAACAGAAAATGGCCGCCCCACCCAGCAGTACCGACTCCCAGGCGGCCTCGATGACCCAGAGCATGCAAATCACCATGCCCCTGATGTTTGGCTTTATCACCATGTCTCTGGCCTCTGGGCTGGCAGTTTACTTCGTCATATCCAACCTGGTAGGTATAGCCACCCAGTACTTCATCTCTGGCAAGGGCGGCCTTTTGCTGCAGAGAGTCCAGAAGAAGGGCGAGCAGAAAGACAAGAAAGGAAAGTAAGCGGATGGAAGAAGAAGCAAAGAGCATCGAAGTCAGAGCCGTCACCGTCGAAGAAGCCATCGCCAAGGGCCTCGTTGAGCTAGGAAGGGCCGAAGATGAGGTAGAGATCGAGGTTCTGAACCCTGGAAGCCGGGGAGTGTTGGGGATCGGAGCCAAGGAAGCTCTGATCCGCCTCAGCTTTGTCGAGCCGGAGGAAGAGGAAGAGGCCCCGCCCCTTGAGGAAAGTGTGGAGCAAATAGCCAGGGAGACCTTACAGGAATTGCTGGTTAAAATGGGGATAAAGGCCAGTGTGTCTATCAGACCCGAGGAGGAAGTACCTCAAGATGAAGACGCGCCGCCCTTCATCCTGGATATAATGGGCGACGACCTGGGAGTCCTCATTGGGCGGCGCGGCCAGACTTTGCAGGCTTTGCAATACGTCACCCGCCTCATCGTCAGCCGGGAGGTGCAGCACTGGGTCAACCTGGTCGTTGATGTGGAGAAGTACAAACTCCGCCGCGAGAAATCGCTTCGGCAACTGGCCCAGAGGATGGCCGAGCGGGTATCCTTTGGCGGCCAACCGGTAGCTCTGGAGCCTATGCCCCCCAACGAGCGCCGTATCATCCACCTGACCCTGCGCGACCACCCCATCGTGACCACCAAGAGCATTGGTAAGGGCGATCAGCGCAAGGTGACCATTGTGCCCAAAGGCTAGAGCTGGATGTTAGAGGCCTGCCCTGAGCCCAGCCGAAGGGTTGGATGTTGGAAGTATGAGCAAGACCTACGCCCTGGCCAACCAAAAAGGTGGCGTCGGCAAGACGACCACCGCTATCAACCTGGGCGCCTATCTTGCCCTTAGTGGCATGAGGGTGCTGTTGATTGACATTGACCCCCAAGCCAACACCACCAGCAGCCTGGGCTTTGACAAAAACGACCTACCCCTCTCTATCTACGACGCCCTTATCAACCAGGTTCCCATCGCCAAAATCATTCTCCTGACCGATCTCCTCTGCCTGGAACTCGTCCCCTCCACGCCAGCCCTGGCCGGAGCCGAGGTGGAGATGGTTGGCCTCCTGGCTCGCGAGCATCTTTTGCGCAAAGCTATCGCCCCGGTGGTCGAACGTTACGACTACGTCCTCATTGACTGCCCGCCCAGCCTGGGCCTCCTCACTATCAACGCCCTCACCGCCGCCGCCGATGGTATCATCATCCCCGTCCAATGCGAATACCTGGCTCTGGAGGGTTTGACCCTACTCATCCACACCGTAAATCTGGTGCGGGACAGTCTGAATCCTGGCTTGAGAATAAGAGGGCTACTGATGACCATGTACGACACTCGCACCAACCTCTCTCAACAGGTAGTGGAGGAGGTGCGCAAGCATTTTGCGGATAAGGTCTTCGACACCCTCATCCCCCGCAATGTCCGCCTGAGCGAGGCCCCAAGCTATGGAGAGACCATCCTGAGCTATGATCCCCAGAGCAAGGGCGGCCTGGCTTATCGAGCCCTGGCCCAGGAGTTGATAGCAGGCGACAATTTAAAACTCTAAACTCCAAACTTTAAAATTTGAAGTTTGAAGTTTGAAGTTTGAAGTTTTCGGAGGGAACATCATGGCCAAAAAGAGAGGCTTGGGCAAAGGGTTGGGCGCCCTCATCCCCGTCAGCGAAACAGTCCCCACCGAGCTGCCCGTTGACGCCATATCACCCAACCCCCTGCAACCTCGCCAAAGAATGGCTCCAGAGGCACTTGAAGAGCTGGCCGCTTCGATTCGCGAGCACGGCCTCATCCAGCCCCTCATCGTTAGCCAAACGTCGGACGCGGAGGCTCAGCGCTATCAACTCATCGCTGGCGAGAGGCGACTGGAAGCTGCCAAGCTGGCCGGTTTGGCCAAGGTGGCCGTCGTCATCAGAGAGGCAACTCCCCAGGAGATGCTGGAGTTGGCCCTGGTGGAGAACATCCAGCGGGCTGATCTAAATCCCCTGGAGCAGGCGACGGCCTACAGGCACCTGATGGATGATTTTGGCCTGACCCAGGAGCAGGTGGCGGAGAGGGTGAGCAAGAGCCGGGTAGCAGTGGCCAACTCGGTTCGTTTACTCCGCCTGCCCGACGAGATAAAAATCAGCCTGGCCCAGGGCCAAATCACCGAGGGCCACGCCAGGGCCGTGCTGGGCTTAGACGAGCCGGATGAACAACGAAAGCTTTGGAAAGCCATCCTCAAGCGAGGCTTGAACGTGCGCCAGACAGAGGAGACGGTTCGCCGCCTGGCCGCCGGGCCGAAGCCCAAGCGCCCGGACACTTCATCTTCACCAGAGACCAGGGCGTTGGAGGATCGCTTCCGGGAAGCGCTGGGCACCAAGGTACAGCTCTTCCGCTCCCAGCGCGGGGGCAGGCTGGTCATCCACTTCTACTCCGAGGAGGATTTGCAGGCCATCTACGACGTCATAGTGGAAAAAGAGGAGACATAGAAATGACACTCAAACCGCTGGGAGGATTCAAGTCGCTGAAGACGCACCACTGCGCCACCGGCTCAATGCGCCACGTCTACGCCTACCACGACCACGACATCAGCGAGGACATGCTGCTGGGGATAGGCAGCGGCGTCGGTTTCATCTACTGGCATACGAAGGGCGCTCCACCCATTGTGGGAGGGCGAGCCAACTTTGAGCGGCCAGGCGAAGAGGGATTGGAGAAGACCACCGGCAGACGCACCGGCGTGGTGGTCGAGTCGTACACCACCTCCAGCGCGCGTAAGGCCGAGCGGACGCTGCTGAAGATGCTCGACGCGGGCCAGCCGGTGATGATCTATTGCGACATGGGCTTCCTGCCCTATTTCGACTTCGGCGACAGCGACTATCACTTCGGCGGGCACGCCGTGGTGGTCTGCGGATACGACGCGGAGACGCGCCAGGTGCTCATCGCCGACCGCGATGGAGTGTATCCGGTCTCGATGGAAGACCTGGCGAAAGCGCGCGGCTCCAAGTACAAGCCCTTCCCACCCAGACACAAGTGGTACACCTTCGATTTCAGCCACAATCGCCAGCCCACCGCCGACGAGGTGCGAGAGGCCATCGCCGAGCAGGCGACGGGGATGCTGGAGCCGCCCATCAGCAACATCGGCGTCAAGGGCATCCGCAAGGCGGCCAAACGCGCGCTCAAGTGGCCCGACCTTATGGACGAGGACGAACTGCGCTTCGCGCTATTCAACACCTTCATCTTCATTGATGCCACGGGCGGCACCGGCGGCGGCATCTTCCGCTACATGTTCAGCCGCTTCCTGCGCGAGGCCGCCGAGATCACGGACGACGCACGTCTGAACGAGAGCGCGGACGCCTTTCAGCACATCGGCGACCAGTGGCAGGAGGTGGCCGCAATCTTCAAGCGGGGCTGGAAGACCGATGACCCAGCCGCCGTGCTCCCGGAAACTACCGCGCCGATGCTGAAAATAGCCGACCTGGAGGAGGCGGCATGGGGACGGCTGGGGGGAATCATATCTGTCGAGAGGCTCTCTAATTTGCCTCTACAGACAAGGTGTGCTATACTTGGTTTGTCAGTCACTATCTCTGAGCAGGTAAACCATTAGGAGACACGCTGTGTCCAAGTGGACAGTCCATGACCGTTACGGCAATGAAATCTACATGACGCAGGAGCGGTGGGACTACATTCTTCGCTATCACGATGAACTCGATGGTCTCCTGGATGAGCTGCTTGATACGCTGAGAAAGGAACGACGAAGACAAGAGCCAGCTAACCCAAGCAAGTACAAGTACTACAGACGTTGTGATACATTGCCGCCGGAATACAATACCATCATCGTAGTGGTCAAGTTTTCGACCCAAGTACGACCGGATGGAACGTTTGCCTCCAACAACTTTGTCATCACCGCCTGGGGTGCATATATTCATCAAAAAGGATAGGACGCTATGAGCAAGCTTCGTTTGCACGAGACAGAATTCGCTACCAAGGACGGGCAAAGGATATACCTAGCCTACGAAGAGATGGGCGATATTCTCGAGATCGTGTTCGACAATGTCGAGGCCACATGTGCCATCGAACTGACGGACAATATCGTACTGCGTTTTCACCGCGAACAAGGCCGCGCCGCCGGCCTCACCATCCTCGACTTCTCCATTCTCGCCTCGCCGACGGAATTCGGGGTTCGCAGCTTCGCCCTCACCGGCCTGAACGACCTGCCACAAGAACTACGGGAGATGATCGCGCGTATCATCACCACGCCGCCCGTCAACCAGTTCCTCAAGGTCACGACCTTCTATGCTTCCCCTGCCAAGCAAGTCCCCCTGACCTATGTCGAAGGCCCTAGCAAGTTGGTCCTGGTGGCATAGGCGGGCTTTTCGCCACCTCTTACCCAAAATCCGGGCATGCAAGAAAAGCCCTCCTTGAAAGTTGGAGGGCCTTTTTGTTCTCGAAGTTGATGCAGAAGCGACTGGAGCGAGAGATCCAACGCGACGAACCCAAACTTGACATTAGAGCCTACCAGGGCTATAATCTTTGTACCACTAGAGATCAACGAGAAGGGGGGGGAAAATGTGTCGCGGATAGTGATCAGGGAAGGCGAATCCTTCGAGGGCGCTTTGAAACGCTTCAAGAAGAAGGTTCAGACCGATCGAGTGTTGTCCGAAGTTCGCCGCCGCCGTTTCTTCGAGAAGCCCAGCGTGATCAAGAAGAGGAAGAAAGCGACGAAACTACGCAAGAGCCGCAGGCAAACTCGTAAGAGCCAACGACAGAGATATTAGGGTTTTTGGGCGAGCACAGCATGAGTCTAAAAGATAAGCTAACAGAAGACCTGAAACAAGCGATGCGTCAAGGGGATGAACTAGGCAGGTCCACTCTCCGCTTAGTCATGGCCGCCATCAAAAATGCCGAGATCGAGAAGAGGCGCGAGCTGGAAGAAGGGGAACTGCTGGCGATCATCGCCAAGGAGGCCAAGCAGCGCCATGAGTCCATTGATCAGTTCGAGAGGGGCGGCCGGCAAGACCTGGTAGATCGGGAGGAAGCAGAGCTACAGATTCTGCTCGCCTATCTGCCGGAGCAACTGAGCCGGGAGGAGATCGAAGCCCAGGCCCGCCAAATCATCGAAGAGGTCGGGGCCACCAGTCCGGCTCAAATGGGCCAGGTTATGCGTCAGTTGATGCCGCTAATGCAGGGCAAGGCCGACGGCAAGCTCGTCAGCCAGGTGGTGAAGGAGCTCTTGGCTGGCAGGACGTGAGAGTTCCTCTCATCTTGTGAAGGTATCTTCGTGTGGTTCCTCGCTAATTCAATGGATTCGCTTTAGAGATACGTTAACAAAGGGGGAGCGCCTCAGGTGCTCCCCCTGCGTTGTTGAAGGAGGGACGCAGTTGGGCGAAGGTCTCCAGACCGAGCCTTGTCCCGCCTCGGTCAGAGACCTTCGGCGAACATAGTCAGAAACCTTCGGCGAACATAGTCAGAGACCTTCGGCGAACATAGCTATGAAGGAGTAAAGTGTCAGCAGTTGCTACCAACAACGTTGACCAGCGTAGGTCAATGCCCGACAAAAAAGGTGTCACCTGGTGGATAGTGGTACGAGCCATCCTGGCCGGTTTGGCCTTCGTCTTGGTGGTAAGCAGCATCCTGATCTTTGAATTTCTCCCTGTGAACCGAATCATCCTGGACGAGGGGGACGTCAGCGACTCGGATATTCGCGCGCCCCGCGAGACCACTTATGTAAGCCAAATCTTGACCGAGGAGGCCAAAGACAGGGCTGCGGCAGCAGTGAAGGACATATATGATCCCCCTGATGCCCGCGTGGCTCGCCAACAGGTGACCAAGGCCCGCCAGATCCTGGATTACGTAGACTCAGTGCGCCAGGATTCCTACGCCAGCCCAGAGCAGCAAAGGCAGTGGATCGAGGCTATCCCCGACCTCAGCCTCCCGGCAGCGATCATTGACCAGATACTGAGCCTTCCCGAGGAAAGTTGGCAGGCGGTGCAAGCTGAGGCCATATCCGTGGTTGATCAGGCCATGAGGGAGGAGATCCGAGAGGATCAACTGGATCAGGCCAGGCGAAGGGCCTCCACCCTGGTGTGCCTCGCGCTCTCCGAGGTCCAGGCTGGGATCGTCAGCGAGTTGGCCAGGGATCTCATCAAACCCAACAGCTTCTACAACGCCAAGAAGACAGACGAGGCCAGGCAGTTGGCCCGCGAAAACGTAGCGCCCGTCAGCCGAACCATCGCGGAGGGGGAGATCATCCTGCGGGAAGGGGACATCGTCACCTCTCTCGACGTGGAAGCCCTCAGTGCCCTGGGGCTGCGCCAGGCCAAGATCGAATGGCAGGGAGTAATCGGCGCTGTCATCTTTGTGCTGCTGATTACCATCGTTTTGGGGCTTTACATTTTCCGCTTCCACCAGGAATACTGGGTCAGATGGCCTAGTATGCTCCTGCTGCTTCTCCTGCTGGTCTTGTTCATCCTGATGGCCAAGCTGATGGTGTCCGACCAGGCCACCCGGTCGTATCTTCTCCCCACCGCTGCTCTGTCCATGCTGTTGACAGTGCTCCTGGGTCCTCAGTTGGCCATCACGGTGACAGTCCTGTTCAGCGTCATCGTGGGCTTCATGGCTGGCGGTTCCCTGGAACTGGCGATCTACGCCCTGGTAGGCGGCCTGATCGCATCTCTCAGCCTATGCAGGGTCGAGAGGTTAAGCGCCTTTTTTGGGGCAGGAGTTTACGTGGCCCTGGCCAACCTGGCAGTGATTCTCGCCTTCCACCTGCCCAAGCAGGACTACGACGCGGTGCAGCTTTTGACCCTGGCCGGCTTCAGCCTGGTAAACGGGGGGCTATCGGCCAGCATAACCCTGGCCGGGTTCTACCTGCTGGGCACTTTGTTCGACATCACTACCTCTTTGCAACTCATGGAGTTAGCCCGCCCTACCCATCCCCTCCTGCGCCAACTACTGCTCAAAGCCCCGGGCACCTACCATCACAGCATCCTGGTCAGCAACCTGGCAGAAGAGGCGGCGGGGCGCATCGGGGCCGACGCCCTGCTCGTCCGAGTGGGAGCTTATTACCACGACATAGGCAAGACCGTCCGGCCATATTTCTTCGTGGACAACCAGGTGGAGGGGGCGAACGTGCACGAACGCCTCGACCCGCGAACCAGTGCCCAGATCATCATCAGCCACGTCACGGACGGCCTGGATATGGCTAAGAAGTATCGCTTGCCTAGCAAAGTACGTGATTTCATCGCCCAACATCATGGGACTAGCCTGGCTACCTATTTTTACCAGCAAGCTCTCGAAAGCGACGGAGACGAAGTGAACGAGGAGGATTTCCGCTATCCGGGCCCCAAGCCTCAGACCAAAGGGACGGCCATCGTCATGCTGGCCGATAGCTGCGAGGCTGCGGTGCGGGCTGAGCGCCCCGACTCTCTCGAAAGCCTCGAGGAGCTGGTGCGCAAGATCATCGGTGGCAAGATGTTGGACGGACAGTTAGACGAGTGCGACCTCACCCTGCACGATTTGGACGAGGTCAGGGGTGCTTTCGTCAGCATCTTGCAGGGCGTATTCCATCCCCGCATCAAATACCCTGAAGAAGCTAAGGTGGAGGGATGAGGGAAGCTCAAAGCTCAAAGCTCAAAGCTCAAATAACCATCCAGATTGCTCATCGTTTCAGAGCTGAGGTTGATGAGGGAGACCTTCGTCGCGTGGCGGCAGAGGTTCTGAGGCAGGAAGGGGTGGCAGGGGAAACAGAGCTAAGCTTGATCGTAACCGACGATGAGGCCATTCGCGAACTGAATCGCCGATTTCGTGATGTGGATGCCCCTACCGATGTCCTGGCCTTTGGCGCGGAGGTTGAGGAGCACTTCGTGAGCGCGCCAGAAAGCCCTCCCTACCTGGGTGACGTGGTGATTTCCTACCAGCGCGCCCTGGCCCAGGCCGAGGAATTAGGCCACGCTGTCGCGGAGGAACTAAAGCTGCTGGTCATTCACGGCATCCTGCACCTCCTGGGCTACGATCATCAAGAGGAAGCTGCCGCGCGGAAGATGAGGGAGAGAGAAAAGCGTATTTTGTCTGTAGGGATCAGAAACCAGGTTTTTGGTTGATGAGATACCTTTTCATGCCCCAAGAGACCCCAAAAGCAACGAACTGCTTGCTCAGACAGGGAAAGACCTGGTTTCTCCACAGAGAAGAACCATGAAGCTGCTGCTCGATGGGATGCTGGGCCGCCTGGCTAAGTGGTTACGACTCCTGGGCTACGATACGGCCTACTTTCCCGACTTAGATGACCACGAGCTGGTGCGCCTGGCCCGTGCTCAAGGACGCATCCTGTTGACCCGCGATGGAGAGTTGACGCGCCGGCGCGGGCTGAACAGCCTCTTCGTTGAGAGCGAGGAGCTGAAAGAGCAGATCCAACAAGTCATCTCCGAACTGAATCTGGAGACCGAACAGCCCTTCTCCCGCTGCCCAGTTTGCAACACGCCCCTCCAAGAGGTCGAGAAACCATCGGTGAAGGGACGTGTTCCACCCTACGTATTCCGAACCAAAGAGCACTTCAGCCTCTGCCCTGAGTGCGACCGGATCTATTGGCGGGGCACCCACTGGGCCAGAATGCGCCAAGAGATGGCCCGAATCCGGAGTGGCCTTCCGACCAAGGACCCAAAAATCAAGAAAGCAGAGGCGGCTCCCACGCCGCCGGATACCGCGGGCATGGGATCCCCGCTCTGCTAGCCCAAAAAAGAGGAGGAAACAAACTGGAATCAATAGAGCTGGCCAGGAAAATAGTCAACGCCATCGCCGACAAAAAGGGCTCCGACATCATTTTGTTGGACCTGCGTTCCATTTCCCTGTTGGCCGATTACTTCGTCATCTGCAGCGGGGAGAGCGAGCGTCAGGTCAAAGCCATTGTAGATGAGATCACCGAGAAGATAAAAGAAGAGGGCATCAGACCTTTGCACATCGAGGGGGACACATCCTCAGGATGGGTGCTGGTGGATTATGGGGGCATTATCGTTCACGTTTTCGCCCCCGTCATGCGGAGCTATTATCAACTGGAGAAGCTCTGGAGCGATGCCACGGTGGTGGTAAAGATGCAGTAGTCTCCAATCAGCAGAGTGGGCTCCCATGCCCGCGACATCCGGCGGCGTGGGAGCCGCCTCTGCTAGAAGTGGGAGCCGCCTCTGCTTTCTTGACTGATCATAGCTGAAATCGGCCGGTATCGCGCACTATTTTATATTCAAAATTGGCAACGTAGGCCAGGAGCTCACTCTGCAGATCGTACCACTCCTCGCTATCCAGGATACTGGTCATCGTGTCCAAGTCCTTGGCCACGCCCCCGGTCAGGATTTGGGGGCCGGAGCCGTAGACGGTGTACCATGCCTCCGTCGGCTGAATGTCCAACCTGAGCAGGCCGGGCATAAACTCGTTGACTATAAAATCAAAGTAGATTGCCTCTAATCCAGCTTTGATGTCCCAACTCATCAGCAGTTTTACCATGACTCAAGCAACTCCCGGAACCCCTCCTCATCTTCGAAGGGCCCCACCACAGCCAGGTTAAGCCTCTCTCCCAGGAAGAGGCCCTGAGCTACCCGCTGAATGTCGGCGGCGGTCACGGCCTCTATAGCCTCTATCACCTCGTCCACTGTCAGAACCTCGGGCGAAAGCACCTCCTGACGGCCACACCAGGCAGCTATGCTGAAGCTGTCCTCCATTTGAAGCAACAACCGCCCCTTGATGAACTCCTTGGACTTGGTCAGTTCGTCAGCCGGCACACTTTCCTGCCTCAGCCTGTCCCACTCCGCCAGAACAGCCCCGATCACATCTTCGATCCGCCTTGGATCTACGCCAGCGTAGACCCCCACCGCTCCGGTATCGTGCATCCCACTGACGTAGGAATAGATACTGTAGGCCAGGCCGCGCTTCTCCCTGACTTCAGTGAAAAGGCGAGAACTCATCCCCGCCCCCAATATGGTATTCAACAAACGCAGCTTGAAGCGATCTGGATGGTCCCGATGAATCCCAGGGACGCTAAGGCAGAGATGGGCCTGCGCCGTCTCTTTATGGTGAATTCGCAGGCGAGGCTCGGTCTGATTATCCTCGGCTACCCGATAGGAAACAGCCTCGCCCACGGCCCAGTCGCCCAAAAAGGCGGCTATTCCCCCCACCACCTTCTCGTGCTCGACGTTGCCAGCCACGCTGACCACAGTGTTGCCTGGCTGATAGTAGTGTTCCAAGTAAGTCGTCAAGCTCTCTCGGTCCAGCGTGCTGAGGCCCTCTTTGCTACCGGCAATGTCGCGCCCCAGGGGGTGATTTGGCCAGACCAACTCGTTGATGAGGAGAAAAACCAGACTGCCGGGCGTGTCCAGGGTCAGGTTGATCTCCTCGGCGATCACCAGACGCTCCCTGTTGATCTCGTCTGGATCAAACTTAGAATGGCGGAGCATGTCCACCAACACGTCAATAGCGATATCCAAATGGGACTGGGCGACTTTGATCCAGTAGAGGCTCGATTCGAGGCCGGTGCCTGCGTTGAGTATCCCCCCGATCCCCTCGATGGCCACGGCGATATCCATGGCCGTAGGCCGCTTTTCCGTGCCTTTGAAGAGCATGTGCTCGATGAAGTGAGAGACGCCGCTCTGTGCATCCGATTCGTAGCGTGAGCCCACGCCGATGAAGAAGCCGATACTCACTGAGCGGGTGTGGGGTATGGCCGAAGTCAAGATCCGCAAGCCGTTATCGAGGACAGTTTTTTGATACATTTTGGAACTTTGAGGTTTGAAGTTTGAAGTTGGAAGTTTGAAATTCATTGCCCTTTCAGTTCCCTGAGCTGTCGTTCGGCCTCAACCTGGGCCTGCGGGTCCTGGGCGGGGCTCAGTTCCAGAAAACGCTCGAAGGCTTTGATGGCTTCTTCTTCGTTACCTTGGAGCTTATAGACCGTCCCCAGACCGAAATGAGCCTCAGGAAGGTTGGAGTCGTATTCCAGAGCTGCGTTGAACTCCTTGACAGCATCATCCATCCTCCCTATCTGGACGTAGGCCGCTCCCAGGAGATAATGCACCTCGGCGTCTCTTGGTTTGATATCCAAAGCCGCCTGGAACTCGCTCACCGCTTCGCTCAGTTGCCCCTTTTGATAGTAGACCACGCCCAGGTTGGAGTGGGCGTCGGCGTGATCGGCGTCCAGGCCCAGGACTGCTTTGAACTCCTCGGCGGCCTTGTCCAACTGGCCTCCCTCTGCATAGGCATTGCCCAGACGAAAGTGAGCTTCGGTCGAGGCCGGGCCGGCCTGGACAGCCGCCTCCAACTCGGCGATGGCTTTGTCCAAATCGCCTGCTTGCAAGTAGTCACGCCCCGCCTCCAGGTGCGCCAGAGGATCCCCCGGCGTAGGCGTACCGCCCCCGCAGCCGCCGAGGGCAAAAATCGCGCTCAGGATCAAAAGCCCAATACTCAGTGAATACGAAATTGCTCTGAGGGGATTGCCAAATCCCCGTCTTTGGCCTGGATCTGGCGATCCAGACCGAGCAGGATTGGATCTACTAAAGACCTTCGTCGAAAAGATTTTCATGATCGTTCCTCCGTCTACTGTTTGTAGTCCAGCAGCATGACCTGCGTTTCATCGGGAAGACTGCTCTTGGTCACTTTCAGGCTCTCCTGGGTAGCTAACTTGCTGAGCCCCATCTCCTTAAGGAATTTACTCACCGAATCCAGCTTGACCTCCAGCGCTTTGGTCTTGTAGTGCATAGGGATGACCAGGCGGGGTTCCAGCAAGCTGATGACTTCAGCCGCCTGGGCAGCGTTGATGGTGGAAACCGCGCCCACGGGTATGAGCAAAACGTCTATATCGCTCAAAGCCTCGACCTGGGATTGAGTCGGCACGTGGCCTAAATCGCCCAGGTGGCAAACCGTCAACCCCTCGAAGTCGAAGAGGAAAACAGTGTTGCGTCCCCGGCTGGCCCCCTTCTTCCGGTCGTGAAAAGTGGGGATGCCCGTGATAAAGACGCCGCCGACCTCGTACTCGCCGGGACCGACGATGATCTTGGGCTGGCCCTTGACCCCTTTTGCGTAATTGTGATCAGGGTGATCGTGACTGACGGTCACGATGTCAGCCCGAACCCTCGGCAGGGTGTAGCCGATACCCTTGTCATAGGGATCGGTTATCACCGTGGCGAGCCTGTCCCGCAGCCTGAAGCAAGATTGCCCGTACCAAGTGATCTCCATTCGACAGCACCTCCAATACCAGTATTATACTCAATTTGGCCTAAAAGGGAAAATGCCCGCCCTGAGTGGGCGGGCAAGGGGAAACAGACCAGAACGCGAAACTAACGTTATGCAGCCGAAGCTGATTGGGTTTCAGCCGCCGCGCGGGAGCGGATAAGGTAAGCGAGTGCCCCAACCACGGAAACAGCCGAGCCCAGAGCCGCCGCGCGGATGAGGATCTGCCTTCCGTGGCTTCTAGCCAGTTGAGGCACTCCTTCGGCCAGCTTCCGGCGAGCAGCGGCCAGCAAGTCACCGTGCAAGCTCTGGCAGAATGCTGACGCAGGCTCCACCGGCTCCAATACCCTCTTGACTTTCTCCGCCGTTTCCAGCAGGGGCTTGAGCTCCTCCCGATAGTCGGGAAACATGGCCAGATAATCGCTTCCCTTTCCCTGGCCTTTCTTCAATTGATCGGCATGAGCTGCCAGTATCTCGACTAACACTTTTTCTTCCATGGCTTTCTCCCTTGAAAGAACACGGATGGGCAGGATTTACTGATTCCCTTTATTTGATCCGTTAATCCTGCCAATCTGCTGTTCTAGACCTTATAGGAGATGAGGCCGATGACGCCTGGCCCGCCGTGCACGGTCAGCGAGCAGGCCAGGTCCACGACGATCATCTCGTCGCAGTTGAAGGTGCTCTCCAGACGCTGCCTCAGTTTCTCTGCCTCGTCAGGAACCTCAGCGTGGGGGATGCCAAACTTGACAGGCTCGGCCGTGCCCACCGCCTCTGCCGTCAGCTCCACCAGGCGATCCAGGGCTTTGCCTCTGGTGCGCACATTCTGGAAAGCCTCCAGCACGCCGTCTTCCACTTTGATGATGGGCTTGACGCTCAGGAGCGAGGCCAGCGCTCCGGACAATCTGCCCACCCGCCCGCTCCTCTGAAGATATTTCAGGGTAGATGGGGTGAGATAAAGGAACATCCTCGACCGTATCCCCTCCAAGAGCTGGATGATCTCCCCCATGCTCTTGCCTTCCTCGGCAGCCCTGGCGGCGGCCAGCACCTGGTAGCCTGTCCCTATCGAAATAGACAACGTGTCGAACACCTCGATGTCGGCCTCAGGCAGCATTGATTTGGCCAGCACCGCTGACTGATAGGTTCCGCTGTGCTTGGAGGTGATGACGACGGTGAGGACGGAGTGGCCTTGCTCCACCAGCTCCTTATAGACCTCGACGAACTGCCCCGGCGAGGGCTGTGACGACGTGGGCATGACCTCTTCGAGCTTGCGGAAGAAGGTCGGGCGGTCAATGTCAATGCCTTCTTGATAGGTCTCCGTGCCGAACTGAATGTTGATGGGCACCGTCCGGATGTCGTACCTCTCCATCAACTCTTGAGGGACATCGGCAGTGCTGTCGGTGACGATTTTGATCATCTTTCCTCTCCCTCCTCTCTACTAATATAAACTATAGCCAAACCCCCTCGGCCGGTGTATCTACCGACAGAAGATCCGATGTCGTCAATATACGAGTTTCCAACGTTCAACTCACCTTTTATCTGTTCCAAAAAATCCTCCGCCTTTTCTCTCACTAATGAATGTAATACGTAAACATCTATTCTTTTATCACCCACCCTCTCCCTTACCAGCTCTATCATCTTTCTTCTAGCCTTCCGTTCGCCTCTCACTTTGGCCACATCTTCAAGATAACCGTCCCTCAGCGTAAGTACGGGTTTTATTTTCAACAAGGTGCCCAGGAAGGCCTGCAATTCTCCGACTCTATCTACTACATACTCGAATGTGTTGAGGATGAGATAAATACCTGTCTTTCTCTTGGCCTCGATCATCTTTCCAACGACTTCATCAATCGTCCTTCCTTCATGGATGGCCTTGAGGGCTTCGATCGCTATCAGACCAGCGCCTCCTGAAGCAAAGTCCGTGTTCATCACCGCAATGATCGGGTCAGTCAACCTTCCTATCTCGACCAATCTATCCTCTAGTCGAGGATCACTGGAATGAACAGCGTGTAGCCCCTCTTCAAAAAATTCTTCGTGAGGATCAATGACCACCACCTGGGCGCCCTCTACTTGCCTTGCGCTTTGAACCGCGGCATTAAAAACCCCGGTGAGCCTGGAACTAGGTGTGGGATAGACTATCTTCGAGTGTTTTTCGAGAAGGCCATTGTAAAACGACAGGAACTCTCCCAGCCCAGGCACAGCAGTGGACGGACGTCCTTTAGATGTCTCCAAAATAGAGTAGAATTCTTCAGGTGTGATATCAACTCCGTCCCTGTACTCCTTTCCGTCAGCGTGTATGGGCACGGGAATTACCGTAACGCCATATTCCTCTATGAACTCCTTCGGCATGACGGTGGTGCTATCTATGAGCAAAGTTGTATCCAACCTGGTTTCTCCTTCTTACTCAAAACCTTCTCTTCTCCAGGTCTTCTCTCAGAACGATCAGGGTGCGGAAGTACAGGGATTTGATAGCTCCCACGCTGCGACCCAGTACCTGGCCGATCTCTACGTTGGACATCCCTTCCATGAGTTTGAGGATGAGCAGTTGCTGGCGGTCGGCAGGGAGCCGCTTGATGGCTTCGAGGAGGGCCTCTCGTTCCTCGTTGGCCTCGGCCTGATGCTCCGGGACGCTGCTTCTGCTACGCTGTCTGGTCAGGGCCCACTCATCCAGGGAGATAGCTGGGTGTCGGCTGCGGTCACGAAGCCAGTTAGCCACCAGGTTGTGGGCAATTCGATAGAGCCAGGCCGAGAAGGGCAAGCCCTTGTTCTCGTAGCGGTCTATGTTAGCGAGAGCACGGTGAAAAGTCCTGGAGGTGAGGTCTTCGGCGTCGTGGCGGTTGCCGGTGCGGCGATAGATGTAGCTATAGATCTTCCGCACGTACTTTTCGTATAAGACACCGAAGGCCGCCGGATCCTCTTTGGCCTTCTCCACCAAAATCTCTTCGTTTTCTTCCACCACAGAAGAGCCCTTTCCTGCGGCCCTTCAGTGCTTTGTTATTACAACACCGAAGGGCGGCAATGGTTACGGAGTTTTGAGTAACGAGTAACGAGGCAACGAGGATAGCAGGATTCAGAAACCAGGTTTTTTGGTCAAGGACTCGGCTCTTTTGCACCACAGAAAGTCCCAAAAGTGACGATCTGTCCATTCAGGCAAGAAAAAAACCTGGTTTCTCAAGTATAAGTATACCAGGATTTCCGCACGTGGTCAATAACGCCCACCTTGTCATCAACGCCTTTTTGTGATAAACTTATAGTGGAACAAGATCTGGAAGGAGTTCAGATGATTAAGAAGATTTTAGCTCTCGGTTTGCTGGCCGCCCTTTTTATGGGGCTCTCACTCGTGAGGCTCGAGGCTGCTCCGCCGCAGCAAGGAGCGGTCATCACCTCTCCTCAGGATCGCGACGTGGTGCGCGGCCTGCTGGTCATCAAAGGCACGGCCACCAATCCCAATTTCTGGAAATACGAGATCCACTATGCGCCGGAGCCCAACCCTACCGATCAGTGGATGCTGGTGGGGGATGTTCACAAAGCGCAGGTCACTGATGGACGATTGGGAACCTGGGATACTTCCCTGGTGTCCGATGGGACCTACAGCCTGCGGCTCAGGGTCGTTCGTGTGGACGGCAACTACGACGAGTATTACGTGCGCCAGATCTCGGTGGTCAACGCCCAGCCGACGGAGACGCCCACGGCAACGCCAACCCCGCTGGCCACCCGCACCCCCCTGCCTCCCACGCCCACGGTGATCATCGAGCAGCCGCCAACATCCACCCCCCGACCCACCTCCACCCCTGGGCCGGCCGGGGTCACGCCGGAGTCGCAAACAGGGACCGGGCTCAATATCACCGCGCAAGGGTTAGGCAAAGCCCTGCTCTACGGCGCAGGCGGCACCATGGGCTTGTTCCTGCTGATGGCCGTCATAACCACCTTGCGGCGACTTATCTCCTGGCTGATAGCGCAGTTCTGAGCTGGGTATTTTGCCAGCAGAGGCGGCTCCCACGCCGCCGGATATCGCAGGCCGAAATCGCGGGCGTGGGAGCCCGCTCTGCTAGTTTCACGGAATAGTAGATGATGCAAGCTCTCAAAAGTTTGTGGCAAAGGGGGGAACCCAGCATAGAAAGACTTATCGTTGGCTTAGGCAACCCGGGCCGAAAATACGCCGGCAACAGACACAACGTCGGCTTTCAGTGCCTCGATCGCCTGGCCGAAGCCTGGGGCCTGTCGTTCGTCAGGCGAAAGCACAAAGCCCTGCTGGCTCAGGGCCAGATCGCCGGCCTCAAAGTCATCCTGGCCAAGCCCCAGACCTTCATGAACCTGAGCGGCGACGCGGTGGAGCGGATGGCCCGCTTCTACAAAGTGCCCCCTGAGAACATCCTGGTGATCTACGACGATCTGGACCTGCCGCTGGGCAGAGTCCGTCTGCGCCCCGAGGGCGGGTCTGGTGGGCACAAAGGGATGAAATCAATCATTGGGCGACTGGGCGCCAATGGCTTCCCCCGTTTGCGGGTGGGCATAGGCCGCCCTGTCCACGGCGACCCCGTGGACTACGTCCTGGGCGACTTCACCCTCGACGAGCGGATCGCCATAGATGAGGTCTACGAGAGAGTCGTTTCCGCGGTGGAGCTCTGGCTGGCCGAGGGCATCGCGGCTGCCATGAACAGATACAACCTGAGCCCATGACTTCCTGAGGGCACGTTTGCGATTCGCGGAGTTCGGCCCGATTTTGGGAGGTACGCAAGATGAAAGATGAGCATAAGGCAAAAGAGCAACTCATAAACGAGCTGGCGGAAATGCGCCGACGGCTTGCCGAACTGGAAGCGGTGGACACCGAACGCAAGCGGGCGGAGGAGGCGCTGCGGGAGAGCGAGGCGCGCTATCGCGCCGTCATCGAGGATCAGACGGAACTGATTTGTCGTTTCCAGCCCGACGGAACGCTGACCTTTGTGAACGAAGCCTATTGTCGCTATTTCGGTAAGAGGCGGGAGGAATTGATTGGGCGTAGCTGTATGCCACTCATTCACGAGGAAGACCGGGAAATCGTCAGGCAGCAAATGGCTTCCTTGTCTCCGGAGAACCCTGTTGGAAGTTACGAGCACCGTGTCGTGACGCCCAGTGGGGAGATACGTTGGCAGCATTGGACCGACCGGGCGATATTCGATGAGCAGGGCCGCCTCGTCGAGTACCAATCGGTGGGGCGTGACATCACCGAGCGCAAGCGGGCGGAGGAGGAAATCAGGCAGCGCAACCAGGAGCTGGCCGCCCTCAACGCCATTGCCACTACGATGATGCAAAGCGCCTTGGATCTGGATGAAGTGCTGCAAAGAGTAGCAGATGGCGTCGTGGAAGGGCTCGGTTGTAATACGGCAGTTATACTCTTGCTGGACGAAAAAGAAGGAGTTTTCAAGGGTGGTGCGGTTTCCACGAGGGGCAAGATCATCGAAAGGATCAACGCCATCATCGGTTTCCCACTGGTCCGAATCAAATTTCCAGCCAGAAGCGATTTCAACGAGGCGGTGAGCAGCGCCCTGGAGGGCAGGATAGCCATCAAACACGACTTGTACGAGTTGGTGAGTCCTGTCTTGAGTAAGCCGGTTTGTTTTGCCTTGCAAAAGCTTCTGGGCTCCAGAACGTTTCTCGGCTTGCCGTTGCTGGCAAAGGGGAAGGTGGTAGGAGGCATCTTTGCCTCAACACGGGAGGAGGAGATAAGCGAAGGATACAAAGAGACGATAATGACCTTCGCTAACCAGGCGGCCATCGCCATCGAGAACGCCCGGCTCCATGAAGAGACCAAGCAGCACACCATAGAATTGGAGCAAAGGGCAAAACGGCTGGCTGTGATTAGCCGCGTCTCGGCAGCCATTAGCTCTTTCCTGGATTGGAATGAAGTTCTCGATACCACGGTCCGGGAGCTGGTGGGACTTTTCGGCGTTGAACACAGCGGCATCCTGATCTTTGACAGGGAAAAGGAGTGGGGGCATGTGCTGGCCGAGTATCCGGACTGGGGGGCCACCGCCGAACGCTTCCAGGTTAAAGGTTATCTGGCTGCCGAGCGCATCATCGCCGACCAGAAGCCGCTGATGATCGAGGACACTCTGAAGGATCCCCTGGTAGCCAGGGTTCGGGACACCATGCGCAGGCTGGGCATCAAATCCATGCTCATCGTGCCCCTGGTGGTCAAAGGTGAGACCATAGGCAGCATCGGCCTGGATGCAAAGAAACAGCGCGTCTTCAGCCAAGAAGAGATCGAGCTGGCCCAGACGATAGCTAACCAGGCGGCCATCGCCATCCGCAACGTCCAGCTCTTCCAGGCGGAGCGGGAGCAGCGTGACCGGGCCGAAGCACTGGAGGAGGCGGCCGCCGTCGTCAGCAGCACCCTGGATCCCGACCAGGTGCTGGACCGCGTCCTGGAGCAGGTCAGCCGCGTCGTTCCCAACGATGCCACCAACGTCATGCTCATCGAGGGCGACCAGGCACGCATCGTCCGCTGGCGCGGCTACGAGCGCTTCGGCGCAGAGGAGTTCATCTCCACACTTGTGTTCCACATTCATGAGATGCCCGGCCTCCAACAAATGGTGGAGAGTGGGGAACCAATGGTCATTCCCGATACTGATACCTGTCCTGACTGGGTGCGCATCCCGGTGACGGAGTGGCTACGCTCGTACGCGGCTGCGCCCATCATCGTGCGCGGCGAGGTGATCGGTTTCCTCAACGTGGACAGCGCCACCCCCGGCTTCTTCACCCAGGCTCATGCCGAGGCCCTGCGTGTCTTCGCCGACCACGCCGCTGCCGCCATCGAGAACGCGCGGCTCTACGAGGCCGAGCGCAGGCGCAGCGCAGAACTCGAAACCCTGCGCCAGGCCAGCCTGCACCTGACCTCCGCTCTGGAGCTGCAGCCGATCCTGGAGGCGATTCTCAACCATGCCTTCAAACTGGTGGCCGCTGACGACGTCCACATTTTCCTCTACGATAGCGAGCGACTGACCTTCGGTGCTGCCCTGTGGGAGAATGGCAGCCAGCAGGAATCCTACGCCGAGCCTCGTCCGCAGGGCCTGACTTACACCGTCGCCCGCAGCGGGGAACGCATCGTCGTCCCCAACGTTAACAGACACCCGATCTTTCGAGATTACCAATGGGGCGGCTCCATCGTCGGCCTACCGCTGCGCATCGGCGAGCGGGTGGTGGGCGTGATGAACGTCGCCTTCGAGAGGCCGCACGTGTTTGATGAAAGCGAACTGCGCGTCCTGGGGCTCCTGGCCGACCAGGCGGCCATCGCCATCGAAAACGCCAGGCTCTTCGAGGAGGAGAAAAGAAGGAGCACCCAACTGGCGATCATCAGCGAGGTGGGCGAGAAAGCAGCCTCCATCCTGGATTCGGATAGGCTGATGCAGGAGGTGACCCGCTCCATCCAGGAGAGCTTCAACTACTACAACGTGATCCTTTTACTTCTGGACGAGGAGCGCCGCGAGGTGGTGATGCAGGCCGTCGCTGGCGGCTTCGAGCACCTAATTCCGGGGGAATATCGCCAGTCCTTGGACGAGGGCATCATCGGCTTCGTGGCCAGAACCGGTGACTCCTGGCTGTCCAACGACACAAGCAAGGACCCATACTACGTCAAGGGCTTCCTGGGGGAAGTGCTCACCAAATCGGAACTGTGCGTTCCCATCAAGCTGGACGATGAGGTGATCGGTGCCCTGGACGTGCAAAGCATTCGCCTCAACGATTTCGATCAATCGGACACCGTGGCCATGGAGGCGGTGGCCGACCGGGTAGCCATCGCCATTGAGAACGCCAGGCTCTACGAAGAGACTCGACAGCGGGCCCTCCAGTTGCAGACCGTCGAGGAGGTCGGGCGAAGGGTCTCCTCCATCCTCGACCTCGATGAGTTGTTCCCCTACGTGGCCCAGGCCATCCAGCAGAACTTCGGTTACTATCACGTGGACATCTTCCTCATCGAGCCCGCCACGGGCTATGCCGTCTTCAAGGCCAGCAGCGACCCTGCAGCGGAAAAGGTATGGAGAGAACAGGGTTTACGTTTCAAGATCGGCGAGGAGGGCATGATCGGCTGGGTAGCCCATACTGGCGATCCCTTCTTGGCCAACGACGTCAGCCAGGAGCCTCGTTACTTTCTAGATGAGTGGCTTCCGGAGACGAAATCCGAGCTGGTTGTGCCCCTGAAGGTGGAAGAGCGGGTGGTGGGAATGTTGGATGTAAACAGTGACAAGCTCAACGCCTTCGGCGAGGATGATCTCTTCGTCTTGCAAACCCTGGCCAGCCAGGTCGCCATCGCCATCGAGAACGCCCGCCTCTTCGAAGAAACAGAACACCTAAAGGCGTTCAACGAGAGCGTCGTGCAGGGCATGGCCGAGGGCATCCTGATCGAGGATGCTCAGGGCATCTTCACCTTCGCCAACCCTGCGGCGGAGGAGCTATTGGGATACACCCGCGAGGAATTGATCGGCCAGCACTGGACGACCATCGTGCCTGAGGATAAGATCGAGAAAGTGCAGCAGGAGCTGGCGAAGTGGCCCCGAGGGACCTCGAGCCGTTACGAGACGGCTCTGCTGAGCAAGGAAGGGCAGGTGATCCCGATCATCGTCAGCGGCCAGCCCCTGTTCGAGGAGGGGAAATTCGTCAGCGTCCTCTCAGTCTTCACCGACATCCGCGAGCGGGTGCGGAGCGAGCGCGAGATCGAAGAGCGGCGGCTGTACCTGGAAGGGGTGCTGGGAGCTGCCCCCGACGCCATCGTTACCCTGGACGCCCACCATCGCATCGTGGAATGGAACGCGGGCGCAGAGAGGCTGTTCGGATACTCACGGGAGGAGGCGATCGGCCAAAACCTTGATGATCTGATCACCGGCCCTGAAGTATTCGAGGAGGCAGTCGGTTTTACACAGGTAGTCCTGGGCGGGGGGGAGGTGCCTCCCACCGAGGCCGTCCGCTATCGGAAGGATGGCTCTCCTATGGATGTCCTCTTGGCCGGGTCCCCGATCCTGGTGGGGGATGAGTTCATCGGGTTAGTCGCTGTCTACACCGACATCACCGCGCGGGTGCGGATGGAGGAGACGCTGCGCGCCCTGGCCCTGGTTGACGAACTCACCGGCCTGTACAACCGTCGCGGATTCTTCACCCTGAGCCAGCAGCAGTTGAAGACAGCCAACCGGGCGAAGAGGAAAATGTTGCTGCTCTTTACCGACTTTGACGGCCTGAAGCTGATCAACGATGCCTTTGGCCACTCCGAAGGAGACCGGGCCTTGATCGAAACCGCCGATATCCTCAGAGAGACATTCCGCGAGTCCGACATCATCGCTCGCATTGGCGGGGATGAGTTCGTGGTTCTGGCAGCAGAAACCGGTAAGGCCAATGCCAATGCTGTTATTACTCGTCTGCAAGAGAACCTGGAAGCCCGCAACGCAAAGGGAGACCGCCGCTACGAGCTGTCGTTAAGCGCTGGCATAGCGTACTACGATCCTGAATCCCCCTGCTCCATTGATGAACTGCTGGCCCAGGCGGATAGAGCGATGTACGAGAGGAAACAGGGCGATCATCAGTAGGAGGCTTGCACCCCGGGAAAGTAGGGTATCAGGCCGAGGCCAGTCGCACTGGTCATCATAGCAAGCTTGTTCTGAGGAGGAAAGAAATGACAATAGACGAGGTACGTGAGCTTATCACCCGAGGTGAGGGGCCAACCATAGAGTTCAAACGAGAGTGGCCACAGCGAGGAGATGTCACTGTCAAGATTGGTTCGGAGTTAGTGGCCTTTGCCAACACCCAAGGAGGCTACTTGTTGATAGGTGTGGACGATAATGGCCTGGTAGTTGGCGTAACGGGCGATTGGCAGAAGCTTGAAGAGAGATTGATGGGCCTCTGTCGTGCCTGTAGCCCTCCTGTCATCCTGACAGTTGAGGAAGTGAACTTAGAGGGAAAATCCATCCTTGTAGCCCACGTTCCTGAGGGACAGGACAAGCCACATAGAGTGCGGGACATCTGCTATGTGCGGGTGGGTTCCACTGTGCAACATGCCACGCGGGAAGAAGAGCGTTGGATGTTCCAGGAGAGCGGCGAACTCCTCTTCGAGCGCACGCCTCTCTGGGAAGCCGCCTATGAGGACCTGGATGCAGCCGAAATCCGCCGTTACTTCGAGCGACGATCACCCGAGGCCATCCTCAATGCCGGGCGTCCACTCCGTCCTTTCGATACGGCTTCGCCTACTCAAGACAAGGAACTGGTTGAGCAGGCGGATCTGCCTCTTGTCGTGCGCCGGGGCGATCAATTGGCCCCTACGGTGGCAGCCATGTTGCTTTTCGGTCGCCGGCCGCAGTACTTCCTGCCTCAGGCCTTTGTCTCTGCCGCTCGCTTCCCGGGGTTAGACCTCAACGTCACCGCTATTGACCGCGATACTTTCCGGGGCACAGTGGATGAGCTCATCGAACAAAGCGTGGCTTTTGTCCGACGCAACATGAGAACAGCGTCCATTCTAGAGAATGAGAAGCTACCGCGGCGGACCGACATCCCCGAATATCCTCTGAGAGCCGTACGCGAAGCCATCACTAATGCTTGCGTCCATCGAGACTACAGTCGCTGGAGCCAAGAGGTTGCCATTCGCATGTTTGATGATCGCCTGGAGACCCTCAGTCCGGGCGGCCTTGTTCGAGGTATGACCGTTCAAGACCTGGGCACCGGCAAGTACGCGGCGCGCAATCCCTCCCTGGCTGAAGCCATGCGTGAGATGGGACTGATCGAACGGTTTGGTACCGGCATCAGGATGATGAGACGGGAGATGGAAGCTCTTAGGTCTGCCCCGCCCATCTTCGTCGTTGATGAGAACAGCTTCACCGCGACCTTGCCAGCCAGGGAACTGGAGCTATGGCGCAACGAGGGGCGGAGGAGATATGGGGTGCGTGATTGATTCGGGGGCAGGTCAGTTCAATCGGCCCCTGGAAGTGTTTAGAGAGGATTTGGCGTGAACCAACTGAATTTGTCGGGCTTGCTCTCCCTCGTGGAAGACATACCCAGCTATCGTGAGCTGATCGAGGGTTTGAAGGCCCAGGATGCGGCCCCACGATCCCCACCTTACTCCGTAACCCTCAGCCTGCTGTCCTCGGCGCGGCCCTACCTCATCGCCGCCCTACAGCGGGACCTGGACAGGCCGCTGGTGGTAGTGACGGCCCGGCCAGAGCAGGCCCACCAACTCCACAGCCAATTGCGCCTCTGGTCAGCCAGGCCGGAGAGCGTGCTGCTTTTCCCTGAGCCCAACGCCCTGCCTTATGAACACATCGCCTGGAACGTCGAGACCATCCAGCAGCGCATCCGCGTCTTCGCCACACTGTTACAAGACCTCCAACCTCCAACTTCCAACTTCCAATCGTCCCCTCCCATCATCATCGCCTCAGCCCGCGCCTTGATGCAGAAAACCATACCCGTGCGCGAATTTCAGGCCGGCGTACACACCCTGCAGCAGGGCCAGCCCATCTCCCTGGAGAAGATACTGGCCCACTGGGTCTCCCTGGGATACGAGCCGGCGAGCATCGTCCAGCAGCCGGGCACCTTCAGCCGGCGGGGCGGGATCATTGACGTCTTCCCTCCCCACAGCGACTGGCCGGTGCGCATCGAGCTGTTCGGGAATGAGATCGAGTCCCTGCGCCTCTTCGAGCCGGACACGCAACGCTCCCAGGAGAAGGTATCCTCGTTTACTCTGGTTCCAGCCAGCGAGAGCCTGCCCCAACACGGCCCGTCGGCGGCTCAGCGAGCAACTCATTTGGACCTCTCAGCCTGTCACGAGTCGGCGGCAGCCGAATTCGAGGCCAACCTCGAAGCCCTGGAGGAGGGGCGGCACTTCAAGGGCCTGGAGTTCTACATTCCCTACCTATACTCCCAGCCAGGGAACCTCGTAGATTTCCTGCCCACCGAGGGATTATTGGTCGTTGACGACCTGACCGAACTGGAAGCAGCTATGGCCGACCTGGAGGCCAGCGCGCTGGAGCTTCAGAAAGACCTGCTCGAAGCGGGCGAATTGCCCAGCGGGCTCCCCATCCCCTATTTCACCTGGGACGAGCTGCAAGACGCGCTACTGGACAGGCATCCCCTGGTGCTGGGATACGACGGCGGCGAGGAACATCCACTAAGCCGACTCTTTGCCCCAGGCCCCCGCTACGGCGGGCGGCTCAAGCAGGTGCTGGACGACTGGCGGAGGATGCTCCAGGAGGGTCAGCGGATCGTGGTGGTGAGCCGCCAGGCCCAGCGACTGGCCGCGCTGTGGGGAGAGCGAGAAGCCTACGTGCAAACCCTAAGGGTCTCGGAGACCCTTAGGGTTTTGCCCCCCCTGCACAGCCTGACCATCGTGCAGGGCACCCTGGCCGAGGGCTGGACGCTGCTGCCGGCAAGGGGGGGGCAGCAAGCAACGTGCTGCCTGATGACAGATGCGGAGATCTTCGGCTGGTCCAGACCCCTGCCCCGCCGTGTGCGCCGACCGCGGGCGGTGACTCCGGAGGCTTTCTTCGCCGACATGTCGCCCGACGATTACGTGGTGCACCTGGAGCACGGCATCGGCATCTTTCGCGGCCTGGTTGAGCTGACCCTCGCCCCCCCTCTTTCCCCCCCCAAGTGGGGGGGGGTGCAGGGGGGGGGGAAGCGGGAGTACCGGGCGGTCGAAGACCACGGGGGCGCTA
>JAUWOY010000044.1 GCA_030611885.1 Chloroflexota bacterium | reverse complement strand
GGGGGGCCCTGAACAAACGTTTGGGGGTTTGACGCGCGGCGGCCCCGGCGCGGGGGGTAAGCCCCCCTTTTGGTTTTGCTCTTGGGGGTTGTTCATACCCCGCAGGCCCGCGGCGGATTTGACAATCCGCCGCGAGCGACTGTGAAATGCCTGCCCCTTGGGAGCGCCCCAAGGGGCTTTTGTTTCCGCCCTCCGGCCCTCACTCATCAAATCATTGAGGAGGTACCGAAATGAACACACGAAACGCTCTACGCCTGGCCCTGCTGGCTCTGATCCTGGCAGGGCTCCTCACCGCCTGTGGGCCTACGCCCTCGCCTACGCCCACCCCAGGCCCCACCGCCCAGCGCGGCGGCTCCCTCACCGTGGCCGTCGCCGCCGACGTGGACGGCCTCGATCCCCACCAGACCGTGGCCGCCGCCACCTTCCAGATCACCCGCAACCTCTACGACACGCTGGTGCAGGTTGATCCCCAAAGCCACATCCAGCCCGACCTGGCTACCTCGTGGGAGACCTCGGACGACGGGCTGAAGTGGACCTTCCACCTGCGCGACGACGTGTCCTTCCACAACGGGCGGGCGATGACCGCCGCCGACGTGAAGTACAGCTTCGAGCGCATCCTCGATCCCGACACGGCCAGCCCCCGGGCCAAGGATTACCAAATCATCAGCGCCATCGAGACCCCAGACGATCACACCGTGGTCTTCACCCTCTCCGAGGCCCAGGCCGCCTTCCTCTCCAACCTGGCCTACGGCTGGGCCGCCGTCGTCCCCCAGGAAGCCGCCGACACTCTGCGCGATCACCCCGTGGGCACTGGCCCCTTCCAGTTCGTGGAATGGGTGCCCGACAGCCACGTCAAACTCCAGCGCTTCGACAAGTACTTCCTGCCCGAGGTGCCCTACCTGGACGGGGTCACCTTCCGGGTGCTCACCGACCCGCCCGCCCGGCTGATCAGCCTGAAGACGGGCGAGGTGGACGTGGTGCCGGAGGTGCCTGCCCAGGAAATCGCCAGCCTCCGGGACGAGCCTGGCATCAAAGTAATCCAGCAGCCGTTCAACGGCATCCAGTTGCTGGCCATCAACAACACCCGCCCTCCCTTCGATGACCTGCGGGTGCGCCAGGCCCTCAACTACGCCATTGATAAGCAGGCGGTGATTGAGGGGGCGCAGTGGGGTACCGCAGTGCCCATTTGCAGCCACATGCCCCCGGTCAGCGACTTCTACGTGATATCTGACCAATGCTACCCCTACAATCCTGAGAAGGCCAGGGAACTCCTGGCCGAGGCTGGCTATCCCGACGGCTTCGAGACCACCATCGCCCTCCCTCAACCCTACGACTTCCACATCCGCAACGGCGCGGTCATCGCCGACCAACTGGCCAAGGTGGGCATCAAAGCTAAACTGGAGACCATCGAGTGGGCCACCTACCTGGAACAGGTGTACTTCGGCCGGGACTATGCCCTGACCACCCTGGGCCACACCGGCCGGCTCGACCCCGACCCCTTCCTCAACCGCTACGTCAGCGACCGTAAAGAGAATTACATGAACTACAACAATTCCCGCTACGACGAGCTGGCCAAAGAGGGGGCGATCAGCACCGACGCGGCGCGCCGCCAGGAGATCTACGCCGAGATGCAGCGCATGCTGGCCGACGACGCGGTGGCCGTCTATCTCCTGGCCCCGCTCTCCTCGGTGGGGCTGCGGGAGGAGGTGCAGGGGTGGCAGCTCTATCCTATTGACATCTACGACTTGCGGACGGTGTGGATTAGAGATTAGAGATTGGATATTGGATATTGGAGATTGGGGATGCGACGCTTGCCTTCTCTCCTGCTCACGCTGTTGCTGATCTCGCTGATCACCTTTGTGGTAGTGCAGGTGATACCAGGCGATCCGGCCCAGCTCATCCTGGGCACTGAGGCCTCGCCAGAGACCCTGGCCGACCTGCGGACCCAACTGGGGCTAGATCGCCCGCTGCCCCTGCAATATCTGAGCTGGCTTAGCGGGGTGCTGCGGGGGAACCTGGGGGTCTCGCTGCGGCACGGCCGGCCGGTGACCACCCTCATCGCCGAGCGGCTGCCGGTCACTCTGTCGCTGGCGATCCTATCGCTGGCCCTGGCTGTGCTCGTGGCCGTGCCGCTGGGCGTCCTGGCCGCCGTCCGCCAACACAGCGCGCTCGACTACGGGGTGCTGGTCTTCGCCCAGGCGGGGCTGGCCTTGCCCTCCTTCTGGATCGGGATACTACTGATCCTCCTCTTCGCCCTGAGCCTGCGCTGGTTGCCTTCGGGCGGGTACGTGCCCTGGGGGGAGAATCCGCTGGGCGCACTGCGCAGCCTGGCCATGCCCGTCCTGGCGCTGGGACTGCCGGTGGCCGGGGTGCTGGCCCGCCTGGTGCGGGCCTCGATGCTCGAAGAGCTGGCTCGTGATCACATCCGTACCGCCCGCGCCAAGGGCCTCTCCGAGCCACAGGTCATCGTCCGCCACGTCCTGAGGAACGCCCTCATCCCCACCGTGACCCTGCTGGGCCTGCAACTGGGGTTCCTCCTGGGAGGGAGCATCGTCATCGAGCAGGTCTTTGCCCTGCCGGGCCTGGGCCGGCTGGTGCTCTTCGCCATCAACAACCGCGACCTCCCCCTCATCCAGGGGTTGGTGCTGTTCATCGCCGCCCTGGTGGTGGGCATCAACTTTCTGGTGGACATGGCCTACACCTGGCTAGACCCGCGCATCTCGCTGAGCAGGACACAGATTTACACAGATGAACACAGATGAAAAGAAAAAAATCTGCGAAAATCTGTGTTTATCTGTGTCCCATCCTTCCACGGAGAACAATCATGGCCGCTGAGAGGGCGTCTGTCATTGCGAGGAGCGAAGCGACGAAGCAATCCCCAAATGCGGGGAGGGAGATTGCTTCGCCCCCTTCGGGGGCTCGCAATGACACTTCAATCCGGCCTGCCGTTTTTCGGACACGCTCTGAGAGACGTTGGCGGAGCGTCGGCCCGCTTCTGATGGGGGGCGGAGTCATTGTCCTGGCGATGGCGGTGGTAGCCGTGCTGGGCCGTTTCGCCACTCCCCACGACCCGACGGCGATGGACATCGCTGCCCGGCTCCAGCCGCCGGACATGGCCCATCTCCTCGGTACCGATCAGTACGGGCGGGACATCCTGAGCCGGGTGATGGGCGGAGCGGGAATCGCCCTCAGCGTGGGGGTGGTGGCGGTGGGAATCGGGCTGGGGGGAGGGGTGATCATCGGGGCGGTGGCCGGCTTCTACGGCGGGCTGCTGGGCGAGGCGCTGATGCGGCTGATGGACGCCCTGTTCGCCTTCCCCGCCATACTGCTGGCCATCGCGGTGGTCGGGGCCCTGGGGCCAGGGCACCTCAACGCCATGCTGGCCATCGGCGTGGTGAACGTCCCGGTCTTCGCCCGTCTGACCCGGGCCTCCGTGCTGGCGGTGCGGGAGGAGGGCTACGTGGACGCAGCGCGGGCCGTGGGCGGGACGGACTTGCACATCCTGTGGCGCCACATCCTGCCCAACAGCCTGGCCCCGCTGCTGGTGCAGGCCAGCGTGAGCTTCGCCACCGCCATCCTGGCCGAGGCCTCGTTGAGCTATCTGGGGTTGGGCACCCAGCCGCCGCTGCCCAGTTGGGGGAAGATGCTCGAGGAGGCGCGGCTGTTCATGGACCGGGGGCCCTGGCTGGCCATCTTTCCGGGCCTGGCCATCGCCCTCACCGTTTTGGGGTTCAATTTTCTGGGGGACGGGCTGCGGGATTATCTGGATCCACGTCGTTGAAGTTCAAAGCTCAAAGCTCAAAATCCAAAGCTCGCGATGGACGCTAGTCCATCGCCTAAGACGCGGACTAGCGTCCGCTTGGAGCCTGTATGGAGGGTGAATCATGCTGCTGTGTATTGACATTGGCAACACCAACATCGTGCTGGGGCTGTATCGAGGGGAAGAGCTGGCGGCCCATTGGCGGATCGCCACCGATCACCAACGACTGGCCGATGAGTACGCCGTTCTTCTGATAGATCTGTTCAGCCACCGGGGATACGGCGTCGGCGACGTGGATGGCATCGCCATCGCCAGCGTCGTGCCACCTTTGACGGGAACCTTCGTCAGCCTGAGCGAGGACTACTTCGGCTGCACCCCGCTGGTATTGGACGCCGGCGTGCGCACCGGCGTGCACATTCGCTACGACAACCCCCGCGACGTGGGGGCCGATCGGGTGGCCAACGCGGTGGCCGTCCATCGGTTGTACGGCGGGCCAGTGTGCGTGGTGGATTTCGGCACGGCTACTATCTTCGATGCCGTCTCAGCAGAGGGGGACTACCTGGGTGGGGCCATCGCGCCGGGCATCGTCATCGCCATGGAGGCCCTCTTCGCCCGCACAGCCAGGCTGCCGCGCACTGACCTGACGCGCCCGCCCAAAGCCATCGGTTCCAACAACGTGCAGGCCATTCAATCGGGCATCCTATTTGGCTACGTGGGCCTCGTCGAAGGCATGGTGGCCCGTTTTCGGCAGGAACTGGGCCCAGGGATGAAAGTCATCGCCACCGGCGGCCTGGCCGACATCATCGCCCAAGAGACCGACGTCATCCAGTTCGTGGACCCTTGGATCACCCTCAAGGGGCTGCGGTTGATCTATGAGATGAATGAATGAGCACACTTACACAAACGAAGGCCACGGGATTTTCCCGTGGCCTTTCGTGTAGGGTGATGCCGGGACGAGCTAGCCCTCTTCACCAAATATGGCGTCGGCCATGAAATCAAGTACCTGGCAGATGCCTAAGGCTTGACTCGATATTACATTCTCCTCACTTCCCTGATGGACGTGGTACGGGAAATTGGGCAACTCAGGGTGATCGGGCGTGCTATCCCAGCGGCAACGCAGCTCCTTCTTCATCGGATCCATCCACTGGTATCGGTAGTCTACCGTCCTCACTCCTTCAGGCACTCGTTCGAAATATTCTGCCGCTTCCAAGAAGTCCCCGTTGTGCAGAGTCGCTCTTATCCTCAGATACCCGTCGGTAGCTGTGATGCGTTCTTTCACGATCTGGTAGTCGGCGACGACCCTGCTGATTACTAACTTGAGCTTGATGGCTTCGAGGTAAGTAGCGATATCGCTCATACCCTTTGTCCCTGCAGAATGTCAAGGCGGTTTCGGAGCTTGGTGGTCATCTTGTACAGCGCATTCCATTCCATGAAATCAGCCTCATCGCTCATCTGCCCAGCCTGGAATCTTTCATAGAATTCCCCTGAGCTGATCCTGTACTTCCTCTCTAGCTCCGCCAAGTCTTGTTGCAGAACCTGCAAATCCGCCCGATCTCTGGCAAGCTGGTGAGAGATGATCTTACGCAAGGCGTTATCCAAGAACCTATCCTCGTACCCTTTGATGTATATTTGCTCCAGCCCCCTGATCTTCTCCAAGGTCGCTTCCATTAGCCCCCTCCTTTTACCAAACGATTTGGGTGTCCAGTCATGATTATACCCTATTTCGCTTCTCGCTGCAAGGACGCAAAAGCGGCTGACTTATGATCAGCTTTTATTTCCTTCGGCAAAGCAAAAAGCTACCTGTGCGCTTGACGGACGTGGCTTTCTATACGGGCGTATCAACCTGGGATTAGACAGAGCAGATGTCGGCTATGCTTTCCAGCACGTAGTCCGGCTGAATGGATGAACGGGATATGTCCTCGCGCCGGGTGACGCCGGTGAGGACGACGGCGGAAACGGCCCCTGCCCGCTGGGCCATGACCACGTCGGTCTCCAGGCGGTCGCCAACCACCAGGCACTGCTCCGGGGACAGGCCGCCCATACGCGCCAGCCCCGCCTCGATGATGAGTGGTGACGGTTTGCCAGCGACCAACTCCACCTGTTTGCCCGTGCAGCCCTCGATGGCCCCGATGACGGCCGCCGCGTCGGGAATCTCTCCCCCCTCGACCGGACAGGTGCGGTCGGCGTTGGTGGCTACGAAACGCGCCCCCCGCCGGATGGCCTGGAAGGCGGTGTTCAGCTTGCCATAATCGAAGGTGCGGTCGAAGGCGGCCACGACGAAGTCCGCCTCTTCGCTGTGCTGGGTGCCGTTGGTGATCTGGAGACCAAAAGCGGCCAGCTCAGCCAGCAGCGGCGGCTCGCCGACCACGAACACGCGCGCGCCGGCGGCCTCGGCAGCGAGCCAATGGCCCAGCACATGGCCGGAGGTGAGCACATCGGCGGGCTCGGTGGGGATGCCCAGGCGGGTGAGCTTCTCGGCGTAGCGTTCCCTGGGCTCCAGCGGCTTGTTGGATACAAACGTCACGCGGCAGCCAGCCTGGCGCAGGCAGCGCACCGTCTCCGGCGCGCCGGGGATGGCCCGCTCGCCCAGATAGATCGTGCCGTCCAGATCAAAGATGTACCCCTTGAAACGCCTCATTGTTCCTTCTTGAAGCGGATGACGCCCGAAGCAATCCCCGTTAGATTTTGGAACACGGAATCACGGAAGGTACGGAGTCACGGAACTTCCGCGCCTCCGTGTTCTAAAGCCGCCAACACCCTCTTCGGCGTGGCCGGCAGGCTGTAGATACGTACGCCGGTGGCGTTGTAGATGGCGTTGATGATGGCTGGCGCTGTGGGAATGAGGGGGATCTCCCCTATCCCCTTAGCTCCGTAGGGTCCCGCGGATGCTTTGTCCTCCACGATGATGGACACGATCTCCGGGGTGCGCTCGATGGAGGGTATTTTGTACCTGGCCAGGGAAGTGCTCCTGGGGATGCCCTCCTCCATTACGAACTCCTCCTGCAAGGCGAGACCCAGGCCCATCACCACCCCACCTTCGATCTGGCCGGCCACGGCCAGGGGATTGAGAGCCCTCCCCACGTCGTTGGCAGCGATGACCTTGAGCACCTCCACCTGGCCGCTGTTTATGTCCACCTCCACCAGAGCGGCCTGGGTGGCATAGCCGAAGGCGAAGTGCATGTCGCCGACCTCGCCCAGGGGGACGGTCCTGGGGGCCTCGTAAACGACCGAGGCCCGCACTTCGCGCCCCTCCCTTTTGGCCAGGGCGGCGGCCTCGGTTAAAGAGATGGACCTCTCGCCAGCGTGGATGCGTCCAGCCTCGAAAACCAGGCCGTCGGGCGAAGTATCCAATTCCTCAGCGGCGACCTGGGCTAAAGTCTCCCGCACTCTCTGGGCCGCCAGGCGGGCCGCGTTGCCGGTGATGAAGCTCTGGCGTGAAGCAGTGGTAGGGCCGCCGTCGAGGGTCTGGTCCGTGTCGGCTACGATGACCTCCACCGAATCGTAGGACAGCCCCAGCTCTTCAGCCGCCACCAGGGCCAACACCCCCACCAGCCCCTGCCCCACCTCGGCCGCCCCGGCTCGCACCACGGCCCGCCCATCGTCAGTAAGCTCCACCTCGGCGCCAGCAGCGTCCGCCGCCCCGCCACCCAACCCCACGTTCTTGTAAGCACAAGCAACGCCCCAACTCCTTCGGATATTGGATATTGGATATTGGATTTCGGAGTTTGAGCTTTGAGCTTTGAGCTTTGAACTTTGAACTTTCTCTTCCACTCTGGCGATGGTCTCCAGCAGCCCCACGCTTTCCCTGAGCACCTGTCCGGTCGCCGTGGTTGATCCTACCCGCAAGGCATTCTTACGCCGTATCTCAAACGGCGAGAGGCCAAGCTTCTCCGCCAGGATGTCCATCTGGCTCTCCACCGCGAAGGCCGACTGGGGCACGCCGAAGCCACGGAAGGCGCCAGCGGGCACGTTGTTGGTGTAGGCAGCGTAGCAGACGATCTCGACGTGAGGCACATCGTAAGGCCCCGTGGCGTGAGTGGCGGCGCGGGTCATCACGTGCTCGCTCAGGCTGGCGTAGGCCCCGGCATCGCCGTATATCTCAGCCTGGACAGCGGTGAGCGTGCCATCGCTGGTGGCTCCCGTCTTCAGGCGGATGGTGGTGGCGTGGCGCTTGGGGTGGACGATCAGCGATTCCTGGCGGGTGAAGACCAGCTTCACCGGTCGGCCGGTAGCCTGGGCCAGGAGTGCCGCGTGGATCTGGACGGAGATGTCTTCTTTGCCGCCGAAAGCCCCACCCACCTGGGTAGCTTTCACCCGCACCTTCTCCTCCGGGATGGCCAGGCTGGCGGCGATCTGGCGGCGGTCGGCGAAGGGGATCTGGGAGCCTACGTGGACAGTGATTCTCCCCTCCTCGTCAATCGTAGCCACCCCCGCTTCGGGCTCCATGAAGGCGTGCTCTTGCCTGGGCGTTCGATACTCCCTCTCCACGACGACATCCGCCTCGGCGAGAGCCTGCTCCACGTCGCCTTTGCGCACCTGGATGTGCTTGAGGAGGTTGCCACCGTCGTGCACCAGGAGAGCATCGGGGGCCAGAGCCTGCTGGGGGGAAGTCACCACCGGCAGCGGCTCGTAGTCCACCTGGATTAGCTCCAACGCCTGCTCGGCTGTCTCCTCCGTCTCGGCGGCGACCAGGGCGATGGCGTCGCCCACGTAGCGCACCTTGTCGTAGGCCAGCACCGGCCAATCGGGGATGACGATGCCGTGGTTCTTAGCGCCGGGGACATCGTCGGCGGTGAGGACAACGACCACGCCGGGCAGAGCCGTGGCTCTGCTGGTGTTCACCCGCAGGAGGCGAGCGTGGGGATACTCGCTGCGCAGCACCTTGGCGTGCAGCATCCCCTCGAAGTAGAGGTCGGCGGCAAAGGTCGCCTGGCCCGTGACCTTGGCCCTGGCGTCGGGGCGAGGAACGGGGCGTCCAACAGCGGCCAGCGGAGTTGCCGTCGCCGGGAGCTGTGGCGCCGTGCCCTCCGCCACCCCCCGAATCGCCTGGATGATTCGAGTGTAGCCGGTGCAGCGGCAGAGATTGCGTTTGAGCGCGCGCTTGATCTCCTCGTCGGTGGGATGGGGATTGGCGTCGAGGAGGGCTTTGGCGGCCATGATCATCCCTGGGGTACAGAAGCCGCACTGCACCGCCCCGTGCTCGACAAAAGCCTCTTGCAAAGGATGCAACTCGCCGCTCTCAGCCAGCCCCTCGATAGTTTCCACCCGTGTTCCATCGGCGCGGCTGGCCTTGTAGATGCAGGAGCGCACCGCCTTGTCATCCACGATGACCGTGCAGCTCCCGCAGTGACCCTGGCCGCAGCCGTTCTTGGTCCCCGTGAGATGCAAGTCATCCCGCAGCACCTCAAGCAGGGTGGTCTTGGGGCCGATCTCGACTTGATGGGGGGAGCCATTGACGTAGAGGGAAATCGTCTGTTTTTTCATTGATCAATTCCTGTTCTGTGTGGGCCAAGTTGAGTGGTCAATTCTTTGCCACGAATTGCACGAATTAACACGAAAATAAAAATTAGTGAAAATTCGTGTCATTCGTGGCAAATTTCCCAGCCAGCAGGGCCACGATGCCCTGGCGTGCGACCTCGTAGGATACGAACTGGGGCAGCAGAGGCCGCAGGTCCCGCTCCAGTCGGGGCGGACTCGCTCCGTGGCCTCCTCCAGCGCTCCAGGTTCCCATCTCATCTCGTAAAGGGCGAGTTTGCGCTGGATGAGCGCCGTGTTGAGCTCTCCCCCCCGGTGCAGCAATAGCCAGATGTCGTACAGGTCGCGCGGCTTGCCCCGCACCAGCAATGCCCGTATCTTCTCCGCCATCAGGTGCTCCAGCGTCAGCACCGTCACCACGAAGGGGCGCACGTCGTCGTATTCTGAAGTTACCAGTTCCCGGCGTACCTCCACCTTCTCTGGCCGCCGACTGACATCAATCCGCACCTTTCCTTTGCTGCGATCTCGCCCGTTGTGGAGCGGCCCGTGGAAACTGACGTCGAAACTGTAGCCCACGTCGGATATCCAGTCGTTGCGTATCTCGGCGACGACGCCGAAGTCCTCCAGTCCTGCGGTAATCGCCTTCCAGAGTGACTGCAGCATGGCCATGTCGTCAGGCCCATTGAAATCCAGGTCTTCCGAGTAGCGATTGCCGCCGTAGACCAGTCTCAGGGCTGTACCCCCTTTGAAGATCAGTACCTGGCTGCGGGAATAGAGAAGCCACAGGAGCAAGTGCTGCACGTAATCCCGCTCCTGCACCTGCATCCCGACCCCGTTCCGCTGAGCAATGCGTTGGATTTGAGCTTTGGTCAACATCAACCCACCCCCTGCGTGATCATTTCAGCCTCGGAGATATTGGCCACAACTTGCCACCGGGAATCAGTGCGACCGGTACGGGGCCGGCTCGGATCCAGTTTGATGGGACTGATGGAGCTGATGAGTCCCTCCGCGGGATAGCCGAGGGATTCCAGCAGATAGCCCAGCCGGGACCCCAGGCTCTTGTCCTCCATCCGGTTGGCGTATCTGACCAAGGTGAGCACATCCACGGTCTCCAGCGCTGCTCGTAGGGCCTTGGCGACCTCTGCGATACCGCCGGCGTATTGCGGGAGATCCAGGCTGTCCACGATGGCCTTGGCCTCGTCGGCGACGACCACCGGCAGGTCGCCCAGCATCTCCCGGCGGTAGCCGAAGAACTTGCGCGGTTTGATGCGGACAAAGCGAAAGCGGAAATCGCGGAAGCTCACAGGCTCCTTTTTCTTCGTCGTGGCCACGAAGGTGGTAAGGGGCACCTGCTCGGTGAAGCCATAGTAGTGCAGGACCGACCAGTAGGAAACGTAGGCCGGGGCTACCAGGTGGCTGGCGATGAAGAGAGGGTTGGAGAGCACCCGCTCCGGCTCCAGCCCCAGCAGCAGGTATTTGCCCTTTTCGACCTCATCCACCAGCCCCTCGTCCTTGAGCCGGGCGACCAGGCGATACGTCCGTCGCCGCTCCAGGCTGAGCAGGTCGGCCAAAAGAGAAGGGGTGAAGTAGAAAAGGTCGAGTTGATGAAGGCGCCGGGTCACATAAGTTGAGGATAGATGTTCTGCCATTGGCGGTAATTCTCCCCTCGATTTATGCGTTTATTTTACCACAACCGAATGTTAGATGCAAATCAGAGGGCTGCGGCACTGCTCTTCGGTCGGAGGGATGGCCAGTTCGGGGAGGAACCAGCGGCCAGCCCAAGCGCACAAACCGTTCGGCATCCTGCAGCATCTCAAGCAGGGTGGTCTGGGGGCCGATCTCGACTTGATGGGGGGAGCTATTGACGTGTGTGTTTTTCATGGCTGGGGTTGTGGCCCTTGGATGCAGTTCATGTATTTCACTCCTCAATGACCTCAATCCCCAGTTGGCGGAAAGCCTCACTGATCTTGTCATCATACTCCTGCTCGGAGATCCAGCCCTGCTCAGCCGACAGCACGACCTCCAGCCGGTTGAACTTGTGCTGGAGCAGGTTCATCACTCCCATCAGACCAGCGACCTTGCCCTTGGGCACGGTGAACCGCACTCGCAGGTGCCGCCGTAGTGCTGCTTCCCCGCCCCCTGGGACTGGCCCAACAGTTGTGCCGGGGCTCGGCTTTAGGGCCCCAACCTCGGTCTCCTTGAACGGGACGCCCTCCGCTGCGTCGGGAGCCTCGTAACCCGGCTCCTTCGCCTCCAACTGAGCCTGGCAAACTTCGACTCGGATGATGACCTCGCTGCCGGCCAGCCCGATGAAGGGTTCCTCCTTGAAGTAACGGCACACGGGCCGGTCGTCCTCCAACTCCCCCAGCCCAAATATCCCCTGGCGTACTCCTTCGGCGATGCCCCGCTCCCAGGCCTGATGGCTGACCACCCGCGTCTCCCCCGGCGTTCTCGGCCCGACCTGGGCCAACTGCTCGGTCAGCACGTACTCCTGCTGCCGCAGGTAGCGTTCTTTGATGACCAGGGGGACGATGCGCTCCAGGATCTCCCCGTCCAGCCGCAGTTTCTCGTACACTTCCTCGTCCAACGGTCTGTCCTCACCATAGGTGGGGATGCCCAGGTCCAGTTCCTTCAGCCCGTCGCGAGCGGGGATGAAGAGTTGCCGATAAGTGCGTCGCACGGCCTCGGCCAGGTCGCCCCGGGCTTTCTTCACATCGCCCTTGACCTCCTTCCGCTGGTCGGAATTGAGATTGAGGGTTCTGTCGTCCTCGATCAACTCGTAAGCCAGGCACTTCCGCATCAACATCTCCAGATGGTGCCCTTCTGCTTCAGGATGGCCTGCATCAAAGCGTCGTCCCGCTCCTGCAAGAGGATCAGTTTCAGGTCGGGGCTGTCGGGGATGTCGGCATCAGAGGTTGGCCAGGGGAAGACCTTGAGCCGTTTCCCTCCCACTCGCTCTTTCAAGAGGGCCTCCTCCTCGGCCGCGACCGCCGGGGCCTCGATGTTCTCCATTCGGGTGAGCAGGATGCGGTTGAGGTTGGGCTGGTTGGTGAAGAAGACCTTGCCACTCTGCTGTTGCAGGTAAAAGAGGCGCCCTCTCAGGAGTTCTACCGCTTCGGCCACCACGCTGGCCGGGTTATTGAGGGTGGTGGCGCTCCGCTTCACCTCGCCCAGCGTGGCCCCCCGCTCCACGCCGCCAGAGAAGGAGTACAAGAAGATGCTGGTCGCCACCCGCGTCCCCAGCCGCAATCCCTGATAAGCTGCGCCCAGTTCCCCGTCCACCTTTCGCCCCCCGGCTTCCTCTCCGCTGATGTCGGAGGCGACGACGCTGTCGAACTCCGGGCCGATGTGCTTGAGAAGTTCACGGCGGATCTCCTGGTTGGCCAGGTCAAAGTCGGCCAGGGTGATGTAGGGGATGGCTTGGTCCTTGAGGGCGTGGACGACCAGCGAGAGGAGGCGCAGCACGCCTCGGGTTCGTTGGAAACTGGGGAAACTCCCCCACCGCTGGTAGAGCACGTCCACCACCTCCGGCAGGAAGGGATAGGATGCCTCGAAGCGACGGCGGTACTGCGAAGGCTCTACCCCGGCTGGCAGCAGGGACTCCCCAACGGCGTAGTCCAGGAATTCGCCCACGACCACGACTTGGTTGGCATCCCACTCAGCGGCTTTGTGGTACATGGCGATGAGGGCGTGGGTCTTGCCGCCGCCGAAGGGGGTCTGGACCTGGATCACCGGGTCGCCACCCTCCCCGCGCAGCCGCTTGGCCACCACGTCCAGCAGGTGGCTCAGCCCCTCCGTCTGGTAGGTCTTCTGGAAGAAGTGGACGGGATCGCGGTATTCGTCGGGAGCGCGGCCCTTGTGCACCTCCCACAGGTCGGCGGCGAAGACGTCAATGGTCAATCTGCCGGCCAGGATGTCCTCGTGCGGTACGGCAATAGTGTGGAATGCGGTCATTTTGCTCCTCCTTCTCGCTAGACCTTAAGGGTCTCCAAGACCCTTAAGGTCTAAAAAAAGTCGTCTGACACCAGCGCTGCGATCTGGGCATCGTTCACTTCTCGCTGATGTGCAACCTGAAACGCCGCTGACCCGTTGAACCAGGCCAGCACGTCATCCCGCTTCAGGCGCGTCGGTTTTGTGGAGATGAGCGTATGATACGAAGAATAGGGCCAAGCCCGGAAACCGTCTACGAACCCGTGCTTCTGTGGATTCTGATGAATGTAGGTGATCAGGTAAACAAAATACTCGTCAGAGGTCACAGGGATGCGACCGAACGGGTGTTGAAAAAGACTGCCGGTACGCTGATAGGTCTTGTTGATGGTTTTGGCATAGGCGTTGAACAGGTTTCCGAACTGTTGACTGGGGCTTTTGGGTTTGAAGGTCTCCAAGACCCTTAGGGTTTCCGAAACCCTAAGGGTCTTTTCCTGTTCCTCCACCGTCTTGATCCGAACCAGGAAGTGAAAGTGGTTTCGTAGCAAGCAATAGGCATAGGTATCAGCGATGGGCTCGATGTATTTGGCATAGAGTTTCAGGAAGTAACGATAGTTGCGTTCTTCGATAAAGATGTTTTCCCGGTTGTTGCCACGATTGTGAATGTGATAGTATTGGCCGTATTGAAGAGGCGCAGGACCAGTCATTGGGCTTCTCCTCCCATCCATATCCAGACCCTAAGGGTTTCCAAAACCCTTAGGGTCTCACTTCAAAACAACCTCTCTTGCTGCACAGCCCGGCCCACTTCCTCCCATACCCGCTCGCGCCCGGCCAGGAAGCCATCAAGCAGTTTCTTCTCCTTGCTCTCGTTGGGCAGGGTCTCGGAGACGGCCTGGGCGACGCGGAAAAAGGCTTCCGGGGAGACCCTAAAGGTTTGGGAAACCTTTAGGGTCTGCACCAACTCCTCCCGCCGCCCTTTCTCCCACAGGAGCAGGACTCGGTGCAGCACGTCTATCAGTTCGCGGCTGTCCTCCAGGTCGTCCAGCTTACGCCGCTGCGGCCCCAGGAGGCGGACGAACTCTCGCTCTTTACGGACGAAGCCGCCTCGCCCCCACTCCCGGGCCAGGTCCACGCCGCAGGACTGGGCCAGTTTGCGGGCCTTGTCGAAGGGCACCCGCGCCTCGCCGTAGTTCCAGCGCCAGAGGACGTAGAGGCGGGTCAGGTCGCTGACCTCCTCTGATGAGACCCTAAAGGTTTGGGAAACCTTTAGGGTCTGGCGTATGGCGTAGTCGGTGGCGATGGTGCGCACGTCCTGCAGCATGCGGTCGGCGCGGATGACGTTGCCCTCGTAGTCCATCACCTGCTCGTACTTGCCGAAGACCTCGATGGCGGAGCCGATGGCGGCGATGAAGAAGTCCGCCCCGCCGATGCCTTCCTCCCAGAGGCGCTGCAGCTTGCCGTCCAGGTGGCGGCGCAGTTCCTCCCACACCTCGTTGTAGAAGCCGGTGGGCTGGCGGGCCATTTTGCGGGCGACGACGATGTAGATGGACGAGGCCAGGGCAGCGGAATCCTGTGAACGAAGGCGGCCTCTCATCTCTGTGTGCAGCGGCCAGGCACCGGTCATCACCAGCCCGGAGTCCAGCAAGGCATTGGTGACTGTCTCCCAGCCAGCCGTGGACTTGTGGGCGTAGACGATGACGGTCACCCCGCCAGGTTTGAGGACGCGGTGGATCTCCTGGAAGGCCTGCTTCAAGTTTTCCTCGAAGAAGGCTTTGCCACCTTCCCATCCCCCCTCACCGTGGGAATAGGCCACGATTTCTTGGGCTTTTGGAGTGAGGGGGGTAGAGAAGAGATCCGGGTGAAGGTGGCCGACGGTGCGCTTGAGCTAAACGTAGAAGAAGTCGGAGAGGTAAGAATAAGGCACGTTATCGTAGTAGGGTGGGTCGGTGAGAACAGCGTCAAGGTAGGCATCGGGATAGGGGAGTTGGGTGACGGAGGATTGGGTGGCTTGTGCAGGCATAGGTGAGACTCGAGAGGTATGCTTGATAACTTTGAGCAATAAACTGATGTCCCACTCACCCCGTGAACCACTGAATGGGTTTGCCTCACCATAGTCCCAGATCATCGGTAGAGCCTGCCTGGCAAAGGCCCGCTCGATTGAAAGGTTGTCACTTCGCCATCGTGCCAAGACACAAGCGGATACTGCTAATCTGTTCAAACCGAACGCCAGGTACGTCGCTACCGCCGTGGCAAACTCCGGCTCTGTGCCCTCGGCCACCATCCGCGCGTGGGCCTGGCGTACCTTGTCGGCGAAGGTTATGAGGGCCAGTTGCTGGCGGGGATTGAACAGGGCGCCCCACGTGTTCATTCCGTAATTGCGCACAGAGAAAGCCCGCTCGGCGCCTCTGCCCTTCCCTTCGGGTGTTGGCTCATCCGGCACCGGATCCATCCCCCATTCCAGCATCAGCCGCTCCCGCTTTTCCTGCAGCGCTGCCTCGGCCTGGGCGTGTTCGATCTCCAGGCGCGGCACAAAGAGCGCGCGCTCGCCCTGCGCGTTGACGGCCAGCGCGATGGGGCGTTCGGTGGGGATGAAGGCAAAGTCGGTGAAGTAGGTTACGTAATAGTTGTCGAACAGGACAGCGCCCGACAAGCCCTCGGTACTGAGATACTTAACCAGCTCTTGTGCACGCGCCTCGAATTCTGCTTTGGGAATTTGAATAGACGGGTGCATTTTTTCCTCCATTAGAAGTCTTTTATCAACTGGCCCGCCTGAACCACTGAAGCCCTTTCAGTGTGATCACTCTCCTCAGTGCCTCAGTGATTCCCTCGTAGGCACAATTCTAGCATCGCCAGGCCGATTTGTCAAAGAGAAGCCCCGATCTGGAATTGACCGCAAGATTGGGAAAGAAACGAAGGCCACGAAAGCATTTCGCGCCTTTCGTGGCCTTTCGCTTGCCCTGAGCTTGTCGAAGAGCCTGTTTCGCGGTTCAAACTGCCCCTTCACTCGCAAGGCCCCCACCGTGCCACCACCTTCATGATGTCCACGATGTTTATTTTGCAGTCCTCATCAACGTCGTAGAGGGGATCGTAGTTGGGCGTGTCGAGGTCGTTGTCGGGGTCGGGTTTGGCACATGAGGTACGCCAGCGGCTAGCCACTCGCATGATATCAGCGGTATCCACAGCTCCGCTGCCGTCGAAGTCGAATGCACAGGACGTGCAAGCGACTAGACTGACGTCATCAACAAAGAAGTTGGTCCAGTTGCTTGCATCCGTCGTGGCTGTGAATCCCAAGATGTATGCGCCGCCTACACCGACCTCAAGATAGGCCCTCGACAGTGTCCACGTGCCCTGTGTACTTTGATCAGTGATCCTTTGTAAGAGCGCATCATGTGCAGAAGCAGAATCATAGAGCCATACGTCTAGATAGTCATGCGGCTCAGAACTCTTGGGCGTCGCTCCGAAACTCTGTGGTGAACGACCGTCGCGGCCTGGGCCTTGTGTCCTTGGCCCAGAGATTTTTGAGGAATCCATGACATCTGACGATGCCCCCGCTTCTGTGGTGGACATATACCACCAGAAGGTTAAGGTAGTTGACGTCGCGTTATCAGGAATCCTGATGACCTGAAACATCACATCGTTAGCGTTGTCATAGCCTCCGAACCAAGCACTGTAAGAACCACCCCGCGGCCACAACGTGTCAATTAGTTCGTATCCACCACTTGAGCTCTGCCACCATGGGCATGAGCCAGGTCCCTGCTCAAAACTGCCATTCTGCATAAACTGGCTGCAGCCCGGTGGAGGCGTATACTCAACGGATAGCTGAAGGCTGCCACCGCTACTGCCTGGATAGCCAGCCACCTGAACGTGGTAGGCTTCTCCAGCCACTACCGGGATATCGAGGGCCGATTGTAACCCTTGGGTATCATCGTCGCAGTCTACCTCGAACAGGTTGCCCCGATCTCCAGTATAGACTGCCAGCACAGTATCATAATCGCTGCCAAACGTATCCAGATGCAAGACGCCAGAGTCCGGGCTCACAAAGCGATACCATACGGTGACAGCACCCTGTTGGTTATCTATACAACTCATGACCGGATCATCAAGAGCTACAGTTGCTCCCTCTGTCTGTTGAGTGTACGTCCTATCAGGCCAACCAACACAAAGGGGTAAATCGAAATCATCGTTGGCAACTGGCTCCACTATTCGTTCCCACCAGAGACGAGCTGCAGCCCAGCCACCTATCTCATACATCTCGAAACGGATATCATGACTACCAGTGTTAAGCTCAACTTCCACCGTATGTTCTTCACGTCCATCACGCCACTCATCCAAAACTAGAGTGTCGTCAATCCAAAGACGGGCGCCATCGTCGCGAAAGACATGGAAGATATAGGTGCCACCATCTAGATAAAGAGAGCGGGTCCAGCGCGCTGAGAAGTGATCTGAGTTAACGCCGGGGCCGGGAGAATCATCTTGCCAGTCAAAGTCAATCTCAGGATCGTCTCTCACTAAAACTGGGTCATCAGACAATGTCTCATTGTTAAAGTACTCACCCCACCAACCCGTAACAGACTCCCAATAAAATTGCTGCTCCCAAACGTTATTGGTCTCATCAGATTCGGCGACAGTATCGTCTGGATCAGTGATCAGTCGCACGGTGTGCCATCCCGGCGTGGAGATGGTCTGGGCCCAGTCGTCAAATCCACCGCTCCAACCAGCACCAAAATCATAATATGGAATGTGTATATATCTGACATCATCTACCCAAAGTTCTATGTGGAAGCTGCCTGAGGCAGTAGCATCGCCACTATTGATAAAGTGCCAATCAAAGTAGGTGGATTTGCCTGCATAAAGGGTGTTCACCTCATGCGTGCCTTTGATAGATGAAGGTACAACCGGATAAGGATAGCCGGACGGAGCATAGGGGCGTAGATCGGGTCCTGGTCCGATGCGCGGAAGTAGCGTGTAGATGGATTCCTCCACCCTAAAGTTGCCAGCACTGTCCCAGAGTGTGAAAATCACCAAATGATCACCATCGGCCCAATCCAGGGTATTCCACTCAATGGAACCGGCGCTCGCGTCTTCCAGGGCACCTGCAAGGACCCACTCGCCAGAATCTGATCCACCCGTAGCTGTGTTTACATACATCTCCACGGAAACCGGGCCGGAAAGATCATCGTTCGCACTGACTTGGACACTTACTGTTGAAGCACTCGATGGTGAGGAAGGGGTGAATGAAGAGGAAAGATAGCTCGGTGGAGTACGGTCTAGGGTAATGTGCTCATTTGTTGCCGAAGCAGATAGGTCACCTGGTAGGTCTACATCGACCACGATTTTAACTTCCTGTTGGTCGCTGATGGATGAAGTATCCCAGACAACGCTCCAACCGTCCGAATCCTCTCTATCCACACCAAGCCTATGCCATCCATCGTCATAGTAGGCCCAGAACTCGACGCTCTCCACTTGGTTATACGGGTCGTCCACATTCGCAATCACGGGCACGCTATACTCGTTAATGTATGATCCCGATTCTGGTGTAATGCTTATGGTGGGCATGGTGCGGTAGGGAGAACCATGCAAAGTGATGGCTATGCCGTCTCCGTGGAACAAGGCATCAAGGCCTGTCCCGTCTTCAGCGATATTGGAATCCGTTGTCTCATCGTCTTCAAATTGGACAGAGACACCCGTGTACTGAGGTGCAGTTGCCGCTATCACCCTTAATCTAACAGTAAACCAGTCAGCAACACTGTCGAATGTTTCAGTGCTGTTACCAATGGAAGCGGAAACGCGAATGAGGCCAGTTGCGGGATCGACTGTGTTCTCGGTGATGTTTGGATAGACGTCTTCTACAGAAACCTGAATGCCTGGGGTACTAGGATCAGCATCCATCACCTCAAGGACTCCAGGGTCGTAGTGGAGGATGGCGTCAGCACCGTGACTATCAACCCCAAACGAGCAGATAGTAACGAAGAGATTGAACTCGTCGCCCACGTTGTGCTCCCTTACCGCCGATAGAGTGAACGATGGAAGAAAAGTCAGGGATTCGGGGAACGAAACTCCTTCTATGTTCCCTCTCATTTCTTGTTGAGAGCCATAAACATTGGCAAACGAGCCCTCGCCCCGTGGGCTATATTGCCAGGTGGCAAGAAGTAGAGAGTAGTCATTGAGGTTCAAGACACCGTCTCGGTTAAAATCAAATCTATGATTGGTGTTACAATCAGAGAAAGGAGGACACCGGCGGAATTCAGCGATAAAGACAGCTGAGTCTAGTGAGTTTACAACGTTATCCTGTCCATAGTTATCAACGTCTCCGGGCCAAGATGGATTTGCGCCATTCTGGCTGAAGTCAATGTAAGTTGTAGTATCGGGAGAGAGACTAACATATCTGGCACACAGACCTAGACGATATCCGGGTTTGGCACAAACGTCGTATACCCCCGATTGTACGCCCGAGAGAGTGAGACCTAAGTAATACCCATCGTTGTTTGTGGTGACTATGACGGGGCCCCAAACAACACTCTTCGTAAGAGGACGCTGCACCACAACAGCAACCTCAGAGCTTTGATTACCTGATGGAACATTCTTGAGTAGCACAGTGAAGTTCAGAGCAGGAGGCGGTTTGGTGCCGGCGCACGCACCGGTGAACGACAGGTCATTGGTATCTGGATCGCCTCCTTGAGCGGCATAGAAATAGCGTACATTAGGTTCCCAATTCTCACAGCCTGAACCACAGTACGTCTGGCCGATGTCATGTATCGTATAAAGATGCCATGTGTCGAAGTAGAGTTGGCGGATGCGTCGTGTAACAGTATTGATTCCCTCTTCCCACGACGAGAAAGGCGAATTAGGACAATCACCACCGTAGAACCAATTCCATGCATTGTAAGCAGCGCAGATGTTGCGCCCGAAACTAGACTCAGCGCCGGAGATGGCAACAATAAGACGAGGGTCCACATCCCACTGCTGGGCCGCGGCAAGGTGAGCACTCCCAGTGCCTGCAAGGGGTGAATTCTGCAGAAAAGTGTCGATATCAGCTGCTGAGCAACCAGATGTTAGGGACTTGGTCTTAGCTGTTTGGGGAGAAACAGCAAGGGCGGGGTGAGCTCTACCGTAGCCAGAATGAACTTCGATCGCAACAGCGATAACTAACCCAACTATAAGAGCTGCGCGAACGAACCATTTCCCTGAGAAATATAAGTGCCGAATGAAGAGATCGAGGGTCCACTTGCCATACAGAAGGTCGTAAGCTCGCATCTGACACCTCCCAGCCCACAAGAGCGCAGGGCCTCCAATAGATTAATGGACTTCAAGACAACTTCTACGTTCATCTAGGGCGCGGCCTTGGCTGGCGTCTGATCGGTTGCGTTGTTTGCTTCATTGGCCTGAGCAGCCATCAAGGGCACCTTCGCACCCATCGGTCAAGCTTCGTTGAACCATTTTAATTATATCATACTTGGGGCTGTTTTGCAAACTGCGGTTGACTTTCGGCCATAAGGTGGTAAAATAAGGGCGAAGGCAATGGGGTTAGGAAGGGGGATTAGAATGTCCAAAGGAAAAGCCGCTCACGCTTCCAAGTTAGTGCTCATTGATGGCCACGCTTTGGCCTACCGTGGTTACTATGCCCTGCCGCAGAGTTTGACTACCTCCCACGGCGAGCTGACCAACGCAGTGTTCGGCTTCACCTCCATGCTCCTCAACGTGCTGCGCGACGAGAAGCCCGATTACATCGCCGTGGCCTTCGATGTGGGTAAGACTTTCCGCCACGAGGAGTACAAGGAGTATAAAGCTCACCGCATCGAGATGCCCGACGAGCTGCGCACCCAGATGGCCCGCATTCAGGAGATCGTCCGCGCCCTGGGCATCCCCATCATCGAGGCGGAGGGCTACGAGGCAGACGACGTGCTGGGCGCCCTGGCTCAGAAGGCGGAAAAAGAGGGGCTGGAAACGCTGATCGTCACCGGCGATACCGACACCTTCCAACTCATTGACGATCACACGCGGGTGCTGACCTCCCGCCGCTCGTTCTCCGATACCGTAGTGTACGACCAGGAGGGCATCGAGAAACGCTACGGTCTCCAGCCCCAGCAGCTCATTGACTACAAGGCCCTGGTTGGAGATAAGTCCGACAACATCCCCGGTGTGCGGGGCATCGGCAAGAAGACGGCCACTAAGCTCCTCCAGCGCTACGGCAGCGTGGAGGAGATCTACGCCCACCTCGACGAGGTAGAGAGCTCCCGCTTCCGCAACGCCCTGGAGCAGGGCCGCGAGAGCGCGTTCCTCAGCAAGTTTCTGGTGACCATCGTCACCGACCTGTCCGTCGAACTGGATTTGGAGGCCTGCCGGACCACCGAGTTCGATCGGGACAGAGTGAAAGAACTCTTCAGAGAACTGGAGTTCCGAACCCTGCTGAATCGGCTGCCTTCTGAGCCAGGAGCCGAAAGGGTGCGCCAGGTATCCCCTCACCAACTTTCCATGTTCCAAGAAGCTGAGGAGGTCGAAGAGGAGAAAGCAGCTCCCACCAGCTATCAAATCGTGGGGGATGAGGAGGCTCTGGAGAAGCTGGTGGCCCGGCTGTCAAAAGCGGCGGCCATCACCCTGGATACGGAGACCACCAGCACCGATGCGATGGTGGCTGATCTGGTGGGCATCGCCCTGACCGACCGCGAAGGGGAGGGGTACTACGTTCCCGTGGGGCATGGGCTGGGAGCAGGAGAGCAACTTCCCCTCGATTACGTGTTGGAGAGGCTGGGGCCGGTGCTGGAAGACGAGGCCATCGCCAAGTATGCCCACAACGGCAAGTACGATCTCACGGTTCTGGTTCGTCACGGCGCGCGGGTTAAGGGCTTGTCCTTCGACACGATGATCGCCGAGTGGCTGGTCGATCCCGCTAGCCGCAATCTGGGGCTTAAGAACCTGGCCTGGGCGCGGCTGGGGGTGGAGATGACGCCCATCACCGACCTCATCGGCAGCGGCAAGAAGCAGATCACCATGGCCCAGGCGCCCATCGCCCAGGCGGCCAACTACGCCGCCGCTGACGTGGACATGACCCACCGCCTGGTGACGGTGTTGGAGCCTGAGCTGAGGGAGAGGGAGCTGTGGCCCCTCTTCACCGAGGTGGAGATGCCCCTGGTGCCCGTCCTGGCCGAGATGGAGATGAAGGGGGTGAAGCTGGACGTGGAGTACCTGGGGGAGATGTCCGGCCAACTCCACGGGAAACTGCTCACCCTGGAGCAGGAGATCCACGAGACGGTGGGCTACGCCTTCAACATCAACTCCACCCAGCAGCTCAGCGATGCCCTGTTCGTCAAACTGGGGCTATCGGTTAAGGGCGTGCAGAAGACCAAATCCGGCTACTATTCCACCGCCGCCAGTGTGTTGGAGAAACTCAAGGGCCAGCATCCGGTCATTGACCTCATCCTGGAGCAGCGGGAGCTAGCCAAGCTCAAGTCCACCTACGTGGACGCCCTGCCGCTGCTGGTGAACGAGCGCACGGGGAGGGTGCACACTTCTTACAACCAAACGGGGACGGTGACCGGGAGATTATCGTCAAGTGATCCCAATCTCCAGAACATCCCCATTCGCACCGAGTTGGGGCGTGAGGTGCGCCGCGCCTTCGTGGCCGAGGAGGATTCGGTGCTCCTGGCCGCTGACTACTCCCAGGTGGAGTTGAGGATACTAGCCCACATCAGCCAGGACGAGGGGCTGCTCGCTGCTTTCAGACGAGGGGAGGACATCCACGCCAGCACTGCGGCCGCCATCTTCGAGGTGCCTCTCGATCAGGTCACGCGCGAGATGCGCCGCGTGGCCAAGATGATCAACTTTGGCCTATCCTACGGGATGAGCGGCTACGGTCTGGCCCAGCGGACGGGCCTCTCCCAGAAGGAAGCCGACCGCTTCGTCGAGAGCTACTTCGCCAACTATCCTAAGGTCAAGGTCTACATGGAGGAAACCAAGCGAGAGGCGGCCCGGCAGGGCTACGTTGAGACCCTGCTGCATCGGCGGCGCTACTTCCCGGAGCTTCAAAGACCCAATGTCCCCGGCGTCCAGAGGCGTGCTGCCGAGCGGGAGGCCATCAACATGCCCATCCAGGGCAGCTCGGCCGACATCATCAAGCTGGCCATGATCCGGCTGCATGGCGCCCTCAAGGAGCGTGGACTCCGGAGCTGCATGATCCTGCAGGTACACGACGAACTGATCCTGGAGGCGCCCGAGAGCGAGCTAGAGATCGTCGCCCCCCTGGTCAAGTCCACCATGGAAGGGGCCTTCCAACTGGACGCGCCGCTGAAGGTGGACATGAAGGTGGGTAGGAACTGGTTAGAGATGGAGTGAACAACAATTATGGAGGTCAAACGATGCGACAAGTGATCATCTATCCTGGAGAAGATGGCTACTGGGTGGCTGAATGTCCGATATTGCCTGGATGCATCAGCCAGGGCAGAACCAGGGAAGAGGCTGTCCAGAACATACGTGAGTCTATTGACGTATACGTCGCCGCGCTTAAAGAGGAAGGAAGGGTATCACAATGATCAAGCATGAAATCACCGAGTTGATCCGACAAGCCATCCGAAAGGCCCAAAAGAAGGGCGACCTGTCCTCTTTCACCCTCCCTGAAATCCCCCTGGAGCACCCCAGGCAGGCTGAACACGGCGACTACGCCACGCCCGTCTGCCTGCAATTGGCCAACCTGGCCCGTATGGCTCCCGTCAAGATAGCCAACATACTGATCAAGTATCTGCCTGAGACCGACTACTTGGGCCAGATCGAGATTGCCCATCCTGGCTACATCAACTTCGCCCTGGACAGTGCCTGGCTGGCTCAGCAGGTGGAGGCGATCCTGGCCGCTGCCGAGGATTACGGCAATATTGACATCGGCCACGGCAGAAAGGTGCAGGTGGAGTACGGCAGCGCTAATCCCACCGGCCCGCTGCACGTGGGCTCCGGGCGCAACGTGGTGCTGGGCGATAGCCTGGCCAACGTGCTGGAGGCGGCTGGCTACGACGTCCAGCGGGAGTACTACGTCAACGACGCCGGCTCGCAGATGCGCCTTTTCAACGAGACCCTCTACGCCCGCTATGCCCAGGCCCTCGGCCAGGCGGCTGAGATCCCCGAGGGAGGGTACTCAGGCCAGTACATGATCGAGTGGGCTCAGGAGATCGCCGAGGAGGAGGGCGACAGGTACTTGAACATGCCCCACGCCGAGGCGGTGGCGGCCATCGGCAAGGTGGGGCTGGCGAAGGTGTTGAATTGCATCAAAGACGACGTGGAGCTATTGGGTGTGCATTACGATCACTGGTACTCGGAGCAGAGCCTCTACGACGATGGCTACTTCGCCAGGATCATGACCCTGCTGCGACAGAGCGGGCACATCGTCGAGCGAGAGGGGGCGATATGGTTCACGGCCACTGAGTTGGGTGGGGACAAGGATGAGGTTATTATTCGTTCCGACGGCGAGCCGGGCTACTTCGCGTCGGACATCGCCTATCACTACAACAAGTTTGTGGAGCGAGGCTTCGATTGGGTCATTGATGTCTGGGGGGCGGATCATCAGGGCCACGTCCCACGGATGAAGGCCATGATGCGCGCGCTGGGCTTGGACCCGGAGAGGCTGACCCTTCTCATCTATCAGTTGGTCACCCTGAAGCGCGGCGGCGAAGTGGTGCGCCTCTCCAAGCGCACTGGCGACATGATCACCCTGCGGGAGGTCACCGAGGACGTGGGGCCCGATGCGGTGCGCTTCTTCCTCCTGGCCCGCGCTGCCGACAGCCAGATGGATTTCGACCTTGACCTGGCCGTGGAGCAGTCGGCCGAGAACCCTGTTTACTACGTCCAGTACGGCCACGCCCGCATCGCCAGCATCCTGCGGTATGCCACGGAGCGGATTCCAGATTTCGCCAATGGCGACGCTTCGCTGTTGCGGCACCCTGCCGAGTTGGCCCTCATCCGCCAGATGCTGCTGTTGCCTGAGGTGGTGGAGCAGGCCGCCGAGAACCTGGCCCCCCACCACCTGACCTACTACGCCCAAGACCTGGCCAGCGAGTTTCATTCTTTCTACAAAGAGTGCCGCGTCGTCTCCTCCGATCCCGCCGACGCCGAACTGAACAAGGCCCGCCTCAAGTTGGTCTCGGCGGCCAAGATAGTTTTGGCCAAAACACTAAGCTTGATGGGCATGACTACGCCGGAGAGGATGTGAGTGATGGGTTTCGCGTTTCGCGTTGCGAGTTTCGGGTTTGACAACTCCAGGTCTTCGCAGTATAATCAGAGTCAGGTGGGCGTGCTTACCGTGCAAGGAGATCGCTGAACCGTGGCAGTGAAACTTCAGTTCGAATGGGATCCAAACAAAGCCGTCAAGAACATTGAGAAACATCAGGTCTCGTTTGATGAAGCGGCTACGGTGTTCGACGACCCGATGTTCATCACCGTCGTTGATGAGGAGCATTCAGTTGACGAGGAACGATACATTACCGTCGGCCTGTCGAAACGCGGCAGACTGCTGATGGTAGCCCACACAGACCGTGAAGGACGGATTCGTATAATCAGTGCACGTAAAGCGACCAAGAAAGAGGAGCAGTTTTATGCAGAAGCCGAATGACGGGAGGAGAGCTTCCCGCGACGATTACGAGTTGCGTGACGAATACGACCTGTCCGAAATGACCATCGTACCGAAAGGTAGATACGCGCCTCATCGGCGGGCAGGTAAGAACGTGATTTTACTTGCGCCAGACATCGTGCAGGCCTTTCCGACCGATGAGGCCGTAAACGAAGCCTTGCGGCTCGTCATGCAGATCGCGAAGATTCCAGCGGAGTACAGGGTGGAAGCAGGGCACACCTGAACCCCGTACTTGAGTTCGTATGCGCTTGCAGCTAATGCCCGCCACGCGGACACGACTGAAGTGCGAATCGTTGAAGGGCGAATAGCTCAGTTGGATAGAGCGCTTCCCTTACAAGGAAGAGGTCACAGGTTCAAGTCCTGTTTCGCCCATCTCCTTAAGACCTCGGAGGTTTCCGGTAGTGCCTCTGTTGACAAAGTTGTTCTGATTATCTGATTGATCTGCTGGCGAAATCGCGTCTGAAAACCTCCGAGGTCTGGACGATCCACATCTATCGAAACAAAAGGTTCTGGCGAACCATCTGCCAGAACCTTTTGCGTTGCGATCTATTTGGGGATATGGGTGTCTAGGTCTTGCGCCTCCTGACCAGCACAACCGCCAGGGCGGCAAGGAAAACAACCGCCATCAACCTCAGCCACGACGCGACGAGCTCCAGCCTGTTCACCGGCACGATGACCCCGCCGACAGGGATAGGCGTCGGCATGGGGGGCACGCGCAGATCAACCTCCCACCGATCACCGTGATGTGTCCAGGTGATGGTCGTTGATGGCGATATAGGAGTACCGTTAAAACTGATAGGCACCGGCGTGGCCGGTAGACCGTTGATGGTGAAGCTGATGACGTCCCCTGGGTCGGCCCCGTCATCCTCAGGGGTCGTTTCGTCGTCGCGATAGCAGGGTAAGTAGCCGTATTTGCCCTTAACGGTGACGGTGTACTGACCGCATTGTACGCCCTGGGGGTCAAAGGCCGCGATCACGGCGTCCACCTGGACGGGCTGACTTAGAAACGTGGTGTTGGCACTGTAGAAGTTGACCCACTCGGGTCCGGGGTCTGCTGGATCGGCCTGGATCGTATTGTAGGCCAACGTCAAGATCAGCACGAGCAGGCTGGCGATCCCGATCATCCGTGCCGCGGTGCTCAAGGGGTGCGTTTTCATGTTCTGTTCCTCCCGCAGGGTGTTGCAATGTATGGACTTGATGGGACGTGTCTGTTTAAGACCTCGGAGGTTTCCGACAGTGCCTCTGCTGGCAAGGTTGCCCTGATTATCTGGTTGGTCTGCTGGCGAAATCTCATCTGAAAACCTCCGAGGTCTGGCTCTTTATCTACGGAGAACAGACCTCCCCCCAGTGAGCGGCCACCTTCATGATGTCCACGATGTCAATGTCGCCATCGCCATCGAGGTCGCAGTGGGCATCGTAACATTCATCCCCGC
>JAUWOY010000102.1 GCA_030611885.1 Chloroflexota bacterium | reverse complement strand
GGGGGGGGAGAGATCCCCGCCTGCGGGCCCCGGCCCCCCTCCCCCCCCCCCACTGGGGGGGGCGAAAGCGGGGGGGCGGAGGCAGGAGCGCCGGATCGCCAGTCGAAGCGATTTGCGTCCCCAGCGCGACCGCTTCGACGTGGCGCGGGCCATTCTGGATTACATGCGCCTGCCGCCCTTGAAATGTCGGGTGAGCTACGAAAGCGAGATACCCTTGCGCAGCGGGCTTTCCGGCTCCACCGCGCTGGTGGTGGCCATGCTGCGAGCATTGCTGGCCTGGCAGGGGGAATATCCCAACCTCTACCAATTGGCCGAGCGGGCTCGCTACGTCGAGTTGAACTATCTCAAGGTCGTGTGTGGCTACCAGGACGCCTACATGTGTACCTTTGGCGGCCTGAACTACATGGACTTCGGAGGCAAACAATTCTACCGCCATGCCGAGGCGGAGCTCTTCGCCACCATTGAGCCACTGGCTGATTACGTTTCACAGCTGCCCTTCGTGCTGGGCTTCACCGGCGTGCTGCATGACTCCGGTCAGGTGCACAAACCGCTCCGCGAGCGTTGGTTGGAGGGAGAGTCGGCTGTGGTGGAGGGCTACAAGCGAATCACAGGGATCGCCCGGATGGGCAAGAAGGCCCTCATCGTGGAAGATTGGCCGCTGTTGGGTCGTCTGATGAACGAGAACCACGCCATCCAGCGCGACCTGGGCGGATCTGGCGAGTCGAACGAAAAGCTGATCGCTGCGGCCTTGGAGGCTGGTGCGCTGGGGGCCAAGCTGGCCGGCGCCGGCCACGGTGGGACCATCATCGCCCTCTGGCCCTGGCCGGACGCCACGCGACTGGAGGAAGCATTCCACCAGGCAGGCGCATCGGCGATTCATCACCTTCAGGTAGTACCTGGGGTGACGATTGAGAAGGATGAAAACTGAGCCGCACGCAACACGCAGCACGCAGCACGTTCGAGGAGGTAAGATGAACAACAACTATCTGGAGGAGCTTTTTAGCCTGGAGGACAAAGTGGCGGTCGTCACCGGCGGCGGGGGGGTGCTGTGCGGGACGATGAGCCGCGCGCTGGGCCGCGCCGGGGTCAGGGTGGCCGTGTTGGACCTGATCCCGGAGGCCGCCCAGAACGTAGCCGATGACGTCGTGGCCGCCGGCGGCGAGGCCATCGCTGTGCGGTGCGACGTGCTCGACAAGGCCAGTTTGGAGGCCGCTCGTGATGTTGTGCTGGCGCGATTCGGTCGAGTGGACATCCTCATCAACGGTGCGGGGGGCAACAAGAAGCAGGCCACCACCTCACCCGACCTGTCCTTCTTCGACCTGCCCGCCGACGCGGTGCAGTGGGTGTTCAACCTCAACTTCATCGGCACGCTGTTGCCCTGCCAGGTGTTCGGCCGGGTGATGGCCGACCAAGGGGAGGGAATCATCCTCAACATCTCGTCCATGAACGCCTTCCGCCCGCTGACCCGCATCCCGGCCTATTCCGCCGCCAAAGCAGCGGTAAGCAACTTCACCCAGTGGCTGGCGGTGCACCTGTCGCAGGAATACTCGCCCGACATCCGGGTCAACGCCATCGCTCCCGGTTTCTTCCTCACTCAGCAGAACCGCTTTCTGTTGATTAATGAAGAAAGCGGCGAACTGACCCCCCGCGGTCGGACGATCATTGACCACACCCCGATGGCCCGCTTCGGCCATCCGGAGGACCTGATCGGTACCGTGCTGTGGCTGCTCTCACCCGGCGCGGCCTTTGTCCACGGGGTGGTGGTGCCAGTAGATGGCGGGTTCAGTGCGTTCAGTGGAGTATGAGCAAATCAGCAAAAGGGAGATTGAGAGGGAGTTCCGTCGGCTGTGCGAGCAGGCGGCGCGGCGCGGGGTGATCGGATTCGTCCCCGTTGAGATGGTGAGGCTGCTGCCGGTGCAGTCGGCGTATCTTCGGCGCAAGCTGGATGGGCTGGGACCGTGGTCGGACATCACCGCTGTCTCCATCGGCGTACTGTATCACGAGCCGGAGATACTGGCCATTCCCGACGACTGGGTGAGCGAGCCGCCTGAGGATGGCCGTTGGAATCAGTACGCCCGCGCGTACACGGAGCTGAACTGGCTGCTTGGCGACGTGGCTGGCCAGCTAGCTGAACGGTTTAGTGGCGTGGCCGAGGGTCCCACGCTTGAGGGCTGGGTGGAGCAGGTGAAGCACGTCAACGACTACTTCCCCCACTGCGTCTCGCACCGCGCCTTCGCCGAGGCTGCGAGGGTGGGCTGGCGAGGGAGAAGCGGCCTGGTGGTCACACCTGAGGCCGGCCCCGCGCTGCGCTTTGCCACGGTGTTCGTTCCCCAGCGGCTCTCCTCCGACGACAGAGACCTGCCCGGCTGCGGCGATTGCTACGCCTGCCTGGAGGTGTGCCCTATCCTGCGCCCGGAGGAGGGCTACCGCGAGAGATGCCGCCGTCGCCTGGGCGCGCTGGGCCTGGAGGACGAAGTGTGCGGCATCTGCGTGCGGGTGTGCTGGGAGGCGGTCAAAAGTAGGAGGATAGAAAGCGCGGATCGCTATCAACGGATTTTTCGAACGGATTGAACGGAAAATGTCACGGGCGGGGCTCCAATCCGTTCAATTCGTTCCCGGAATCCGTTGACAGTTACTCCCATCCCTCCGCTTTGACGTGCTGTGACATGTTTTGCAGTGAAAATCAACAACTGGAGGTAAGCCAATGCCAGAAGTACACGACGCGGCACGACCATTGGTGGAGATGCAGCCCCAGTTCGATTTCTTCGTCGGCATTGATTCGGACGGCTGTGTTTTCGACACCATGGAGATCAAGCACAAGGAATGTTTCTGCCCCAACATCATCAAGCACTGGGGCCTGCAAGCCGTCTCCAAGTACGCCCGCGAGGCGGCTGAGTTCGTCAATTTGTATTCCAAGTGGCGGGGCATCAACCGCTGGCCTGCGCTGGTGAAGGTCTTGGATCTGCTGCGCGAGCGGCCTGAGGTCATCGCCCGCAAGGTTGACATTCCGCAGGCGCCCCGCATTCGCCAGTTCATCGCCGATGAGGGGTTCCCCAAGAGCAATGATGGCCTGAGGGCCTACATGGCCGCGCATCCCGATCCTGAACTGGATCGCGCCCTGGCCTGGAGCCTGGCCGTCAACGCTACCATCGCCGACATGGTGCACGGCATCCCGCCCTTCCCTTATGTGCGCGAGAGCCTGGAGTACCTGTTCGACAAGGCCGACATGATCGTCGTTTCCCAGACGCCGAACGAGGCTTTGGAGCGTGAGTGGAAGGAGCATGGCCTTGACCGCTACGTCCGCGTCATCGCCGGGCAGGAGAGGGGCAAGAAGAGCGAGCACATCGCCCTGGCCGCCAAGGGGCAGTACGCGCCCGACCACATGCTGATGATCGGCGACGCACCTGGCGACCTGAGGGCCGCGCGAGCCAACGATGCCCTCTTCTTCCCCGTCAATCCCGGCCACGAGGAGGAGTCGTGGCAGCGGTTCTACGAGGAGGGGCTGCACAAATTCCTGGCCGGGGAATACGCCGGCGACTACGAGACCAAGCTGATCGCCGAGTTCCAGCGATTCATGCCCGAAACACCGCCGTGGAAGCGGTGACAAATCGGCAAATCAGCTTGGCTTGACAGTTTACGTGTGGGTGTGCTACAATCATGAGCAGGAGGGTTCCGATGCACACAACTGTAAAATCTTACACCACTGAAAGTATCCTCGCCACCCTGGGCTATCCTGATCCGTTGGTGGCAGCTCGCCAGCATGCCCGCATGATTTTGCTGGGACGCCTGGCGCGTTATCAAGCTGCCGCTCGAGAGCTGGAAGTCAAGTGGGGTTGTACACTGGAGGACTTACGCACGCGCTACACAGCTCACGGCAGCGAGGATTTTGAGGCCGACGATGACTACCTGCAATGGCAATGGTACGCCGACGCCGTCGAGACCATCAACGCCCAACTCGTTGCCATCTCCGAGCCGTAAACCATGCAATGCAAGTCTACAACCAACTCTGGATACGCCAATCAGAGGCATTGGCCGAAGCAGTGCAGCGGGGCCTGCAGGGGCCATTGGAGCCAGGATACCCGGATGCTCTTCAACGCTACGAAAGTTTTGAACCTTCGGAAGGGCTGGTATCCCTATCACACAACTGAAAGGAGCAAACCAATGAAAACGCGGCTGTTCACTGTATTCGCTTTTCTTGCGAGCATCGCTCTGCTGGCCTCGCTCGTGCCAGCCGGGGCGCATCCCGGCAGCTTGGCCAACGCCACCTTCCCTGCCGGGACCACTGCCGACGCCGAAAACGTGGAATTTGTGGGCCACATTGGCGGCTCCACCTACGCCGTGGCCGTGCAGGGGGACTACGCCTACGTCGGCGAAGGGCCGGGGCTGACTATTCTCGACATCTCTAGTCCAGCCTCACCGACCGTGGTGGGCAAGACGGACCCGCTGCCCGATGTCGTGCAAGGCGTGGCCGTGGCCGGGGGGTACGCCTACGTCGCCGCTGGGAATGCCGGCCTGCGGGTGGTGGACGTCTCCGACCCGGCCAACCCCACGGAGGTGGGGTCCTGCGATACGCCGGGGGATGCCGTGGCCGTGGCCGGGGGGTACGCCTACGTCGCCGCTGGGTATTCTGGCCTGCGGGTGGTGGACGTCTCCGACCCGGCCAACCCGACGGAGGTGGGATTCTATGATACGCCAGGGAATGCC
>JAUWOY010000073.1 GCA_030611885.1 Chloroflexota bacterium | reverse complement strand
CCTCCCCACCTTCCCCCCCAACTTTGGGGGGGACCGAGGGGGGGCGGAGAGGGGAGACTGCGGCCCTGGGAACGACCCGTCCCGCCTCGGCTGCGTCCAAACGCGCGTACAAGTCGGGCAGGTCCAACCCATGCGGCCTGTCTTCGAGGGTGGCCTCGACGATAGTACTCGCTGCATCAATCGCCTCGTAGAGTACGTCACACAGGTCCGGAGTCAACTCGATATCCCCGGCCTTGGCCGCGCCGAGAACGCTCTCCAGCCTGTGGCCTGTGGCCTCAACCTCGCCAAAGTCCGCCGCTCCTGCGGCTCCCTTCAGGCTGTGGGCCTCGCGGAAGATCTCCTCCAGGAGCGCAGTACGCTCTTTCCCGTCCGGGTTCCTCTCCAACGCCAACAGGTCGCGATTCATGGCCTGGATATGCTCGGCGGCTTCCACCTTGAAGAGGGCCCTCAACTGGCGCATGATATCATCATCTAACATAACCATCGTTGTGCTCCGTTCGTGGGGTGGTAGGTTGGTAAACTGGTAGATTTGGGAAACTGGTAAACTGGGAAACTGGGAAATTGGGAAACTGGTCACCAGTTTACCAATCTACCAACCTACATTTTGTACTGCGCCACTACTTCCTTCAACTGCTCGGCCAGCGCATTCATGTCCTCGGCCGCCTTCTGCGACTGCTGCGCACCAGCCGCCGATTGCTGCGCCGCCTGGTTGATGTCGCCCATGCCAATGGCGATCTGATCCAGACCGACGGTCTGCTGCTGCACGCCAGACACGATCTGCTGGGCCGCCTGAGACGATGCCTGCACGGTCTCCGCCAACTCCCGGATCACCTCCGCTGTTCGGTTGACCATCTCGCCGCCCGCGGCCACGCCCTTGGTCCCCTGCTCGGTAGCCATCACCGTCAGGTTCGATGCCTTCTGGATGTCGCCCAGGATGGTCTTTACCTGCGCTGCCGCCTGCCGCGATTGCTCGGCCAAACTCCGCACCTCGTCGGCCACCACCCGGAAGCCCTTGCCGGCCTCCCCGGCCTGCGCCGCCTCGATGGCCGCGTTCAGCGCCAGGATGTTCGATTGGTCGGCGATGTCCGTCACCGTGTCAATGATGTCGCCGATCTGTGTCGTCTGCTCGGAGAGGGACAGGATGTTCTCGGCGATGGATTCCACTTTCTCACGGATGTCGTCCATGCCACCGATGGTTTCCTCGACGGCCATCGTGCCCCTCTCAGCAGCGGCTATGGCCTGGTCGGCGCCCTCGGCCACGCTCTGCGCCCGCTGGGCCACCTGTCCGGCCGAGGACTTTATTTCCTCCACCGTGCTGGTGACCTCGTTGACGGCGCTGGCTTGCTCGCGGGTCGAACTGGCCATCTGGCTGGAGGCGGCCAGGATCTCGGCGGTGGCGGAGGTGATGTTGACCGTGCTCTCCTGCGTCTGCGTGGTCATCCCTCTGAGACCGGCGACCATACTGACGAGCGCTTTCATTAGACTGTCCTGTTCCGACCTCGGCCTTACCTCGACAGTCAGGTCCCCGGCTGCGATCTCCGTCGTCACCCCGGCGATCTCGTTCATGCTGTCAATCAGTTCGTTCAGGTTGTTCTTGACCTCGTTGTAATCTCCCTTGTACTCGTCGGTGATCTTCTCAGGTACGTCGCCCTTGGAAATACGGTCAATGTACTCGGCAGCTACATTCAGAGGGGCACCGACCGCATCAAGCGTATCGTTGACACCCTGCACCAGCTTGCCAAAGTCACCATCGAACTTAGCGGCATCGCCCCTGACGTCCAGTTTACCTTCTACCGCGGCATCGACTACCATTCCCGCTTCTGCCAGCACATCGTTCAACGTGTCGCAGCAAACGTTCAGGTTGTTCTTGACCTCGTTGAAGTCGCCCTTGTACTCATCGGTGATCTTCTCAGGTACGTCGCCCTTGGATATTCGGTCAATGTACTCGGCAGCTACATTCAGAGGGGCGCCAACAGCATCAAGCGTATCGTTGACACCCTGCACCAGCTTGCCAAAGTCTCCGTCGAACTTGGCGGCATCGCCTCTGACGTCCAGTTTACCTTCTACCGCGGCATTGACCACCATTCCCGCTTCTGCCAGTACGCCGTTCAGAGAACCCACAACCGCGTGAACGTTATCAATGATTCCACCGATCTCATCATCCCGCTCCTTTTGCAGGTCAACCTCCAGATCTCCCGCAGCGATTTTTTGTATGGCGCTGCCCAGTTTCTTAGAATTTCGCTCCAGGTACTCTTGCTGCTCTTTCACGTCCACCATCTGCTTCTCAAATGGTTTAACCGCAGTCTTGTCCATTACCAGCACTACAAATACCAAAGCCCCTGCCGCAACAGTCGTGGCAACAACAGCGGTAACCAGGCTAAAACCCTCATATCCGAACATAAAGCCCATTAAAGCGACAACTATACATCCTGGCAGGACCAGTGCGGTCATCCTGGTGAGCATCGACCACTTTCTGAGAGCATATACACCTCCAATACACATTAAAGCGCCAAGTAGATCACACCCGAAAAAAATTAGATAGTCATTCATCGTTTCTCCTCCTATTTTTTATTTCCTGTGAATTACGATCTTTCGGGGTCACTTTCCTGGCGGGGACGCACTACCCCTCTCTGCCCCGAAAATAGCCAAGTATGGAACAAGCCGACCGTGTCGGTGGGTAAGACCAGCAACACGGTTGCCTCGCTCCAAAACGCCTGCCTGATTGAGACCAGCAACACGGTTGCCTCGCTCCAGAACGCCCGCCTGTTTTCATGATTCGCTGGTGGGCCGCCACCCATGGGGTTTGCTCTCAAGTTTGCGTATCACTCTATAATTCTCACCTCCTCGAGATCTTATTTGTATCGTAACTTCGATCGCCGTTCCAGGCTCTTCCTGACGTTTCTCAGCGAGGAGCGCAATCGTGCGTTACAGTCGTCGAACAGGGGGTCTCCGTGCCCGAAATAGATGGCCCTCACGTCCTTGCGGCAGATCCGCGCCAGGGCGCGGACGAAATTCTCTTCATAGGAACCGTCGGTAGATGTGATGATAACGGGCGTGTCCCCCACAAACAGGACACCATCCTCCTTGCAGTAGAGACAGATCGAATCGTTAGAGTGGCCTGGCGTGTAAAGGACCTCGAACATCCTGTCGCCGCAGCGCAACGTCTGCCCGTCCTTCAAGATGTGGTCCGCCTTCACAAAGGCCGAGTGGGCGTATACCACCGGCTGAAAAGCCTCCCGGATGGCTGGCAAGAGAGCGGCGTGGTCGAAATGCCCGTGGGTCAAGATCACCTGCTCGACCGCTTTCTTGCCCACCCCCGTAGACATTGCCCTGATCCTGTCAATCACGGCGGGGTCGTTGCCCACGTCAATCAGCGTATTAACGTCCGCAATCGCGTTCCAGTCTCCCCGGATGAGGTAGACGTTAGAGGAATATATCATACTCTTGGGCTCAGTCAAGTTCGTAATCCTCATTTTCCTCATTGTTCATTGGTCATTGTTCATTGGTCATTCGACCGCAGGTCGCTATACCTTCTGAAACAACTGCCCGGTGCTGGTCACCCGTCGAAAGAGGCGCTCTGTCCCCGGCGGCAATTTCTGTGTCTGCTCGGTGACGAAATAGCCTCCCTGAGAGAGCGCGTGGTGGAACATTTTGATCACCTCGACTCGCCCCTCAGGCGGCAGGTGGAGCAGCACGTTCTTGCACACCACCAGCCCGAATTCCTCCCTGATGGGTTCGAGCGACAAAAGGTCGTGTCGTTGGAAAATGACCGCCTTCCTGATCTCGTCGCTGATCCTGAAATAACCCTGTCCTGAGGTCCCTTCTGAGCCTGGCGAAGGGCCTGGCGAAGGGCCGTTGGGCGAGAAATACTTGCTCAGGATCTCTGGTGGGATGCGCTTGACTTGCTCCTCAGGATAGAGGCCACAGGCAATGATCACGCCGAACCGATCGCTCTCGTCAACGTCGCTGGCGAAGATTCTCACGTTCCGAAACAGGAAAGGTCCCATGTTCTCCCTGAAGATGATGGCGATGGAATAGGGCTCCGGCCCCATGGCACATCCGGCGTCCCACACGTTGATGTACCTGCGCCGCTTGAGAGCAGGGATTACGTGCTGGGCGATCAGGTCCAAAGTCTGCCCGTCGCGGAAAAAATAGGTAAATGCCATTTTATGCTACTTCCTCGTGGATGACCATCCGCTCGTCGCGCATCAGCGCCTCCAGGTTCAGGATGATCAACATATCACTGGTCACCCCATGGACGTATTCCTCTTTGATACCCCCCCGGGTGGCCAGCGGTGGCCTGATCTCATCCAGGGGTACGCTGGTCTCCCCCAATACGTCGTCGGCCAGGATGCCCACCTCCAGCCCGGCGGCGTTCACCAGGATGACCTTGGTCAGGTCAGTGATCTCTTGCTCTGGCACGCCGAGGAACTGGCGAATATCCACCACCGAGTAGATCGAGCCACGGATATTGATGATGCCGACGACAAAGCTGGGGGTGCAGGGCACGGGGCTTGCATCCCGCAAAGGCTGCACTTCCCTGACGTAGTCGGTGGGAAGGCCGTATGTTTCATTGGCCAGGGAGAAAACGACCAGTTGCATACCCTCGTCTGTTTCCACATCGGTAACCCTGGCCAGCGCCCGCGCCCGCTCCTCCAGGATGGCCTGCACCTTCTCGGCAGACATGGCTCTGTCTGTCTCTACTTCTGCCATTAACGAGAAATTATTCCCCTCTTCTTCTCTGACCATTTGGTAGAAATCACATTGCACGCAATTACGTCGCTTCTGGGCAAACGTACCCTGAACTTGACCACCGCAGAGTGTACCTGCGGCAGCCCAGCAAATTCTGCCTGCGTTCTTTCCTCCATTTATTCCATTAAAGGAGGCATCAGTTGCCGCAGGGCATACGCCAAGTTTGGATGTCTGGGTTCCCCCTGGCTCTCTTCCGCACTTTTTAAACTCCCAACAGTTTTGCTTTCGTTCCATTGTCCTTTTCCTTAATCAATCTCGAAACCCAAATTCGTCAATCAACCACTCAATCACTTCAACATCCTCCGGAGCAGGATTTAACAGTTGAAATCCAGAGGCGTAAAAGTTGGGATTGACGTCTTTGTGGCACCAAATGCTCTGGGCATCAAAAGAGATTGGCTTATTCCCCTCGATTCCTGCGGGTAAAACCATTCTTAACTGAAAAACGGTGTTTGCCTTAATAGGCTCTTCGCTAATTAGCATTGCACCTTCGGTCGTAATATCTACCAGGTGTCCAATGAGTTGATCGCTATTCTCATCAAAAACTCTCAGGTAGTAAATCAAATGCCTTCGCTTGAGTTTTCTTTTCTCTTGCACTTTTCCCCTCCTCTTTCTTTGTGTTGATTCGAGCGATCTAAGCTCCAAGGCCCGTCATCGGGCCGCCAAAGACGCACCCGGGGACGGGTGCTAGAGCCTCCCGGTCAGGTGCTAGAGCCTTATAGCGGTCTATGCCCCACTTGCCAACGCCATCTTCACCAGTTGCAGCAGGCGCCCCGCAACCAGGCCATCGCCCTCAGGAATGAGCTCGTCCCTGGGTTTGTCCTTCAGGAGTCGCTGCACATTCTGAAACGATTTGCGAGCCAATTTGGCGTCGCCCTGTTGCCGGTAGATGTTCGCCAGATTGTAGTGGGCCAGGATGAAAGTGGGCTCCAGGTAGAGTGTTTTCTTCAAAATGTCAATGGCCATTTCCAGCAGACCGAACTGCTGATAGATCATGGAGAGAATAAGATACGGCTCTGCCTGCAGTTTATCTCTCTTGATAGCTCTCTCGCACCAGTTTTGGGCTTCCGCCAGGTCGCCCTTGTTGGCGTAGACCCTGCCCAGCGTGTAGTACGTTGGGACAAAGCTGGGATCCTGATCGAGTTTCTCGTACAGTTTGGTCAGGGCCTCATCCACCCGGCCAGCCTGCAACAGCGTCAGGGCTTCCTCGTAGGAATCGGGGGGCGGCGGCGGCTTATCCTCTTTTTTCCTGACAAGGACCCTGGGGAACGGTTCAGGCTTGGGCGCCTTCACCACAGGCGCTGGGGCCTCGAACACAAACGCTGGCCTTACTTTCGCTTTGGCCACCGCCGGCTTCCGGTAGACCACCGCCCCGGGGAAATTCCCGGGTTCGAAGTCCTGGTAGAAGACCATGTTGGGCTCCGAAGCGCCCGGTATCAGCCAGCCGCCGTTGGTCAAACATTTGTAGAACCTGCCCACTACCTGCTGGGTCACCTCTGAGTTGAAATAAATGGTCACGTTGCGGCAGAGGATCACGTCCATCGCATTGGTGTTGTTGGAAAGCGACGGGTAGTAATCATCAACCAGGTTCAAGTAATCGAAGGTGACCATGCGTTTGATATCGTCGGCGATGGCGAACTGCTTATTGCCATTCCGGCGGAAGTAGCGGTTCTGGATGCGCTTTTCGACGCCGCGAAAAGACCAGTCTCCATACACTCCTTGCTGGGCATTGCGCAGCGCGTCTCGGTTGATGTCAGTGGCCAGGATCAGGATATTCCAGCTTTCGGGGCGCGGGATCAACTCGCACAGGAGCATGGCGATGGAGTACGGCTCTTCGCCGGTGGCGCTGCCTGCACTCCAGATGCGGATACGCCGGTTACTGTGCTCCCACCGAGCGATGAGCTCCGGCAGGATGTGCTGGGCCAAAGCGTCGAAGTGGCCCTTGTTGCGGAAGAAGTAAGTCTCACCCACCGTCAATGCGCTGACCAGGCTGTCCCACTCGCTACTGTTCGAGGAGCTGTGTTGGAGCAACTTGTAGTACTCATCCAGGCTGGTACACGAAGACGCCCCCAGTGCCTCACCCAGCCCCCTTCTCAGGGATCGCTGCTTGGCTTCTGGGAAGTATAGGCCGCTTCTTTCCAGGACAAGGTCCCGGAAGCGTTTGTAATCCGCCTGTGTAAGGTTGAGTTCCCTGGTCATGCGTGTCCTCGTTTCAAATGGGTGTGTTTCAAATGAGTTAGACAAGACTTCGGAAGTTTCAAAGGTGCTCTACCCAGCGGTTTCTGAGGCGATTTCAAGTCGCTTTTGCCTTTGGAATTCTCGGCTGAAAACTTCCGAAGTCTAGCCTCAACCGAAATGAAACACACCCGTTTCAAATCGGCAAGCTAACCATCCATCAGAACCGCCGCCAGGCGCGGCTCCTCCTCAAAGGTCAAGGCCCTGCCGAGGTCAAGGATCAGCAGCAGCCTGTCGCCCAGTTTGCCCACCGCCGACAGTCGCTCCATCTGCGGCGCGATCTCCGAAGGGGGTTCGATGTTGCTGGTTGGCATGGTCAGCACTTCAGAGACGACGTCCACGATCAAGGCCATCATGCGACCATCCCTCCGAGTTATCAACAGTTGGGTGTTGAGATCATAGGGTTTGAGCGGCAGGCCAAACCGTCGGCGGACGTCAACGACCGGAATGACCTTGCCTCTGAGGTTGATCACCCCCTCCACGACCTCCGACGCTTCGGGCATGGGGGTGATAGCTACCATGCGGACGACTTGCACGACGTTGGTGATGTCCAGGGCGTATTCCTGGTCGTCCAGCCTGAAAATCACCAACTGGGTTTCCTCGTCAATGGTTTGGGTGGCCAATCCTGTTTTCTCGAACCTTGCTCTTGTCGTCATGGTTGTCTCTTTTCTTGCACCGTCGGCGGTGATTGTCGTTGAGACTCTTTGGGATTTCGCAGGGCCACAGTGTCGGAGTCCCCAACTTGTTGGGGGTGTGGTGCGGCCAACCCCAACAAGTTGGGGACTCCGGCTCGCTATTCCCGTCAACTCCCAAAGACCCGTCGTTGAAAGCCCACTCAAGCAATGACAAACGTGTTGAACCGTTGAACTATAATAAGTATAGCATAATTTTCTCAATCTATGGGTAAAAGTGAAGTGAAATTTACGTGAAATATGTGTGAAAAAAGAGTCGAGCCTCACTCGGCTCTCAGCAAAATCAACTTAGATTCACCGTGTAAAGACCGCCGAGGCGGTGATGCCATTTGGGGTAGCTATGATCGCTCTGCCAGTGGGTGTTATTTCTTCTGTCGGTATGATGGTTATCTGCACTTGTTCATCAGGGTTGAGTATCCCCGGCTCGAAATCCCCGGATATTACCCCCTTTGACCACCAACATCCTGTCCCTGAGGCATATTGACACCATTCTACGTGCTCCTCGCTATCGGCGCCATTATATTGAAGGATAACATCCCACTGGTCAAAGTCGGCCAGCTTGGTACTTCCTTCGTTCTCCAGGGTTAACGTCACACTATTGCCGTCAGTTGTTGCTGCCCCGACTGCCGAGATCTGGGTTCTGGCCCTATCTCCCAATCGCTCCTCCATCTCCCGCCAGGATTCCAGGATGGTGTCCTGCGCAGAGAGGTAGACCTGGGTCATGGTGAGTACGCCGAACAACACAACGGTCAGGATAATGAGCGTGGCAATTGATGTTTCCATTGTTCACTCGCTGAAGTAATACTCGTCGGAGATACCATTTGGAATGCTCACTTTCACGAAATATCTCCCCGATAAGGAGGACCCATAATGGATGGTGATCTTCAAAGTCGCCGTGGGCTTCCACTCATCATCGTTTTCGACTTCGTACGTCCAATGAGGGTCGCCTGATCCATGAGGGATACGAGCGAAATTGCCCTCTAGGCCGAAGAAAATATCGCAGCGCTCGACCGCTGCTATACGCAGGGAACCGACATTCTTGACCCACACCAGCGCATCGTTGCCGTCTCCGGCAGCGTGAATGATCTCGATCTGGCTCTTGAGGCGGTCGTCCACTCTGAGCGTCATGTTGGTCATGGCATCGCTGCTTTGGATGACGGCAGGGTAGAGGGAGTTGAAGACCAATACCGCGCACGTCACACTGGCTATGATCATGAAGACTGTAGTCAGTGCCTTATCCAAGGTTCTCCTCCTCGATGAGTGAGAGGGCTATTGCTATATCAGCTTGCTTCTTCATCTTCAATATCTTATTCAATTTCAGGACGACGTCTAGCATCTCCGTCATCCTCACTTTCTCCGGAGGGTTTCCATCATCGCTAAGCGAGATGAGCTCAATGAGGATATCCTTAGTGTCCGGGGCGATGTGTCTCTCCGTGGCGTATCCCCCTATCAGTCTGCTTGTACGTTCCCCCCCTATCTTTTCTACGCTATCGCTCAACCACCCTGCCAACTCCACGATGGTGTCCGGGTCTGTTTCTTCCTCGGGTTGGGAAGGTTCTTCCTCTTCTTTGGGAGAGACGGGGGTTTCTTTTGGCGCCGCCTTGGCCCTTATCTCATCGAGGGTGACCTTCCTGGTCTTGGCACGGGTGGGCGTTTCCTCCTCTATCATCTCCCTCTTTTTCTGCTCAGCGCGGATAGATTCCATAGATTGGGCGACGCTATCCGGAGGAGCAGATTCCTCTGCCCTGAGGACGGGGTAATAGTGGCTTAAAACCTGCTCCTGAATATCCAGCAGCGTGCTCTGTATCTCGTTCTTCAGAATCTTAATCTCGCCTTCGAGTATTTTCACCCTCTCTTCTAATTCCATGAAAACTCTCTCCCTCTTTCAAAAAAACTACCCCGCCGGCACGGCCAGGTGAGGCGGGGTAGTTGTCTGAGCTCGATGAGAGCTACAAGACCAGTATAGAACTGGTGCCTGGCCGTGCCTTATTCATCTTGTGCTTGGCCTGAGGCTCAAGGCCTCAAGTGATACTGTTAAGATGATAAGCGAGCGGTTCGACCGAACTTCACAGCCCAGCCGAACCGCTCATCGGGACTGGAGGAGTTGAACTTTCCCCCATTTCAGTGGCCTTGATCCACCGGGCCCCTCTAGTGGAGATCCATTATCTTGTCGAGGTCGGCGGGCGTTGTCCTCTCCAAGACGATGGTGCCACCCGTCTGGGGCTTGATCTCGATGGCGAACGACGTGTTGGTCCCCAGCATAGGAGTGACGTTAGGAGTGTGGTCGGTTGTCGATATGCAAACGGTTACCTCAAACAGCTCCCCTGCTTCCAGGAGGACATCGAGGTCGTCCACTCCCTTAGCGTCATACGTCCAGTTCAGGTCCGTATAGCGATCGTCCTCGTCACGGTAGTCAATCACCACCTTATTGTTGGGGGGCAAGGTAAAGTCCACGGCCTCCCCACCTGCCACGTTGGACAGGCTGAAGACTATAGTTTGAACTGTGTCGGGAGCGCCGGCGGGCATGCCATAGGCTATGACGCTACCCACGACTTCCATTGATCCCGAGACCTCGGCGAGGCCAGCGTAGACTGCCTCCTTGCCCTTATCGGCCGAGAACACACCTGCCGAGAGAACGGTGAAGGCGAAGACAGCGGCTACCACGACAAAGGCAATCAGGATAATGGCTGTCTCCAACCCGGTGATGCCTCCTTCACCCTTTAACAGTCTCTTTAGCTTGTTAATCATTTCTTGTTCACCTCCTTTCTTTTTTAGATTTTGGATTCTGATGCATAACCGAACACACACTTTGTCTTTTCCGTTTCATCCCTCCTTTCTTTGTCTTTGTGGGCTCTTCCCAGCTTTGAAGGCAAGAGCGGGCGGTTAATCGTGTACAAATGATACCATATTTTCGCCAGTTTGTGGGTGAAGACAGCGTGAATTTGAGATGAAGAAAGCGTGAATTCTTTCTTGATTCTGACGTTTTCCGCTGTGTGAGAGATGACCACGGATAGAAGAAATACACGATAATCGGGCCCTTGCGAGCTGCTCCATAGCGCGGTCGCGCTACTCATAAGGGCAGAAACTCCAAGTGTCATCGCGAGGCGGTGCTTTTCCGCCGAAGCGATCCCCAATTCGCGAGGTGGAGATTGCTTCGGCAAAAAACGCCTCGCAATGACACAGCCGTGCCTTGTTTCTTATGTAGTTGAGAGGGCGCGTTTCGTCTCAACCGACTGCTTACCATCGTGTATTTCTGTCATCCGAGGTTCTCTGCCATTTCGCCTACGGTTGCCTCTCTTCCCCAATTATGCTATAATCTCAGTGTTTGGACAAGCCCGGAGGAGCGGCCAGAAACCAGGTTTTTGAACCCTTTGCATCCCAAATGTACACGATTACTGACATTTTCGATGCCCTGAGAAGCACTTTTGAGCGAAAAACCTGGTTTCTCTCACTTTGTCCAAACGCCAGTTCAGTGGAGGGGGACATGAAGATGAATTCAACCAAACTCAGCGCGTTCTGCGGCAGGGTCATCGAGGTCGGCTGGCTGGTGGCGGTGATTGTCACCCCGCTTTTCTTCAACGGCTACTCCAGCCGCCCCTTCGAGCTAGGTAAGCTCACCATCCTGCGCACCGTTGCGCTGGTGATGGCCGCCGTCTGGACGGTAAAGCTCATCGAAGAGCGGGCCAGCGGCAACGGTGACCTGGGCTTCACCTGGCGCACCCCGCTGGCGCTCCCCACTCTGTTCACGGTGGCGGTCTATCTCGTCAGCACCGCTCTATCGGTCACACCCTGGGTCAGCCTGGTCGGCTCCTACGAGCGGCTGCAGGGGACCTTCACCACCTTTTCCTACGTCGTCGTCTTCCTGATGATCCTGCAAGGGCTGCGCACCCGCGCCCAACTGGACCGGCTGCTCGCCGTCATCATCGTCAACAGCCTGCCCATCGCCCTCTACGGTCTCATCCAGCATAATGGTCTCGACCCGCTGCCCTGGATCGGCGATCCGACGAAGCGCGTGGCGGCCAACATGGGCAACCCCATCTTCCTCTCCGCCTATCTCGTTATGATCTTTCCCCTCACCCTCGGCCGCGTGGTGGAGGGCTTCAGAGCCGCTCTCTCTGGGATTTCGCAGGGTCATGGTATCGGAGTCCCCAACTTGTTGGGGGGGCGGCGCGGCAAACCCCAACAAGTTGGGGACTCCGGCGCGCTACCCATGCTAACTCCCAAAGGCCCTAGAGCCACTCTGACCAGGGAGCAGGTGGGCAGGGCCAGCATCCTGCGCGCGGGGGGCTACACGTTCATCGCCGCCGTACAACTGATGGCCCTCTGGTACGCTCAAAGCCGCGGCCCCCTGCTCGCGTTCGTCGTCGGCTCCTATTTCTTCTTCCTGCTGCTGGCCCTGGCGTGGCGGAGCAAATGGGGAGCGATCTCGGTCATCACGATCATCACCCTCATTGCCCTCGTGGTGGGCTTCATCGTCCTCGTCAACATTCCAGGTGGTCCTTTTCAATCCCTTCAGAGCGCGTCCTGGCTGGGACGGATGGGGGAGGTATTCTCCTTCGCCCGTATTCTCTACTGGCAAGGCATGGTGGATCTGATCCTGCCCCACGAGCCTCTCCAGTACCCCGACGGCCACAGCGATCCATTCAACCCCATCCGTCCGCTGGTGGGCTATGGGCCCGAATCCATCAAAGTGGCCTACAACCGCTTCCATCCCCCTCTGCACTGGCGCTACGAACCGGGCTTAGTGGATCGTGCTCACAACGAAACCTTCGATGTGCTCGCCACCACCGGTCTGTTAGGCCTGGCCGCTTACCTGTTCCTGTTCTTGAGCATCTTCTACTACGGGCTTAAATGGCTGGGGTTGCTGGAGACGAAACGACAGCGGATGCAGTTGCTGGGCCTGGTACTCGTATCTTCCCTCGCCGCCATCGTCTTCTCCTGGTGGCAGGTGGGTCTTCACTTCTTCGGCGTGGCTCTCAGCATAGGTATCGTGGCCGGGCTGGCCGTCTACCTCACCACCACCGCCCTCGTCTTCGCCATACGGATGCTTACTTCATCAGAATCAAAGGAGAAATCAACGCTGCCGCCCCTGCATGACCACCACTTTCTCATCCTCTCCCTCCTGGCGGCTCTCGTGACCCACTTCGTCGAGATCAACTTCGGTATCGCCATCGCCGCCACCCGCACCACCTTCTGGGCCTGGGCTGGGCTTCTCGGGGTGGTGGGGCTGAATTTAGTTCGGGTACAGCCCGCCACCCGGGCAGTGAAAAGGCGGCGCAGGTCACGGCGGCCGAAAGGGGACGCTCCGTCACCTCCTCCCGCGCAGAGAACCCTCCCTGGCTGGCTGTGGCCCACGTTGGGCAACGCGGTGGTGGGAGGGTTCATCCTGGGGACGCTGGCCT